>CANLIE010000001.1 GCA_947491225.1 uncultured Cellulophaga sp.
TTCTTATTGCAATAAAGAATATCTCCAAAAATATATTGATGAATACTTCTTTAGATTTAATCGAAGAAACCATAGAGTATCAATATTGGATAAGATAATACAACGATGTGCAATGCATCAGCCTGTCACTATAAGTAGGCTAAAACTAATTGAGAACTAAATGGGTAACCCTATAATAAAATTTGTGGCACCGACCTCACAAATACAAAACTCCCATTGCTCAAAGCACTAAAAAACATTGCGTTTATATAGTGTTAGTAACTTTTTAAATCATTTTGCTAACATCGAAATCTTCCTGATTTAGCTTGATTTTTAAATTGAGGTAATTAGAACTACCTATTGAACCAATAATTGTTGGTATATCAAATTTTTTTCCATCAATTGTTCCTGTTATAAATGTATACCCTTGAACCCTAGTATAATCCATTCTAATTAATTTCTTATTTCTATAGATAGACTCTATATCCTTAATATTAATTTTTGAATAGTTATATTTTCCAAATAACGATTGATAAAGAAAAGTATATTTTCCTCCTTGATATAGAGCTACAACAAAAAACGTATCGTACAATTCTATAATAGGTATATTATGTCTAATTAAAACATATAGTTTTTTAAGTGCTTTGTATAAATGAATTGAAGCTAGAACGACTAGGAAAGGGATTAAAAAATTTTTAAATTCATTCCTTAATTCAAATTTATCAAATGATACTTTTAAGGAGAAAACTAATGCGGAAACAACAATTATTCCTACAATAGTAAAAAAAACTCTTGATCCATCACTTATATAATATATTTTTTTTGGTTTCATCTTTAGTGTTTTAAAATTTAAGTTTTAAATAGAAGTCACAATTTCACAATTGTTACTAACGGTTAGTATATGATTGTGTAGCTATCCCGATTATTTTTTATTAATGTTAGCTATGTATTTCTGGAGAGCCATTGTCATTGAAGGTGTTTCTGGTGTAGGCGCTTGTATATCTATACGTAAGCCAGCACCTGTTGCTGCATTAACAGTAGTGTTTCCAAAAACAGCAATCTTAGTCTCCTTTTGTTCAAAATCAGGAAAGTTCTTTAATAAAGATTCTATTCCTGAAGGACTAAAAAATACCAAGACATCATAATAAACATCCCTTAAATCTGATAAGTCACTAATAACCGTTTTATAAAATATTCCCCTTTTCCAATCTAAGTTTAAACTGTCCATAGTTTCAGGTACCACTGGTTTTAAAACATCTGAAGAAGGCAAAAGAAATTTTTCTGTCTTGTACTTCTTGAAAAGCGGAAGTAAATCTGCAAACATTCTTTTACCAACATATATTTTACGCTTACGGTAAACCACATATTTTTGAAGGTAGTAAGCAACAGCTTCTGACTGACAAAAGTACTTCATAGTATCAGGAACTTTAAAACGCATATCTTCTGCTATTCTAAAGAAATGATCTACGGAATTTCTACTTGTAAGAACAATAGCCGTATAGTTATTCAAATCTATCTTTTGCTGACGCACACTCTTTGCGTCTACTCCTTCAATATGTATAAACGGTCTAAAATCAACTTTTAACTTCTCTTTCTCAATAAGTCTTGAATAAGGAGAGTTCTCCATTTTAGGTTCTGGTTGAGAAACCAAAATCGTTTTTATCTTCATAGATATCAATATTTTAGGTAACTACCTATTATCACAAAAGGTGAAATTTCGAGTGCGCAAAGGTACAAAATAAAATAGAGAAAATTGGTTGTTATAAAATTTCGATGATTTTTAAGTATATTAACCCAACCAATAACATTTACAATGAGTACTAAAAGCAAGCCTAAATAAACTATTATTTGAGAACTTGGGGTTATATAAGTAAGAAAAATGTTTACTAAGAAAAGTATAATTACACTGTAGTTTAAATAAGAAAGTTTCTTAAAAATAAACTGAGTTACAATTTTTGTTGAACTAAAAACAAATGCATTGCAAAACTGTAATAGAAATTTAATTATAAAAAACAATGCTAATAAACTTAGTAAAGCTAGATACCCAAAGGTTGTAGTATAATTATTTGCTTTGTAAAATATTTGCAATAAATAATATGTAAATAAAGATATGTTAAGCAACATAAATAAACTCCACAAAAGATTAAACCAATTAAATAATATATGCTTTTTACTATGCAAAAAAATATACTTGTTATTAAAAGGCAACACTACAAAATTTATAAACTTGTTATAAAAAAATACTTTACTCAAAACCAAAACAAAAAGGCTCATCACAAATATACTAGTAATCCAATCAACATTATTAAACACTCTTTGTACTGCTTCCATTATTGTTTTGTTACTCTTATTTAAAAAGTGTTTCAAAATTACAAATTTCCATTATCAATATGACCATAATAAAATGGTAAAAAAATCATAAAAATCAGCTTTGGTTTTATCACAGCAATTTAAATAGTATTTTTGCTTATTCAAGACTAAAACAAGAATGACAGACAGCCTAGTTATTATTCCTACTTTTAATGAGATAGAAAATATTGAAGCTATTATTAAAGCTATCCTGACTCTTAAAAAAGAATATCATATACTAGTAGTAGATGACAATTCTCCTGATGGTACTGCACAAAAAGTAACAGAACTAAAAGCAATATATCCAGAAAATATTTTTTTAGAAGTCCGTAAAGAAAAAGCTGGTTTAGGCACAGCCTACATACATGGGTTTAAATGGGCAATTGCAAGAAAATACGATTATATTTTTGAAATGGATGCCGATTTTTCTCATCCACCAGAAGACTTAATTAACTTATACAACACTTGTGTTGCTGGTGCAGATTTAGCTATTGGATCTAGATATGTAAAAGGCATAAACGTTGTTAATTGGTCTTTATATAGAATACTATTATCCTACGGCGCTTCTTTCTATGTAAAAGGAATTACAGGAATGAAAGTACATGATCCAACGGCTGGCTTTGTATGCTATAAAAGAAAAGTTTTAGAAAATTTAAGTCTAGATACTGTACGTTTTATTGGATATGCATTTCAAATAGAAATGAAGTTTAGAGCTTACCTTAAAGGTTTTAAAATTGTAGAAGTACCCATTATTTTTACTGATAGGGTACTTGGAAAATCAAAAATGAGTTCTTCCATAATTGGTGAAGCAGTTTTTGGAGTCATAAAAATGAAATACATAAGTCTATTTCAAAAAAGTAAATTTTAATATGAAAAAAACAGTAATAAAAAACGCCAAAGTAATAAATGAAGGCTCTATTCTTGAATGTGACATATTACTTGATGGCAACTACATTTCTAAAATAGATAGCTCCATTAATGATGATTATGCAAAAATAATTGATGCTAAAGGCAATTATGTACTCCCTGGCATTATTGATGACCAAGTACATTTTAGAGAACCTGGACTTACCCACAAAGGCAATATAGCTTCTGAAAGCAGGGCTGCCATAGCTGGTGGTGTTACAACCTTTATGGAGCAACCTAATACCAACCCACAAACTACTACTATTGAAAAATTAGAAGAAAAATTTTCAATTGCCAAAGAGACTTCTTATGCTAATTATTCTTTTTTATTTGGTGGAACAAATGACAATTTGGAAGAATTAAAAAAGTTAGATAAAAATGCTTGCTCTGGTGTAAAATTATTTTTAGGATCTTCTACAGGTAATATGCTGGTTGATGATGAGGAAGTAATTGAAAACATTTTTAGAAACACAGAAATGGTAATTTCTGCACATTGTGAAGATGAAACTACCATACGCAACAATATGGCCATTTATAAAGAAAAATATGGTGATAATATCCCTGTAGAATATCATCCAATAATTAGAAGTAATGAAGCTTGTTACTTATCTTCTTCCAGAGCGGTAGCGTTAGCAAAAAAAACAGGTACTAGGTTACACGTCTTCCATGTATCAACAGGCAAAGAAACCAATCTTTTTAGAAATGACATTCCACTAAAAGAAAAGAAAATAACAGCAGAAGTTTGTGTGCATCACTTATGGTTTTCAGATGAAGATTATAAAAATAAAGGCACACTCATAAAATGGAATCCTGCTGTTAAAACAACAACAGATAGGACTCAACTATGGAACGCACTTTTAGATGATCGCATAGACATTATTGCAACAGATCATGCGCCACATACCATAGAAGAAAAAGACAATGTTTACACAAAAGCCCCTTCTGGTGGCCCCTTGGTGCAACATATTTTACCTGCAATGTTAGAAAAAGTATTAGACGGCACTATTGCCATTGAAAAAATGGTCGAAAAAATGTGTCATAATCCTGCTATTCTATTTCAAATAGAAAAAAGAGGATACATAAAAGAAGGTTACTTTGCCGATTTAGTAATTATAGATACGGCAAATTCTTGGCAAGTGAGCAAATCCAATATTTTATACAAATGCGGGTGGTCTCCTTTTGAAGGAAATACATTTAAGTCCAAAATTTCACATACATTTGTAAATGGTCATTTAGCATATGAAAATGGTGTTATTTCTGATAAACGCAATGCAAAAAGGTTAACTTTTAATAGATGAAATGAATTCTAATAGGTTTTAAAAAAATCTTCATAAAGATTAATTTAGCATTTTAAGCAAAGAGAACAAAATAACTATATGGGCATTAAATTATAGAAATAGTTTGTTACTAATTATTAAAATTTTAAAAAAAGCGTGAAAAAAGTTGTAATTATCTTACTTATGATCTCCTTTATTTCTTGTACAGAAAAACTGATTAAAAAACCAGAGAACCTTATTGCAAAGAAAAAAATGGTAGATATTCTTTATGACTTAGCAGTCATTACAGCTGCAAAGAATACCAACTCCATTGTTTTGATTGAAAAAAATATAAAAACAATGCCATACATCTATTCCAAATATAAAATAGATAGTATTCAATTTGCAGAAAGTGATTTGTATTATGCTTCTGACCCAACCATCTATGAAGATCTTTTTACACAAGTAGAAAAAAGGCTACATAAAGAAAAGACTACTATAGAAAGTGCTATGCATAAAAAACCAGAAAGTGATAAAAAAAGTAATGCAGGAAAAAATAAAAAGTAAACTTTAGACTCTTAAGGGTTCTCCTGTAAAAACTGATGCGAGGCAAAAATAATTACACTTTCTATATCTGCATATTTAAAATCTAATACCTTCTTTATTTTCTCACTGTCATATATTTCTTGACGCTTTAATCCTTTTACCTGCATTTTAGATAGTTTTCTTTCTCTTCTAGTAATTGCAGTTACCAACCAATCTAACTTAGATAGCATATTCAACTGCCAAATTTTTAATTCTTTTTTAGGTCTAGGCTTGCCTAATGCAACAGAAATTCTAGAAAGCACTTCTTTGTATGTCATATTCTTGGCCACAGCTATGTAGTTTTCATTTTTAATAGTAGATTCCATTAACTCTACTATCATCTTAACTACATCATTTACAGCAATAAATCCTGTTCCATTTGGCGGGTAATATGTTAACCCTCTCGCGGTTTTACTAAAAAGCTTACCACTACCTGTTTTCCAAAATCCTGGCCCCAAAATAACACCAGGATTTACAATTACCGCATCTAAACCTTCTTGTGTACCACGCCATACTTCTAACTCAGCTGCATATTTTGTGAGCGCATAAACATTGGCGTTAGCATCATTCCATTCACTTTGTTCAGTAATATCTGAAGATACTTCATTTTTCCCTAAGGCAGCAATAGAACTTATGTATCCTAATTTTTTAATACCGTATGCCAAAGATAAATTTACAATATTGGCAGTTCCTTTAACATTAATATTTTGCAACTTATAATAATCATTAGGGTCAAAAGAAATTAATGCCGCACAATGGTATACATCCGTTATATTTTTAAAAGCTAATTCTAAAGAAGGTATATCAGTAATATCAGCAACAATCCACTCAATCTTATCAAACAATTCATTGTAATTGTCCTCATAATAAGAAAAAACATTTTTCACCTGCTTTAAGTCACTGTTTTGTCTATGAATAGCCCTAACAGCTTGTTCTTTTTTAAGCAAATGCAATAAAAGATGTGCACCTACCAATCCTGTGCCTCCTGTTACCAATACCATAGTTCAAATTTAGGAATTTAATTTACTATGGGCTACCCATTAAGCTTTCTATTTCTTTTATATTTGCATCTATTATTTACAAAATTATGATTACAATGACTTCTAACTTTGTTGCAGAATTAAAATGGAGGGGAATGATACACGATGTTATGCCTGAAACAGAAGAACACTTACTAGAACAAATGCGTTCCGCTTATGTAGGTTTTGACCCTACTGCAGACTCCTTACATATTGGCAACTTAGTTCCAATTATGTTGTTGGCGTTCTTTCAAAGAAGTGGTCATAGACCAGTAGCATTAGTTGGTGGGGCAACAGGGATGATAGGTGACCCTTCAGGAAAATCTAGTGAACGTAATTTGTTAGATGAAAAAACATTACGTCATAATCAAGAATGTGTGCGTAAGCAATTATCTCAATTTTTAGATTTTTCATCAGGCTCAGAAAACCAAGCACTAATGGTAAATAATTACGATTGGATGAAAGAATTCTCCTTTCTAGATTTTATACGTGATGTTGGCAAGCATATTACTGTTAACTATATGATGGCTAAAGATTCCGTAAAAAATAGGCTTACTGGGGAAAGTGCAGACGGAATGTCTTTTACAGAGTTCACTTACCAAATGGTACAAGGATATGATTTTTTACACCTATACCAAAATCAAAAATGCACCTTACAAATGGGCGGTAGTGATCAATGGGGAAATATAACTACAGGTACAGAACTTATTCGTAGAATTGGTGGCGGCAAAGGTTATGCACTTACTTGTCCGTTAATTACAAAAAGTGATGGTAGTAAATTTGGCAAAAGTGAAGGTGGTAATATTTGGTTAGACGCCAACAGAACATCGCCTTATAAATTTTACCAATATTGGTTAAATACATCAGATGAAGATGCAGAAAAGTATATTAAAATATTCACTTTTTTAGACAAAGAAACTATAGATGTATTGGTGCAAGAACATAATAAAGCTCCTCATATGCGTTTATTACAAAAAAGGCTAGCAGAAGAAGTTACTATAACAGTACACTCTAAGGAAGATTTAGAAAACGTTTTAAAAGCTAGTGCTATACTCTTTGGAAAATCTACCTCTGAGGATTTAAAAGGTTTAGATGAAAAAACATTTTTAGATGTTTTTGAGGGTGTACCGCAAGCAGAAGTTACTATAGCAGATATTAATGAAGGTTTGGATATGATTGCTGCCTTAGCCGCAAAAACCCAGTTTTTAGATTCTAATGGTGCTGCACGCAGAGAATTAAAGCAAAATGCAATCTCCGTAAACAAAGAAAAGGTTAAGGAAGATTATTTAATTACAGGTAAGGACCTAATTAATAACAAATTTGTATTATTACAGCGTGGTAAGAAAAACTATTTTGTATTGGTCGTGAAGTAAATTTAATTTATTTTTAGCAGGTACATTAAAAATGCAATCTTTACGTATAAACGTTTAGTGTCTCAGAATTAAAGAAGTTAGTAACAATGCTGATTGAAAAAAGTAAAGAACAAAATATTTAACTATAACACACTATTTAAATGAAAAAAAAAGTAAATTACATAGCTTTATTAATACTTGTAATTATAGCAAGTTGCCAAACCAATGAAAAACCAAAAGGTTTTGATTATGGAAAGGTTGAAAACAATATATATAAAAATTCTTTTTTTGATTTTAACATTACACTACCTTCTGACTGGGTTGTTCAAACTAAAGAACAAAATGATGATTTAGTAGAAATGGGCAAAGATTTGGTTGCTGGTAATGATGAAAATTTAAAAACCGCCATAGAAGCCTCTGAAATAAATTCTGCATATTTACTTACAGTTTTTAAACACAAAGTTGGGACAGCAGTTAAGTACAATCCCAGTTTGATGCTAGTTGCTGAAAATTTGAAATTGGCTCCTGGAATTAAAACAGGTGGTGATTACTTATTTCAAACCAAAAAATTTCTTAAGCAATCTCAAGTTAAGTATAATCATATTGATCAAGAATTTAAAAAAGTAAATCTTGATAATCAAGAATTTTATAAAATGAATCTTGATTTAAATCATATGGATTTTAGCATTAAACAAAGCTATTATTCTACAATTAAAAAAGGGTTCTCTATTAATGCAATTATATCATATGCAACAGATGAGCAGAAGGATGAACTAGAAAAAATGTTAAACTCGTTAAAATTTAACAAATAAACAAAAAGCTAAGTGTCAAGAGTTTTATAACTTTAAAGACATTACCAAAATGCCCAAAACAACATATCGTATTTACGTTATAGAATTAAACAAGTTAGTGTTTACTGAAAATACCAAATTTAGGGTAGCCAACCCTCAATTTAATGGTGTTTTACAATGTTTGTATGTAGGTATGACAACTAAGACGCCTAAAGAACGTTTTTTACAGCATAAAAAAGGTTACAGAAATAAGAAAGGACATAAACTATCCTCTAACATAGTACAAAAATATGGTTCGTATCTTAGACCAAGTCTGTACAACCATATTGGTCCAATTACAACCAAAGCTGAAGCGTTACAAATGGAAGAAAAACTAGCTTTGAAATTAAGAAGGGAACGGTACGCCGTATGGTACAACTAGGCATATTCATCTCTTATTAAAAAACTAAGCTGATCAAAAAATAGGATAGATGTTAATAGAAAACATACCTGAAATTTATAACAAAGGCAACAAAGCAGAGCAAGAATTGCTTGTTTATGATTTTAAAATGAGCCATAACATAGTCAAAAGCAAGGTAAATTTAGGTATGAATATGTTTAGTTTCTTACAAGTTGGTAAAAAAAAGGTTCATTTTGCAGATGCATCTGTTGCTGTAAACAAACAACAATCACTGCTTATTAAAAAAGGAAATTGCTTATGGACTGAATTACTGGACACTGAAGATATTTATTACTGTAAACTACTCTTTTTTTCTGAAAAAAAACTTATGGATTTTTTAAAAAAGCATAAGATAAACGGACAATCAAAAAAAGATAGTGAAGTCCCTTATTTCATAATCAAGAATGATACATACATTACTTCATATCTAAATTCACTATCAACAATAAATTCTTCAGCTTCAATTTTTACAGATAATTTACTTTCGCTAAAGTTTGAAGAGATAATGCTTTACCTTATTAATAAATACGGAAATAAATTTGAAGTATACCTACATTCATTAATATCCAAAGAAACTTCTTCATTTAAAAACATCATAGAAAATAATATAAGTTCTAATCTAAAATTAGAAGAAATTGCATTCTTATGCAATATGAGTTTATCTACTTTTAAACGACATTTTATGGCTGAATATAAAGAAACCCCAGGGAAATGGATACAAGATAAACGTTTAAAAAAAGCCAAAGAAATACTAAAACAAGGTAACTTAAAGTCATCTGACATTTATGCAACTTTTGGATATAAAAATCTTTCCAATTTTAGCATTGCTTTTAAAAATAAATTTGGAATAAGCCCAAGAGAAATATAGTCACAAAAAATACTCCTTTAAAATATTTGAGCTTTTTTCATAAGTTTTTGAACTTTTAAAATAATCAATTTAACATACAGCTCCATATATTTACATTCTAAACAAAAAGAAAACTAAAATTTTGGACATTATGACTATTACATTATCAGAAGCTGAAAAAATTATTTCTGTAGCAAAAGAGAAATCTATTGCTTTAGACACTAAAATGAACATAGCTATAGTAGATGCTGGTGCAAATTTAGTAGCATTTGCTCGTATGGATGGAGCTTGGTTAGGCTCATTAGATATCTCAATCAAAAAAGCAAAAACGGCTCGTTATTTTGATATGAACACAGGAGCTATAGGAGAATTATCACAACCCGGAGGGTCTCTATTCAACATTGAGCATTCAAACAATGGTCTTATTACTTTTCCAGGTGGAGTTCCTATTAAAAATACAGCAGGAGAAATCATTGGTGCTATTGGAGTAAGTGGTAGTTCTGTAGAAAATGACCATGCAGTTGCAGAAGCTGGCGCAGCAGCAATATAACATTACATAAAATTGTATAATAAAGGCAATCAGCAATGATTGCCTTTTTTTTGGAATTATTTAAAATTATATGGTAATTTTAGTTCCCAATTGTTAAAACAACATATTAAACCTCTTTAATAATGAAAATAAAAAAAAGACCTCTCTTCATCAATATTTTCTTTTTTCTTGCTTTACTCAGTTTTGCACAACAAAATAATAATTCGCAATTAACCATAAAACAAATAATGCAAGCAGATGATTTTGTAGGGCATTTACCTTCTAATGCAAGTTGGTCTACAAATAACAAAGAGATTTATTTTAATTGGAATCCTGATGGTGCCTATAGTGACTCACTATATACTTACAATATAAAAAACGGAAGTATTAATAGAGTAGATTTTGAAACAGAGTATAATCTACCTTCTCCTTATGCTTCTTTTAACAAAAAGAGAACAAAAAAAATATATGTAAAGCGTGGAGATATTTATTTGGTTGATGTAGCTACCAATTTAACCACACAAATAACACAAACAGAAGATTACGAAAGTAACTCAAAGTTTATTGAAAACGATAGTAAGATAGCCTATCAAAAAGGGCAGAATATTTATACGTGGAACATTGCAACAGGTGCTACGGTACAGATTACAAACTTCACAAACCAAAAAGAAAAAAATGAACAAAAAAGCGACAAAGACGAATGGCTTTATAATGACCAGCTTGCGCTTTTTGATGTTTTAAGAGAACGCAAAGCAAAATCAGATGCCCGTAAAAAAGCACTAAAACGTTTTGAAGAAAAAGAAATGTTTTCTATATACACAGACGGTAAATACATCAGCAGTCAAAACATAAGCACAAATGGCAAATACGTAACTTATTTAACCACTAAACGAGCTACAAACAAACGTACTAGTATGCCGCATTTTGTAACTGAATCTGGTTACGTAGAAAATGAAAACACGCGTTCTAAAGTAGGTGATAAACCCACGGAATACGAACTTTTTATTTATGACATTGCCAACAAAAAAACATACCCTGTTGTTTTAAATAATCTAGAAGGTTTGGATTATGTACCTGAATATACAAAAGACTATCCAAACAAAGAATATAAAAATGAAAATAGAATAGGCTATATAGCGGGTCCTATTTGGAGTATGGATGGTAAAAAAGCTATTTTAGATATTAGTACAAATGATTATAAAGATAGATGGATAGTTCTATTAAACCCTGAGGGTGGAACTATTACAAACCTAGATCACCAGCATGATGAAGCTTGGATAGCTGGTCCAGGAATAGGAAGAGGAAATTTAGGGTGGATGCCAGACAACAAAAGTATTTGGTATCAGTCTGAAAAAACAGGATACTCTCACTTATACACCTTAAATGTAACTTCTAAAAAGGCAAAAGCACTTACTTCTGGCAATTTTGAGATTTACAATCCAACTTTATCAAACGACAAATCACGTTGGTATTTTACAGCAAATAAAAATCACCCTGGAGATAGGCAATTCTATACAATGCCTTTACGTGGTGGAAAATTAACTGCATTGACAAATATGACTGGTAATAATCAGGTTTCATTATCACCAGATGAACGCCATATGGCAATATTGCACTCTTACTCAAACAAACCAACAGAATTATACATAAAAAGTAACCCCTTAAAAACCAAATCTAAAACTACTGCCAAAAAAATAACAAATTCCCTAACGCAGGAATTTAAAAAATATAATTGGAGAGATCCTGAAGTTATTACATTTAAGGCACAAGATGGTGCAGATGTATATGCTCGCTTATACCAACCTAAATCTGATGTAAAAAACAAAGCTGCCGTTATTTTTGTGCATGGTGCAGGGTATTTACAAAATGCCCATAAATGGTGGAGTTCATATTACAGAGAATATATGTTTCACAACTTACTAGTAGATAACGGTTATACCGTTTTAGATATAGACTATAGAGGTAGTGCAGGTTATGGAAGAGATTGGCGTACCGGAATATACAGACATATGGGCGGCAAGGACTTGTCTGACCAAGTAGATGGTGCCAAATTTTTAATGAAAAAACACGGTATTGATAGGGACAAAGTAGGTATCTATGGCGGTTCTTATGGTGGCTTCATTACATTAATGGGAATGTTTAATGAACCTGAAACTTTTACCGCTGGTGCCGCTATACGTTCTGTGGGAGATTGGGCAGCATACAACCACGGCTATACCGCTAGAATTTTAAACACCCCAGCAACAGATAGTCTTGCCTACAGAAGAAGTTCTCCTATTTACTTTGCAGATGGGCTAAAAGGAGATTTACTAATCTTACATGGCATGGTAGATGACAATGTACATTTTCAAGATATGGTACGTTTGTCTCAACGTTTAATAGAATTAGGAAAACAAAATTGGGAAATGGCAGTATATCCAGTAGAACGACACGGTTTTGTGGAGCCAAGTAGCTGGACAGATGAGTATACACGTATTTTTAATCTATTCAATAAGAGTCTTTTAGGCTTGTCACCAAAAAAATAAACTATAAATGAAACAGTTAATTTTATTAGCAATATCAGTTACAATCATAAGTTCTTGTGCTACCCCAGAAAAGCCAAAAATGAATGATTTAGCAGAAGATTATGTGAAATTGGTTTTAGAAATAGGACAATATAATAGTGATTTTGTTGATGCTTATTATGGCCCAGAAGAATGGAAACCAACCTCAGCTAAATTAGATACTATACCAACAACAAATTTTATTGCTAGAGTCTCTAGTTTATTAGACAAATCTAACCTAATAGATACTGTAGCATTTTCTGCTATTGAAAAAGCTAGACATATAATGTTCAAGAAACAACTTACTGCTGTTAAAACCAAGCTTGAAATGATGTCTGGAAAAACTTATGACTTTGATAAAGAAGCAAAACTTTTGTATGACGCAGAACCTCCTCATTTTACTGAAGACCATTTTAACAAACTACTTACTTCACTTGAAGAAGAACTACCTGGAGATGAAGATTTACAAACCAAGTACAACACTTTTGCTAACCAATTCATTATTCCAAAAGAAAAATTAGATACTGTGTTTAAGGTTGCCATAGATGAAGCTAGAAAAAGAACAAACCATTATGTTAAGCTACCAAAGAACGAAGATTTTGTTTTAGAATATGTAAATGATAAAAGCTGGTCTGGGTATAATTATTATCAAGGAAAAAGTAAAAGTTTAATACAAATAAACACAGATTTTCCAATTTTTATACAACGTGCAATAGACTTGGCGTGCCATGAAGGCTACCCAGGACACCACGTTTTTAATGCACTATTAGAACAAAATTTAGTTGATTCTAAAGGCTGGAAAGAATTTTCTGTATACCCATTGTTCTCCCCACAATCGCTAATTGCAGAAGGTAGTGCTAATTACGGTATAGATGTAGCTTTTCCTGGTGATGAAAGAGTGCAATATGAGAAAGAAATTCTTTTTCCTATTGCTGGCTTAGATGCTACGCAGGCCGATAAATATTATAGAATACTGGCTTTAATAGGTAAGCTAAATTATGCAGGTAATGAAGCTGCTAGAAAATATTTAAATGGAGAAATCTCTAGAGAAGAAGCTGCCAAATGGCTAGAGAAATATTTGTTCTACGCACCAGATAGAGCATTACAACGCACACGATTTATAGACCAATATAGAAGCTATGTTATTAACTATAATTTAGGCAAGGATTTAGTAGCTAACTATATAAAAGCCAAAGGCGGTACAGCAGACCAACCAGAAAAACGCTGGGCAATTTTTAAAGAATTGGTAAGTAACCCACATACAGCTAGTAGTTTGAAATAAAAGGCTAATATTACTTTATATACAAATTGGAATCTTTCTCTTTTATGCTTTTTAATAAATAAATATAAAGTATGGAATCAATCTGAGATTCACTATATTTTTCTCTAAGTATACCCATTTTATCAATCATACCGCTTTTAGTGTAAATAGTCTCATCATATTTGTACAATGCAAAGGTATCCAAAGGCTTTACTAAAAAAGCTTTTTTATAGTATGAATTTCCCGATTCAAAAAATAATGCATCCCCATTAAGCGAATAATTATTAAATTTTAAATCATAAAACTTACTTTCTTGCTTAATCGAATCTTTTATCTCTTTTTTTGATTGTGCCATAACTTGCTGAGAAGACCAAATAAAAAACAGAACAATCATTAATAATGCATATATTTTTCTCATATCAACTTAAATTAAAGGAACAAAATGAATATAAGAAAAACATTTGATATTTTGTGTAAAAAAAAATTTAAACTAAAAAACCAATAAACTCTTCCCTATCAATTTCTCTAGCACCTAAGCTTTCTAGGTGTTGGGTATAGACTTGACAATCTATAAGTTTGTAATTCTGAGCCTGCATTTCTTGTACCATTATAACAAAAGCATACTTAGAGGCATTGCTAACGGTACTAAACATACTTTCTCCACAAAAGACAGTTCCTAAATCTATACCATATAGCCCTCCTACCAATTCATTATCTAACCAAACCTCATAAGAGTGTGCAATGCCTTTTGTGTGTAATTCTATATATGCATTCTGCATATTCTGAGTTATCCACGTGCCTGCTTGCCCATCTCTTGGCATTGTTGCGCAGTGCTGTATAACTTCAGTAAAACTTGTATTCTTGGTTACCTTAAAAGCTTTATCACGCAAAAGTTTACGCATACTTTTAGAAATCTTTAATTCTGTTGGAAACAATACCATTCTTGGGTTTGGACTCCACCATAGCAGTTGTCTATCATCATCAAACCAAGGGAAAATTCCATTTTTATAAGCAAGTAGCAATCTTTCAACAGATAAATCTCCCCCAACAGCCAGCAAACCATCTTCATTGGCTGTGTCTACTGGGGGAAATTCTAGTTTATCCGTTAAATAATATATTGGGTTGACCATGGTGGTCTAGAAAGGCAAATCGTCGTGATCTTCTTCATTAAGGTTATCAGCTGGCTGAAAAGCTTCTGCTGGAGCTACTGGCGGAATACCTGCGCTTGCATCTGGAGTTGCAGGCTGTAAATTTTCTATACGCCATCCTTGAATGGAATTAAAGTATTTGGTTTCTCCTTGTGGATTAACCCATTCTCTACCTCTTAAATTAATACTTATTTTAACAACTTGTCCAACATTATAACCATTCAATAAATCACATTTATCTTGAACAAATTCTACCATTATGTGTTGTGGGTATTGTTCTTCTGTAGTAACAACTACTTCTCTTTTTCTAAATCCGTTACTACCAAAGGTTTGAATTTCACCAACCATTTTTATTTTTCCTTGTACTTCCATCTTAATTAATTTCTTTATGTGTGTTTATCTATTGAGTTTCTTAATTTATTAAATCTATTCCCGCTAATAATAATTTCCATGCAGACTGCACATCATTATTAAACAAGTATTCTTTTGCCTTTAGCTGTATTTGCTCACCATCATTTGTACTTAAAACTGAACGTATGGACATTTCTGTTTCTATAAACTGTACCACCTCATCTGCTGATGGTATTACCTCAACATTACCCAACATACCCAAGTCATTACCAGATAACAATTTACTGTTTTTTATTTTTAATGGTATGTTATCTATTCCTATACCAAGAGTAGACAAAGGTTTGGGTACCTCAAACATACCTTTATTTGCCCTACTATACCAATTACCCCCCATACGCGCCACTAAATCAATTTTATGCTGGTCTATACTTCCATTTTCATCTAAAATGGTACTATCCATATGTATTTTTACAACTTCTGAAAATATTAAATTCCCAGCACCACCATCTGTACCCAAAGGCTCAACTTTTATTACTTTACATTCAAATTGTACTGGAGCTTCGCCCACTCTGTATGGTTTTACAAGATCAGATTTCACCATTGTTAAACCTGCTTTTTTAAATTCATTTTCGCCCTCAGCGTATTCTGTACTAGACAAAGACATTTGTTGCACCATTGCATAGTTAACAACATTAATAACTACTTCTTTTGTTTGCAGTGCATTCGCCAATGTATGCTTTGTAGTGTTATCTCTTACTCTCCTAGCTGGAGAAAAAATAAGAATGGGGGGATTAGCACTAAATACATTAAAAAAGCTAAAAGGCGACAAATTAGGCCTACCGTTAACATCCTTAGTACTTGCAAAAGCTATTGGTCTAGGGCCAATGGTTCCTAAAAGATAACCGTGCAATTTTAGAGTACTAACCTCGTTTGGTAGAATGGATATTACTTTACTCATACTAGACAAAGGTACATAATTTGTATGCTATTTAAAACAACTACTATGCGGAGAAATACCAAAAACGCATCAAATACGTTATATTTAAACTGAATTAATTATTGGAATGAATTTTAATCCAAAAAACAAAACTATAAAAATATCCTTAATGATTGGGGCTTTTATTATTGTAAGCCTGATTTTATGGAATACAAACAGCTTTTTTGAAAAATTTAAAAAAGAAGAGCGTCATAAAATGGAGATTTGGGCGACAGCCCAATCAGAATTCCGCCAATCATCCCAAACAAAAGATTTAGGCGATTTACATTTAAAAATATTCCAGAACAATACCTCTACTCCAATGATTTTGGTAAATAAAAATGGTTCTTTTAGTGTTAAGAACATTGTAAATGACAAAGTAAAGGATTCCGTTTTTATTCAAAAAAAAATAGAACAATTTAAAAAGGAAAATACACCTGTGATTATGAGCCACAAGGGGGATCATATTGCAACTCTTTATTATGGAAATTCTGAGGTATTGAACAAACTTAAATATTATCCTTTAGCTCTTTTACTTATTATTTGCTTGTTTGGCGCAGTCATTTTCTTTTTCTTTAAAACCAACAAGGCCTCTGAGCAAAGTAAACTTTGGGCTGGTATGGCAAAAGAAACGGCGCACCAAATTGGAACCCCATTAACATCTCTTTTAGGGTGGAATGAATTATTAAAAGATGAAAACATAAATCCTGAAATATCTGCAGAAATAGAAAAGGATATTTTTAGATTACAAACAATAACTGATCGTTTTTCAAACATTGGTTCTTTGCCCAAATTAGAAGAAAAAGACATTGTTGCTGAAACAAGAAATGCTTTTGATTATTTAAGAAGAAGAAGTTCTAAACTGATTCAATTTTCTTTTGATAGTCAGGTTGATGAATTGCCTGTGTTATTAAATAAACCTTTGTACAATTGGACAATTGAAAATTTGGTTAAAAATGGAATTGATGCAATGCGCGGTAAGGGACATATTGCTATAGAAATAATACAAGCTGGCAACATTGTAAATATTTTAGTATCAGATACAGGATATGGTATACCCAAAGGAAATCAGCAATCTATTTTTAACCCTGGTCATACATCTAAGAAAAGAGGTTGGGGCTTAGGGTTGTCACTTGTTAAAAGAATTGTTGAAGAATATCATAACGGAAAAGTAAAAGTATTATCTTCTAGCAAGGAAGGAACGGTAATGCAAATTTCGCTAAAAACGAAAGTTTAAATTATGTCTATGAAAAAATTATTAGTACTTAAAGAAGCAAACATAAAAAATAATTGCCCAGAATGTTTTCATAATGAGCTATCTGTTACTTTTTATCAAAAACAAAATTTTGGAAAATTAATACATAAAACTACAAGTGAAATAAGTAGTGAAATAGTATGTATAAAATGTCATTCTATTATATATCCTGTAAAATGGACAGATGATATAGAGCGCTCTTACAATTATTACCAAAAACTAGTGAAACCACTTAAAAGCAAATTACGATTTACTTCTTTATTTTATATTTTACTATTTTTGTTAGTAGCCATTGTTTCCATTGCAGTATATTTATTTACGCAAAAAATCATTTAAATTTAGCAGCTATTGCTTCTGAAATTTCTTTAAACTCTTTAGCGCTCAAACTTTCCTTTTTCTTAAAAAAAGCATCTGACATACTGTTTAAAGGAATAAGGTGCACGTGTACGTGAGGGACTTCTAGCCCTATGACAGAAATACCAACGCGATTACAAGGAACTACTTCTTCTATGGCCTTGCCTACTTTTCTTGAAAAAGACATAAGACCCAAATAAGTTTCCTCATCCAAGTCTAAAATTTTATCTACCTCCTTTTTTGGAACACAAAGAGTATGCCCCTTAGCATTAGGATTTATATCTAAAAAAGCAAAAAAGTCATTATCCTCTGCTACTTTATAGCAAGGAATTTCTCCATTGATTATTTTAGTAAAAATAGATGCCATTACGCTCTTGTAATTTCCAAAATAGTAAATTTTATTTTACCATTAGGCACAGCTATTTCAGCTTCATCTCCTACTTTCTTTCCAAGCAATCCTTTTCCTATTGGTGAATTCACGGATATTTTTCCCGTTTTTAAATCAGCTTCACTTTCTGCTACCAGCGTATATTTCATTTCCATACAACTCGTTTCATTTCTTAGCTTAACTGTAGATAGCACCAAAACTTTAGAAGTATCTAGTTGAGATTCATCAATTATCCTAGCATTTGATACAATCTCTTCCAGTTTAGATATTTTCAATTCTAAAAGCCCTTGCGCTTCTTTAGCAGCATCATACTCAGCATTTTCAGATAAATCACCTTTATCCCTTGCTTCTCCTATAGCTTGTGATGCTTTTGGTCGCTCTATATCTTTAAGCTGATTTAGCTCTTCTTTTAACTTTTTTAAACCTTCTGCGGTATAATAAGATACGTTACTCATAACATTATCGTTTTACAAATAAGAAAATCCTCCAATTTCTAGAGGATTATATACAAATATACATAATTTTTGCTCACATTTGCTGTTAGTATAAGAACTAAGATATTTATTATGAAACCTCTCTTTTACATTTTTACTATTTTTTTACTATTTTCCTGTAGTACGGATCGTAGCAATAGAAATCCTTATTTACAAGATATAGGTTTTAGAATAGACCTAAACCTAAATTTACCTTCTTATAGTGCTTTAAAAAATACGGGGAATGGTGTATATGTTGATAGCCAAGGTGTAGGAACGCGGGGGATTTTTGTAATAAATACAGGGTTTAACAGTTTTATGGCTTTTGAAGCCAGTTGCCCTAATCATAAACCAAATTCTTGCTCTACAATGATTATGGATGAAGATAAGCAAAATGTAACGTGTTCTTGCGATGATTATAAATACAATCTATTTACTGGACAATTTTTAAACAGGCCAGAAGATGGAGAAAAATATCATGATATGTTATTTTACAGTGCTACAATAAACGGAAACGTAGTAACAGTAAGAAATTAAAAGGGCAAGTCAAAAATATAAGACCCACCCTTTCTTTAAACATGGTTAGTGTTTATCTTAAAAATTTAAAGTTGCTCCTAATAAGAAATTAATACCTGCTTGGGGGTAATAACCTTGAACCTCAAAAGAACTAGGGCCTGACCAACTATCTACATAAACATACCCGTTAGAAACATATTTTTTATTAAAAACATTATTTACCAATCCGGAGAATACAATTGATTTAAAAACTTTATTAAAATTAATTTCATAAGCAACATTAAAATCATTTACAAAATAACTCTCTAATCTAGATGCATCCGTATCTGTATTGCTTAGATATTGTTCTCCTACAAATTTAGACAGAAAAGACAATTGCACATAGTTATTTGGCTTATAGGTAAAAATGTTACTTGCTACTAAATTGGGTGAATATGCAATATTAGTATTTCCTAAATCTTGTAGCTCTCCGTCTCTATCTGTAAAAAAATCTTTGTTCTTATTACTACTTACAGCAATATTTGGTCTTATTGAAAAATGATTATTAAAAATAATATTAGCATCAATTTCCATTCCCAAGCGATAACTATCACCTACATTTTTTCGTAATGGTGCTCCAACATCATTTAACTCACCTGTAACAACTAACTGGTTTTTATACCCCATATAATACAGGTTTGTATTTACTTGTACAACAGAAGTTACATAACGCCAACCCAACTCATAGTCGTTTAACTTTTCTGGTTTAGGATTACCACTTTCATAATCGTTTCTATTAGGCTCTCTGTTTGCTACTGCAAAAGATGCATAAAAATTATTGTTTTTATTTAAGTTAAAAGTTACACCTGCTTTTGGATTAAAAAAGTTAAATGTATCATCTACCAAGCCAGTATCATCTCCGTTAGCTTTGTAACCAACTCTTCTGTATTGTAAATCTCCAAAAAGACTCCATTTATTGTTTAATTGGTAATTTAATTTTCCGTAAATGTTAAAATCTGTTTTTTTAGAATTATCAGTATAATATTTATCATTATACGCATTTATATGCTCAGCCCAAATAACTTCTCCAAAATGATCTCCTTTATAGGTATTCCATCCGCCACCTAAAATAAAGTTTACAGTATTGTTGGTATAATTAGCAGAAAAAGTTGTTCCATAAAAATCATTGTCCAACCACTTTCGTCTAATGAGATCCATAGAATTAACCTCTTCTCCATTTACAGTAATGGGCGCATATCCATAACTCGCAAAATCAGCCTCGTCTCTATACTGCTCATAAAAGCCTCTTCCGTTAGTATAATGAATAGCTAAATTTGTTGCCCAATTTTCAGATACTTTTTCATTCCATAACAACTGAAAATGATCTTGTTTATAGTTATCTTCTTCATTTTCATAAAATTTTTCAATACCATTAACATCAGTATATTTCCCAACAGGGTTATACGTTCTGTTTTCTTTTAATGTTTGCTTATCTATGCCATCCCAAGATTGATAAGTAATTTCATGCCCTCCAAACAACAATGCCTTAATTAGAGTGTTGTCATCTACATAAGCCGCTTGCAAAAAGTAAGAATCTAAGTCAGACGATGCTCTATCTACATAACCATCTGATATAATTCTAGATAACCTTCCTGAAATTTCAATATGGTTATTTAATAAACCTGTACTAAATTTCAAGTTATTCTTCATAGTTTTAAAACTACCTATAGATGTAGACACTTGCCCATAAGCCTTACTAGCAATTGCATCTGTCAAGATATTTAAGCTAGCACCAAAAGCACCAGATCCGTTAGTTGATGTTCCTACACCACGTTGCAACTGCAAACTCTCTGTAGAAGATGCAAAATCTGGCATATTTACCCAAAATGTACCGTGAGATTCCGCATCGTTATAGGGTATACCATTGATGGTAACATTTACACGTGTAGCATCTGTACCACGAACTCTAATACCTGTGTAACCCACTCCTGCACCAGCATCTGAAGTTGTGACAACAGATGGTAAAAAATTCATTAGAATAGGAATATCTTGTCCTAAGTTTCTATTTTTAATTTGTTCTTTTGTTAAGTTAGAAAAAGTTACTGGAGACTGTTTAGTCACACGAACACCAGACACCAAAACCTCATCCAATACAATTTTTTTCCCTTCCAAAGAATCTATAGCTTGTTTTTGCTGGGCAAAGCTTGATATTATCAATCCAAATATGGTAAAAATTGTGAATACAGTTTTAATACAGTTTTCTCTATTGTTTTTTAATGGTTGCTCTAAACCACTTTTTTGTTTGGTAGTTTTTAAAGAAATAATTAGATGAAGCGGTTTCATTCGTTATAGTGTTACGAATAAAAAGGGTTATTATTCTTGTTAAAATCTAGTTATAGAGTGGCATACTCTTTAAATTATTGCCTTTTTAGTATTGCCAGTAAAATAAAACCAACGCTACCTTTATAACCTATGTTTTATATGAGTATTCATATAAAATTTCCCTTGGCAGCATTACCTGCCCAGGTTCTTTGGGTATAATCTCAGCCTAATTTATTAGACACCCCTTTGAGATGGGCGCAAATGTATAACTCCCCTTCTATTATTCATAAAAAAAAGACAAATTTATTGAGCTAGTAATTTAAAAAATATTATAAAATTAGTTTTTGCGGATGATATAAAAAACGAAAATGCATTAATTAGTTTGTTTGGTGTGCTGGTTTTAATAAATCATTCACTGTTTTTACAGGATTAAAAGTAATAAGAGGCACTTCTACAAAAATTGTATTCCAAAAAGCCATAGCTCCATTCCACAAGCCAGGTGTTTCCAAGGCTTTTAAGGCTTTACCTTCTTTTGTCTTTTCAGTAATAAAACCTTGCTTGTAATTTACAAAATTTAGTAAATCATATTTTTCTCCTTTATAATTTTTTACTCCGCAAACCAAGTCTACTGGGTTAAAATGGGTTGCATTTTGTAAAATTTTAGATTGATTTTTATTTGACTTGTCTATTTGCGCAGATTCTATAATTTGTAATGAAACATTTTCCTGATAATCTCTTATCCAAAAAGGGCCTCCTCCTGGCTCACCTTCGTTTTTAACCATACCACAAACCCTAATTGGTCTATTAAGCTTATCTTTTAAAATAGCTTTTTGCTCCTGCATTCCTAAATGAGTAAATCCATTTTTAAACTTAGAATTAAGTTCTTCTTTTAGAAACGCTTTTATTTCATTAATAATTTCATCTGAAACTTCTTCTAAGTTTAATAGTTCTGCATATTTAAAAGCCTTGGACTGCACTTTTATCAGAAAGCCAGCTAATACTTTTTTACTATTGGCAACTATATCCAAATGTTCAGAAACAACAACGTTATCTATGTTTTTTATGAAAATAATATCTGCGTCCTGTTCGTTTAAATTTTCTATTAAAGCTCCATGTCCGCTTGGTCTAAACAACAAGCTATTGTCTTCTAATCTAAATAGATTGTTTTCTAAATCTACAGCTACAGTATCCGTCTCTGATTTTTGATAAGAATAATCTACTTGAAAAATAGTATTGGTTTCTTTTCCTATTTTATCTGCTACAGCATTATATTCTTTTACAAACATTTCTTTATGTTGTTCAGAAATGGTAAAGTGAAGCCTTGCCTTTCCTCTTGTTTTAGTATAAAGAGATGCCTCTTTTAGATGCTCTGCAAAAGGAGTTAAAATCTCTTTTTCATATTTATGAAAAGGCAACAATCCTTTTGGGTAAAAACCATAATCTAGTTTATCACTAGATAGTAGCTCAGATACAAAAGCATATAATTCTTCTCCCTTAGATTTAAAATTATCTCCTATTTTTTCCTTTACCTGAGTATAAAAAGGAAAATCTTTTAGACCATTTGCAAATACATCCATTGCAGCATCTTTTGTTGATTCTAAATATGCCTCTAAACTTTGCTTTTTTGAGTTATATGCACCTAAAAAATTGAACAATGCTTTAAACATTCTGGATGCAGCTCCAGATGCAGGCACAAATTTCAGCAAGTTTTTATCTTTGCTTTGGGCTTCAAAAAGAGTAATAAATTCTTGTTGCTCCTTTTCAGAAAATCTTAAAATTCCATCAGAAACAATAGCAGCCTTAGATAAATTTACAAACTGAATTCCTTCTTTAAAGGTTTCTATTTGTTCTAAAACTTTCTCTTTTGAAATTCCCTTTACTTCTAGTTGTTTTAAATCTTGTTTTGAAAAATTCATTTTTTCTTTTAATATTTTATCAATATGATCAACAGCAGTTGCCAATCTAGTTTTTTTACTTCCTTTTAAAACAACAAAATTACGATTGTATTTTATTAATGTGTTTTTAAAATAATTAAACATTTCTTCTCGCTCGCCTGGCTTATCTCTTAAATCATCTGCTTCCCAAGGAACATCTATATATGTCAATAAATATAAGTCATACGAGTTTTCTAATGCATATCTTTCTAAAATTGGGTCACAATTTCCAACATAATAAGCCTCAGAATACACTTTGGTTTCTAGTAAATCTGTATCGCAAATAAGTACTTTTGTAGCCTTTTTACTTAGTTTGTTTTCCAATTTTATTTGACCTTCTGCTATTGGCAAAAGATCTTTTGGTTCACAGGTCTTGCGTTCGTTATTCCATTTGTTCTGTAGATATTCACGGGCATACTCTGGCACCCAAACAGAATTATAATGTCTAGCCAATTGTTCAGATAATGTTGTTTTTCCTGTAGACTCTGGCCCAAACAAAACTACTTTAACAATGTCTGTGGACTCTTGCCTAAATTTTTCTTCCATACAATGTAACCTAATATTGCTATTATTGTAAATATGAAATATTGCAAAGCGCTAAACACAAGCCCTTTATATAAATACAAAGGAACAGAAATAATGTCACCAACAATCCAATAAATCCAATTTTCTATTTTTTTCTTTGCCATTAACCACATACCTACAAAGAAAATTGCAGTTGTAACGGTATCTACATAAGCTGTCCAGTTATCAAACTTATCAAAAACCACGTAAACGAAGCAAACAAAAACAATGGTTCCAATAAATAAAATCAATGACCATTTTTTCTCGGTCATAGTTGTTTTTGTTATTGGTATAAAATGAGATGCATCTACTTTTCTTGTCCATAAATACCATCCATAAATACTCATAGAAAAATAATATGCATTAATCATCATATCACCCAAAAGTTCATAAACCAACAATATGTATACAAAAATAGCGGTGCTGATTATTCCTGTTGGGAATACTAATATATTTTCTCTTTTTGAATACAAAACACTAAGAAACCCAAAGAAAACACCTATCATTTCTAATACAATAAGGTATGTTGGAGTATTTTGATATTGAGCAAAAACCCAATCAGAAATGTGGCTCATAGGTACTCCTGTCAGATTTAACAATCTTCATATACAACAATCCTTTGTCCATTAACTCAAAAGCTTCTTTTATTTCTGAGTTTAAAACGCTCATTACTTGGTCATATTCACCATAAACTTGAGTACTTAAAGGGTTTTCTAAAATAGTAAGCCCAGATGCTCTCAACTTTTTTATGAAATTAATGATATGCTCTTCAAAAGAATCTTGAAGTGGCGAAAAAGTAAGTTCTACTGAAATATTCATTGTTATTAACTTTAGGTGAAAAACTTCTATTTTTTTATGGCATATACACAAGTAAAACCATCAAACTCCAAAAAATACACATAGTATGTTGTAGTATCTCCTTTGTATAATATTTCTGCCATTGTTTCTTGATCAAGAAAAGAAAAATCCTTTACATCTATATGATATAAAAAACTTAACCCTTTTTGTGCATAAATTTTATAAAGCGATTCCTTAGCACCCCAAACTATGGTAAGTTTACGGGTTAAAGCATCTGAATTTGCTATGGTCTTATACTCTTCTATTGGTGTAAATTTATGTGCTATTTTCAAGATTTTATCACGTTGCATCTCAATATCAATACCAACTTCATTAGCTTTACTTATGATAATTCCAGAAAAGTGATGCGAATGTGTAATGGATATAAAATTACCATCTTTTAAATGTGGTTTTCCTACTTCATCGTAAAACAAATCAAAATCTGTATACCCAGCTTCCAATAGTAAATGCCTTATACTTAAAAAACCCTTTCTATGCATTTCAGATTTCATTCCTTCAAATCTATTTTTGCAATGTTGTGTAAGCTCAATATTAAATGCCAATTCTGCTTCTAACTCCTTTATCTTCCAAATATAAATTTTAGTGGTGTTGTTAACTGTTATTGTTTTGTAAAGAGGCATAAGGTTATTATAAGATTAGTATCTTTGCACTGCCCAAGGCAAGTGAAACATTTGGTAAGCGAATTTAACTATTTAAGCACCAATCCCAAAGTGTTTCCTTTTATTAAAATTAAGAAAAAGAAAGAATGAGTACAAAGACTATTACTTACGTACCAAATAAGGTAAAAGATATTTCCCTAGCAGCATGGGGAAGAAAAGAAATTGAACTAGCTGAAGCTGAAATGCCAGGACTAATGTCTTTACGGGAAGAGTACAAAGATTCTCAACCTTTAAAAGGCGCCAGAATTGCTGGCTGCTTGCATATGACAATACAAACTGCGGTTTTAATTGAAACATTACAAGCCCTTGGTGCAGAAGTAACCTGGAGTTCATGTAACATTTTTTCTACACAAGACCAGGCGGCAGCGGCTATAGCTGCAACTGGCACTGCCGTGTATGCGTGGAAGGATATGACAGAGGAAGAATTTGATTGGTGTATTGAACAAACATTGTTTTTTGGAGAAGATAGAAAGCCTTTAAATATGATTTTAGATGATGGTGGAGACTTAACAAATATGGTCTTAGACAAATACCCAGAATTAGCTTCTGGAATTAACGGTCTGTCTGAAGAAACTACTACAGGAGTTCACAGATTATATGAGCGTGTAAAAAACGGAACTTTACCAATGCCTGCAATTAACGTTAATGATTCAGTAACAAAATCTAAATTTGACAATAAATACGGCTGTAAGGAATCTGCTGTTGACGCCATACGCCGTGCAACAGACCTTATGTTAGCCGGTAAACGTGTAACTGTTTGTGGCTATGGCGATGTTGGTAAAGGTACCGCAGCATCTTTTAAAGGCGCAGGGAGTATTGTAACCGTTACAGAAATAGATCCTATTTGTGCATTACAAGCTGCTATGGACGGCTTTGAAGTTAAAAAACTAGAAACTGTTATTGGTAACACAGATATTGTAATTACTACTACTGGAAATAAAGATATTGTACAAGGGCGCCATTTTGAAGCAATGAAAGACAAAACAATAGTTTGTAACATTGGACATTTTGACAATGAGATTGATATGGCTTGGTTAAACAAGAATTACGGCAACACAAAAGACACTATTAAGCCTCAGGTTGATAAATATACTATTGACGGAAAAGACATTATTATTCTTGCTGAAGGACGTTTAGTTAACTTAGGTTGTGCAACTGGTCACCCAAGTTTTGTAATGAGTAACTCATTCACTAACCAAACCTTAGCACAAATAGAACTTTGGACAAACGCTGATGCTTACAAAAATGAAGTCTATATGCTACCTAAAGCATTGGATGAAAAAGTAGCAAAATTACACTTAGCAAAAATTGGCGTAGAGCTTACAGAGCTCCGTGAAGAACAAGCAAGTTATATTGGTGTTACTGTTGATGGTCCATATAAGCCAGAACATTACAGATACTAATTAATAACACATAAAAGAGACAACTCTTTTCCTTTTATACCTATCAGGAAAAGAGTGTTTTTTATATAACCTAGAACAACATATAATGAACATTATCTTAACAGGTGTAACTGGCACTTTAGGTTCCAAGGTTTTACATACTTTATTTGAAACCAAGTACGGTGAGATAACTCAAATTTATCTACTAGTTCGTAAAAAAGGACAATCTTCTCCTAAAGATAGGGTTCTAAATATGTTAAAGAGTGAATACGCTCCTAATTTCATTAAAGAAAACATAGAAGATGTTCTTTCAAAAATTACTGTTATAGACGCTATACATATTCTAAATCCAGAGTCTTTTTTAAACACTGATGAACAGTATTATTTTATACATTCTGCTGGTTATGTAAACCTTTCTGTGGATGAAGCGAGTAAGGAAGAAATATTTAATGAAAATTATCATTTTACAAAATCTATCTTTACGGCTTATGAAAAATTCTTAAAAAAGTTCATATACATAAGTACAGCTTTTTCCATTGGTGATTTAGGTGGTTTAATAGGTGATGATTA
Organism: uncultured Cellulophaga sp.; assembly: GCA_947491225.1. Classification (GTDB taxonomy): domain Bacteria; phylum Bacteroidota; class Bacteroidia; order Flavobacteriales; family Flavobacteriaceae; genus Cellulophaga. Next base: position 27,586 of record CANLIE010000001.1, read on the forward strand.
TATTGAAATTGAAGGTGGCACATATCGTAATTTTTACGAAGCATCTAAACATGCGTCTGAAAAATTCTTAACTAAAGCTGGCAAGGAAAAGAACATTCCCATTCAAATATTAAGACCAAGTGTACTAGGTGGCAATGCTATAGATAATCCAAGTTTTTTTATTTCTAAGTATATGGTTTTTTATCTTTTTGCTAAATTTTTTCATAACAATCCATCTAACGATCATGTAAGAATAACGGCAAATAATGATAGTGGTCTAAATATAATTCCCACAGATTATGCTGCTAAAGTAATTGTTACTGTTTTTAATACTGATGTTAAACAATTAAACATTGTACACTCTAAGGCAACAAACATAACAAAAGGAATTTCTAAGATATTAGATACTGTTGGCTTTCAGAAATATAACATAACACAGGATATCATAAACAAAACTGCTGGTTTTGAAACCAAGCTAGAACAGTTTTATTATGAAACCATTGGTGTACACTTAAACCCATATTTAACTTCTAAGCCTTATGAATGGGATACTTCTCTACTTGAAAGTATTTTACCCATTCCAAAATACGATTTAGAGCAATATTTAGCTAATACTGTAGAGTTTGCAAAACTTAAAAATTTCAGAAACCAGAAGTGGTAAGCTAATTGTTAAAAGTTTGCTAAGTGTCGGTTCCGTATAATTTAGAGTGATTTTTTATCAAACAACACTAAAGGTTTATTTAATACTTTACTATCTCAAACTCACTACGCCTATTTAACTGGTGTTGCTGCTCTGTACAATCTTCACAAACAACTAACGGTTTAGATTCTCCATACCCTCTAAAACTAACTCTTATTCCTTTTACCTTACCTTGTTGCACCATATAATTACGGGTAGATTCAGCTCTTTTCTCTGATAGTACTTTGTTGTAAGTTGGTGTACCTCTGTTATCTGTATGTGATGTAATCCTGATATGTAAAGTTGGATATTTTACTAATTTATCTGCTAAATTAGCTAATATTTTTTTTGAATCGGCTCTAATCTCCCAACGGTCAAAATCAAAATAAATAGGAGGCATATCAAAATACAACTTACCATCCTTAACAATTATCTTTGGTGGGTTTTTGTCATTCAATAATTCTGTAATTACTGCTTGTGATGCTTCACTTTGCTTATTTAAAACTGCTGAGATTTCATTGTTCTTTTTTAAATATAGTATATGATTCTGATTATTTAATTCTTTTATCTCTATACTCATTTCCCGAGTATCATAGCCCCCTGCTTCAGCACTTAGCATATATGTATTTGGAGATAAGTTTACATTAAATTGTGCTACACTATCCAAAGTATTTTGATATATAACTTCTTCTTTATGTAATAAGTTTACTTGTGCACCACCAACATATTCTTGCGTATCTGCATCCCTTATTTCAAATGTATTTATATATTCTCTTTCAAAAATCTCTCCTGTTTGCTCAAACTCAAAAATATCATCATTTACATTATCTCTATTAGACGCAAAAAAGCCATTTTTGGTATCATAATAGCGTAAACTAAAGTCATCATATCTAGAATTTATTGGAGCTCCTAAATTTATGGGTTTGGTAAATTTACCATCTACCCACTCAGACACAAAAACATCTAACATTCCTAATCCTAAATGCCCATTGGAGGCAAAAAACAAATGCCCTTCTGGAGACACATACGGAAACTGCTCTCTGTTTTCTGTATTAATAATATAACTTAGGTTTTTTAAAGTTCCGTAGGTACCATCTTCATTTATAGTTACATAGTATATATCATAACTTCCTACACTACCCAATTCATTGGAAGAAAAATATAATCTTTTTTCGTCTGGACTCAATGCTGGGTGTTCATAATTATATTCATCCAAATTAAATGCGAGTTTTTTAGGTTCTGTCCATTTACCTTTTACTTTTTTAGATACATAAAGTTGTACATTATTTTGCTTGTTCTCGTCAAAAATAACTTTTCCTCCTACTAAATTACTTCTAGAGAGATACACTGTATTTCCGTCCTTAGAAAAACAAAAGGAACCTTCATGTAATTTAGAATTTAATAGATTAGAAATGGGTTTAGGCTCACTAACCTGTTTCTTTTCTTTGTTCATTTTAAAACTAAAAATATCCAGAAATGGCCTGTGTGTCCATTTATAATCTTTACCTGCTGCAGTTTTTCTATCTGAAGAAAAATAAACTGTGTCTTTATATTTTAATGCTGAGAATTCTGCTGCATCACTATTAAATGCTACCTTTTTTATTTCATAATCAGATTTTTTAAGCCTAAATGTTTCTACTTCATCCTTAGCTACATTTTTACGTGGCGGCTTAATGCCTCTATTGTTTTTAAAAAACACTAAGTAATCAATAGCCTTTTCATAATCTCCTGTAGCAGATAAAAACTGATAATACATAAAATTATACTTATTATCATAGTATTTATCTTGCTCTTTAAATTTTCCTGTTACCAAGGCAGAAAGTGCCCTATTTGCTTCACTATATTTAAATGTATTGTAATAACAATCTGCTAATTTTTGCAACACTTCTTTACTTCTATTTTTTTTCCAAATAGGCTCATACAATTCTGCTGCATTTATATAATCTCCACTATTAAAGTATTGATCTGCGCGTTGCATTTGTGCAAAACAAAATTGTGCAAAAAACAAAAGTAATAGTATGTAGATTTCTTTTTTCATACCTAATAAAACCTTGGTGAGATGTATTTTTTAGATTTTATTAATCCAAAATTATACAACAGGATAATTTCATGTGTTCCATTGTCAAAACTTCTTAATTTACTTGCGTTGTAATCATAAGCATATCCTATTCTAAAATTATAGGTCACATTTGCGGCAGCCATAAAAGCCATATTTTCTTGAAAACGATATGACGCCCCTACCTCAAACTTATCATAAAACCTTGCATTTACAGAAGCATCAAAAGTAATTGGAGCTCCTAAAGACTGTTTTATTATTGTAGATGGCTTTAACTTTAAATTCCGATTAATATCAAATACATAACCAGCCATACCATAAAATTGTGTTTTTTGCTCGTATATATTTATATTATCTACATTTAAATCTGCTGGAAACAAATTGGGTGCAGAGAATCCAGCATAAAACCTCTCATTAAAAATGAACAGCCCAGCACCTGCATTAAAAAAAGTACTATTCTGGTTTTGAAAACTTGGATCTGTACTTACGTTGGTTTTTGAAAAATCTAACACCAAATTACTAATCCCTGCTTTTATACCAAAAGCCATTTTGGTTTTCCTAGAAACAGGAATTACATAAGCAAAATCAACATTAAAAACATTCTCTTGTTGTACTTCTCCAATTTCATCATTACTATAATTAAAACTTAATTCCACATTTTCACTAGTAGGTATATTTGCAAAAACATTAGCAGTTTTAGGACCTCCTTCTATACCATTCCATTGTTGTCTATATAATGCCCCTAAATATATGATTCCGGGGTCATTTATTACATACGCAGGGTTTACAACATTCATATTATACATATACTGTGAATACTGTGGCTGCTGTTGCCCCACTAGATTGGCATAAACAAAAAAAGCTAGTATGTATAAAATTTTCTTCACGTATTATTTACTGAGATAAAATGAATCTTGAAAGGGTTTATTAATGCCGTCATTAGGCTCAAAAACAAAAAAGTACACTCCTGAAGGCAAATCATCTCCCAAATGCGGATGTATGTTTGTAATACCTGAAAAGTATGATGTGGATGAAACTCCTTTATAAACCTTTGTTCCATAACGGTTATAAATGGATATTTCAAAATTAGGAAATGCCTTTGCCATATCTTCAATATCAAAAACATCATTCATCCCATCATTGTTAGGTGAAACCCCATCTTGCATATTTGGTTTACAATCGTTCGTATCACCTATATTCAAAATGGTTACGGTAACAGACTCTCTAACAGACTCACAACCTATATCATTAAAGTTAGACACATAATATATTCCGCTCTGTAAAACTTCATCCAAAGGCAAAGAAACATCATCATCTATATTAGCGAACCATGCATAGTCTAGCGCTGTGGTTACTTCTAAGTCTTCTAGTGTTGCACCTTCTAAAATACAGAATGTCTGTATTGGATTTACTGTTGGCGGTTCTACTGTTACAATGTTTAATGTAATGGTTGCATCATCTAAAACACAAGAATTATTTCTATCTACGGTATATGTAACAACAACTTGATTAACGGATAAATCCGTAACACTTAATACCCCATTTGGAATTACTTGTGAGGTTGTATTATTTACAAATTCCCCATCTGTATCTACACCAGAAGCTAACAAATCTACTAAGTTTATTTGTTGATCAGAAGTGCAAACCGTGGTATTAAAATCTATACCTGCATTAGGTTTTTCATCTACTGTGATGGTAACAATTGCCTCTTCTCCTAAACAGGCACCATTAGCTGGAACGCTATAAATATAGTCTCCTGAAAGTTGGGTACTGGGATTAAATTCTCCCATATATGATGCTACATATCCGTCTGGCCCTGACCAAGTACCATTATCTCCTTTATCTCCTGTTAATAAATCATATAAATTAAAGGTTGAAGCATCTGAGCAGTACGCTGCCACAACTCCTTGTCCTGCCTTGTACTGTTCAAAAACAGTAAAACTCAATTCTGCCACATCTACACAAGCCCCATTACTCGTTGTTGTATATGTAAAATTAAAAGTTTGCTGATCTGAGATATTTGGAACAAGAAAATCATTTGGAATAATATTGTCATTTTCATCTGTCCATACACCAAATGGTCCATTGTAAACACTATTTCCTCCTGTTGTTTCTAATAAAGAAATTAAATCCACAGTATTCTCATCCTCACACAGTTCAATATTCGCTGTATTTTCGCCTGCATACAATTTTTTAGTTAGCACCAATGTCACTAAAGCACTTTCTTCTGAGCAGCTATGATTTGGAGAATAAAAATTTTTAGGACAACCTTTAGATTCATATTGAAAAGAAGAGCAATCCGTAGTGCAATTAATATGTGGATTTACCCTATATCTAAAAACATAAGTTCCCGTTTCTGCTCCTACCAAATTTATTGTGCCGTCTGGCGTATATTCAGTATCTAATGAGCATATATCATTACTATGTCCCTTTATTCCTAAATCTGATGGTCCAGAAACAAACTCCCAATTAGTGCACTCATTCTTTTTATATTCATAAAGCACTCCTTTTTCTGTAGTAAATTCTAATTCATCAAACAAATTGAATGTTTCTGGAGTATTTTCATCTAAGCACAGAACTTTATCTTCTGATTGTTTGAAAGGGCGTAGCATTTCAAAAATCACAAAAGGAATGTCGCTTCCCAAATCAGTACATACGGCTGATCGTTGATCTACTTCAAACCTAAAATTGAATTTTTTAAAACCAAATCGAGGGTTAGTTGCCAACAAATTATCATACAATTCTTTAATATTAACCAAATTGTCTATGGGTGATGATATCTGACTTGCCGCATCTCCATCTCCAGACCAAACACCTTCTATATCCTCATTAGATAAATATAAATCATTAGATAAGTTAATATCTGCATCATACAAACCATTTATTATGTCTTCTTCACAAATACGGGTAAGCCTAGACTCTCCAGAAGATGCTTGACGAACAACAGAAACGGTAACTGTAGTGCGTTGTTCTGGTGCACAAGGCACTATTCCTGGAACCACATAAACAAGTTCAAAAGTTTCTTCATCAACAAGCGGAGGACCTGCTTGATAAGGGACGTTGACAAAAAGATTGGAACCTTGTATCTCTATAAAATTAGGACTGCTACCTTCATATATCCAAGTTCCGTTTAAATGCGGACTGGGGTCAGATTGTAAACCTTTAAACAAATCAAAACCTTCTAATGGAACACAAACATTCCCTGTATTACAAACTTGCACATTAACAGAGTTTGCTCCAGATGGGGGCAATGCCTCTCCTGAATAAGGACCAATTACAAGATTAAGTGTTAGAGCTGGCGTACTACCACAGCTTGTATTGTATAATACGTAGGTGTATGTATTTACTTGGGTAGAACTATCTGTTAAATCCCATAGATTTAAATCTCCAGTGTTAGGGTCAAGGACAAAATCAAAATTGGGATCTGACCAGATACCTCGTTCTATATTATCACCCGTTAAATTAAAATATTCATCATATAAATTAATCATTCCGTCTGGAGTACCGTTACCGTCTCCATCAATTATTGCCATATCACAAACAACAATAGTTTCGCTTTTATCGCAAACTTGAGCATAAGAAATTGTCAAATTTATAATGCAAATAAAAAGTAATAATTTAAGGTTTAATTTCAATTTTGATTGTGGTTTACTCACAAATATATATAAATTGACACTAAAATCTAATTAATTTCCTACAAATATTTAATTCTATAGAACGCAGAAACCCTATTAAAACATAGTTTTAATAGGGTTTTATATTTTATAATAGTACTTTTAATTAAGCTTCAAACGGTTCAATGGAAACAAAAGATTTTCCATCTGCTTTTTTTACAAACTTAACAATACCATCTACTCTTGCGTGTAATGTATGATCCTTACCAGCATATACATTTTCACCTGGGTTATGTCTTGTACCACGCTGTCTAACTAAAATGTTACCAGCAATAGCAGCTTGACCACCAAAAATCTTAACTCCTAAACGTTTCGATTCTGATTCTCTACCGTTTTTAGAACTACCTACACCTTTCTTATGTGCCATAATTTTTAGGTTTTATATTGTTATACAAAAATGATTTAGCAATTAAGCCTTACCACCATCTAATTCATCTTGCCATTTCTTTAACTCATCCCACTTACCTTCAGCAGCTAATTTAGCTTGTGCTGGCCAAGTATCAGTTACGTGGTTACCACGAACGTCAGCAATGATTTCAGAAATTTTTGTTGCATCTGCTTTTGCTAATTCTGCAAAAGTTGAAATTCCAGCCGCTATTAACGTTTCGGCAATCTTTGGCCCAATGCCTTCAACTTTTTTTAAATCATCTCCTTTTCCTTTAGCAGCAGCCTTTTTTGGTGCAGTTTTTTCAGGAGCTACTTCCTTTGTAGGAGCGGCTTTTGATTTAGCAGTTTTCTTAGGAGCATCTTTTTTTGCACCTGAAGACACAATGTTTTCTATAACAATCTCCGTTAAATACTGACGGTGACCATTCTTTACTTTGTATCCTTTACGTCTTTTCTTTTTAAAGACAATAACTTTATCACCTTTTAGGTGCTTTACGACTTTTGCCTCAACAGCGGCTCCGTCTATAGCTGGGGCGCCAATAGTAATGTCCTTACCATTTTCTAACAAAAGAACGTTGTCAAAAGTTACCTTTTTACCTTCTTCTGTTTGCAAGCGGTGAACATACACTTTTTGATCTTTTGCAACTTTAAATTGCTGCCCTGCTATCTCTACAATTGCATACATAGCTTGTGTATTATTAATTAAATATTTAAAGAACTACCCTACCTAAATAGGCGGCTGCAAATATACTACTAATTCCTTAAGTCACAAGCTATTTTATAAAAAAAAGAAGGCTTATATTAACCCCCTTAATATTTACTTGATTTTTTATTGCTTTTTTTAAAGCTAAAATAATAGAGAGTTTGAAAGTATTTTCTTAATTATTTTATTTTTTTGAACTATGTATGTAACAAATCTAGTAATTTTATACTTATTAAAGTAATTAAATTAAACACTATTAAAATGAAAAGAAATTTATTTCTATCAGCAAGCCTATTTTGTGCCGCACTAACAATGCAAGCACAACAGGTTGCTTTTGAAGAATATGATCTTGATAACGGCTTGCACGTTATTTTGCATCAAGACAACACTGCTCCTATAGTAACAACATCTGTTATGTACCACGTAGGCGCTAAAGATGAAAACCCAGAAAAAACAGGATTTGCTCACTTTTTTGAACACTTACTTTTTGAAGGAACAAAAAACATTGAACGAGGAAAATGGATGGAAATAGTTTCCTCTAATGGCGGATCTAACAATGCCAATACTACACAAGACCGTACATACTATTATGAAGTTTTTCCATCTAACAAATTAGAATTAGGCTTGTGGCTAGAGTCAGAAAGATTAATGCACCCTGTTATTAATCAAATAGGTGTAGATACACAAAAAGAAGTTGTACAAGAAGAAAAACGTATGCGTGTAGACAACTCACCTTATGGTAAATTTAGAGAGCAAATAGGCATCAACCTATTTAAAAATCATCCTTACAGATGGCAAACTATTGGGTCTTTAGAACATTTAGCAAATGCTACACTAGAAGATTTTAAAGATTTTAATAAAATTTACTACGTACCAAACAATGCTGTTTTAGTAGTTGCAGGTGATTTTGAGGTTGCCAGTACAAAAAAAATGATTCAAGATTATTTTGGACCTATTCCAAGAGGCAAAGAAATAAAGAGAAATAAGTATACAGAAGAGCCTATTACAAAAACTATAAAGGCTAGTTACAATGATCCAAACATACAAATTCCTGCAATTTTCACAGCATACAGAACTCCTGCTAACACTGAAGAAGATGCTTATGTACTAGATATGATATCTACATATTTAACTAGTGGTAAAAGCTCTAAACTATACAAGAGTTTAGTGGATGACAAAAAAATGGCTTTACAAGTTTTTGCTTTTAACAATTCTCAAGAAGATTATGGCTCTTACATTATTGGAGCTTTGCCTTTAGGAAAAACTTCTTTAAACGATTTAATTGTCGAGTTTGATAAAGAAATTGCAAAATTACAGACCGAGTTAATTTCAGAAAAAGATTATCAAAAACTACAAAACAAGTTCGAGAACAACTTTGTTAACGCTAACAGTGGTGTAGAAGGTATTGCTAATTCTTTAGCAAGAAACTATATGTTATACGGTGATACAAACTTAATTAATACAGAAATAGAAATTTATAAAGCTATTACTAGGGAAGATATTAAAACTGTAGCCAACAAATACCTTAAACCTAACCAACGTGTAGAACTAGAATATTTACCTGTTGCAAAACCTGAAAACTAAAAAAATGAAAAAAATATATTCTTTATTGGTTATAGCGCTAATTGCTTTTAACCTACAAGCACAAATAGACCGCAGCAAAATGCCAGAGGCTGGTCCCCTACCAGAAATAAACTTATCTGAACCACAACGTTTTGAACTTAAAAATGGGTTAAAAGTTTTAGTTGTTGAAAACCATAAATTACCAAGAGTATCTATACAATTAATTATAGATAACCCGCCTGTTGCCGAAGGTAAAAAAGCTGGTGTTGGCTCTTTTGTATCTAGTTTATTAGGAAACGGTTCAAAGTCTATTCCGAAGGACGATTTTAATGAGGAATTAGATTTTATGGGTGCTAATATGTCTTTTGGATCAGAAAGTGCTTCTGCATTCGCATTATCTAAATACTTTCCTAGAATAATAGAGTTAATGGCAGACGCCAGCATTAATCCAAACTTTACACAAGAAGAATTTGACAAGGAAAAAGAAAAGATTTTAACTAGCTTAAAAGCAGACGAAAAAAATGTAGCTAGTATTGCTAGAAACGTACAAAATACTTTAGCATACGGACAAAAACATCCATATGGCGAACAAATAACAGAAGAAACTATTAACAATATTTCTTTAGAAGATGTACAACAATTTTATAACGATTATTTTGTACCTGCTAATGCATATATGGTTGTAATTGGCGATGTAAATTTTAAAGAGGTTAAAAAATTAATAAAAGAAAATTTTGTTGCCTGGACTAAAGCAATACCACCATCTTTCTCTTTACCTACACCCAAAGATGTACAGTACACACAAATTAATTTTGTAGATATGCCAAATGCAGTACAATCTGAAGTTGCTGTAGAAAATTTAGTATCTCTTAAAAAGAGTGATCCAGACTACTTACCTGCCTTACTGGCAAACCGTATTTTAGGTGGTGGCGGATCTGGAAGATTATTTTTAAATCTTAGAGAAGACAAGGCTTACACATATGGTGCTTACTCTAGTATTGGAAATGACAAAAACTCGGTATCTAGATTTAGAGCTTATGCTAGTGTACGTAATGCCGTTACAGACAGCGCTGTTGTAGAATTATTATCAGAGATTGATAAGATAGCCACCACTCCAGTTTCTGAGAAGGAGCTAAGTGACGCTAAAGCTGCTTACATTGGAAACTTTATTATGGCTTTAGAAAAACCTAGCACTATGGCCAATTACGCATTAAATATAGAAACTGAAGGTTTACCTAAAGACTACTACAAAACTTATTTAGAGAAAATAAATGCTATTACTGTTGCAGACGTAGAAAATGCAGCTAAAAAGTACTTTAAATCTTCTAACGCACGTATAGTTGTTACAGGTAAAGGAAGTGACGTTTTAGACAACCTAGAAAAAGTTACCTTTAAAGGTCAGTCTATACCTGTTAAGTATTATGATAGATACGGAAACGCAGTTGAAAAACCTAAGTACGATGTTGCTATACCTGAAGGCATTGATGCTAAAAAAGTACTTTCTAACTACATCGAAGCTATTGGTGGAAAAGCAAAATTAGAAAGTATTGCATCTTACTATATAAAAGCTACAGCACAAATACAAGGTCAAGAATTACTTTTAGAGATTAAAAAGACAACTAAAAATCAGTTTATGCAAGATGTTAGTATGATGGGTAATTCTATGAGCAAACAAGTACTAAATGGCGATGCTGGTTTTATGGTGATTCAAGGTCGTAAAATGGATTTACAAGAAGCACAAATAACTACAATAAAAGCTGAATCTGCTCCTTTTCCTGAACTTAACTACATTAACAGTGATGCTACATTAAAAGGCATTGAAGATTTTGACGGCACTAAAGCATATGTTATTAAATTTAATGACACAAAATCTGCAGCTTACGACATAAAAACTGGATTAAAAGTAGTTGATATTACTACAACTCCGCAAGGTAGTGCTACTATTAACTACAGTGACTACAAAGAAGTTTCTGGCGTACAATTTCCTTTTCTTTGGAAACAAACAATGGGACCGCAGAAGTTCGATTTTAATGTTACTGAAATAAAAACTAATGAAGGTGTTACTGATGAGGATTTTAAATAATCTAAAAAACAAGTAAACATTAAAGGCTGTCTAAACTATTTTAGATAGCCTTTTTTTATGATTTTATTTAGATGAACTACTTCAATTTTAAGAATTAAAAAATTAGTACTTTTGTAATATACCTAATACCTATTTAATATGAAACTTATAAAAAATATTGGCCTACTTTTAATAGGCGTATTGACACTGCTGTCTTCTTGCAAAGAAAACAAACAAAATCCTGAAATAATTACTATAAACAACACTGTTGCTTCTGAAAAAACAAAAGAACTTGCAAATGCAACATATAGCAAAGCAGAGTTCACTATTAAAGGTATGACGTGCCAAATTGGTTGTGCTGCCACAATTGAAAAAAATTTAGCAAAAATGAAAGGCGTAAAATCTGCCAAAGTAGATTTTGAAAAAGAATTAGCCTTGGTGGAATACGACACAAACACATTAAACACAAATGACTTGACCAATACTGTAACATCTTCTGCTTCTGGAGATATTTATACTGTTGAGGGGGTTAAAATTATAGAATAATATTTTTTCATAAATACTACAAAAGCTGATGTTCACTAAAAAAGATATCAGCTTTTTTTATTTGAATACTAAAATCTGAAATAAAACTCTAACCTATCTTATCGCCTGAAATAATAGATAAAGCTTACAACTACTCTTTCCACCTTAGACTCTCTATTAATTTCTTAATATCTTCTTGTAAATAAACAGCAGCTGGGTATATAGAATCATAATTTGGTTTTATGTTAAAATACAATGACCCTGTTAAAAAATGTGCTACACTATCTGTTAGATAAAATTGCGCCTGTGATGCCGCATCTCCCTTTACATCGTAAAACATTCCATATACTCTATTTTCCTTATTAACAAATGGCTGTTCCAGAATATTATCTGCCTTAGCGGTATGTTCATAAGATAATTTTTGAGCATCAGACAATAATTTACTTAAATTATCTTTAATAGGCTTATAGCTTAAAAATATAGATCCGTTTAATTGTGGATAATTAATAACTATGCTATTTACGTTTTCTTTATTTATGGTAGATAGCAAACTATACTTAAATTTATAACTATCAGTTTCAAACACAGCTGTTTTGGCACTAGGGTATTCTAATCTTAACATAGCTTTAGGCTTGGGCAATACTTCTTCCTTACAACCTATAACCAATACACTAAAAATTAAAATAAAAAAATTAACTTTATTCTTCATTAGGCAACATTACTTTTATCTGTTTCAATCTTTTCTTATCTAGACTTTCCACTACAAATTGGTAGTTTTTAAAAATAATTTTTTCTCCTCTCTTAGGAAAACTACCTGCTATTTCTAATACAAATCCTGCAATGGTTTCGGATTCTCCTTTTTGTCCTTCAAAATCGTCCTCATCATCTATAATCCTTGCAACACGATAAAATTCTTTTAATGTAGTTTTTCCATCAAAAACATAAGTTAAATCATCTATTTTTGAAAAAATTAAATCTTCATCATCAAATTCATCGCTAATGTCTCCAACTATTTCCTCTATTATATCTTCTAGTGTAACTATACCAGATGTTCCTCCATATTCATCAACCACAACTGCTAAATGATTCTTTTTATCCTGAAATTCCTTGAGTAAATCATCTAATTTTTTGTTTTCAGGAACAAAGTAAGGTTCTCTTAGCAATGACACCCAATTAAATGTCTTCCTTTCTATATAAGGCAGTAAATCTTTCACATAAAGTACTCCTTTAACATTATCCACATTTTCTTCATAAACAGGAATACGAGAATATCCTTTTTGCTTTATCTCAGATATGACTTCCAAAAATTTTAGTTCTGCATCTAAAGCAAAAATATCTATTCTAGGGCGCATTACTTGTTTGGTATCTGTATTTCCAAAAGAAACAATACCTTCTAATATTTTCTGTTCTTCCTTAGTTGTATCTTCTTCTGAAGTCATTTCTAAGGCTTGCGACAAATGATCTACACTTAAATTAGATTTTTGTTTACCTAATCTATTATGTAAAAATAATGTAACGGAACGCATTGGAGAACTTAAAGGTGCAAAAACTACATCTAAAAACCGTAATGGATATGCCATAAAATTTGAAAACTGAACTCTATTCCTGTTTGCATATATCTTAGGCATTATTTCTCCAAACATTAAAATAAGAAATGTTGCAACCACCACTTCTAACACAAAACGCACAGAAATTACATTAAAAACAAGGTATGTTATGTTAGAAAAAATTACATCACCAATAGAACTAAACAAAAGCACTATACCAATATTAATGGCATTGTTAGCTATAAGAATGGTTGCTAATAATTTTTTAGGTTTTTGCAATAATCGCAAAACAGAATTACCTCTAGAAGATTTTTCTTCTCTTATACTGTTTATATCTGTGGGCGAAAGTCCAAAAAAAGCTACTTCTGCTCCAGAAATCATAGCAGACAGCAATAACAAAACTAAAAGTACAATAATTTTGGCAATTAAGGCACCATCAAAAACAATTGTATTTAGTAATAAAATAAGGGGGTCAGAATCCAATAATTAAAATTTAGTGCTATTAAAATGGTAAATCATCATCTTGTTGTTCTGGCTCATTATGAACCGTATTTTTTGGTTGAGTACTCTCTAGCGGTTGCGGTTGTGCATTTTGTTGTTGTTGTTGTTGCACTGGTTGCTGAGTATTATTACTCTGCGCATTAGCCATACTTTCTTGTTTTGTAGATAAAAAAGTAAAGTCTTGCACTTGTATTTCTGTTGAATAACGGGTGTTACCGTCTTCTCCTTGCCATTGACGATTTTTTAGCCTACCCTCTACATATATCTTGTCTCCTTTGCTTAAATATTTTTCACATATTTCCGCAGCTTTATTACGCACCACTATATTATGCCAATCTGTGTTAGTTACACGCTCACCTGTTTGCTTGTTTGTATAGGTTTCATTTGTTGCTATAGGAAACCTTCCTATGCATCCTCCTCCTTCAAAGTAATGCATTTTTACTGCATCTCCTAAGTGTCCAATTAACATTACTTTATTTAATGTACCGCTCATAATTTTTTATCTTATTATCAAAAATACGAAATTTTAAATATTTTTATAAAATCTGCTATTAAAACAGGTACAGGGTATTTTTCCAATTCAGAAATCGCTTTTCCATTTTCTATAGTTTCATCAGTTCTAAGAACCCAAAAATTAGTATATAAATGCTGATGAGATAATTTATGTACTATAGGTTGTTCATTATACAACACTATACTCTTCACGGCTAAGTTAGGTAGTATTTTTTTATAATAATCGTATACATCTACCTTATTTTCTGTAACCTCTAGTAAAGGGAATTCATATAGGTTTTGCCATATTCCTTTTCCAGTACGTTGTTTAATGAGTGTATTCCCTTCATTATCAACAACAACCAAATAGTTAAAATATCTATTCTTAACTTTAGTCTTATTTATTTTTATAGGCAAAGTGGTTACAAAATTTCTTTGTAATGCAACACAACTATTATTTAAAGGACAAGAATTACAATTTGGATTCTTTGGCACACATTGCAATGCCCCAAATTCCATTATACCTTGGTTATAATCTCTAATATTAGATACATCCATTACTTTTACAGCCAAAGCTTTAAAATACTTAACCCCTTCTGTGCTATTAATAGGTAGTTCTACTCCATAGTATCTAGATAATACCCTGTATACATTACCATCTACAACCGCTTGCCCTTCATTAAAACAAATAGATGCAATTGCACTAGCCGTATAATCTCCTACTCCTTTTAATTTTAATAATTCTTTATAGGTCCTTGGAAATTTACCATTATAATTCTCTACAATGTCTTTTGCCGTGTAATGAAGATTTCTGGCGCGAGAATAATACCCTAATCCTTGCCATAATTTTAAAACTTCCTCTTCAGAAGCATTAGCAAGATCAAAAATGGTAGGAAAATGTTTTTCAAAAGTTAAGTAATAAGCTGTTCCCTGCACTACTCTTGTTTGCTGCAGTATAATTTCTGAAAGCCATATTTTATAAGGACTTACAGTGCTTCTCCACGGCAAAGAGCGCTTATTTAAAGAGTACCAATGAAGGATTTTTTTAGAGAATGACATCAAGCAAATAATAATAATGAACAAAAATACAGGTTTATATACTTAAAATTAAGTCAATTAACGTAAAAGAATAAATTAAATTTATATATTTGCAACCCGAAAAAACATAGCACATAATATATTACTGACAATGACGAAAGCAGATATTGTATCGAAAATCTCAGATAAACTGGGAATTGAAAAAGGAGATGTACAGGCGACTGTTGAAACTTTTATGGAAGAGGTAAAGACTTCATTAGAAAATGGAGACAATGTTTACCTTAGAGGTTTTGGTAGCTTTATTATTAAAACAAGAGCAGAAAAAACTGGTAGAAACATTTCTAAAAACACTACCATAAAAATACCAGCTCATAATATCCCTGCATTTAAGCCTGCAAAGGTTTTTATTGAAGGAGTAAAGAGTAATGTACAAGTAAAATAAAAAAAGTATTAATTAAAAAGTAGATTTTATGCCGAGTGGTAAGAAAAGAAAAAGACATAAGGTAGCTACCCA
Source organism: uncultured Cellulophaga sp. (assembly GCA_947491225.1). Classification (GTDB taxonomy): domain Bacteria; phylum Bacteroidota; class Bacteroidia; order Flavobacteriales; family Flavobacteriaceae; genus Cellulophaga. Next base: position 43,306 of record CANLIE010000001.1, read on the forward strand.
TAAGCGCAAAAAGCGTAGAAGAGCTAACCGACACAAGAAAAAGTAGTTGTTATCAACTACTTTTTCATTTTAAAAACGTTCATTGACATAGAAATTCTTTTCTAAAGAATTTCAACGGGTCAACATACCCGTTACAATTATTGTTTAATCCATTTATTTCTATTTTAGAATAATAGAAATAAATAAAAATTGATTCAGGTGAATAAAGAATTAATCGTAAGATCTGGTTCTAGCGCCGTCGATTTTGCCTTAACTAAGGAAGGAAAACTAATAGAACTTCATAAAGAAGAAGACAATAACAATTTTTCTGTTGGCGATATATTTCTTGCCAAAATAAGAAAACCTGTTACTGGTCTAAATGCTGCATTTGTAGATGTGGGCTATGAGAAAGATGCTTTTTTGCATTATCATGATCTAGGGCCGCAATTATCTTCTATGCTAAAATTTGTTAAAGGAGCAAGTACTGGAAAATTAAAAGATTTTTCATTAAAAAACTTTCCTTTTGAAAAAGACATAGATAAAGATGGCAGTATAAATGATGTTATTAAATCTAATCAATCCTTATTAGTACAAATTGTAAAAGAACCAATATCCACCAAAGGACCAAGAATAAGTTCTGAACTATCATTAGCAGGACGATATGTGGTTATGGTGCCTTTTTCTGACAGAGTTTCTGTTTCACAAAAAATAGAAAGTAAAGAAGAAAAAGAAAGGTTAAAAAGACTTGTAAAAAGCATTAAACCGAAAGGATTTGGTGTTATTATAAGAACAGTTGCTGAAGGCAAAAAGGTGGCAGAACTAGACAAAGATCTAGAAAACTTACTGACCAAATGGACAGTAATGTGCAAAAAATTGTATAAAGCCCCTTACCCATCCAAAGTGTTGGTAGAACTAAATAGAGCTTCTTCTATACTAAGAGATGTATTCAACGATACCTTTACAGGAATACACGTTGATGACAAAACGCTTTACAACGAAATAAAAGACTATGTGCAAGAAATTGCGCCAGAAAAAGAATCTATTGTAAAGCTACATAATTCTTCTGTTCCTCTTTTTGAAAAATTTGGGATAGAAAGACAAATTAAAACTTCTTTTGGCAGAACAGCCTCTATGAGTAAAGGTGCCTATTTAATTATTGAACACACAGAAGCATTACATGTTATAGATGTAAATAGCGGAAACAGATCCAATAAGGCAAAAAACCAAGAAGACACAGCATTAGAAGTGAATATGATTTCTGCTACTGAAATAGCCAGACAATTGCGTTTACGTGATATGGGAGGTATTATTGTTGTTGATTTCATAGATATGGCAAAGCCAGATCATAGAAGAAAACTTTTTGATCATCTACGTGATGAGATGAAGGACGATAGAGCCAAACATAAAATATTGCCGCCGAGCAAATTTGGCCTTATTCAAATTACAAGACAGAGGGTAAGACCTGAAAGAAATATTAAAACAATGGAAAAAAATCCTAATGCCAATAATGGCACAGAGGTAGAAGCTCCAATAGTTTTAATAGATAAGATTAAATCCGATTTAGAAAAATTATTAAACGGTCCAGCAAAAAGCAATGGTGTTACGCTACACATACATCCATTTATTGCTGCATATCTTACAAAAGGAATTCCTTCCATTCGTTTCCAATGGTTTTTGGAATATAAGAAATGGATAAAAGTGCAGCCTAGAGATGCTTATACATATCTAGAATATCGCTTTAAAAACAAAGAAGGTAAAACCATATATTAAAAAACCTTTTTTGATAAAACAAATTAATTAAAAAGCGACCTTAATACAAGGTCGCTTTTTTTGTTTATGTACATTTGTAAAATGCATACACAGCCTTCATATACAATTATAGATGCTACTAAAAAAGTAGAGCATTATTGTGCATATCAAGAACGTTGCCACAAAGAAGTAGTACAAAAGCTAAAAGAAATGGGAATGATTCCTGATGCTAGGGATATTATAATTGCTCATCTAATTAAGGAAAATTATTTAAATGAAGAACGCTTTACACAAAGTTTTGTCCGTGGAAAATTCAACATTAAAAAATGGGGAAAGAATCGTATCATAAGCGAATTAAAATTGCGTAATATCTCTAAATATAATATTGCAACAGCACTTAAAGAAATTGATGAAGATGTATATATAAAAACATTAGATGTTCTTGCAAAAAAAAGATTAGAAGCTATTAAAGAGACTAATATTCAAAAAAGAAAGAAAAAATTAGCAGACTATCTTCTTTACAGAGGATGGGAAAGCCATTTGGTTTATGAGAAGGTATCTGCATTGATAAAATAAAAAAGAGAGGTAGCAAATAAGCTCTCTTTGCATCAACCTTTATTTTGTTGTGTACTTATAACCTGAGTTCGATGTAATAAAATTTATGTCAGTCTGAGTGATTTTCGATAGAAAATTGTATCGAAGACAAGTAAATTTTAAACCAAAAGCCTTATCATCCTGAGCTTCGTCGAAGGGTCTATACAATTTTTCTTCGTTTTACTATGAAAAATTACTCAATTTGACGGCTTTTTCAAATCAAAATCTTAGATCGAACTCAGGTTTATAAGCAACCAAATTATTAAAATTTATTGTGCATTTTGAGTCAAAAAAACTCCTGAATATTGGTTTGAGTGATTTTTATCAAAAATTTGTATCCAGAACTAATTTGAGGCTGAAAATTCTTATCCTTGATACAAATTTTACTTGTTTTCATCGTAAAATTTACTTGAATTGACAGAATTTCATCAAAATACACAATGGGTTATTAAAGATTAAAAGTAGCTCCAAAACTAAAAACAAACTGATTGTGTAACTTTTCAGCTGGCGTTAAATCTTTACTTTTATACTTAGCAAATGGCACCGCTGCTTCTACAAACAAAGCAAAGCCATCAGTAAAAAAATAACGTGACCCTAAGTGTCCTCCAAAATTTTTAAGACTCAGGTTTAATCCTGGATAAATATCCACATTATCACCCAATTGAAAAACGTTACCTAAGTTTGCATTAAAACGAGCTTTTAAATCAGTGCGATGACCAAAATTTGCGCCAATGCTCTCTTCTACTCCTAATATATAAGAAGAAAATAAGCCTATTGAAAAATTTTCTCCCATTCCGTAATCATAAGTAAAAACTATTCCTGTTCCATTTTCTTGAAAATTAGCTCCTATTTGAAATTTTATATCTCCTTGTCCTTCAAAGACCTGCGCACTTACAAATGACACGCCTAAAACCATTATTAATACAATTAATACTCTTTTCATTGTTTTCTCTTTAATGTTAATGTTTTTAAAGATGGCAAATATATCTATTCTTTCTTTATTGCACTATTTGATGCACATATTGGTTCTTTGGATTGCCTTATTGTTCTTACCATCTATCCATTTTTTCCCCTTTATTTTCCTCATCAAATTATCATAATGTCTCATTATTAATACATTATAAAATGCTCTACTCAAGTTTTTTGGATTTCTAGCCATAGCACGCAAACTCATAGAAAATCCTGGAGTAATATATTTCATATAATGCCAATAACCTTCTGGCATATATAGTATTTCTCCATGTTTTAAATGTGCTTTATATCCATTTGCATTCTTTAATGCAGGCCATTGATCATAGTTAGGGTTAGAGAAATCTATGTCTTCATGCGTTATTAAAGAATGTGGTATTTTGTATAGGTATTTATTTTCTGTTTGTGAAAATAGTATGCATTCTTTTTCTCCTTCAAAATGAAAATGAAAAATATTAGCTAAATCTATATCATAATGCATAAATGTATGAGATTCAGTTCCACCAAAAAAAAGCATTGGTAAGCTTTTCATTAGTTTTAATCCAAAATCCGGGTATTTATAGTCTCTCTGCAGTTCTGGAATTTCCTTTAAAATATTCCATAAAAATATCCTGAATTTGGTGGGTTCCTTTTTAAGTAAATCTATATAGTCTGCCATTTTCATTTTGGCGTGGGGTTGGTTAAAACCTTCTTTATAATCCACAGGTCTATCATCATACAAAGGCACTGTTTTATCACCAGCAATATCCTTCATATAATCTAAACTCCACTTAGAATACGCAGGCCAATCTTCTATAAACCGTTCAATAACCACTGGCTTTTGAGGTTTAAAAAAATGCTTTATAAAATCTTCTTTGGTAATTGTTTTTACCCTTGGAATATCTTGTAACTGCAATGAAATTTCAATTAAATAAAATATAAATATAAAGATAGGACTTAAAAATTCCTAAAAATTATTTGAGACAACACAAATTATGCAGCTTAAAAACAACAATTTTAAAAAACTTACTTTATAAGTTTTGCCTTTTGTTTGGCTGTTTCATTACGCTCTATAGTGTGCCCTGGTCTAGACCACTTTGGTTTTTCTCCTAAGTTCTGATATTTAGAATCTTCTGCTTCAATTGTTTGTGGTTGCACCTTTTTAGTAAATGGTTTTTGCGGATTTAATCCGAGCAATTTAAACATTTTCATATCCTCATTTACATCAGGATTTGGTGTAGTTAACAATTTATCTCCTGCAAAAATAGAATTAGCCCCTGCAAAGAAACACATTGCTTGCCCTTCTCTACTCATTTGAGTACGACCAGCAGATAAGCGAACTTGTGTTTCTGGCAATACAATTCTGGTAGTTGCCACCATTCTAATCATATCCCATATTTCTACAGGTTTTTCATCTTCCAACGGTGTTCCTTCAACAGCAACCAAAGCATTTATTGGTGTAGATTCTGGCTGAGGATCCAAGGTAGATAAAGCAACTAGCATTCCTGCTCTATCTTCTATACTTTCACCCATACCAATAATACCCCCTGAACAAACGGTTACATTTGTTTTACGTACATTACCAATAGTATCTAATCTATCTTGGTAACCTCTAGTAGAAATAACTTCTTTATAATATTCTTCTGATGAATCTAAATTATGATTATAAGCGTATAGGCCTGCTTCTGCTAAACGTTGCGCTTGGTTTTCTGTAATCATACCTAATGTACAACAAACCTCCATATCTAGCTTGTTAATTGTACGTACCATATCCAATACCTGATCAAACTCTTCTCCATCTTTTACATTACGCCATGCTGCACCCATACAAACTCTAGAACTACCACTTTCCTTTGCACGTAAAGCTTGTGCTTTTACTTGGTTTACTGTCATTAAATCACTGCCTTGTACACCTGTATGATAACGAGCAGCTTGTGGGCAATACCCACAATCTTCTGAACAGCCGCCTGTCTTAATAGACAATAATGTAGAAACTTGAACAACATTGGGGTCATGTTGTTGTCTATGAATTGTTGCTGCATCATACAGCAACTCCATTAATGGTTTGTTATATATATCTAAAATCTCTTGTTTGCTCCAGTTGTGTCTTACTTCGTTCATACGTTACTTTAAATCTAGAGTCAAAAATAACCCTTATTCATTAGAAAATCCAATTTCTAAAAACCAAATCACAAAAAAGAAGAAAAAACATACCCGTTGTTCATTTTGATGTAATTCTATCAATTAGAGTAAATTTTACGGCGGAAATAAGTAAAATTTGTATCGAAAATAAGAATTTTTATCATTAATTTAGTTCACGATACACTTTTTCATTCTTTAAAAGCACTTGAACCGACATATAGCAATCTATTAAAATCTAAATACATAACGGGGAAAACCTGTTTATTTACAATAGTTGTTTACAAGCAAGTTTAAAATAAAGAATTTATTTACTCTTCTGAGTTTTCCTCTTTTTTACTCTTATTTTTTATAGCTTCCTTTTTTACATTATCTTCTCCTTCTACATCTTTACCTTTTAAATATTCAGGTAATTGCATGCCAGCCATATTGAACATTTCTTGTAAAGGTGGTACAGATTTATACATCCCTGAGATAAAGTTAGCTGTAGAACCTTTACCATCTGCTGTCTTGGCTCCGGAATCCCAAACGGTTACTTTATCAATTTTAATGTTCTTAATTGCTTCTGCTTGTGTTTTTACCAATTCTGGCAACTTATCAGCCACAAGTAATAATACAGCATCTTTAGGATTATCGCCAGCTGCCTGCACTATTTTATCTAGACCTTGAGCTTGCTTGGTCAATACTTCCAATATACCTTGGGCTTCTGCTTGTGCTTTAAATAATATGGCATCTGCTTCACCTTTTGCTATACGCCTTGTTCTTTCTGCATCTGCTTCTGCATCTATTTCTACTTTTTTCTTGTCTATTTCCGCTGGCACAACAATATCTGCCATTTGAGAGCTACGTACACGCTCTGCTCTTGCCATTTCAGCGTCTTTTTCTGCTGCATAAGACTCCTCTAGAGCTTTTGCAGATTGTACTTTCTCTGCGGCTATTGCAGTACGTTCTGCTTCTGCTTCTCTTTGTCTACGTAATGAGTCTGAATTTGCTACATTAATTTTTGCAATGTTTTCTCCCTCTACTGCTTGTGCATTTGCGGCTGCTACTTGTGTACGCTCATCTTGTAATGCGTTTGCTTCACCAATAGAACCATCTCTATTTTTTTCTGCTACAGATTTACGAGCTGCATTTATAGCGTGTGCCGCAGCTTCTTTTCCTAACGCTTCTATATAACCAGATTCATCTACAATATCCGTTATATTTACGTTAATTAACTTTAAACCAACTTTCTTTAATTCTGATTCTACACTCTGAGAAATATTAGTCAAAAACTTATCTCTGTCCGAGTTTATTTCTTCAATATCCATAGAAGCAACTACTAATCGTAATTGACCAAAAATAATCTCTTGTGCTAGTTCTTGAATCTCATTTTGCCCTAAACCTAATAAACGTTCAGCTGCATTTTGCATAATACCTGGCTCTGTGGAAATACCAATGGTAAAACGAGATGGAACATTTACACGAATATTTTGCTTACTTAACGCATTCACTAAATTCACCTCTATAGAAATAGGGGTTAAATCTAAAAATTGATAATCTTGAACTACTGGCCAAATAAAAGCTGCTCCTCCATGAATACATTTGGCAGAATTACCGCCACCAACTTTACCGTATACCACTAATATCCTATCTGACGGACAGCGTTTGTATCTACGAATAAAAGAGATAATAATTATAAAAAAGAATAAAATTCCAACGCCAATACCAATTAAACTTGCATTTGCGCCCAACTGTAAGGGTACTAAAATCATATGGTTATTTATTTAATAGTTCAACAATTAATATTCCATTATCTGTAATGTCACTTACCTTAACAACATTACCTTGTTTAAGGTCTACAGCTTCATCTGTAAGCGCTTCTAACTCCCGCAAAGATTCTTGCACAGTTATACTAACTTTGCCTATAGAGCTCCTATTGGCACCAATGGTTAAGTACACTTCACCAACTTGATTTAATGCATTTTTTAAGTGTAGCGTACCACTACTTTGTAATTTACTTAGGTAATAAAATAAAGCAGCCATAGCCACCATCATTAATAGACCACATATAACAGAAATTATAATGGTCGCTATATTAGAAAAACCAGCTTCTATACAAGCAATACCCGCCCATCCAAAAATGGCAAAAAAGCCAGATAAGTTTTTAATTGATAAAAACTGAAATCCAATACCTGAATCTCCTTCTATTTCTGCGTCTACATCGCCATCAATACCATCTGCATCACCTCCAATTAAGGTTAATAATAAAAATACAATCATTACTACAGAGCCAATTAAGGCTATACTCCAATAGACTTTTGGAAATAATTCTAAACCTGCATACCATTCCATCATAAAATAAAAGTTTTAGTTTGGTTTTTGAAAGATAGTAAAATCAAACATCACATAGACACCTTTATTGCAATTTTTTAAAACTATTTTTGCAGTAAAACACTTACGGCATTTCCGCCAAAACCAACAGCATTAATAAGCACTTTTTTTATACTCTTAAGTGCTTCCCCATAAGCTACAAAAGGCACTTTAATAAACTCTTGGTAATGCAACATTGCTATTGCCAACTCTATACTAAACATACCTGAGGCACCAAAAGAATGACCTATCTTCCATTTATTTGTGGTTAAAGCTGGTGTTTTGTTACAAAAAACTTTTTTTATTGCTTCTATTTCAGACTTATCTCCTTTTATAGTACCTGGGGCATGCATTACAATTACATCTACCTCGTCTGGGTTTATATTACCCAATGCCATTTTCATAGAACGTTGAAAACAAACAGCATCAGAAGAAATAGAAATATTATGTTCCAGCATTTCCGTGGCATACCCAACACCTATTATTTCTGCCAATCTATTTTTTGGCGAACCACTTTCCAAGGCTACAACTGCAGCTCCTTCTCCTAAAACCATTGTATTTTGGTCTTTATCCAAATCATATGCCCTACACGGATAATCATTTTTAGTGTCTCTTGCATAAATTTTTAATGCCTTCATCTGAGCAATAGTAAATGGTGTTAATGGCGCTTCACTACCACCAACTAAAAACTTATCTGCCATACCACTTTTTATCCAAGCTACACCGTTTAATAGTGAATGCAAAGCCGTGGAACAAGTTATGGAATGCGAAATTTCTGGCCCAGCTGTTTGCAAGTCATGTGCTACCCAAGAAGATATATTACCCAATGTTGTTGTTGGTGATGATAGTGTAGAAACTTTATCTTTTTCTAAAAACTCAATATGGTATTTTTCAAACAACGCTGTAGCTCCTCGTGAAGACCCAAAGTTAACTCCAAAATTATCTTTAGAAGTCCAGCCAGCTTGTACTAATACTTTTCTTGATGTATATATGGCAAACAAAACAGTATCATCTAATTTTTTATATTTAGAATCTGAATTTTTAAGCTCTTTAATTTCTTTTTTTAATTCTTTTGGTAAACAAGCCACCCAGTTATTGTAACCTCCAATATTTTTTTTTTGAAGAAAATGAGCATCACTTTTATAATTCTTCCAAACCTCATCCATAGAAGTACCCAGAGGAGATATTGATGCCATTGCTGTTATATAAATCCCCATACCTAAACTATTTCTAAAGCTCCTTTAATCGATTTATAAATCTTTTGCAATTGTTCATCGGAAGTAATATAAGGTGCAAGAATATATATTGTATTTCCTAATGGGCGTAAAAACACTCCTGAATCCATAAAGTGCTTAAATAGTTTATCTCTTAAATTACCATAACGCTCCATTTGTATATTTAAATCCAACGCATAGATAACGCCTAACTGTCTTGTATTATTAACTTTAGGGTGATTTTTTATTTCTTCATTAAACTTCTGGTGTGAAGTTATAACTCTTATAATATTATCTTGTATTTCAGTAGTTTGTAGTAATTGCAATCCCGACAATGCTGCAGTACAAGCCAGTGGGTTTGCTGTATAGGTATGTCCGTGAAACAATCCTTTGGAAATATCATCATCATAAAAAGCATCATATACTCTTTGTGTACAGCTAGTTACTGCCATTGGTAACAACCCAGCTGTTAAGGCTTTTGACATACAGATGATATCTGGTTTTATATTCATATAGTCGGATGCAAAAAATTTTCCTGTTTTTCCAAAACCGGTCATTACTTCATCTGCAACCAACAAAACATTATGCTGCTTTAGCAATGCCAAAATTTGATTTAACCCAGATGCATTGTGCATCTTCATTGCAGCAGCTCCTTGTACTAAGGGTTCGTAGACAAAGCCAGCGATATCTTTACTTTGTAACAATGATTTTAATTTCTTTAAAATATCATCTATATTTTCTTCAGTAGGTACCGGAATTCGTTCTACATCAATAAAAAAATCTTCAAAAGACCCATTATACACAGATAAGCCAGAGACTGACATAGCTCCAAAAGTATCTCCATGAAATCCGTCTTCAAAAGCTAACATAATATTGCGTTTTTTACCTGTATTAAAATGATATTGTAATGCCATTTTAATTCCTATTTCAACAGCCGTAGACCCATTGTCTGAAAAAAACAATTTTTGCTGATTGCTAGGTAATATTTTTATTAATTCTTCTGATAATTCTATGGCAGGCTCATGTGTAAAACCACTAAATACAACTTGATCTAGTTGTTGCATTTGTGCATATACTTTATCTAAAATAAAATCGTTACAGTGCCCATAAACGGATGTATACCAAGACGATATTCCGTCCACATATTCATTTCCCTCATCATCATACAACAAAGCTCCTTTTGCTTTTACTATTGGCAGCATTTCTGGATGCAGTTTATGCTGTGTCAATGGATGCCATATATGTTTTTGATCTCTTTTTGTAAGATTTTTCAAGTCAATTTTATTTTAAAATAGAAGCCACAAAGATGAGGAATAATCACCAAAAACTACTTATATGATCTCTAAATTTGACCTAAACAAATCTGCATACTTTTTAATAACATACGTATTAAAAAATGGTTCTTCATCTATTCTGCCTATACACTTTACTCCTGTCTTTTTAAGAATAATGCTCTCCGTGGTTGTATGTTCTTCTCCACTAAAAATAACAGAAACGTCATAATCACGTTCTTGTAAATAGTTTATGGTTAGCAAACTATGATTTATACTTCCTAAATAATGTCTAGAAACCACTATGACTTTATATTCTGGTTTTATGATATCTAAAATAGTAGCTGTATCATTTAAAGGAACCAACAAACCTCCTGCTCCTTCAACAACCAAATGATTGTCTGTTTTAGGTGCAACAATTTTATCCAATTCTATTGTAATATTATCTATTTCTGCTGCTGCATGCGGACTCATAGGCGTTTGTAATGCATAACAATTTTTATGTATTATGGTTTTAAGATTGGATATATACCCTTTTATTTTATGACTGTCAGAATCATTTAATTCACCAGCCTGTATGGGTTTCCAGTAATCTGCCTCTAAAGCTTCCGTTATAATTGCTGCTGCAACTGTTTTTCCTACTTCGGTAGATATTCCTGTTACAAATATTTGTTTTCTTTTCATTTTAGAATTTATTCATATGTATTTTTATAAAATTCTGTCAATTCGATTTCTATGACACAACCAAACGATTTTGATAAAAAGTTTGATTTTTAATTAACGCAAAAACCAAGTGGGTAATTTTCTATAGAAAATCACTTGAACCAACATTTAGTAAACTATTTCATCTAAAATTTCCTAAAATCTTCTTTATATTTTATCTATTTAATATACTAGAAAACCATTCCTGAAACCCATTTAATCTTGTTTAAGAAATAATATTACAATTAAGACAGCGGTATTTTCTTTTTTCAAAAAAAGGAAACAATTTATAAAAGATACCTTTTCTAGAATAATAAGCTTCTAATTTTTTAGCCTTGCAATTTGGGCAAACCAAAGGATCCCCATTACTGTCAGTAGCATACTTTCTAATTTCATTATATATTTCCAATGCCCTGTCTTTATCAACAGCATATACTTGTAGTTTTATGCCACCAATGGCATTGCTAATTAAAGGATCTGAATTAACAGTATTCTCATCTTTTAAAAAAACTTCTATCCCTTCAGATTCTAACTTACCTTTTGTTATTAATGTGTCTGCGGAATACTCAAAAGCAGCAATTGTATATAATTTTTGGCTCATTTTTCTAAATTAATTTACGCAATAGTTTTATAACTTCTGACATCTCCTTTGGTGTATTATAGGAATGCAAACAAAAGCGTAATCTTTCTTGGCTCTCAGGAACTGTAGGTGATAGTATTGGTCTTACATCAAACCCATTTTCTTGTAACTGACCTGCTATTTTTTTTACTTTTTCATTACCAGAAACTAAACAACATTGAATGGTAGAATCACTAGATATAAAGCTATCTATTAATCTGTGTTCATTTATCTCTTTTTTAAAAAAATTGATATTATTATTTAAAAATTTCCTTTGTTTTTCTCCCTCTTTGCTTTCTAAAAAATAATACGATTGCAAAATAGTTGCAACACTATGTGGTGACAAGGCCGTAGTATATATAAAACTACGTGAAAAATTCACCAAATACATTTTTAACTCTAAGCTTCCTAAAACTGCTGCTCCATGGCAGCCTATAGCCTTACCAAAGGTTATTATGCGTGCAAAAATGTCTTTTTCTAGTCCAAGCTCTTGCACTATTCCTTCTCCCTTTTTTCCATATATTCCAACCGCGTGTGCTTCATCTACTACTAACAAAGCTCTGTGTTTTTTACTTAATTGAGATACTGCCTTTAAATCTGGAGAATCACCATCCATAGAGAATACAGATTCTGTTACCACATACATTACTTGACCCAACCCTATAGCTAATGAATGACGATGAATTAATTCTTCTAAGTCCTTAAGGTCATTATGTTTAAATTTATAGGCTTTTGCTTTGCCCATAGAAATTCCATCACGAATGCTAGCATGTATGTATTCATCATAAAAAACGAGATCGCCCCGTTGTGGTACAGTACTAAAAAAGCCAATATTAGCATCGTAACCAGAATTGTATACTACTGCTGCTTTAGATTGATGAAAGGCTGATAATTTATTCTCCAGGGTTTCATATAATTTATGGTTGCCAGACAATAATCTGGAACCCGTTGCCCCATTTTCCTTACTATTAGTATCAATTAAATATTGATGAACTCTATTAAAAATTGATGTGTTTTTAGACAGCCCTAAGTAATCATTAGATGAAAAATCTACTTTTTGACTAGTTCTGGCTAATATACGTAGTGACATATTTTGTTGTCGGTCTTCTAATTTTTTCTGAAGTTTTTGCGGTAACATTCTACAAAGATACAAAGAGAAGGTTCTTAATTATTCTGAAATATGTATTTACAAACCCTATTCTGTAATGCAAAAAAACATCAACGTTATACCAATCATCAGATATTTTAGAATATGTGAAATAAAAAGAATAATTTTAAAGAATTAAAAAAAATCTTGAAATGAAAAAAATACTATTCCTTGCTTTATTTACCATTACTACTTTTGCTACAGCACAAGATTTAAACAATGATATAAAAAATGCACTTAAAACTGACAATATTACTGAGTTAATAAAACATATAAACTTAGAAAATATAAATAACTGTTACAAAGTAGAAGATTCTGAATACACCTTATTAGCGCTTTCTATTAAACTAAATGCTAAATCTTGTTTTACTTCTTTAATAGAACAAAAAGCTGATTTAGAAAAAATGTGTAGTGACAAGACACCATTAATGTACGCTGCAAAGTATGACCGATTAGATATGGCAAAATCTCTTGTTAACGCAGGTGCAAAACTTAAAGCAACAAACAATAAAAAAAGATCTGCTTTAGATTATGCAGAAAAATATGAAAGGAAAAAAATTATAGATTATATAGTATCTTTTTATCAATAAAAGAATGTTAACCCAATAACAACAGGTGTAGATTTAAGTAATAAACACAAAAATTACTTTTTAAGGCCTTATTTTTTGTTTTCTTTGGTCATTTTAATGTTTAATGTATAATAAGCATATAGCCACTCCTAAGTGCTAGTACTTCACAACCATACAAGATAATGGAAGCTATGGTTTAAACTTATGAAGGTAATCTTGAAAGAAAAATAAATACTACAAAGCTCTTTCTATCGCATAGTATTGTACCTAACAGATGCTTTTACCATAGCCAAAGCTTTAATGGATTTTTTATGTACATCCTTGGGCTGATGCTGTGTATTGTAACTCACTAGTTTAACGTAATCTTCTCCTTTATCACTTTTCTGTATGTAATTTACAGTTACATATTCTTCCCCATCTACCAAAAGTGATATTATGTAAGTTTCTCCCCAAAACAAACCAGCATCAATGTTATGAACTATTTTATAAGCCAAAATATCTCCTGCTTTTAATAAAGGATACATACTATCTCCGCTCATATAAGTACTACCATCGCATTTAGGAAGGTTGGGTAGACTTATATGACCTCTTGGTTTATTTTTATTTTCGTTTAAACTTTCAAATAAATCTTCTAAGCTAGTCTCTGTGTCTAAACCATATATGGGAATAGCTTGAATATCTTGTTCTATATTTCTCCTTAAAAAGTATTCTTGACCAATTTCATTTACACCAGAAGCTTGTTTTTTCCAATCTCCCCTATCATACAACATCCAATCTAAGCTAATATTATACGCTTCACAAAAATTTGAGATTAGCTCAACACTAACATTCATTCTAAAATTCAGAATTTCTGAAAATTTACTTTTTTTAATATTTAGAACTCCTGCAATAGCAGATTTATTCAATGCATCGCCCGAATCAATTAGCTTTTCAACAGATTCTTTAAATCTTATATTAATATCTTGGATGCTACTCATAAAAAATAAATTCATATTTTCTGAATTATTATTTTTATAATTCAGAAATTCTGTATAGTTTTGTTCTGTAGAATAGAACAAATATAGAAAAATGGAAGCACCATTTACCCAAGAAGAATTAGAAATATTAAGAGGCAAGTATCCTTCACTAGCTAAAACGCTTAATACCAGCGACACATACTTAAAACAAATTGCCAATGGCTTGCGTGTAATAAAAAGCTCTAAGTCTATAAAATGTTACAAGAAATTAAAAGAGACCGTAGAGTTTTTTACTCCTAAAACAAAAATTAAAGACAATATAAATATGACTGAAGGATTTGAGCCTCTGCATAAGGATACATTTATTTTATGCGCAAATAAATTATCTCTTTCTCTTTACAAAATATCTAGAGAAGCCCTCATACAATCTAATTGTTATGATTTTTTTGTATACAAAAACCCTGAAAAAAAAGATTATGAAGAATGGGAAACATTTATAGAAATTGATGAAGAGACATATTTTTTACTATATAACAATCTCTGCAACAAGTTTAGAAAACATATAGTAACACCAATGTACTTAAACTACAAAAAAACATTAAAGTAGCTTACGTATTATACAAAAGCCTAAAATAAAAGAACATCTAAAAAATAAGTGCTTTTTTAGTGTAAACAAATACATATTTTTACAGTTTTTATTCTACCTCTGTGCTTTTAAAATTAGAGTCTCTATCCTCTATATAGCAAAACTATCTCCCTTAATTTGTATCCCATTTACCTTCCATTCTTTATATTCACAAATAAATAGCGGTTTTACCTTAATACCTACAACTAAAAATCTTGTATATTTATCCCTATATATGCGCTTATAGATTGTAATAATTTTTATGTTTCTTGTGAACGGGTATTTAACCCTAATTTGCAAGGGAAACCAGTTGCTATATTAAGCAATAATGATGGTTGTGTTATTTCTAGGAGTGATGAAGCAAAAAATCTAGGCTTACCTATGGGTGCCCCTGCTTTTAAGTATAGTGGTTTTTTTAAAGCTAATAACATAAATGTACTTTCTTCCAATTATCCTTTGTATGGAGATATGAGTAGTAGAGTAATGTCTATTTTACAACAATTTTCTCCAGATATAGAAGTATATAGTATTGATGAATCTTTTATAGAATTTATAGGATTCAACAATTATAATTTTAATGATTATGCGCTTCAAATAAGAACACAAGTATTAAAATGGACGGGCATACCCACGTGTGTAGGAGTAGCACCAACCAAAGCCCTAAGTAAGGTAGCCAATAAAATAGCACGCAAATTTCCTAATAAAACAAAAGGCGTCTATGTTATAGACACAGAAGAAAAGCGTATTAAAGCTCTTAAATGGATTAAACTAGAA
The DNA here is from genome assembly GCA_947491225.1 of uncultured Cellulophaga sp. Taxonomy (GTDB): domain Bacteria; phylum Bacteroidota; class Bacteroidia; order Flavobacteriales; family Flavobacteriaceae; genus Cellulophaga. The sequence continues at coordinate 58,944 of CANLIE010000001.1, forward strand.
GATATTTGGGGCATTGGTTATGGACTACAAAAAAGACTGACTTTAAAGGGCTGTAAAAATGCTTATGATTTTGTACAATTGCCAGATGAATGGGTTCGTAAAAACTTTTCTGTAACGGAATGGAAACTAAAAAAAGACTTAGAAGGCATACCTACATTAAATCTAGACCATACAGAAGCTAAAAGGGCAATAGCAACTACCAGAAGTTTTGAATATACATTTTCTGACTTGGAAAACATTAAAGAACGTGTTTCTACATTTGCTACAAGCTGCGCGGAGAAATTAAGAAAACAAAACTGTAGCTGCCATATGATTATTGTTTTACTAAGTAGTGACAGGCATAAAAAAAATACACAACAACACAGAGTAAATACAACTATTTGCCTACCTTTTCCAACAGATTCTACCCTAGAAATTAGTAATGCTGCCATTAATGGCTTAGAAAAAATTTATAAAAAAGGAATAAAATACAAACGAGCTGGTGTAATTGTTACAGGGCTGGTTCCTACAAACACCCATCAACTACATTTATTTGAAAATGAAAATCCTAAGCACAAACCATTAATGAAAACCATAGATGAGTTAAATTGTAAATATGGAGATTATAAACTAAAGCTAGGAAATCAAGATTTAAAACGCACTTGGAAAATGCGTCAAGAACATTTATCACCAAAATATACAACCAATATTAAAGACATTATAAAGGTAAAATAGTAATGAAGCAAAGCAAAAACCTCTCTTTTTTAATGTCCGATTTTTCAGAGCAATCAAAAATCACTTTTTTTGATACTGGAATTTCTGCAGGATTTCCTTCTCCTGCGGATGACTTTAAAGAAAGTAGGATTAGCCTAGACAAAGAACTAATTAAAAACCCTGATGCTACTTTTTTTGCTAGAGTAAGCGGAGAATCTATGATTGGTGCTGGGTTAGAAGATAATGACCTATTAATTATAGATAGAAGTTTAGAGCCTACACACAATAGAATTGCAGTTTGCTACTTAGACGGAGAATTTACGGTAAAAAGATTAAAAGTAGATGGCAATTGCGTTTGGCTACAGCCAGAAAACCCAAACTACAAACCCATAAAAATCACTGAAGAAAGTGACTTTCTAATTTGGGGCATTGTAACCAATGTAATAAAAGCAGTATAAATAACCTGTTGTACATTTTGATTAAACTCTGTCAATTCTAGTAATTCTCACACTAGAAATAAGTAAGTTTTTTATCAAAAAATCACTCAAACTGATATTTAGGGAATTACTCTAAATGCAGTAAAATTTATCAAACCTTGTGCCATTACATACTAATACCTTCATTTTAAAATGTTAAATTATGTTAAAGCAAGTAACGGATTCTTAACATAGGCGTCATATACCTACACAATTAACAACTCAATCAAAAAAAACGTTCAATGAAAAAACTAATCACTTTGTTTATGCTTATGTTAATAGTAACACTTCAAGCACAAACATCAAAAAAAGAGGCGACAAAACTTGCTGCCATTACAGGTAAAGTTATAGATGCCACACTTAATGAACCACTCCCATATGTTAGTGTTGTAGTTAAAGATAGTAATGATAAAATCATTACTGGCGGAATTACTGACGACAAAGGAAGTTTTAATATAAATGGTATCCCTTTAGGGAAAATCATAGTAAACATTCAATATGTTGGTTATAAAACTGAAGTAAAAGAGGTTACAATACCCAAAAAAAATAGTAAAGTTAACTTAGGCAGCATCTTACTTTATGAAGAAGCAACCGGGCTAGATGAAGTTACAGTTATTGGAGAAACATCTACCATACAACAAAAAGTAGACAGAAAAGTAATTACCATTGGCAAGGATTTGGCTGCTTCAGGCTCAGCATCAGAACTTATGGTGGGCATACCTTCTGTAAGCATTGATGCGCAAACAGGGGACATTAGTATGAGAGGCAATCAAAACGTACGCGTAATGGTAGATGGTAAACTATCCAATATTCCTACAGCTCAATTACTTAAACAAATACCCTCAACAGCCATAAAATCAATTGAATTAATAACAAACCCTTCTGCCAAATACAACCCAGAAGGAATGAGTGGAATCATCAACATTGTATTACATAAAAACACAATGGTTGGTTTTAATGGCAACATAAGCATTGGTTTAAGCCACGAAAAAGAAGCTAAATTCAATAGTTCTTTAAATTTAAACTACCGTAACGGAAAATTCAATTTATACGGAAACTATAGTAACAACATTTCAAAAAATAGAAATTTTGGTAATGTTCTTAGACCAGAAAACAATTCTGAACAATTTTTTAAATTTGTAGACAGAAGAAACTCTAATTTATTTAAAGTTGGGTTAGATTTCTATTTAAACGACAAAAACACTATTTCATTTTTTACAAATCAAGGTATATCTGACAATGGCACAAATGGATTAACTGACGTATTGTTTTACAACAACAATAGTTTTAATCAATCCCAAAACTTTAGAGCTACTGATAAAAGCAACTCTTCAAAATATAATTTTAATTATAAACTAGATTTTGCAAAAGAAGGTCATAATATAGAATTAGAAGCAGATCATAATATTTATGATAGTGACAGCCCATTTGCATATAATTTTCCTGATGGGAAAACGGTTAATTATAATGACCTAAACAATACAGACACTAAAAGCTCCACCTTTAATCTAGATTATGTAAACCCACTTTCTGAAACTTCTAAATTAGAACTTGGAGTACAAGCACGTTTGTTTAATACAGATAAAGAATATGAATCTACTGGCTTCTCAACAAATCCTAATGCAGATTTAATTGACAATAATGGAGATGAGTTAATAAGGACACCTAGCACTGATTTTGATTACACAAGAGACATTTATTCTGCATATGCCAATTACAGCAAAAAATTTGAAAAATGGACTTATCAATTTGGTCTACGTGCCGAAAGTGTAAATGTAAAGGCACTTGCCACTGAAACATCTATTCCCGCAGGAATCATAAATCCAATTAAATTTAACAATGACTATTTTGAATTATATCCTTCAGCTTTTTTCACATATACGGCATCTGAAAAAAATTCATATCAATTAAGTTACAGTAGAAGAGTAGATCGTCCTGGAATTGGACAAGTAAACCCAATTAAAGAGTGGAGTACCCCACTCATATCTTCTTTTGGCAACATTAACCTTAAGCCACAATTTACTAACTCTTTAGAAGTTAATTATACAAGACGACTTAAAAAAGGTAGTATAACGGCAGGAGTGTTTTATAGAATGATTTCTGATGAAATCAACAGAGCATTATTCATTGATAAAACTGATGTGCAATCTGGAAGAGTAATATTGACACATGACAACTTTGATGACACATCTGCATATGGACTTGAATTATCCAGTAATTACAGACCCACAAAATGGTGGAGCATTAACGGAAGTTTTGATTTATATTCACAGACACAAAAAGGGATTTCAGAAAGTTTAAATGTTCCTATTGAAAATGCCACTATAAATAATGTAGTTAGAGAAACTACAGAAGTAGATAATGTAGCATGGAATTTAAGAATGTTCAATAATTTTAAAGCAAGCAAAACATTAACTTTTACTGCTTTTGGTTTCTATAGAGGAAAAAACAAAACATTACAGTTTGATATAGATCCAATGTATTTTGTAAACATTGGCGCACGTGTTAGTTTTGCTCAAGGTAAAGGAACCTTTAGTTTAAACTACAATGACATTTTTGACACAATGAAATTTAGTTTTGAAGGCACCAGACCATATAATCAAGTTGGTGAATTTAATTGGGAAAGTAATACCATACAAGCAAGTCTATCTTATAGGTTTGGTGGTGGAAAATACAGTGCCAAATCTCGTAAGAAGAGAGACAATGATGAAAAATCTGGAGGTGGAGGATTCCTATAAATCCATCTTTAAATTACATTCAATTTTTAACATAAAAAAAGGGTTGTCTTTTAGACAACCCTTTTTTATTTATGCTTATTGTGTTAATGCTAATCTGCTAACACAATAATTTTATTATCTTTCATTTCAATAGTTCCGCTATTTATAGCCAATACTGTCTCTCCATTATCTCCTTTAGAAAACTTGTTTTCAAAAGTTTCTTCTATAACGATATTTCCTTGAAACTTAACATTACCATCTTGTAACAACGAAACAATTGGTGCGTGATTAGATAACATTTGAAACTCTCCATTTATACCAGGAACAGTTACAGATGTAACTTCTCCTGCAAATAATGTAGCTTCTGGTGATATAATTTCTAAATACATAATTATAAAAGTATTAAGTAAATTAGTATTAAGCATTGAATTTTTTTCAATACGCAACACTATGTATTATTTATGCTTCAGCTAACATTTTCTCTCCAGCCTCTATAGCCTCTTCAATTGTTCCTTTAAGGTTAAAGGCAGATTCTGGTAAGTGATCTAATTCACCATCCATAATCATATTAAATCCTTTTATGGTATCCTTAATATCTACCAAAACACCTTTAAGACCTGTAAATTGTTCTGCCACGTGGAAAGGTTGAGATAAGAAACGTTGTACACGACGCGCACGACCTACTGCCATTTTATCTTCCTCAGATAATTCTTCCATACCAAGAATGGCAATAATATCTTGTAATTCTTTATAACGTTGCAACAACTCTTTTACACGTTGCGCACATCCATAATGATCTTTTCCTAATATTTCTGGCGCCAATATTCTTGACGTAGAATCTAATGGATCTACTGCTGGGTAAATTCCAAGTTCAGCAATTTTACGAGATAATACTGTTGTTGCATCTAAGTGAGCAAACGTTGTTGCAGGAGCAGGATCCGTTAAATCATCTGCAGGTACATATACCGCTTGTACAGATGTAATGGAACCTCTTTTAGTTGATGTAATACGCTCTTGCATTGCTCCCATTTCCGTCGCCAATGTTGGTTGGTAACCTACCGCAGATGGCATACGACCTAAAAGTGCAGAAACCTCTGAACCAGCTTGTGTAAAACGGAAAATGTTATCTACAAAGAAAAGAACATCTTTTCCTTGTCCTTCTCCTGCACCATCACGGAAGTATTCTGCAATGGTTAAACCAGACAAGGCAACACGTGCACGTGCTCCAGGTGGTTCATTCATTTGTCCAAACACAAAAGTTGCCTTAGACTCTTTCATAACAGCTTTATCTACTTTAGATAAATCCCATCCTCCTTCTTCCATAGAATGCATAAAGTCATCACCATATTTAATAATACCAGACTCTAACATTTCACGAAGTAAATCATTACCCTCACGAGTACGTTCACCTACACCAGCAAAAACAGAAAGTCCACCATGTCCTTTTGCAATATTATTAATCAATTCTTGTATTAATACTGTTTTACCTACACCAGCACCTCCAAATAAACCAATCTTACCACCTTTAGCATAAGGCTCAATAAGGTCAATTACTTTTATCCCTGTAAACAATACTTCTGTAGAGGTAGACAAGTCTTCAAATTTTGGAGCTTCACGGTGAATTGGCAATCCATCTTTACCTGACTTAGGCAAATCTCCTAGACCGTCAATAGCATCTCCAATTACATTGAACAAACGACCATACACATCATCCCCAACTGGCATTTGTATTGCGCTTCCCGTTGCATTTACCTCAGCTCCACGGCTTAAACCATCTGAAGAGTCCATTGAAATAGTTCTTACTGTGTTTTCACCAATATGTGATTGCACTTCTAAAACTAAAATAGAACCATCTGCTTTTTTAATTTCCAGTGAATCATAAATTTTTGGAAGATCTGCTCCTGCTTGGAACTCTACATCTATAACTGGGCCAATAATTTGGGAAACTTTACCTGTAACTTTAGACATTGCTATCAGTATTTATTTTATAATAATTTTTTCTTATTTCAAAAACATAAGACATTGTAATACAGACCCTATGTTTTTAAGGCTGCAAAGATAGGTCTTTCAATTTTAAATAAAAACTACTTTTTGGTGTTTTTTTTAGCTCTTTACTTTTTTGAAGAATAAGTTAAGAACCAAGCATAAAAAAGCACCTTTGTTTTTTAAAGGTGCTTCTAATTTTTTTCTTATTATTTAATGTTTATTGCAACTTAGGAGAATAATTTGTTGGAAAATCCCCAGCTTTTGCTACTGTTTTTGATGCTATAAAATTTGACCCATAGGTTACATCTATTGCTTCTAAAAACTTATTTGCCATTAACGCATAACCTCTTGCTGTAAGATGAATTCCGTCTAAACCTACCAAGCCACCTGTAACCAATTTGGTGGTTAAAGTATAATCATTAAACTGAATGCCTGTGGTAGATGCCTGAGCCAATATTGCATTTAAATCTACCAACGCCAGACCATTTTCTGAAGCTACTGAAGCAATTGTAACATTGTAAGCATCTGTAGCATCTTTTATTACTTTTAGTTCATTTGGTGTTAAGACCCATTTATCAGCAAGGGGAATCGCAACACCATTAATAGTTTGAGAATTACCAGGAATGGCCTCTGTACCTATAAATGAAGAAGCTGGTAGTACAAACAAATCATCTTCCGTAGCTTGTCTTATACTTGCTAAATCAGGATTTATGCCTGTTAAGTCTGTTAAATCTTCATCTATAATGACTACAGCGTTATTAGGTGAAGCTTCAAAAGAAATTGTCCTCATTGTAATTTCTGCATCTGCATCTTCTTGAGTTATTAAGTTATTTGCAACTAAATAAGCAAAAGCTTGTTTAATTCCAGCATTATATGCTCCATAAGCAGAAGCTCCATTTAAAAACCCAGCTGTTGCAGCATCTAAAGGAATTGGATTGTGAGGTACTGTTGTAAAGTGAGGCAAGCTTGTAATGTAAGGTACATTGGTAACTACTCCTTTTGCACCGCCAGAAGTTAAAGTATTTACAATTGCAGTGAAAGTAGCATTAAACCCTACTCCTACTGACCCATCGCTTGGTGTAATTGAATTGGAACCATCTCCCCCAGAAGTTGCATATCCCAAAACATCATTGCCTCCAATTTCTGAAAGGGTAAAAAATGTTGGGTTTTGTGCCATAGCATCACCTAGCATAGTTGCAGATGTACTAGAAGCCATTCTTACAAAATAGGGGTTAGCTGTTTTTGTAGTCAAATTAGCAGGATTTCCCAACCCATTAAACAATAAGTGAGTACTTTTAGCTCCAGGAACCCCCATATTGTTAAATGGTCCAGAAGGATTATTGAGTACTATATCTGTGCTTACGGTTACTGATTGCCCCAAAGCAGTTTCTAAAGGAACTGGTCCTGCGCCACCAAAAACAAGTCTTGGGTTAAATCCTGGCAGTCTTGTTCCATTAGCTGCCAATCCTCCAAAATTATCACTCATTAAAGGCTGAGTAAAAGCTCCTCCTGAAGCCTTCGCAAACATTTTTGACAATGTATTGGGAAAAGAATTTTCCTGAGCTACTTTAAACAATGCACCATCCGTGAAGCCTGCCGTAAAAGATGCTCCTAATGCCACATAATTAGAAAAATCTGCAGAGCCTGCTGTTAATTCTGGTAATTCTGCCTCTTTAACAGTATCAATAAAGTCTGATTCTTCATTACAAGCCGTAAATGCTAATAGAATTGCTAATAGCCAAATATATTTTGTTTTTATACTATTTATTTTCATAATATTATAGATTATTGATTGTCAACCCAACATAATACATAGAACCTATGTACCCTGTCCCAAATGCCGTAAAATATTCATCTCCTAAAAGATTGGTTGCCCCTGCTTTAAATGAAGTTTTTATACTTGGTATTTTGTAATTAATTTGAGCATCCAATGTATGAAATTCTGGAACCACACCGCTTCCAAAAGTAGCTTCCCAATAATAGTCATCACTAAACCTATACGCTAGATTAAATCCGAAATTTTTAAATAATTCTGCGTTACCAAAAGAAGCTTTGAATTTATGTTCTGGTGTATTAAAGTTTGTTTGAAAATCTGGGTTTGCCTCTTGGTCAAAATCTTGTTTAGTAAAAGTATAACTACCACTTAAATCAAAATTGCCCAAAACTTTTGCTGTTAATCCTAAAGATGCACCATAAGAATTTACGTCTACATCAGAATTTGTGTAAGCACTATACCTTGTAACATCATCAAAATCTATAGCATCAACAGATAGTCCTGCATCACCTACAGTACCATATAAAGGGGCATCTACAACTCCTTGAGATATAAAATCTTTATACGAGTTATAATATGCACTAAAATCAATAACCAACTTATCTATTTTTCCTCTATAGCCAACTTCTACTGATGTTACTTGTTCTGGTTTTACTATTTCAGGGTTTGCCACAACTAAATCAGCAACATTTTTAGTAATTTTATATTTTTCAACAGATTGCGCACTATATGAATTACTATATGCAACAGCACCTGTTTGTGTAATTTCATTAGCCTGCCCAGGATTGTTTACTGAATAAGTCCTTGAATACCTATCTAAATTAGTAGGAGCAGAACCTATTAATATAGCTCTACCCGCATCTAATCCAATAAATAAATCTTGAGTAGTTGGATTTCTAAAACCTGTTTGAACTGAAGCTCTTATGTTATGATCTCTATTTAAAGTTACACCTGCGGAAAATCTTGGTGATATAAAACCTTTAAAAAATTCTGACTTATCATAACGCACTGAACCAGTTAATTTTAATTTAGCCTGTTCGCTTAAATCAAATTCTTTCTGTAGTTGTGTATAAATACCATATTCTGAATATTCTATTGGAGCATCATAATCTGTATAAATTGTTCCAGACGAATTTAAGTTGTATTTACGATAAGACCCTCCAACTTGAATATCAACAGCATCAATTAAATGCTCTAAATTATAATTGGCATCTGTATGATAGTACTTAGATGCATCTTGAAATTTTGACCCTGTTGAAAGATCTGGATCGTTTATACTTCTATTAAATGCTGATACAAATCCTGAAGATCCTGGCAAATACCGCCCATTCTCTGCCACTCCTCTAGCTGTTGCGTGTGCTTGCTCGTCGGTAGCACCGCCTAAGGTTGCCAACACATAATTACCTACATATTCACCAAACCAAACTTGATCACTTTTCCAAGCTCTATTTATATTAATCCCTGTAAAAACCATATCATAAGAATCTCCTGCTTTATCAGCTACAATATAACTTCTTAGAAAGAAGTTATCATTCCTTACTTCTAATTTATGTTGTTCTTGAAAGAAATTATCAATATTGTATCTATTAGTTCCTTGGTATATTGTAGATCCTGTTCCTACTTTACCTACATAGGAGAACTCCAAATTATTTCCTTCAATTGGTCTGTAATACAACCCCCAATCTGCTTTAACACTTTCTGCAATATTATCTGTTAAATCTCTTTCATTATATCCTGTTCTACTTATATCTACTGAAGGCACCAGTGCATTTGCACCAACTGGAATTCTACCTAGCTGCTCTAATTTTATCGCAACGCTTTTCATATTCTGAGAAACTTCATCTCCATATACATTAATTCCATTATAGTTTAGATTAGTTGCTCTTGTACCGCCAACCATATCTGAATCTACTTCACTATTGGCAGCCCAATCTGTACCTCTTAAGTACCCAAAATTAACTTTAGCTGCAAAATTATCTGAAAATTTATGTGCTGCACGTATACCCAAATCAGTATAAGCGTTATCACCAGCAGCTTCTTGTGAAGTAATTCCTCTTTTTACAAATGCACTTATTCCTTGATAATCAAAAGGGTTTTTACTACGCATAAATAAAATTCCATTAAACGCATTTGCCCCATATAGTGCAGATGATGCTCCTGGCAAAAGCTCAACACTTAGCACATCGGTTTCTGTCATTCCAACCAAGTTTCCTATTGGAAAATTCAATGCGGGCGTAGAATTATCCATTCCGTCTACCAATTGCATAAAGCGTGTATTTGCAAAAGTTGCAAAACCTCTTGTATTTACAGATTTAAAGGTTAAACTATTAGTGTTAACATCTACACCTTTTAGATTCTCCAAACCATCATAAAAATCTACAGATGCTGTATTTTTGATTTCCTTAAGTCCAAACCTTTCTACTGTTACTGGTGACTCAAAAATACGTTCAGGTGTCCTTGATGCAGAAATTACAACTTCATCTAAAAAACTTGCTGCTTCATTAAGTCTTATTGTTAAAACCTGATTATTAGATGTAACATCTACTATAGCATCAGCAAAACCTATACTTGTAACTTTAAGTTTAAACGGAGGAACTTCTGAGGTAGACAAAACAAAGTTTCCATCAAAATCTGCAACTGCTCCTTCTGCTTTTCCAACAATTACAACATTGGCATTTGGTACTGGCTGATCGTCTTGATCAACAACTTTTCCCTTTATCGTTGTTTGTGAAAACCCAAAAGCACCGAAAATCAGGAAAGAAAAAAGAATTAATTTTCTCATTCTAATATTTAATTAAGTTAGTAGTTTGTCTAAGTTATATTTTTTTGTTGATTTTAACAATGAAAAATCAAATAAATTATGCGTGCATAGTATTTTTTAACATAAATTGACTCACTATCTTGTATATAATGCAAAAAAGATACGCTTTTTTTGAAAATATAAAATCTTTATAATCTAAATATTACAAATAATTAAGGAATACGCATGAAAAAAAGCCCTGAAAAAATTAATTTTCAGGGCTTTAACTATTTTTTGTTTATAAGTACTACTCTACTGTTACAGATTTAGCAAGATTTCTTGGCTGATCCACATTACAACCTCTCATTAACGCAATATGGTAAGATAGTAATTGTAAAGGTATTGTTGTTAATAAAGGAGTTAAAGCCTCTAGTGTATCTGGAATTTCTACTACATAATCTGCTAGTGCTTTAACCTGCTCATCACCTTCTGTTACAACAGCTATAATCTTACCTTTCCTAGATTTAATTTCTTGTATGTTACTAACCACTTTCTCATAATGCCCTTTGTTTGTTGCTATTACTATTACTGGCATATGCTCATCTATTAAGGCAATAGGACCATGTTTCATTTCTGCAGCAGGATAACCTTCTGCATGAATGTAACTTATCTCTTTTAGTTTTAATGCTCCTTCTAGAGCTACAGGAAAATTATACCCTCTTCCTAAATACAAACAGTTAGTAGAGTCTTTATAAACCTCAGCAATTTTTTCTATTGCTTCATTGGATTGCAAAGCAATTTCTACCTTAGTTGGTATATACTCTAATTCTGTTAAAAACTCATTTAACCTCTCCTTAGATAAGCTTCCTTTTTCTTGTGCTAATTTTAAAGCTATTAAGGTTAGTACCGTAATTTGAGTTGTAAACGCTTTTGTAGATGCAACTCCAATTTCTGGACCAGCGTGCGTGTAAGCACCTGCATGTGTTTCTCTTGCAATTGATGATCCAACAACATTACACACTCCAAAAACAAATGCACCGTTTTCTTTTGCCAATTTAATGGCAGCTAATGTATCTGCTGTTTCACCAGATTGTGAAATGGCTATTACAACATCTTTATCTGTAATAACAGGATTTCTATATCTAAATTCTGATGCATATTCTACCTCAACCGGTATACGTGCTAAATCTTCAAAAATATATTCTGCAACTAAACCAGCGTGCCAAGATGTTCCGCAAGCAACTATTACTATTCTATTTGCATTTAAAAATTTATCTAAATGCTGATCTATACCAGCCATTTTTATTAAACCTTTATCTGCCAGCAACCTACCACGATAGGTATCTAAAATTGCCCTTGGCTGCTCATAAATCTCTTTCATCATAAAGTGATCATAGCCACCTTTCTCTATTTCTTCAAGATTCATTTGCAATTCCAAAATGTTTGGATATGCAACTGCATCGTTCTTAATTTTTCTTAATTTTACTTCTTTTCCCAATCTAATAATTGCCATTTCTTCATCTTCTAAATATATAGCATTATTGGTAAATTCTATAAAAGGAGATGCATCTGACGCAATAAAAAACTCATCTTCACCCATACCAATTGCCAATGGGCTTCCTAATTTGGCTACTACAATCTCATTTGGTTTTTTTATATCAAAAACAGCTATTGCGTATGCGCCAACCACTTCATTTAATGCCAATTGAACAGCCTTGCCAAGCTTTACTTTTTCTTTTTTCTGAACTTCTTCTATAAGGTTTATTAAAACCTCTGTATCAGTATCTGAATGAAAAACATACCCTCTATTGATAAGTTCTTTTTTAATGGATTCATAATTTTCAATGATTCCATTGTGTATAATAACTAAATCTCCTGAATTAGAATAATGAGGATGAGAGTTTACATCATTAGGAACACCGTGTGTTGCCCATCTTGTGTGTCCAATACCTATATTGCCTTTAACAGATACGGTTTCTGAAGATTTTTTCTTTAAATCAGAAACTTTTCCCTTAGTTTTTGATAGATTGATGTTCTTACCATCATATAATGCAACACCTGCACTATCATAACCTCTATATTCTAGACGTTCTAAACCTTTAATAATTACAGGGTAAGCTTCCCTTTGACCTATATAACCTACAATTCCACACATATTTTTAGCTATTATTTATAGTTATAGTTAATTGATAGCGCACAAATTTAATCATAATGTGCAAAAATTATATTAATTAACAGATATAATAACGCAAAAATACTATAAGTGGTATATATGCTTAAAACTATTTTGTTTCTGTATAAAAAATCTCTAATTTCAACTTTTTATCTTCATCTCCTGCAGAAACATTACTACCATATAAAACCGTTCCCATAGGATTAACAACAGAAAGTCTTGGTATTTTACCCTCTTCTGCTCCTTCCAATATTGTTGCTCTGCTGTTTACGAATCTTATATCTGAAGTAATTGTAAGACCAAGTGTTGCATTCTCTTTACCCCTAACAATTAAATCATTAATATATTCTGTTATTCTAATAGTATATTTTACACCTTTACCATCAGCGGCCTCTTCTATGATACCGCCATATCCTAATAAAACTTTTAAACTCAATGGACCGTTTGGAACATCTCTTGAAGTTATTGGGAACCCATATAATGGCGTATTTTTTTCTGCGTTGTACAAATACAATCTTGGAGGCTCCACTTTACTCCCAGCGGCGTCTAAAGCATCTCTATCAACATAAAAAACAAGTTTTGCTTCATTAATAATCCAATTTTTAGCTTTTATTTGACTTATTATATCTGCGCCATTTCCTTCATCAAATAGCTTAATTTCTACATAAGACCCTGCTCCTCCTTTTAAGTAAATTCTATCTGCATTTTCACCTGTATCCATTTTAGCAGTAATATCTGCTGGATAATCCTCATTAACCAAAATATTAACGGCATTTCTTGTTGTGGCATTTACACCCAAGGAATATGTTGCAGTAGCTTCCTCAATAATATCATCTGTAATATCATCAACAGTTCCGTTAGTATTCTTTTTATCGTAAATATATTCAATATTTATACTAGCCCTTTCAAAATCCAACAAAAACATAATGTCTTCTGTAATACCTGAGGCTGAAAGATAAATGCCTCTTATAAAATCTTGAAAATTTGTTTGACTAAGTAGTTCTGCTTCTCCCTCTTTATCTAAAAGGTTCTCTTGAAAAAATTGAGCATCTAGATTAACCATAATACCTGGAGCTAAACGAGTTTCTACTTCTTTTGACTCATCTTTATCTTCAGTCTTAGGATCATCATCTTTTTTATATATTAGTTTTTCTATATTAGAGATGGTAGCAGAACCATCATATAAAACATCTGACACGTATGACGTTGGCGGATAGAGTTCTTCTTGATTGGAATAGTATACTTGCCTTTCTTCAAAATTTGAATTAGGATCCAAATCCCTTAAAAAATAAGTAGAACGCTCTACTTTTAAATTAAACTCATCACCAATTTTACCACCGTATATACTGTCTAATTCATACTGTTTTGGATAAGCATTGGCAACTGTATCTGTATCTTTATCATCATCAATACCATTCCCGTCTGTATCTTTTGAAAGAGGATTTGTACCTGCTGCTTTTTCTTGAGCATTGGTAAGACCATCACCATCAGAATCATTATTTGGGTCTTTAGGTTCTGTATCAAACTCATCATCAACACCGTCATTATCTGCATCCCTAAAAGCATCCGTTTTTATTAAATAAGGAATGTGAAGCAAAACTTTTTTAACAGTTTCATTTTCCACTATAGTAGCAATGTTATCATCAGTTTCTGCTTCATTTTCAATTTCCTGAGAATAAATCCCAAATTTGGGATTTCCTTCTCCTGACAACCTTATTTGTGTATTTACATAAGCTGTGGTTTTACCGTATACAGGATCATTAAACGTCCCTAATTGATAAATTGGTAAGTTGTTAGTCTGCGCTGCTTTTATTTTTTTATTGTAAGCATAAACATTATAAGCAACTTTATTAGCAGAAAATGGTTCTCCTGAGATTACCCCACTGCCTATTGTGTTTAATTCATCTTCGCAAGCCACGAATGTGGTCATCAATAAAATTCCCGCAATAGCAGAAAAAGCTAACTTTTTGTAAAAATTCATGTAACTTATTTTAAGACTTCATTACTGTAAAAATTTGTATACGCTTCTTCAAATTCCTGAAGAGGAACATAAGATAATACAGGTTTTTTTAGGTCAGCAATATATTTATTTAACTCTTCTGGAACTTCTTCTGAGGCTAAAATAACTGCATCTGAATAATCTACCGCTACTTTTAACAAATTATTATAGTTAGGTTCTTTTAAAACTTCAATTTTTCCTTCATCAATTCCATCAAAAGAAATCTTATTAATAATTTCTTTATCCAATTCATTATCAAAACCCTGTCCATAGACAGATGTTACAACCTTACTATCTGCAAACAAAGGCTCATCTGCATAAAATTGCTTTAAATATAATGGTACTAAAGAAGCCATCCAACCGTGTATATGGATTATATCTGGAGACCAGTTTAATTTCTTAACTGTCTCTACAACCCCTTTTGCAAAGAAAATAGCTCGCTCATCATTATCTGGAAATAATATTCCATTTTCATCTGTGAATGTAGCCTTTCTTTTAAAATATTCTTCGTTATCTATAAAATAGACCTGTATACGTTCTTTAGGTATAGAAGCCACTTTTATAATCAAAGGCATATCCATATCATTAATCACCAAATTCATACCAGACAAGCGAATAACTTCATGCAACTGATGCCTCCTCTCATTTATGTTTCCATAACGAGGCATAAATATCCTTATTTGCCCACCTTTACTATTTACCATACGTGGCGTTTCATAAGACATTTGGGAAACTTGATTCTCTGGGAGATAGGGCATTAATTCTGAAGATACAAATAATATCTTTTTACCATTCATAGAAACTGGTTTTTATTTATCAAAAAAAGCGTGGCTGCAAAATTACAAAAATTATAGAGATTAGCCTTATTTATAGTAAGTTTGCTAGCTTTTAAATTTAGTTTATGTTTATTTTTCATAAAATTGAAGAGTTAAAAAATCTCACTTCCTCCCTTTCTAAAGGAGATACAATAGGTATGGTCCCCACAATGGGGGCTTTACATTTAGGTCATATCTCTCTTGTAAAAAAAGCAGTAAGAGAGAATAGTCTTACAATTGTTAGCATTTTTGTTAATCCAACCCAGTTTAATAATCAGGAAGATTTAAAAAAATATCCCAAAACTTTAGAAGATGATGTTTCTTTATTAAAATCTATTTCTAAAGATATTGTAGTTTTTTCTCCATCTGCAAAAGAGATTTATAATGGTAATATAAAATCTGAATCCTATAACTTTGGAAAGTTAGAAAAAGTAATGGAGGGCGAATTCAGAGATGGTCATTTTGACGGAGTAGGTACCATTGTAGAAAAACTACTCACTATTGCCAAACCTACCAATGCCTATTTTGGAGAAAAAGACTATCAACAGTTACAAATCATAAACAAACTGGTTAAAATAAAAAAAATACCAGTAAACATAATAGGTTGCCCTATCGTTAGAGAGGCAAATGGCTTGGCTATGAGTTCCAGAAATGAAAGATTAAGTTCTTACTTAAGAAATGAAGCCTCTTTTATATACAAAACATTAAAAACTGCCAAAGAAAAATTTGGCACAAAAAGTGCTACGTATATAACAGATTGGGTTACAAATCAGTTTCAACAAAATAAGTTATTTAAATTAGAGTATTTTACTATTGCTGACACTGAAAATTTGCAGCCGTTAAAAAGAAAATCTAAAAATAAAAAGTACAGAGCGTTCATTGCGGTTTATGCTAACGACATTAGACTAATTGACAATATATCTTTAAATTAATTATCTTTGCCTTATGCAAATAGAAGTTTTAAAATCTAAAATACACCGTGTAAAAGTTACAGGGGCAGATTTAAATTACATTGGAAGCATTACTATTGATGAAGATTTAATGGACGCTGCCAATATAATAAAAGGAGAAAAAGTGCAAATTGTAAACAACAATAATGGAGAAAGGCTTGAGACGTATGCTATTCCAGGGCCTAGGAAAAGTGGAGAAATTACATTAAATGGTGCAGCTGCCAGAAAAGTTGCTGTTGGTGATGTACTTATTTTAATAACCTACGGAAGAATGGATATTGAAAAAGCTAAAACATTTAATCCATCTTTGGTTTTCCCTAATGAAGAAAATAACCTTCTCAATTAAATTTTGTCTAACACTTTAAAAAAAACATTAAAAACCATACTCCCAATTCTTTTGGGAGTTTTTTTAGTTTGGTATGCCTATGATAGTACTTCTGCAGATGACAGAAAGCAAATAGTACATTACATAAAGCAGGCAGACCTTTTTTGGGTAATCCTATCTATGACAATTGGTTTACTAAGCCATATCTCTAGAGCCATTAGATGGAATTTATTGTTAAAACCCTTAGGATACTCTCCAAAAATATCTAGTAATGTTCTCATAATATTATTGTCTTATTTTGCCAACATACTTATTTTAAGATCAGGTGAAATTTTAAGAGCTACAGCGCTTTCCACATATGAGAATGTCCCTTTTGAAAAAGGATTTGGCACCATTGTTACGGAAAGAATTATAGATTTAATTATGCTTTTTCTCATTATAATAGCTGCTCTATTTTTACAAACAGATACAATTTTAGGTTTCTTACAAGAAAAAGGGTTTAATTACAACTTATTACTTATTGCTGGGGTTTTAGGTGTTCTAGCAACGGTAATATTCATAACATTCGTAAAAAAATCTTCTTCCAAAATAGCTATAAAAATAAGATCTTTTATTAATGGTCTATTAGATGGTCTTTTAAGTATTTTTAAAATGAAAAATAAATGGTTATTTGTTTTTCACACCTTATTCATATGGGCTTGTTATATAGGTATGCTATGGGTAATTAAATATACCGTCTTAGAAACCATAAACTTAACCTTGAGCCAAATATTGGTTGTATTTGTTCCTGGTGCCTTTGCTATGACCGCTACAAATGGAGGATTGGGTATTTATCCAATTGCTGTTAGCAAAGCATTAAGCATTTTTGGCATCAGTACAGTATCTGGAGATGCTTATGGTTGGATTATGTGGATTTCACAAACATTATTAGTTGTTGTTTTTGGTGCAATATCTTTTCTAATATTACCGTTATTGAAAAGAACAAAATAAGTTTTCAATAGAAAATACAACAAAATGAAACATCTTACCATAACCATAGCCTTATTTATAGGTTTAAATACATTTGCACAAGTAACAGAAGAAGTTTTTGAATCTTTTAAACTTCAAGAAAGAAGAGATATTCAATATTATGTTCCTGAGGATTATGATGGTGATGAGCAACATTCTGTAATAGTAGTCTTAGATGCAGAATATTTATTTGATGATGTTGTTTCAAAATCTAAGTTTTACCACAGATTCCACAGTATGCCACCAGCAATAGTTGTAGGTATTAACCAAAGTAAAAACCAAATTAGATATGAAGATTGCTCCTTTAATGAAGAAACAGGTCTACCAACAGATAGAGCAAAACTTTTTTTTGAATTTCTAGGAATGGAAGTTATACCAAAACTTGAAAAAACATACAACATCTCTCCTTTTAAAATGATTATAGGATATGATATAACTGCAAATTTTGCAAATTTTTATTTATTTAAAGAAAATCCGCTGTTCAACTCTTACATAAGTATATCTCCAACACTTGCACCAGAAATGGAAACTAGAATACCTGCAAGGATAAATGCAATAGACAAGCAAATCTTTTATCATTTGATTATGGAAAAAGAAAAAAATATACAACAGATAGCAGTATTAAACACAGCACTTAAAGCAGTAGAAAAAGAAACTTTTCATTATTATTTTGATGAATATGAAACAGATCATACCTCAATTGCAACTTACGGACTAGGTAAAGCTTTTGATGATATTTTTGAAATTTTTAAACCTATTACACCAAAAGAATACAAGCAAAAGATTATCACATCAGAAGAACCAGTTTTTAATTATTTAAAAAATAAATATACTCTAATTGAAGATACTTTTGGTTTTACAAAAAAAGTAGACATTAATGATGTTATGGCCATTTATGCTGCCTGCAAAAAGAAAGAGGATACAGATTCTCTAAAAGAATTATCTGATTTATGCAAAAAAGAATTTCCAGATACTATGCTTGGCTTTTATTTTGAAGGAGAATATTTTGAAGAAATAGGTGAATCTAAAAAGGCATTACGAACGTTTGAAAAAGCTTTTGGAATGATTGAAATAGATTTCTTAACCAAAGATATGGCACTCGATAAAATAAATGCATTAAAAGCAGATTTTGGATATTAATCAAACCTCAAAATCAAACCTAGGCAAAAGAAATTTTTAAAACTTTATAGTACCTTTGGTCAAAACCAATTAGTAAAATAATGGCCAAAACAAAAACAGCTTTTTTTTGTCAGAATTGTGGAACTCAATATGCTAAATGGGCGGGACAATGTGGTGCTTGTAAAGAATGGAATACCATCATTGAAGAGGTTATACAAAAAGAAGAAAAAAGTAGCTGGAAAACTCCTAACACTAGCACTAAAAAAGTATCCAAGCCTTTACGTGTTAATGAGATTAGTACTGAAAAAGAATTACGCCTTAATACATATGATTTAGAATTTAACAGAGTACTAGGTGGCGGATTGGTTCCTGGTTCTTTAACACTTCTTGGTGGTGAACCAGGCATAGGAAAAAGCACTTTATTATTACAAATATCTCTAAAATTACCATACAGAACACTTTATGTTTCTGGTGAAGAGAGTCAAAAACAAATAAAAATGCGAGCAGATCGTATTTTACCAAATAGTGAAACTTGCTTTATTCTTACTGAAACTAAAACCCAAAATATTTTTCAGCAGATTGAAGCTATACAACCAGACATTGTTGTTTTAGATTCTATACAAACGCTACACTCAGATTATATAGAATCTGCAGCTGGTAGTATTTCTCAAATTAGAGAATGTACGGCTGAACTTATAAAATTTGCCAAGGAAACAAATACTCCAGTAATTTTAATTGGCCACATCACAAAAGATGGCACCATAGCTGGCCCTAAAATATTGGAACATATGGTAGATACTGTTTTACAATTTGAAGGCGATAGAAATTATGTTTACAGAATACTACGTTCACTTAAAAATAGATTTGGTTCTACAGCAGAATTAGGAATTTATGAAATGCAAGGCAGTGGGCTGCGTGAGGTAAACAATCCGTCAGAAATATTAATATCTAAAAATGATGAAGGTTTAAGCGGTACGGCAATTGCATCAACCCTAGAAGGTATGCGCCCATTACTAATAGAAATACAAGCATTGGTTAGCACTGCTGTTTATGGCACACCACAGCGCTCTACTACAGGCTATAATGCCAAGCGATTAAATATGCTTTTGGCTGTTTTAGAAAAAAGAGCTGGATTTAAACTAGGAGCAAAAGATGTTTTTTTAAACATAACTGGTGGTATCTCTGTAGACGATCCTGCTATAGATTTGGCTGTAATTGCAGCTATATTATCTAGTAATTCAGATATTGCTATTGCCAAAGGCATCTGTTTTGCCGCAGAGGTTGGGTTGGCCGGGGAAATAAGGTCTGTACAACGTGTGGACCAACGTATTTCTGAAGCAGAAAAGCTTGGTTTTAACACTATTTTTGTTTCAAAAAATAACAAAATTACCTTAAAAAATACGACTATTAAAATTCAATTGGTTTCCAAAATTGAAGATGTTATTAGAGTGCTGTTTAGCTAACAAATAGTGTAGTACCCGCAATAGATTTATAAATTCTCTTTATAAATTTAGGTTTTAATTTTGACATAATCGTATTTTTATAAAAGCAAAAAAGAGGCTGCAATTATTGTAGCCTCTTCTAAATTTAATTTCTGATCTTTTATGGTGCAGGATTAGGGATTTCTTTATGTATTGCTTCAATCCCTTTTAAAACCTCACTACTTAATTCTATCTCTACGCTTTTTATGTTTTCTTTAAGCTGGTCTATATTTGTAGCGCCAATGATATTACTTTTCACGAAAGGTCTAGAGTTTACATACGCCAAGGCCATTTGTGGTAAGGACAAACCGTGTTCACGTGCTAGATTAAAATACTTTTGAGTTGCTTGTTCTGCTGTAGCACTACTATATCTATTATAATTAGGAAACAATGTTATTCTAGCATTTGCGGGTTTTAAACCTCCTAAATATTTGCCACTCAATACTCCAAAACCTAATGGAGAATAAGCCAACAATGCAATATCTTCTCGCATAGAAATCTCTGCCAAACCAACCTCAAAAGTCCTGTTTATTAAACTATAAGAATTTTGTATTGTAACCATTCTAGGCAATGATCTATGCACCTTGCTTTCCTCTAAAAAACGCATTGTCCCCCAAGGTGTTTCATTGGACAAACCTATGTGTTTAATTTTTCCTTCGCTAACTAAGTCCCTAAGAGTTTCTAGTACCTGATGAATATTATCTTCCCAAAAGTCATTTATTTTATGTTCATATCCTCTTTGTCCAAAAAAATTTGTTTGGCGTTCTGGCCAGTGTAATTGATATAAATCAATATAATCTGTTTGTAAGCGTTGCAAACTACCTTCCACAGCAGAAATTAATCCTTCTTTTTTAAATCCTGTAGTTCTAATATGCTTTATAAAATCTGATTTTCCTACAATCTTAGATGCCAAAACAATTTTATCCCTGTTTCCAGTCTTCTTAAACCACTTCCCTATTATACGTTCAGTCTCTGCATATAATTCAGGTTTATGAGGAATAGGGTACATTTCTGCCGTATCAAAGAAATTAACTCCTTGCTCTAAAGCATAATCCATTTGTTGGTGCCCCTCTATTTCATTGTTTTGTCTGCCCCAAGTCATTGTCCCTAAGCAAATTTTACTTACCTCTATGTCTGTGTGTGGTAGTGTGCTATATTTCATAGTAATGGTTTAGTTTATTTATAGTGTTTAACTTTTCAAAAATACCAAAATTGATACGCTTATCAAACTAAAAAAACATTCAGATTAGAACATTTATTAATAAAAAAATGCCCTTATCAAAATGATAAGCGCATTTCTTTTTTAGGCTTTATCCTTATAAAGTTCTAAAGTACTCTAGTATTGATCTGGCTTGTTCTTCTGTTAAACCTTGATTTGTCATCAATGCATTATTATACTCTTTAAATAAAGCCTTTGCTATAACATCTTCTTTAAGCATTCCATCAGGGTTCAGTATCATATTCATTATCCATTCAGGACTTCTACGTTCTAATATACCATTAACTGCAGGTCCAATTAAACGAGTATCGGTTGTATGGCAAACCATACATGTACTTTCAAAAAGAGTTTTTCCTGCTGCTGCCAATTCTTTATTTATCTCTGCATCTAATTTTAATGATTTAATAGATCCAATACCTTTATTATTCATATCTACAGGAACTCCTTCTTGTGTTGCTGTAACCTTTACTTCTTTCTTGGTTCTATTCATTTTAAAACCATCTTCTTTTTTTTCTTCTTTTTTACCTCCACAGCTAGCTATAAAAGCCCCTACTGCCATAATCACAAGTACTTTCTTCATCCTACAAATTAAATTTGAATACACTAATATAAGCATAAGAATAATTAAACCATCTCTTCTAAAAATTTAAACACTATTTTTTCTACATATATTATTTTATTTGAATTATAAAACCCATTATATCCTCTATATAAAGGCATTTCCTGATAAAAATACTTATTCTTTTCATTATTTTAATTTTACTAGAGAACGTCTAGGCCATACAAATTATGTGATAACTTTAGTACTACCAATTTTACTTAGGGTATACATCTAACAATTTCTTTTGTTCTTCAATAGCCTCAACAAACTCGATTTTTAAATTTGCAACCAATTCTGTAACGGAAATAACATTATTAATATTTGTTACACCTTGCCCTGCTGACCAAATAGTTTTCCAAGCCTTGGCCTCTGTATCCATTTCTTTACCAAAATCTATTTTAGTATCTTTCTTAAGGTCATCTTCAGTGATCCCTGCTACTTTTAAACTAGCCTTTAAAAAATTGGCATGCACTCCAGATATGGATGCCGTATAAACCACATCACTAGCGCCTGCTCCTATAATCATTTTTCTATATTCTTCTGGAGCTTTACTTTCTAATGTATTTATAAATCGCGTTCCCATATATACAATATCTGCACCCATTTGCATTGCAGACGCAATATCTCTCCCTGTGCTTATGCAACCTGAAAGAATAATGGTTTTTTTAAAAAACTTCTTAATTTCTGACACTAAAGGTATTGGATTAATTGTGCCTCCATGCCCACCAGCTCCAGCAGCTACAAGAATCAACCCGTCTACACCAGCCTCAGCCGCTTTCTCTGCATGTCGCTTTTTGATAATATCATGAAAAACTAGCCCTCCATAACTGTGTACAGCATCTACAACTTGCGACACCGCTCCTAATGATGTAATTATCAAGGGCACTTTATGTTTGATGCACAGCATAAGATCAGCCTGCAATCTTGGATTTGTGGAGTGAACTATTAAATTTACGCCAAAAGGTGCAGCTTTTTTACCAGTTTCTTTTTCAAACTCTTGAAGTTCTGTTTTTATTTGCACTAACCATTCTTCAAAACCCTCACTTGTTCGTTGATTTAAAGCTGGGAAAGTACCTACGATACCATTTTTACAACATTCTATGACTAATTTAGGTCCTGAAATTAAAAACATTGGAGCCGCAATTGCCGGCAAGGAAAGATCTTTGATGAAAGGTGCTACTGTACGCATTACTATATTTGGTTTTTAATTACTTAAAATGTAGAATTTTGTTGTCATTTTTTAAAGCTAATTGTTTTTCTTTCTCAAAACTATGTTATTTTTATCATTTATTATGCACGCATAACAATTAATTCTAAAAATTATGTATTTAAAAGAGTTTGAAATACGGTGGAGTGATATTGATGCTAATTGGCACTTAGCCAATTCAGCCTACATAAATTTTATGAGTCATACACGTATGGCCTACTTAATAGAATTAGGGATTAACCAAAAGACTATGTCTAATTATAATATAGGCCCTGTAGTTTTCTATGAACATATTCATTACTTTAAAGAAGTCTTTTTTGGAAAACCTATTAAAGTATCTTTAGAATTGATGGGGTTAAGTGAGGATGGAAAATTCTTTGAGTTTCACCATAATTTTTATGATTTTAATGGAAACAATTTTGCTCACTGCGAAATCTTAGGTGCTTGGATAGATTTAAAATCTAGAAGCTTAACTGGCCTACCAGAAGAATTTACATCTGCTTTCTATAAAGTTGAAAAAGCAGAAAATTTTAAAATCTTGACAAAAGAAGATACCCGTAAATACGCAAAGAAACCTAAAGATTTAGAACTTTAAGCCTGATGTTTTATTTCTCTTTTAGACTTTTTGGTTGCTAAATATAATCCTAAAATCACTAAAACTGTGCCTACAATTTTCACTGTAGTTAACTCATCTTTTCCTGTAATTACAGCAAACAAAATACCTATTAAGGGTTGTGCATAAGAAAACGCACTTACTGTAGATGCCTTTAATTGAGACAGACCATACACATTAAACAAATATGTTAAAAACGTAGTGCCTATAATTACAAATAAGATAGCACCAATACCATCCATTGGTATTGTGTTCCATTCTATTTCTTTAAATTCAGATATTGTAATTGGAAAACAAATAACAAGACCAATAGTAAAAAGCCATTTTAATAGTGTAAACAAATGGTATTTCTCTAATAATTTTTTTATCACTATTAAATAAATACCAAAACTAATTGCATTTATAATAAATAAAGTATTTCCTAATGGAATATTAGGAGCATCCTGTCTTAATTCTGCTCCATACAAAATAAGAAACAAAGCACCTATTAACCCTAATCCAATACCTAAACCTTTTTGTAATGTTATTTTTTCCTTTATAAATACAGCTGACATTACAACCACCAATATAGGTATAAGTGTAATTAGAACGGCACTATTAATTGGCGTAGACAACTCCAAACCCTTAAAAAAAGTTAGCATATTAATGCCCATACCCGTTAAAGCACATACAAAAAGCCTCCCCCAGTCTGTACGCTCTATTTTTTGCTTAGGAATAAAAAATGAACACATCCAAAATAAAAAAGATGCGCCAAGCAAGCGTACCATAATAAATCCAAAAGGTTTTATATAAGTAGGCATAACACCCTTTGCAATAGTATGGTTTAACCCATATATTGTAGTTGCACCAAGACACGCTAATATGGCTAATGTTCTTTTACTCAAGAATGTATTTTTTCTTTTGCATTAGCAATTACTTTTTTACTATTCCCTACAAAAATAGCATCTTCTACCAAAATTACTGGGCGCTTTAAAAAAGTGTAATGTTCCAGTATTAAATCTTTATAATCTGCCTCTTGCAATTCTTTTTCACCTAATTGTTTTTCTTTGTACAAACGAGCTCTTTTACTAAACAAAGCTTCATAACTACCTGTTAATTTATACAGCTCTTCTAACTGGGAAACGGTTATTGCTTCAATCTTTATATCTTGTAATACAAACCCTTCTAAAGGATCTAACTCCTTCAATATTCTTTTACATGTATCACATGTGCCTAAATGATAAATTTTTCTCATCTTTTTTATGTGCTTTTCTATACCTACCTGAGGAATAAAAAATTCTTCTGCAAAGAAACCCAATTTCAATGAATTGTACTATTTTTATCGAAAAACATAATTTTGGAATATATACTTAACATTGCCCAGCAAAACAGAAAAATTTTATATAAGTTTTTAACTGAAACACCCAAAGAATCATTACTAAAAATTCCTGAAAACTTTAACAACAACATCTGGTGGAATATTGCTCATGTTGTAATTACACAACAATTGCTAGTGTATAAATTTAGTAATTTACCAATGATGGTTGATGAAAAGATGGTTGAAAAGTTCAAAAAAGGCTCAATACCAGATGGTATGGTAACAGATGAAGAAATACAACAAATAAAAACACTTTTGTTTTCAACATTAGAAAAAACAGAATTAGATTATAAGGCAGGTAAATTTACTGATTATAAAACCTATACCACCAGTGTAAACATAACTTTAAATAATGTTGAAGAGGCTATGAAATTCAATAATTTTCATGAAGGCTTACACTTAGGAGCCATACTAGCATTAAAACGCTCAGTAACCAAATAATTAAGGCAATACTTCCTACTTAACATTTGGATAAAGAAGTAATGGTCATTTTAGCCTATTAAAAATGAACATAAAATTACTAATTGGGATTACCTTATTTTGTTTTAACTTTAATTTAAATGCCCAAAACAACATCTATGTTGAATATTATGACAATGGAAACACTAAGGCTAAAGGATTTAAAGACAAAAAAGGAGTAGCTTATGGAAGTTGGACCTACTACAGAAATGATGGTTCCAAGGACGTAGAATTAACTTTTAACAAACTGGGCAAGCCACAAGGCATATTTATTATGTATTATGATAATGGGCAGGTGCAAACCAAAAGCAGTTATTCTGGAAAAGGATTTTATGAGATGGATGGATTTTACGAAAGCTACCATAGAAACGGACAATTAGAATCTAAAGGAGAATACAGAAACAACAAAACCATTGGCAAATGGATTCACTATTATGAAAATAGCAGTATTGAATCTAAAACCACATACGATTCATTAGGAATTATACAAAAAAATTGTTCCTTTTTTAACAACGGACAATTGCGCTTAAACGCCACATACAACAGCAATGGGAATTTTACAGGAAAAATGACCATATATTACAAAAATGGGCAAAAAAGATTAGAACAGCACTATAATGAAAAGGGTGACAAAATAGGTACTTATAAATCTTTCTATGAAAACGGTCAGCTAATGGAAATTGGTGACTATGCTGGCACAAACTATTTTCAGAAGAAAGGAACTTGGGTAACATACTATAAAAATGGACAAGTAAAGACCAAAATAACCTTTGATTCTACTGGAAAAAGCATTAGCTCCACAAAAGAAGACAAGTAAAAAAATAAACTACTAAACATAAGGTTTCATAAAAAATGCCAATATAGCCTAGAAACTAGTTAAAAAATACCTATATTACATTTTATACTTCAATATTTCTTTAACTTCTGCATAAGGTATTACTACTTCTATTTGTCCGTCTGCATAAGATGCTACTTCATAAGCGTTATACAATAGTTTTACTCCTTTTTTTGTAAAACCAATATTTTTTGGAAGCGTAAATTTCTCTTCCTCAAACATAAAACCTGTATCATTTATGGGAACATCTAACGGAATTTTCTCTTGCTTCCTAAATTTAATATTGGCAAGTTCCAAAAAAGCATCATTGTCTATAAACAATTCTTCATTAGTAATGTATTTCCCCTTTTCTTTATCAAAATTTAAAAAGCTAGTAGATTCATATCCATGAGCGCCTCCAGTATAAACATAAGATTTTAAAACTATGGTTAATATGGTATTATTCTCAAAGAGAATCTCTCCGTTTACTTTTGCTTCCCAACGTGCAGAATGGTCTTCAAATTTTTCTTTTACATCATAAAATTCAGTCTTAAACGACTTTATAGCCTCGTTAATATTATTAACTTTAACATCTTCTGGAAAAATTAAAAGTGCTATTATTCTTTCTTCTATTGTATTGTTAATGACTTTTGAAACCTTATTATCATTTGTTGCTTTTGGAACGTTTATAATTACCAAAGGAGCATCAATATCTTTCTCATTAGAAAAACTTAACATATCAAAAGAAATCAACTTTTTGTTTTGACAGCTAACTAAAATCATTAAAAAAAGAGATAAGAAAAATTTATGATTCATAATAAAATAAGATTGTATAACGGCATTGTATTCTGCAAAGATAACAATACATTTGTCTTCTAATAAGATAAGAATGAGTAAAAATAATTTAAAATTCAACAGCAAAACCATACATGGAGGGCAACAACCAGATAAAGCTTATGGAGCTGTTATGCCCCCTATTTATCAGACTTCAACTTATGCACAATCTTCTCCAGGAGGCCACAAAGGATTTGAGTACTCTAGAAGTGCAAACCCTACAAGAACGGCATTGGAAAATTCTTTAGCTAGTATAGAAAATGGCAATTACGGACTAGCTTTTGGTAGTGGTTTAGCAGCTATAGATGCTGTCATAAAATTATTAAACCCAGGTGATGAAGTAGTTTCTACCAATGATTTATATGGTGGAAGTTATCGCTTATTTAAAAAAATATTTGAAAAATATGGGATTACTTTTCATTTCATAGGAATGGAGAACGCTGCAAGCATTGAAGACTATATTAACAGCAAAACTAAACTTATTTGGATAGAGACACCTACTAACCCAATGATGAACATCATAGACATTACTGCTGTTAGTAAATTAGCAAAAAAGCATAGTGTACTACTAGCTGTGGATAACACTTTTGCCACACCTTATTTACAAACTCCTCTTGATTTAGGTGCAGATATAGTGATGCATTCAGCCACCAAATATCTAGGAGGACATAGTGACGTTGTTGTAGGAGCATTAGTTGTAAAAGATAAAGAATTAGCAGATGAATTATATTTTATTCAAAATGCCAGTGGTGCAGTTTGTGGCCCAATGGATAGCTTTTTGGTGCTACGTGGCATAAAAACACTACACGTAAGAATGCAGCGCCATTGTGAAAACGGAAAAGCAATAGCTAACTTTTTACTTAACCATCCTAAAGTAGAAAAAGTATATTGGCCTGGTTTTAAAAACCATCCCAACTATGAAATAGCAAAAAGTCAAATGAAGGATTTTGGTGGAATGATTTCTTTTATTCCAAAGGGCAGTAGTTATGAAGATGCTATTAAAATAGTAGAAAAATTAAAAGTTTTTACTTTAGCAGAATCTCTAGGTGGGGTAGAAAGTTTAGCTGGTCATCCTGCAAGTATGACCCATGCAAGTATTCCTAAAGAAGAGCGTGAAAAAAGCGGTGTTGTAGATGCTCTAATTAGGTTAAGTGTTGGGATTGAAGACCAAGAAGACTTAATTGAAGACCTAAAACAAGCCATAACATAAGATTTAATTTATCAAAAAGTAAAAAAAATGAAGGTTAAATTATATAAATAGTATAATTTTGCCGTTATATTTTCATCTCAATAATTTAAAAATTATAAAGTTTCTATATGGAGGCAAAAATAAATGCATTTATGGATGAGGTAAGGACTCGTAATGGTCACGAACCAGAATTCATCCAAGCGGTACAGGAAGTTGCCGAGACAGTAATCCCTTATATTGCTGATCAAAACGTTTACAACGGTAAGAAAATACTATTACGTATGGTAGAACCTGAAAGATTAATTTCTTTTAGGGTATCTTGGGTAGATGACAAAGGTGAAATTCATGTAAATAGAGGATACAGGATTCAAATGAATTCTGCAATTGGCCCATACAAAGGAGGACTACGTTTTCACCCAAGTGTAAACGCAAGTATTCTTAAGTTCTTGGCTTTTGAACAAGTATTTAAAAATAGTTTAACCACACTACCAATGGGTGGTGGTAAAGGTGGATCTGATTTTGATCCTAAAGGAAAATCTGATGATGAAGTAATGCGTTTTTGTCATGCTTTTATGGCAGAACTTTACCGCCATATTGGACCAAATACTGATGTTCCTGCTGGTGATATTGGTGTTGGTGGTAGAGAAATAGGCTACCTTTTTGGGATGTATAAAAAAATAAGAAATGAGTTTACTGGTGTTTTAACAGGCAAAGGTCGTTCTTGGGGTGGTTCTTTAATTAGACCAGAAGCTACGGGTTATGGCACTGTTTACTTTGCAGAAAGTATGCTTAAAACTCAAGGAAAAGATTTTTCTGGTAAAAATGTAGTAATCTCTGGTTCTGGTAATGTTGCACAATTTGCTGCAGAAAAAGCATTACAACTAGGAGCTAAGGTTTTAACATTATCTGACTCTCAAGGCTACATTTTTGATAAAGATGGTATTGACAAAGAAAAACTTGCTTTTGTTATGGATCTTAAAAATAACAAAAGAGGTCGTATTTCTGAATATGCAGATAAATACGCATCTGCAACATTCCATAAAGGTGAAAAACCATGGGGTGTAAATTGCGATATAGCTTTACCATGTGCTACACAAAATGAATTAGATGGTGATGCTGCAAGTGCATTAGTTAAAAACGGATGCATTTGTGTTGCTGAGGGAGCAAATATGCCTTCTACACCAGAAGCAATTCATATATTTCATGAAAACAAAATATTGTTTGCACCAGGAAAAGCATCAAATGCAGGGGGTGTTGCAACTTCAGGCTTAGAAATGTCTCAAAATTCTTTACGAATTAGCTGGACAAGAGAAGAAGTTGATGAAAGGTTAAAAGGTATTATGGAAGACATTCATAATTCTTGTATTGAATACGGTAAAGACAAAGACGGTTACTGTAATTATGTAAAAGGAGCAAATATTGCTGGTTTTGTTAAAGTTGCAGATGCTATGATTGCACAAGGCGTTATATAACAACATCTTTTATAAAATTATTAAACTCCATTAAGATATCTTAATGGAGTTTTTTTATCCACATACTAAGGGAAACTTCATTAAGGAATTCAGAAACATTCAAATATGTATATTTGCATTAACAACACCCAACAATGCAAGTGACTACCAAAGCAATTATACTTTCTTCATTAAAATATGGAGATACTAGTTTAATTGTAAAAGCGTATACATTTTCTGACGGATTAAAATCTTATTTACTAAAAGGAGTGTTATCCTCTAAAAGAGGAAAAGTAAAAGCAGCTTATTTTCAACCATTAACACAACTGGAACTTGTTGCTATACATAAAAACAAAGGTACTCTTGAAAACATTAGGGAAGCAAAAACAAGTTATCATTACCAGACCCTACATTCTAACATCATAAAAAATACAATGACTCAATTTTTAGCAGAAATGTTAGGTAATTGCCTGTTAGAAGAAGAACCCAATGAAAGTTTGTTTTATTTTATAGAAGCATCTTTACAGTGGTTAGATACACATAATGAGGTTGCTAATTTTCATCTCTTTTTTCTATTGAATATAACTAAATATTTAGGTTTCTATCCAGATATAAATAATAACAATTATTTGTATTTTGATTTAGTTGAAGGAAATTTTACTAACTCCATTAATACAAACCCAATGATAAAAGAAGATAATTTAAATTATTTTAAAACCCTATTAGGCATAAATTTTGATGAAATACATTCTGTGAAAATGAGTCAAAATAATAGGCAAGAATTATTAAAATCACTTATTCTTTATTTTAAATTACATTTGCAGGGGTTTAGGAAACCAAAATCCCTTGCTATTTTAAATGAAATTTTCCGCTAATATGCAAAAATCAGTTATTATTCTTTTTTTTTTAATTTTTCAAGGTATCATAGCTCAAAAAATCATCATTCTAGACTATGAAACTCAAGAGCCCTTACCTGATGTCGCAATTTTTAATTCAGACAAAAGCAAAACTGCTCTTTCTAGTATTGATGGTACGGCAGATTTAACGCTTTTTAGTAAAAACGAACATATTATTCTTAAACACATAGGTTATCAAACCAAAAGAACAACAAAAAATAAACTCTTAAAATATGGAAACGTAATTCATTTAATCTTAACAGCAGAGGAATTAGACGGTGTTATTATGTCTGTTTCTAAATGGGAGCAACAGAAAAAAGATGTTCCACAAAAAATAGTGTCTATAAATTCAAGAAACATAGCTTTTACAAATCCACAAACCTCAGCAGATTTGCTTCAAAATAGCGGAAAAATATTTGTGCAAAAAAGTCAATTAGGAGGAGGAAGTCCAATGATAAGG
Source organism: uncultured Cellulophaga sp. (assembly GCA_947491225.1). GTDB lineage: Bacteria > Bacteroidota > Bacteroidia > Flavobacteriales > Flavobacteriaceae > Cellulophaga. The sequence continues at coordinate 90,300 of CANLIE010000001.1, forward strand.
GGTTTTGCAACAAATAGATTACTAATTACAGTAGATGGGGTTCGTATGAATAATGCCATCTTTAGAGGAGGGAACATTCAAAATATAATATCCATAGACCCCTTTACCATAACAAACACAGAAGTTATTTTTGGACCTGGATCTGTTATTTATGGTAGTGATGCAATAGGAGGTGTAATGAATTTTTATTCCAAAAAACCAAAATTTTCTACCTCAGAAACTCCAACTTTTTCCGGAAGTACAACCTATAGAATATCTACAGCTAATAAAGAAAATACCACACACTTAGATCTAGCTTATGGAAAACAAAAATGGGCTTTTTTAAGCAGTTTTACTTATAATGATTTTAACGACTTAAAAATGGGGAAGTATGGGCCAGATTCCTACTTAAGAACCAATTATGTAAATAGTACAAATAGCATAGACTACCTTGTAAAAAACAAAAAGCCCGAAAAACAAATATCTACAGATTACAATCAAATAAATCTTATGCAAAAAATTGCATACAAGCCAAATAATAATTGGGATTATGATTTAGGATTTTTTTTTTCAGAAACATCCAATTACAATAGATATGACAGGCTTATTAGACCCTCAAAAGATGGTAATGGCCTACGCTCAGCAGAATGGTATTATGGCCCGCAACAGTGGTTTATGAGCAACTTTCAAATGCAACACTATAGTAAGGGAAGGTTTTATGATAGATTAAAAATAATAACCGCTTATCAACACTTTAAGGAAAGTAGAAATGACAGAAATTTTGACTCATCAATTTTAAGCACCACTAAAGAAAAAGTAAATGCCATTTCTACCAACATAGATTTTGAAAACAAGAGAATAGGAGATTTACGCATTTATTACGGCTTAGAATACTTATTTAACAAAGTATACTCCAATGGTTTTGAAACCAATATTGAAACAACTAAAACTTCCAATGCCGCTTCCAGATATCCTGATGGTTCAACTTGGCAAACAACGGCAGGATATATAAATACAGAATATAAAGCAAAACCCAATCTAACCTTATTATCTGGGTTAAGATATAGTCACGTCTGGATTGACGCTATTTTTGATAAAACATTTTACCCTTTTCCTTTTAATGATGCAAATTTAAACACTGGAGCCTTAACTGGCAGCATTGGCTTAAGCTGGTTTCTAAAGGAAAGCCTTCAAATTACATTTAATGGAGCCACTGGCTTTAGAGCACCAAACATTGATGACATTGGTAAAATTTTTGATTCTGAGCCTGGTTCCGTTGTTGTTCCTAATCCAGATTTAGAAGCAGAATATGCTTATAATGTTGATTTAGGTGTTCAGAAAAACTTTAATGACAGGTTAGTCATTACTGGATCTGCTTTTTATACCTACTTGGTAGATGCCTTGGTTAGAAGAGATTTCACTTTCAATGGAGTCTCAGAAATAGAATACCACGGAGAGTTAAGTAATGTACAAGCAATACAAAATGCTGCCAAAGCTTATGTGCATGGGATTGAATTTGGGCTAGATGCTTTTTTTACTGAAAATTTATCCCTTTCATCTAACCTAACAATAACAAAAGGTTTAGAAGAAGAAGAGGATGGAACAGAATCTCCTGGAAGACACATTGCTCCTACTTTTGGTAACATCCATTTAATCTGGAAAAATGACAAACTAAAAGCAGACTTATTCTTGAATTTTAATGGAGAAGTATCATATGACAACCTATCATCATCCGAAAGAAGTAAAAATTATATCTATGCTACAGATAAAAATGGTAATCCTTACGCACCAAAATGGCAAACTTTAAATTTGCACACTAGTTATCAACTAACAAATAAAATAAAAGCAACTCTTGGCTGGGAGAACATTACAAACCAACGATACAGAACTTATTCTTCTGGTATTGCAGCACCAGGAACAAATTTAATTTCTTCAATTAATTATCAATTTTAAGAAAGTTATAATCATAAAAAAGCTCGATTATTAATTTAATCGAGCTTTTAAATTCATATACTATAATTTAACTTGTCATTTTAGTTGCAAGTTCTTGCAATTCTTTAGCTTTAGCTGTCATATACTCAGTTAATTTCTTAGCATCATCAGCAGAAAGATTTTTCATAATCTCTTGAGATTTAGTTGCTAATTCTTGTCCTTTTGTACCAAGTTCAGCAAAAGCAGTCATATCTTTACTCTCAGCAGCTTTCTTGTATTCAGCTACATATTCGTTATATGTTTTTACATATTCAGTTACTGCAGCATCATCAAAACTAGGAATCCCATCTACTAATTCTTCAACAGATTCTTCTGTTTTTTTAACAATCTCTTCAGCCTTGTTTGCTGTTTCTTCTGTAGCTTTTTCTACCTCTTCAGTAGTTTTTTTAGCTTTATCATTAGCTTCCTTACAAGAAACAAATGAGATACTAAAAGCTAACATTAATGCCGAACCTAAGATTAATTTTTTCATTTTTTTTAGTTTTTATTATGTTAAACCTAATATACGTATTAAAACCTATTTTAGATGTGCAAACCTAAAAAAAAATAGTATTTCTAATAATAAAACATAAAAACTCCAATTATTATTTAAAATATAACGCTCTACAAACGTTAAAAATTTATCTAATTTCTTAAAGCAGAAGCTTTTTTTACCCACAAAACAAAGATTAACTAATCTAAATTTTATTAAAAAAAGGAAAGCAATAAAAAGAACACGCTTTTGTATTTTGAAAAAACTATTATTCATTCAAAATTTACTAATTTTGCAAACTTAAAATGTAGTACCAGAAGCACTTAATATGAAGTTTGAGGAATATAAAGGATTAGATTTACCAAAGGTAGCAGAGAACATACTTGAGTATTGGAAAGAGAACAACATTTTTGAAAAAAGTGTTACCAATAGAGAAAGTGGAAAAGGGTATGTATTTTTTGAAGGACCACCTTCTGCAAATGGTATGCCTGGTATACACCACGTAATGGCTCGTACCATTAAAGATATTTTTCCTCGTTACAAAACAATGAAAGGTTTTCAAGTAAAACGTAAAGCTGGCTGGGATACTCATGGACTACCCATAGAACTTGGCGTAGAAAAAGAATTAGGTATTACAAAAGAAGACATTGGAGTAAAAATATCCGTAGAAGAATACAATGCTGCTTGTAAAAAGGCTGTAATGCGTTATACTGATGTATGGAATAGTATGACAGAAAAAGTTGGGTATTGGGTAGATATGGAAGACCCGTACATTACCTATAAACCTAAATATATGGAATCTGTTTGGTGGTTACTTAAACAGATTTACAATAAAGACCTTATTTACAAAGGATATACCATACAACCATATTCTCCTAAAGCTGGTACTGGACTTAGTTCTCATGAGCTAAACCAACCTGGCACATACCAAGATGTTACAGACACAACGGTTACTGCACAGTTTAAAGCCAATAAAGAAACTTTACCAGATGCTTTTAAGAACATTGAAGGCGATGTTTATTTCTTGGCCTGGACAACAACACCATGGACATTACCATCTAACACAGCGTTAACGGTTGGTTCTAAAATTGAATATGTTTTAGTCAAAACTTTTAATCAGTATACATTTAAGCCTACCTATGTAATTTTAGCTAAAAACCTAGTAAGCAAGCAATTTAGTGGCAAGTTTATAGCAACAGAAAGTGATGACGACTTTATAAACTACACTTCTACAGACAAAAAAATACCGTATAAAGTAATAATTGAAGTAAAAGGTAAAGATCTTGTAAATGCTACCTACGAGCAGTTAATAGATTACGTATTACCCTATCAAAATGCAGAAAATGCATTTAGAGTAATTGCAGGTGATTTTGTTACTACAGAAGATGGTACAGGTATAGTACATACAGCCCCTACTTTTGGTGCAGATGATGCTTTAGTTGCCAAACAAGCAATACCAGAAATACCACCAATGTTAGTGCTAGATGAAAATGACAATCCAGTTCCTTTAGTAGATTTACAAGGTAAATTTAGAAAAGAACTAAAAGAATTTGGCGGCAAGTATGTTAAAAATGAATATTACAATGACGGTGAAGCACCAGAGCGTTCTATTGACGTAGAAATTGCCATAAAATTAAAAGAAGAAAATAAGGCCTTTAAAGTAGAGAAATACGTGCATAGTTACCCTAATTGCTGGCGTACAGACAAGCCTATATTATATTACCCTTTAGATTCTTGGTTCATTAAGGTAACAGATGTTAAGGACAAAATGTTTGCTTTAAATCAAACCATAAACTGGAAACCCAAATCCACAGGAGAAGGGCGTTTTGGTAATTGGTTAGCAAATGCAAACGACTGGAATTTATCTAGATCCCGTTATTGGGGTATTCCTTTACCAATCTGGCGTACAGAAGACGGCAAAGAAGAAATAATCATTGGCTCTGTAGCAGAATTAAAAGAAGAAATGGCTAAAGCATTACAAGCTGGCGTTCTTGAAAAGGACATTTTTGAACATTTTGTTGTAGGCGATATGTCTGAAGAAAATTATGATAAAATAGATCTTCACAAAAATATTGTAGATCAAATTACATTAGTTTCAGCTAGTGGGAAACCAATGAAAAGAGAAAGTGACCTTATTGATGTATGGTTCGATAGTGGCTCTATGCCCTATGCCCAATGGCACTACCCATTTGAGAATAAAGAATTAATAGACAACAATGAATCATTCCCGGCAGATTTTATAGCTGAGGGCGTAGACCAAACGCGTGGTTGGTTTTATACATTACATGCAATTGCCACAATGGTATTTGATTCTATTGCATATAAAAATGTAGTTTCCAACGGATTGGTTTTAGATAAAGAAGGTAAAAAAATGTCTAAGCGCTTAGGAAACGCTGTAGACCCTTTTGAAACTATGGAAGCGCACGGCCCAGATGCCACACGTTGGTATATGATTTCAAATGCAAATCCTTGGGATAATTTAAAATTTGATGTAGAAGGAATTACAGAGGTAAAAAGAAAATTCTTCGGCACTTTATACAACACCTATTCCTTCTTTGCCCTATACGCAAACATTGATGATTTCTGTTATGCAGAGGTAGAAATTCCTTTAAATGAACGTCCAGAAATTGATCAGTGGATTCTATCAGAATTACATACCTTAATAGCAAACGTAGATCAAGCATATAACGATTATGAGCCCACCAAGGGCGCAAGGTCTATTTCTAATTTTGTACAAGAAAATTTAAGCAATTGGTATGTACGTTTATGTAGAAGACGCTTTTGGAAAGGGGAATACCAGCAAGACAAGATATCTGCATACCAAACACTCTATACGTGTTTAGAAACAGTAGCAAAACTTTCTGCACCAATAGCACCATTTTTTATGGACAGGCTTTACAAAGATTTAACACAAACAACCAAAAAAGAAAATGCCGAAAGTGTACATTTGGCTGATTTTCCAGTGTATGATAAATCAATAGTAAATAAAGAATTAGAGAGCAAAATGGAAAAGGCACAGACTATATCTTCATTGGTACTCTCCATTCGCCAAAAAGAAAAAATAAAAGTACGCCAACCACTACAAAGAATAATGGTACCCGTACTAGACGAAAAACAAAAGCAAGAAATAGAAGCTGTAGCAGATTTAATAAAGTCTGAGGTAAACGTAAAAGAAATAGAATTATTAGACGATGCTTCTGGAATCTTGGTAAAACAAATAAAACCAAACTTTAAGGCTTTAGGTCCTAAATATGGACAGGATATGAAGCTAATTGCCAATGGCATAAGTCAATTAGGGCAAGATGATATCCAAAAAATTGAACATAATGGCGAAATAATTATTGAAATTAATAATAAAAACATTAATTTACAGTTACAAGATGTAGAGATTTCTTCTCAGGACATTGAAGGTTGGTTAGTTGCCAGTTCAGGAAATCTAACAGTAGCTTTAGATGTAACTATAAGTGAAGATCTTAGAAAAGAAGGAATTGCTAGAGAACTGGTAAACAGAATTCAAAATCTAAGAAAAGAATCTGGTTTAGAAGTAACTGACAAGATTGACATTAAGATATTAAAAGATGGTTGTGTAGAAAATGCAGTCGCAAACAACTTAACTTATATAAAAACAGAAACATTAACAGCAGAATTAAATTTTGAGGAAAAACTTGACAATGGTATAACGATTGCCTTTGATGAAGTAAACACAAAATTGTTTATCCAAAAACATTAAAAACTATGGCGCAAGAATTAAACGTTAGATACGGAGATAAAGATCTTGAAGAATTTAGAGTTCTTATTTCTGAAAAAATAAAAAAAGCTAAAGAGCATTTAGAATTATTAAAAAGTTCTTATATGAATGATGGTAATAATGGCACAGATGACACATCACCAACATTCAAGGCATTTGAAGAAGGTTCTCAAACAATGAGTAAAGAAGCTAATACACAATTGGCTATTAGGCAAGAAAAATTTATACGTGATCTTAAAAACGCCTTATTGCGTATAGAAAATAAAACATACGGAGTGTGTAGGGTCACTGGTAAACTAATTAACAAAGAGCGGTTAAAATTAGTGCCACACGCCACACTAAGCATTGAAGCTAAAAATATGCAACAATAATAAAACGCCCTTTAAAGGGCGTTTTTCAATACAAGAAATGAAATCGTTTTTATTAGTGATAACCATATTATTTGTCAACTCCTTATGTTGTCAAAAGATTGTGAAAAAATCTTTACTGAATACTTCCATTTCTCTAATTAATATTAATGCTGAAAATTGTTTTCAGATATCATTAGAAACGACTAACACTAATCAAATAATTGTTTCTGCAACTATAGATGGTGAGTATCAAAAAGATTTAGCATTACAAATAAAAGAAGAAGGCCCAACTGTTTTCGTTAGCGCTGGTTTTAACCCTAACTTCAAAAATCCAAATGATAAATTAAGTGCACACAAAGTGGTTTCCATATCATTACATATAAAACTTCCTGCAAATAAAAACATAAATCTTTACGGAAAAAGTTCAAACATAAATGTAACAGGTAACTACAAACAACTAGATGTAAGTCTATATGATGGTTTTTGTAAGCTAAGAAACATTGGTGGCATTATCACTGTAAAAACACAAAACGGCAACATCTTTCTAGAAAATAAAAATGCAACAATAAAAGCAACTTCTAAATATGGAGAAATATATAACACTAAAATTCCTAAAGGAAAAGGAATTTTTAATCTATTAACCATAACAGGAAACATACATATTACTAAAACCAAATAATTGCCTATTTTTGCCAAATCTATCTTGTAAAGAATGAGTTTAAAAAAATCCCTTTTAGTTGTTATACTAATATTAATAGTAGATCAAATAAGTAAAATATATGTAAAGACAAACTTTACCTACCAAGAATCTGTTGACGTTTTTAGTTGGTTTAAGATACTTTTTATTGAAAATGAAGGTGCCGCTTGGGGTGCAAAATTAAGTGACATTTTTCCAATCTCTGATAGTACAGGAAAACTAGTCTTAACAGTTTTTAGGCTGTTTGCTGTAATTGGTATTGGTTATTGGTTATATGATACAATTAAAAAACAATTACCAAAAGTACTTATTCTTGCTGTTTCATTGATATTTGCTGGGGCACTTGGTAATATAATAGATTCTGTTTTTTATGGTCTTATTTTTGATGAGAGTTACGGAAAAGTAGCCACATTATTTTCAGATAATCCCTATAGCAGTATGTTTCACGGAAAGGTTGTAGATATGTTATATTTTCCTATAATTCAAGATGCTGTATGGCCATCTTGGGTTCCATTTTTTGGCGGTAATACTTTTAGTTTTTTTGAGCCCGTATTTAATATTGCAGATACGGCAATTAGCACAGGTGTAGGAATGCTTTTGGTATTTAACAAAAAAGCATTTGGGTCTAATAAAACTGAAAAATCTTTAGAGGAGTAACACAATAATCCAAAGGAATATCACTTTCATATACATCATTGATTTTCTCTTCAGGTTCAAAAAAAGACAACCCTACTTTTTTAACTTCTGGTTTACAATTTGCTAGAAATTGATCATAAAAACCTTTTCCGTAACCAATTCTATTTCCAGTTTTATCATAAGCCAAAAGCGGTATAAAAACCACCTCCATTTTTAATGCATCAATCTCTATACCATCTACAGGTTCTGGCACATTAAAACTATTCTTTTTTATAACAGTGCTATCAGTAAGTAAAAAATTGGTTAGCGTATTGTTCGCATTCATTTTAGGTAAAATTACATTCTTATCTTTCCCTTGCAGAAGGGTAAGAATATAACTTGTGTCTATTTCCTTTTTCTCAACTATGGGTAAAAAAAGATGATAATAGCTAAAATTCCAAATGGGTAATTTTAATAATTGATTGGAGATTTCTAAACTTTTATCAGATATTTCAAAGTCAGATAGTTCATCTCTTAACTTAAGGTATTTTTTACGTAATTCTTTTTTAATCATTAGTGAACCTTATAGCCTAATTTATTTTCTAGATGTAATAGCTTCATATATAACTACAAAAATCATCAATATTATATAAACACCCATAGCAACTACATATAACTCCATACATTAATAAGTTTATGAAACTAATGTATATAAAAAATAATTCAAATCATCGATAAAATGCAATATTTTATCGACATATTGGGTTTTAACACGTTAAATATTATATAAAAAACAGATTTTTCTGAAATATACATATAGTATTATCAATACAAGCATAAAAGCTAAAAATAGCATAAATTTTGTGACGATCAAGAAAAACTTGGTAATTTCACTATATCAATTAAAAAGTGATTAATTTTACTTAATGTCTCAGGAAATTTCCATAAAACTACAATTAAGCACACTACCCACCAACCCAGGTGTATATCAATTTTATGATGTAAATGAAAAAATATTATATGTAGGTAAGGCAAAAAATTTAAAAAAAAGAGTAACCTCATATTTTACAAAAAAACATGAGTATGGAAAAACAAAGGTCTTAGTTAAAAAAATAGTACACATAAAACATATAGTTGTGCCAACTGAATCTGACGCTTTATTGTTGGAGAATAATTTAATCAAAAAATATCAGCCCAGATATAACGTACTATTAAAAGATGACAAAACATATCCATGGATCTGTATAAAGAATGAACGCTTTCCAAGAATATTCTCAACCAGAAACCTTATAAAAGATGGCTCAGAATATTTTGGTCCTTATACAAGTATGAAAACTGTTAGAGTCTTATTAGATTTAATAAAAAGTGTTTACCCATTACGGACTTGCAATTACGACTTGTCTAACGAAAAAATAAATGCTGGCAAATATAAAGTTTGCTTAGAGTACCACTTAGGAAACTGTAAAGGTCCTTGCGAAGGTTACCAATCTACTGAAGAATACCAGAGACAAATCATTGAAATAAAAGAAATTGTAAAAGGAAATTTTAAATCCTCCATACACTATTTTAAAACACAAATGAAGTTTTTAGCTTCAGAAATGAAGTTTGAAGAAGCTCAACAGGTTAAAGAAAAGATAGAAGTTTTAGAAAATTATCAAGCAAAATCTACCATTGTAAATCCTAAAATAAATAATGTAGATGTTTTTTCTATTGTTTCTGATGAGAGCTTTGCGTACATAAACTTTTTACAATTATCGTATGGCGCAATAATAAGATCGCACACACTTGAGCTAAAGAAAAAATTAAATGAGTCTGACGAGGAGTTACTTCAATTGGGTATTATAGAAATAAGACAACGCTTTAAATCTTATTCTAAAGAAATATATTTACCATTCCCAGTAGTAGTAGACCAAGACTTAAAAGTTACAATACCAAAATTAGGCGATAAAAAAAGAATCTTAGAACTCTCTGAAAGAAATGCAAAGTACTTTAGAATGGAGCGTTTTAAACAAATAAAAGTTACCGATCCAGACAGACATACCAGTCGTATTATGGCGCAAATGAAAAAAGATTTGCGTTTATCTGAAGAACCCAGACACATAGAATGTTTTGACAACTCAAATATACAAGGTACAAATCCTGTTGCTGCTTGCGTAGTATTTAAAAACGGTAAGCCTAGTAAAAAAGAATACAGGCACTTTAACATTAAGACAGTAGTTGGTCCAGATGACTTTGCCTCTATGGAAGAAGTTGTATACAGACGATATAAAAGATTACAAGAAGAAGAAAAAACCTTACCACAACTTATTGTCATTGATGGCGGAAAAGGACAGTTGTCTTCTGCTCTTAAAAGTTTAGACATTTTAGGTTTACGAGGTAAAATTGCTATCATAGGTATTGCAAAAAGATTAGAAGAAATTTATTTTCCAGGAGATTCAATTCCATTATATTTAGATAAGAAATCTGAAAGCTTAAAAATTATACAACAATTACGAAATGAAGCACATAGGTTTAGTATAACTTTCCATAGAACAAAACGGAGCAATGCAGCCATAAACTCCGAGCTAGAAAACATAGATGGGATTGGAGAAAAAACTACTATGGAACTTTTAAAAAAATTTAAATCTGTAAAAAGAATTAAAGAGGCAAGCATAGAAAAATTAGCAGAAATAGTAGGAATTTCAAAAGCTCAGAAAATATATGACACTTTTCATTAAAAAACACAAAGCTATACTAACATTAGTCTTTATATGTATAAGTGTTACAGTTAGTGCTCAAAATTCTAATTCTAATGACAGTCTAAAAGTTGGTCTGGTCTTGAGTGGTGGTGGTGCCAAAGGTCTTGCACATATAGGAGCATTAAAGGTTATTGAAGAATCTGGAGTAAAAATAGATTACATTGCGGGTACAAGTATGGGAGCAATAATAGGTGCATTGTATGCTTCTGGTTACTCTGCAAAAGAATTAGATTCCATTTTTAACAGTACTAATTTCTCCAAGTTAATTCAAGACAACTTGCCAAGAGGAGCTAGGACATTTTATAACAAAGAAGATAATGAACGTTATGCCTTAAGTTTACCTTTCAATAACTTTAAACTGTCTTTCCCATCAGCCATCTCAAGTGGTCAAAACATCTATAATTTATTAGTACGTTTACTTTACCATGTTAAAGATATAAATGATTTTAATAAATTACCCATACCATTTTTTTGTATTGCTACAGATGTAGAAACAGGTAAAGAAGTTATTTTAAACAAAGGCTACTTGCCAGAAGCAATAATGGCCAGCGGCACTTTCCCCTCTTTATTTGAGCCTACTGAAATAGATGGAAAAATACTTATAGATGGAGGCGTTGTAAACAATTACCCCATAAAAAAACTTAAAAAATTAGGTGCTTCCATAGTAATTGGTGTAGATGTACAAGATGGGCTAGCTAAAAGAGAAAATTTAAGTTCTGCAACAAATATTTTGTTACAAATAAATAACTATAGAACTGTTGGAGATATGGAAAAAAAATCTAAAGAAACAGACATCTATATAAAGCCCAATATAGATGAGTTTTCCGTAATAGATTTTGCACTTGGAAAAACTATAATAGATAACGGAGAAAAAGCAGCGAAAACTAAATTTAATGAATTAAAAGAATTGGCAAAAAAACAGAACACAAGCCAATCTTATAGGAAACCTATAAAAGCAACAGAATCTTTAGTGATCAATAAACTAACCTTAGAAGGGCATAAAGATTATACTAGAGCATATATTAAAGGAAAATTAAGATTAGATTTAAACAAAGAAATTTCATTTAATAAGCTACAGCAAGGTATAAATAATTTGGCTGCCACAAATAATTTTAACACAATAAGATATAATTTATTTTCTTCCGAATCCATTGATTCTGATGAAGAAGAATTAAATCTTAAATTAAAATTAAGAGAAAATAAAGACAAAATATTTTTTAAAATGGGCGTACATTATGATGATTTATACAAAAGTGCCGCAATAATAAACCTTACCAAAAAAAATCTTTTCTTACAAGATGATGTAGCTTCTTTTGATTTTATTTTAGGAGATAACGTTAGATATAAAATGGAGTATTATGTTGACAAAGGTTTTTACTGGAGTTTTGGACTTAATTCTATTTACAACAAATTTAATTCAGAAATAGACTATAATATTATTAAATCTAATTTTGAAGTTCCAAATGAAAACATAAACAACATTAATTTGGATGTAACATCTCTTACCAGCCAAGTTTATCTACAAACCGTATGGAATGAAGAGTTTGCTCTTAGCCTTGGTGCTGAGCATATGTTCCTAGAGCTAAGCACCCGGACATTGGAAAGTAAGAATCCCAATTCCTTATATGATAATAACTTTAGGACGGTTTTTGAAAAAAACGATTATTACAGCAGTTTTGGAAAGTTAAAACTAGACACTTATAATGATAAATATTTCCCATCAAAAGGATTATATCTTAATGGTGATTTTCATTTTTATATGTTTTCATCAAAACACAATAATTTTAAAGAATTTTCTATTACTCAAGGAAGTGTAGGAACTGCATTTTCAATAACCAAAAAATTATCTCTAAATTTAGAAACAGGTGGTGGTTTTAAATTAGGAATTTCTAATGTAAAATCGTTAGATTTTATCTTAGGTGGTTTTGGAAATGATCTACACAACAGTTTTGTTCCGTTTTTAGGCTATGACTTTCTTAGCCTAACAGGGAATAGTTACATAAAAGCATACGGAAGGTTAGATTATGAATTTAGCCCAAAAAATCATTTACTCTTAGCTGCGAATTTTGCAAATATAGATGATGACATATACAGAACAGCAGAATGGTTTACGCTACCTAGTTATAGAGGCTACGGAGTAGGTTATGGTTTAGAATCATTTATTGGTCCTATCCAAATTATATATTCTTGGTCCCCTGAGAGAAGTAAAGGAATTTACTTTTTTAGTATAGGGTATTGGTTTTAAAGGTCTAAAAATAAACTTTGCCTCTATATGATTAATAAATTCGTAATTCATTGATTTTTATGATATTTGTAAATATTAATACAAAAATTATGCTTCAATTAAGAGTTGATATTACTGCTCACTTAAGAGCAATGTGGTAAGTGTCCATTTTACAATGTTAAAAATTAGTACTTATATTATATAAAACCTGAGTTTGATGTAATAAAATTTATGTTTATCTAAATGATTTTTTACAGAAAATTGTATTTAAAGACAAGTGAATTTAAAAATAAAAGCATAATTTTAATCATCTCACTAATACGAATTAATCAATTTGACGACTTTTTAAATCAAATTCTTAGATTGAACTCAAGTTAAAACAATGTTTTCATTTTATAACTAAAAAATTATGTCAAAAGAAATAAAATCAGTTAATTACGGATTAGAAAAAATATTTGAAGGGGCACAAGATTTCTTGCCATTATTAGGAACGGATTATGTAGAATTTTATGTAGGAAATGCAAAACAATCTGCCTACTTCTACAAAACAGCTTTCGGTTTTCAATCATTAGCTTATAAAGGTTTAGAAACTGGATCTAAAGACTCTGTAAGTTATGTAGTAGTGCAAGATAAAATTCGCTTAGTCTTAACTACACCTTTAAACAGTAAATCACCTATAAACAATCATATAGTAAAACATGGTGATGGAGTAAAAATAATAGCACTATGGGTAGAAGATGCTCGTAAATCTTATAAAGAAACTATAAGTCGTGGAGCAAAGTCTTATATGGAGCCCACTGTTGAAACTGATGAACACGGAGAAGTGGTTAGAGCTGGGATTTACACTTATGGAGAAACAGTACATATGTTTGTAGAACGTAAAAATTATAATGGAGAATTTTTACCTGGTTTTAAAAAATGGGAATCAGATTACAATCCAACACCAGTTGGCTTAAAATACATTGACCATATGGTTGGTAATGTTGGCTGGAACCAAATGAATGTATGGGTAAAATGGTACGAAGATGTAATGGGTTTTGAAAACTTTTTGTCTTTTGATGACAAACAAATTCACACTGAATATTCTGCATTAATGAGTAAAGTAATGAGTAACGGAAATGGGCGAATTAAATTTCCTATTAACGAGCCCGCAAAAGCAGCAAAACGTTCACAAATAGAAGAATATTTAGATTTTTATGAAGGTCCTGGAGTACAACACATTGCTGTAGCAACTGATGACATCATTGGTACTGTAAGCCAATTAAAAGCACGTGGAGTAGAATTTTTACCACCACCACCGCAAGCATATTATGATCAAATTCCCAACAGGTTAGGAGAACATAAAAAGATGATGAAAGAGAGTATTGATGATTTACAAAAATTGTCAATTATGATAGACGCAGATGAAGAAGGCTATTTATTACAAATCTTTACAAAACCAGTAGAAGACAGACCAACACTATTTTTTGAAATTATTCAAAGAATGGGAGCTCGTGGCTTTGGTGCAGGAAATTTTAAAGCCTTGTTTGAATCCATAGAAAGAGAACAAGCAAAAAGAGGAACACTTTAAAAAATAATCTTTATTTTTTGAGATTTACCAAATTTTTTCATCAAAATATAAAGTACTGTTAAGAGTTTAGTTAAAGTAAGTTAAAACTTATTAATACATTAATATATTATAGTATTTTTAACCCTGCAAGGGGTGGTTCCCTTGCAACTTTAAGTATTGGTTTTTCATAATTTAAAGTTGGTTGGTTATTTAAGAAAAGCCTAGTTTTTAAGCTAGGCTTTTTTTTATACAATACTTTGGAACAAAAGTTGTTTAAATAAATGTAAAGACAATAGATTATTTTTTCAATTTTAGTAATTTTACACCCAAAGGATATGAGAAAAATATACACTTTAATTCTAATAGTAGCTGCTTTTACAGTTAATGCGCAAAAAAGCGAAAGTGCATTTAAAGATGGTGAGTGGCTAAAATTCAGATTGCATTATGGAATATTTAATGCGAGTTATGCTACACTTCAAGTAAAAAACGATAAAATTAACAACATTCCTGTTTATCATGTTATAGGAAAAGGTAGAACTACCGGATTAGCAAGGATCTTTTTTAAAGTTGATGATCTTTATGAAAGTTACTTTGATAAAAAAAACGGCAGACCATACAAATTTGTTAGAAAAGTAAGAGAAGGAAGTTATACTTTAGATTTAGATATAGATTTTGACTACACAAATAAAAAAGCAATATTAAATGACAAGAAGAAAGATAAAAAACTTGATTTTAAAATAAAAGATAATATTCAAGATTTAATATCTGCTTTTTACTATTTAAGAAACAATTTCAAAGCTAAAGATTTAGTAGAAGGAGAATATATTGAGTTAGATTTATTATATGATGATGATGGCATTTTTAGATTTAAGCTTAAATATTTAGGAAAAGAAGTATTAAAAACTAAATATGGCAAAATAGAATGCCTTAAATTTAGACCTTATGTAGAGTCTGGAAGAGTTTTTAAAGAACGAGAAAGTTTATCATTATGGGTTTCAAATGATGACAACAAAATTCCTGTTAGAATAAAAGCAGATTTAGCTATAGGCTCCTTAAAGGCTGATTTAGATGGCTATGCTGGACTAAAACATCAGTTTAAAATAATAATGGATTAACCTTAATGAATAACAAAGAAAAGATAGCATCTCAACTTTTAAAATTAGAAGAAAAATATAAAGGTTCTGGACAAGATCTTAGTTCTTATCTAGATGGTTTACTTTACGAAAAGTACCTTACTTATTGGGATTACATTCATTTAGACACTTTGCTAAGTTTGCAAATACCCAAGACTCATTTTCCTGATGAAGAAATTTTTATAATGTATCATCAAATTACTGAGTTATATTTTAAATTAATCTTACATGAACAAAAACAGATTGTAGACGATAAGTCTCAAAATGTTAATTTTTTTATAGAAAAAGTAAATAGGATTAATAGTTATTACAAAGTCCTTATCTCTTCATTCAGTATTATGATTAACGGTATGGATAGAGAGCAATTTTTAAAATATAGAATGGCATTGTTACCAGCAAGTGGTTTTCAATCTGCGCAATATAGAATGATAGAAATTTATGCTGCTCCATTAGAAAACTTAGTACACAAAACCAAAAGAAATCAATTTTCATCAGATAATAGCATAGAAGAACTATATAAAGAAATCTATTGGAAAAATGGAGCTACCGATAAAGTTACAGGAGAAAAAACACTTACCTTAAAGCAGTTTGAATATAGATATACACCTCGTTTAATACGTATTGCCAATCAGGTAAAGGAAAATACTATTTATCATAAATACTTAGCCCTGCCAAAAGAAAGCCAAGAAAACGAAGAATTAATTAAGGCATTAAAAGCCTTAGATAGTAATGCCAACGTAAACTGGCCTTTAATGCATATGGGTTCTGCGTATAGATATTTAGCAAAAGAAAAAAAACCAATAGATGCTACTGGTGGTACAAATTGGAAAGATTATTTACCGCCTAGTTATCAAAAAGTAGTATTTTTTCCTTATTTATATACAAAAGAAGAGTTAAATAATTGGGGAAAAGAATGGATAGACCATATCTTTAACCCTGAAAAAATTAAGTAATGCAGAAATTTATTGCCTTTCTACTAACAATAGTATGTTTTATTTCTTGCAAAGAAAGCAAGATTAATGAAAATAGAGATAATCTACCAGAAGTAGTAACCATTGAAAAGCCCATAGCTGCTTTAGAATATGGATTTAATCTAAATGATTTTACTGTTTTAAAAGACACTATAAAAAAAGGAGATACTTTTGGAGAATTAATGATTAAGAATGAAGTAGATTATCCAAAAATCTATAAAATATCTCAAGAATACAAAGATAGTTTTGATGTTCGCAAAATTCCTCCAGGTAAACCATATTTAATATTAAAATCCAAAGACACTACAGAAGCTACTCAAGTCTTTATCTATCAAAATGATCGCATAAATTATACAGTCGTAGATTTTAGAGACTCTGTAAATGTTTACAAAAAGAAAAAGAAAGTAACCTATAAAGAAAGAGAAGTATCTGGAGTAATCTCATCATCATTATCCGAAGCAATCTTAGAGCAAGGTATAGACTATAATATCACCAACAATTTATCCGAAATATATGCTTGGTCTATAGATTTTTTTAGGTTACAGAAAGGAGACAAGTTTAAAGTTATATATAAAGAACGTTATATAAATGATTCTATCTATGCAGGCTCAGAACCTATTGAAGCAGCATATTTTGAACATAACGGAAAACCTTTTTATGCTTTTGAATATGTTACAGATTCCGTAAATAAAATTTCAAACTATTATAACAAAGAAGCAAATAATCTACGTCGTGCTTTTTTAAAGGCTCCAATTAAGTTTAATTACAGAATATCTTCTCGTTACAACTTAAAAAGAAGAATTAAGTACTATGGTTATAAAGTAAAAGCGCATAAAGGAACAGATTATGCTGCTGCAATAGGAACGCCAATAATTGCCACAGCAAATGGTACTGTTGTAGAATCTACCAGACGTGGTGGTAATGGTAAATATGTAAAGATTAAACACAATAGCACTTATAGTACCCAATATTTACACATGAAGAACAGAAATGTAAAAAAAGGACAACACGTTTTACAAGGAGATGTAATTGGTTGGGTAGGAATGACTGGTAACTCTGGTGGGCCTCACGTATGCTACCGCTTCTGGAAAAATGGACGACAAGTAGACCCATTACGTGAAAAACTACCCGCTGCTGAGTCTATAGCAGACAGCTTAAAAACAAATTATTTAGAATACATAGCGCCTAAAATAGACCAATTAGAAAAAATAGAGTTTCCTAAAAAAATTCAAATAGAAGAAACCGTAACCAATCTTTAAGAATGGCACTACAGAATACCAATCCAACTAAAACTAATGCTTGGAAAAAACTTCAAAAAAATTATGACAAGACTAAAAATTTACTACTAAAAAATTTGTTTGAAGAAGATGTAAATCGTGCCAAAAAATTTACAGTACAGAACGATGATTTTTTATTTGATTATTCTAAAAATAGAATAACAGAAAATACCATAAAATATTTATTGGAGCTAGCCAATGAGGTTAATTTAAAAGAAGCCATAGAGAGTTACTTTAAAGGTGAACCCATAAACCAAACTGAAAATAGAGCCGTATTACATACTGCTTTAAGAGCCAAACAATCAGATACCATTTTAGTAAACAGAGAAAATATAATACCAGAAGTTTATGCAGTAAAAGAAAAAATTAAAACGTATACTAAACGTATTATTTCTGGAGAAAACAAAGGGTACACAGGAAAACCGTTCACAGATATTGTAAATATTGGCATTGGTGGGTCAGATTTAGGACCCGCAATGGTCGTAGATGCTTTAAAATTCTACAAAAACCATTTAAAAATGCATTTTATCAGTAATGTAGATGGTGACCACGTATATGAAATACTTAAAGAGTTAAACCCTGAAACCACTTTATTCATAATAATTTCCAAATCATTTACAACACAAGAAACACTAAGTAATGCTACAACCATTAGAAAATGGTTTTTAAGATCCGAATTTAAAACCAAAGAAAGTGATATTGCCAAACATTTTGTAGCCGTATCAACAAATGCTAAAAAAATTGCAGATTTTGGTATTGATGCTAAAAATGTATTTCCTATGTGGGACTGGGTTGGCGGAAGATTTTCTTTATGGAGTGCCGTTGGCTTAAGCATAGCATTATCTATTGGGTTTGCAAATTTTGATGCGTTATTAATGGGAGCAAATGATATGGATGAGCATTTTAAATCAACCGATTTTTCAGAAAATATCCCTGTTATTTCTGCACTGTTAAGTGTTTGGTATAATAATTTTTATAACGCAGAAACAGAAGCTATCATTCCATACTCCCAATATTTAAGTAAATTTTCTACTTATCTACAACAAGGAATTATGGAAAGTAATGGCAAAAGTGTAGATAGAAATGGTAAAACCATAGATTATCAAACAGGAACAATAATATGGGGAGAACCAGGGACAAATTCTCAGCATGCGTTTTTTCAGTTAATTCATCAAGGAACAAAAATTATTCCAGTAGAATTTATTGGCTTTAAAAAGTCATTATATGGTAATCAAGATCATCAAAATAAGTTAATGGCAAACTTTATTGCACAAACTGAAGCCTTATTAAATGGGAAAACAAGTGAAGAAGTAATTTTAGAATTAAAGACAAAAAAGTTATCTACAAAAGAGATAAAAAAATTGTACCCTTTTAAGGTATTTGAAGGCAATAAACCTACAACTACAATACTAATAGACAAACTTACTCCTAAAAGTTTAGGCAAATTAATTGCCTTATATGAACATAAAATATTTGTACAAGGTATTATTTGGAACATTTTTAGTTACGATCAGTGGGGGGTTGAGTTAGGAAAACAATTAGCAAATAATATCCTTAATGACTTAACTACTGAGAAAAATGAAAAGCATGACCCTTCTACATTAAATATTTTGCGAAATTTTAAGAACTAAAGCTTCTTTTCTCTTCTACTAAATGCTGCTGATAACTTGTTGTGTATCAGCTATATTTTATTTTTTTTATATTATTTTCGTGTAGACTAATTTAACATTCTATTAACGTACACGTAATAGTAATTACTCACATTTGTGCCGTTATTAAAAAACTAAAGAACACAAAAAAAGATGAAAAAAAAGTACTTTGTTTTAGTCGCATTTTTATGGGCGACATTCGCATTTTCGCAGGGAACCATTACTGGTAAAATTTTGGATGGTGATTTAGGAGGCCCTCTTTTAGGAGCAAGTATAGTTGTTAAAGGAACAACTAACGGAACCGCAGCAGATTTTGACGGTAATTTTACTTTAAATGTTTCTAAAAATTCAGGAACGCTAATTATATCATATATTGGATATCTATCTAAACAAATAAACTACACTAACACTGGCAATGTTGGCTCAATAATCCTTGAACCAGATTCACAAGCATTAGAAGAAGTGATAGTAGTAGGTTCTGGTGTAATAGATTTAGCTAAAGAAAGGGAAACTCCTGTTGCTGTTAGTACAATAACTGCCAAGGAAATTCAACTTAAAGTAGGAAATATGGAATTCCCAGAAATTCTTAATTCAACCCCCTCTGTATATGCAACCAAGCAAGGTGGAGGATATGGTGATTCTAGAATAAACCTTCGTGGTTTTGACCAACGAAATACGGCTGTAATCATTAATGGTCAACCAGTTAATGATATGGAAAATGGATGGGTATATTGGAGTAACTGGGCTGGATTGTCTGATATTGCATCCGGAGTACAAGTACAAAGAGGGCTTGGTGCTTCTAAATTAGCTGTCCCATCTGTTGGAGGTACAATGACGATAGTTACTAAAAGCACGGATAAAGAAGAAAGTGGTTTTTTTAAAGCTTCAATTGGTAATGATTCCTATTTAAAAACAGCAGCTGCATATAATACTGGAGTTAATGAAAAAGGATGGGCTACTAGTGTATTACTAAGCAGATGGAACGGAGATGGTTATGTAGACGGAACTAAAGGAGAAGGATATTCTTATCTTTTTTCAATTGGTTATAAACCTTCTGATGTTCATGCATTCAATTTTACTTTTACTGGTGCTGGTCAATGGCACAATCAAAGAAGTCAAGATCTATCCATAAGAGATCATTTGAATTTTGGAGGAGATGATTTTAGAAAATTCAATGCTGATTATGGAAAATTAAATGGAGATGAATATAGCTTTAGAAGAAATTTCTACAATAAGCCTATAGGCACTTTAAACTGGGATTGGAACATTAATAGTAAATTATCATTATCTACATCATTATATGGCTCTTGGGGTCGTGGTGGAGGCACTGGATCCAGAGGACGTAATTTTGGAATATACCCATTTAGAAAAGACTTAACAGAAGCAATAGCTGATGGGAATTTAGGTTATAGAACAGCACAAGGAACTATAGATTTTAATGCTATTGTTGCAAATAATAAATCAGGAACAACATATACTGTACCTGGTTCTTATGAGGATATGATTTTGGGATCCAATGGTTATTCAAATGAAGGTGTAAACAGCAATGTAGCAATTAGAAGATCGTCTATGAATTCTCATAACTGGTATGGAGTAATTTCTAACCTTAAGTATGAACTAGGAGAAAATTGGACCATTGGTGGCGGAATGGACTTAAGAAATTATAAAGGATACCATTATAGGGTTATTAATGATTTATTAGGCTTAGATGGATACTACAGTACAGGTAACAAAAATTTAACCAATGGACTTGTAATAACAGAAACTATAAAAGCTTCGCCTTTCAATGATACTGGCCTTAATGGAAACAAAATAGATTACTATAGTGTTGGAGAAGTAAAGTGGGCAGGATTCAATGGTATAGTTGAGTACAATACACATAAAGATTTGTCTGCTGTATTACAATTAGGATTATCTAACCAAAGTTATAGAAGAATAGATTATTTTGACCAGCCAAACAATGTAAAAAGCGACAAAGAATCTAAAACAGGTGGCTATGTAAAAGGTGGTGCCAACTACAATTTAAATGATACTCATAATGTATTTTTTAACTTGGGGTTAATAAAAAGACAACCAACTTTTGATGCCATATTCCCTAACTTTGCAAATATAATAAATGAAGATGCCAAGAACGAAACTATTTCATCTTTTGAAGTAGGGTATGGATACAGATCTTCTTTTATTAATGCAAACCTAAACTTATACACTACAACTTGGAGTGATAGATTTGTCTCTAAATCTATTAGAGGTGTTGATGGTATTGATGATGGTACAGCTACATTTACTGGACTTAAGCAGGTACACTCAGGCATAGAGCTAGATTTTATTATGAGACCCATAAATAAGTTAAGAGTTGATGGTATGCTATCAATTGGCAATTGGAATTATAAAGATAATGTTACTACTAATGTTTTTAACAGTAGCAACACTTTAGTTGATAGCGCTACATTATATGTAGATGGAACCAAAGTTGGTGATGCAGCCCAATTCACTGCAAGTTTAGCAGCTGATTATGAGATTATTGAAAACTTAGGCATAGACTTAGCATGGAGATATGCTGCTAATTTGTACTCAGATTTCTCTTTTCAATTAGACACAAGAAACTGGGCTAATGATGCACAATTCTTATCTCCAAACAACAAAGGTGCCTTAAAGTTGCCTAGTTATGATTTATTTGACCTAGGTCTAGATTATAAATTTGGTATAACTAATTCATCTGACTTAAACATTCGTTTAAATATTAATAACTTATTTGATACTGAATATATCTCTGAAGGTAGTTCTAGTATTTATACTAATGATACTGCTCCTGCCGTAAACCCTAATACTACTGTATCTACATATAAAGGTATAGACACAAGAAACTTAGTGTGGTTTGGATTTGGAAGAACGTTTAACTTAAGTGTTCGCTACAATTTTTAACAATTGAAATTTAAACTTAAAACCCGCTTTTTGCGGGTTTTTTTATGATTTTTCATTACTTTTAAAAACTAAACAAACTACTATATGTACCAAACTATTTTAAACTTACATTCTTATTTTGCATTTGCTGTATTAACAATTCTATTTTTGGCGGTAGCCAATGCAATTTCTGGACTAATGGGCAAGAGAGATTTTAACTTAAGCAAAGACTTTAGAATTTCTTTGTTTGCTTTAATACTGTCTCATATACAACTACTTATTGGGTTAATTCTATTTTTTGTTTCTCCTAATGGATTAAACGCTATTAAAACAAATGGTATGGGTGGTCTAAGTTCTGCTGCTCGCCTTTTAGCCGTAGAGCATCCATTTATAAATATCATTGCTCTTGTTTTAATCACAATTGGTTGGTCTAAACATAAAAAAGTTATGGAAGGCAGTAAAAAATTTAAACGTATTGCCATATTTTACGGACTAGGTTTACTTTGTCTTTTAAGTAGAATTCCGTGGGGACAATGGTTTTAAAAACACCATATTTATTGTAACAAAATCAACTAAAAAAGCAAGTGGCTTGTTTCATCAGGACAAACTCATACTTTTTTAAGATAATAATATAATTAGTTGGTTTTCAGTTGCTTAAAAATAATTTTTATTTGTATATTATACTGACAATCAAATACTTAACACGATGAAATAATAAGCATTTTCAACCCAAAAAATTCATTAGATTAGTTTTATTAAAGGTGTAAAGTGTTAATTTTAAGCATCAAAAAGAAAAAATAACACTTTTTAATTATACCCAAAATGAGTACTAAAAATACGGTATTTTACTGATACATAGTTGTGTTTCTGTTGATTTTTTCAGTTTGATAATTACATTAGCATTCAGCCAGTCCTAAACGGAACCTAAAGGTGGACAAATACACTGTAATTGTATTTATATATTGTTGTACACCGTTTTTATTCAGCTTAAAATCTATATCCAATTCGTAAATGTAAATTCAAAGCTGCTTCACTTTCATTTTCAAAAAATCCAGCTTGTTTTGCAAAAACATATTTATATCCAATTCCAATTCCAGTTTCATAAGTCAAATGTTTTCCAATGTTTCTCCTTATTCCCCAAGTTGGAATTATAGAGATGTCACTAATTACCCTAACATTATCCTTATTTGAAATAATAAACCAATCTGGATGATAACTAGTTTTTAGTGAAATGAAATTTCCGCTATTTCCATCAATTCTTCTTGATTTACTGAGTCTTTTATTCAGATTGTAATATAATTTTGGTTCAAGAGTTATAACAGGTGTCATTAAAAATCCAGTTCCTTTATAAAAATCACCTCCCCAAATTCCGCTATCAAGACCAATTTCAGAGCGCAATGCAATTGAATTTGATAATTTTGTTTCGTTATGTACCCAAATTCCTAAAAACCCAGTTTGTATTCCATAAGTTGATTGTTCTACACTTGCGTTTTGTGATTTTACGATTAAAGTTAGTCCGCAGAAAGTTAAAGTTAATAAAACTCTTTTCATTTTAATTGTTTTTTTGAGATTAAAATATTGTAGGTATTTATCAAGAACTATACCGCTTCGTATATGTTATACAATGTCTTGGCTATGAGCAGTTTTATGAGTTAACACTTAACCTTGCAAGTAGAAACTAAGTTAGAAATCTGCAAGGATTTTCAAAAGTAGACGAGAACCAGCAATGAACTATACATTGTATTGCCATTAGTTTTTATATTTCCATTTCTACCATTTCTGCTCTTGCTCCAAATCGGATTGGTAAGATACTTGTTCCAATTCCTTTTGATATATACATTTTCGGTTCAGATTCTTTATACCAACCCTTTAAATATTTTCCACTTCCTTGAGGCTTAAAAGGAACAATTCCTAAAAATGTAATTTGTCCTCCGTGAGTATGTCCAGAAAGCACTAAATCAATATTTAAATTCTCTTTTTGTCTTGTGATTATATCTCTGTATTCAGGACAATGTGATAAAACAATATTGGTTTCAGTTTCCTTTAGATTCTCAATAGCTTTTATAAAATCGGCATTTCCTCCAACTAAATCGTCAATTCCAATTATTGATATTTGACGGTTTTTTATTGAAATAGTTCTACTTTCGTTTATCAATAATTCACAATTATTTTTTGAATAAACGTTTTTAAGTTCAATCAGATTAACATTACCCCAATATTCCCAATTTCCTGTTATCGCATACTTTTTGATAGATTTATCAATTAATTTAAGGAATTCATTAAGAGATTTTATTTTTTCTGTTTTATCAACAGAATCTCCAGTTATAAATATTAAATCAGGTTTTATTGCGTTTATTTTTTTCGCAATAGATTTGTGAAAGTATTTTAATTGGTCAAAATTTAAATCTGAAATTTGAATGATTTTTATTTTGTCTTTTTCCAATTTTGAGATGTCAAAGTAATTCCAGTCAATTATATATTTCTCAAACCAAAGTGAGTCCAAAAGAACTAATCCAATTGAGGTTAAAATTCCTCTTTTAATAAATTTTCTTCTGGTTAAGTTCATCACTTCTCAAATATCTAGTCCTGAAATATGGTTCAATGTCATTAAGTTAAGCTATTTCTAAATAGCATCTCATTAATTTTTAGTCACTTGATATTTTGTTGTTTTTCTTCTTCATTAAAACAAACAAATCTTAATTTTCTTTTACAATAAAATCAAACTACAAATACTGTTAAAATTAAAAACATACTCATTTTTTCCAATTTTTATAAGGTTCTTTGCTTAATTGTGAATTATAATATTTTACATCTCCTGTGACTTCTTTTCCTAACCAATCTGGTTTAAAAAAATGTTCACCTTCTTCTTTCAATTCTACCTCAGCAACCACAAGTCCTTCATTATCTCCGTAAAATTCATCAATTTCATAAATATGGTTTTCAACAGGAACATCATATCTTATTTTGCTTATAACACCTTTTTCACAAATAAGTAATAGTTGTTCAGCATCTATAACTGTTATCTCTTTTTCCCATTCAAACCTAGTAGTGCCAGAATCATTAGAAATTCCCTTTACCGTTAAAAAACCTTTATCACCCTTAATTCTAACTCTAACAATTCGTTCAGGATCTGTATTTAAAAACCCTTGTATGATTCGTTTTTTATTAGTTACTTTATTTTTATAGGCATCAGATTTTACTAAAAACTTACGTTCTATTTCTAACATATTATTCTACTCTCATATTATTAATTTCATCAATCTAAATATACCTTAAATTTGTGTATGGTTACGGATTTCCCTTTACGAAAAATTATTCATGTGGATATGGATGCTTTCTATGCTTCAGTAGAACAGTTAGACAATCCTGATTTAAAAGGAAAACCTTTGGCTGTTGGTGGTGCAGAAAAAAGAGGTGTCGTTTCTGCAGCCAGTTATGAAGCCCGTAAGTATGGTGTACGCTCTGCTATGAGCGGTTATATAGCCATACGTAACTGTCCTGAATTAATTTTTGTGAAACCCAGATATGCCAGATATAAGGAAATATCACAAAAAATAAGAAGCATATTTTATGACTATACAGACTTAGTAGAGCCATTATCATTAGATGAGGCATATTTAGACGTAACTATAAATAAAAAAGGAAACCCCTCTGCATCTTTAATCGCCAAAGAGATTAGAGAACGTATTTTTAATGAACTAGGTCTTACTGCATCTGCGGGCATATCTATAAACAAGTTTATTGCAAAAGTAGCAAGTGATTATAATAAACCAAATGGGCAAAAAACTATAAACCCTGAAGAAGTGATTTCCTTTTTAGAAGAGTTAGAAATTAGAAAATTTTATGGTGTAGGCAAGGTTACAGCTGAGAAAATGTATAGTTTAGGTATATTTACAGGTAAAGATTTAAAGCAAAAAACCATTGCCTTTTTAGAAGAAAATTTTGGCAAAAGTGGCGCTTATTATTACCACGTGGTTAGAGGCATTCACAATAGCCCGGTTAAACCCAATAGAATTCCAAAATCTGTAGGAGCTGAACGTACATTTAACGAAAACCTCAGCAGTGAAATATTTATGCTGGAAAAATTGGAAAATATAGCTTCTGAATTAGAACGACGACTTAAAAAAAGTAAAATTGCAGGGAAAACTATCACGCTAAAAATTAAATACAGTGATTTTACCTTACAAACACGTAGCAAAACAATACAGTATTTTGTTTCAGATAAAAATTTAATTTTAGAAACTGCAAAAGACCTACTATATCAAGAAAGATTGGAAAACTCAGTTCGCTTATTAGGTATCTCATTATCTAATTTAAATACAGAAAATAAAAAAGAAACAATCCATAAAATGGTTAGCGTACAATTAAAATTTGAATTTTAACAGAACAAGTTTAACCTATTTTAACGGTTTGCCAACTAATAATCTATTAACTTTGTAGGATTAATGGATTACTAATTTAAAAAACAGAAAATGGCAACAATAAGATTGGGTGATGAAGCCCCAAATTTTACAACAGATAGTTCCATAGGAACAATAAACTTGTATGATTATCTAGGTGACAGTTGGGGTATTCTTTTTTCTCATCCGGCTGATTTTACTCCTGTTTGCACAACGGAATTAGGTACAGCCGCTAAGTTCAAGGATGAGTTTGACAAGCGTAACGTTAAAATGATTGCACTAAGTGTAGATGGCGTAGCATCTCATAAAGAATGGATAAAAGACATTAATGAGGTACAAAATACCACTGTTAATTTTCCAATAATAGCTGATGAAGATAAGAAAGTATCTACTCTATATGATATGATACACCCTAATGCAGATAGTAACCTAACAGTACGTTCAGTTTTCATTATTGGAGCTGATAAAAAGGTGAAGCTAACCCTTACCTACCCTGCTTCAACTGGTCGTAATTTCTATGAGTTGTTACGTGTAGTAGACTCATTACAACTAACTGCTAATCATAAAGTTGCTACTCCAGCTAACTGGAAAAATGGGGAAAATGTAGTTGTAAGCCCTGCAATAACTACTAGTGATGCTAAAAAAATATTCTCTAAAGGGGTTGAAGAAATAAAACCGTATTTAAGGATGACGCCAGATCCAACAGTTTAAAATACAATAAATAGAAAGGTATAAGCTAATTTAGCTTATACCTTTTATAAAACCTTTCTACCATCTAAAAAATTAATGACTCTGGAGCCATAAAACGCATTTTTTTAGGAATGGATTATTTGTATTATTGTAACTCCTTCATCATTTAATCCTTTAAAAATTTCCATAATTTCTTCTCCTTGTATAGAGTTTAAGCTTCCTGTTGGCTCATCTGCCAATATAAGTTTTGGAGTAGAAATTAATGCTCTAGCCATACACCTACTAATTTTTGTTGCCCTCCACTTAACTGACTAGGGAATAGTTTTTGTTTGTCAACAATACTAAATTTTTTAACACCCTGAGTTCGGTCTAAGAATTTGATTTTAAAAAAAAGCTGTCATATTGAGAGATTTTTCATAGTGAAACTAATAAAAATTGTATCGCCCTTTCGGCAAGCTTAAGATGACAAAGCTTTTGGTTTAAAATTTACTTGTCCTCGATACAATTTTCTATCGAAAATCACTTAGCCTGACATAAACTTTCTTACATAGGACTCAGGTTTTGAAGCTCAGCTGCACTATCGAGAATAGGTTTTTAGTACTGTAATGCTAGTTTTCAATACAAAATTCTTATCAGAGTTTCACTCAAACCAACGTATTTCAGATGAATAAAACTCAGGTTACTAAGTCCTAATAATAAAGCATTAAGAGGTAAATAACTTCTTTTTAAAAAGCAATAAATCTTCCATATAAATTTGCCGTAAAGTTTCAACATAAGGTCTTTGGTTATAAAAACCTAACTTAAAATCTTTTATAGCTTCTTCAATATAGGTTTGAGCTTCATTCTTATTTCCTTTTTCATAAAGTATTATGGCTTTGTAATACTTTGCATCTGCGGACTGTTTAAAATAATAAATGATTTTATTAAAATCCCTGAGTGCTAATTCATAGTTTTTAGATTCATAGTATGCAATTCCACGATATAAAAAAGCATTTATCTCTACCCAATCTTCTCCTGTATCTTCTGTTTCTTTTTTTATATGCTTGTTCCAGTATGCTATTGATTTCTCATAGTTACCTAACCCTAAATAGGCAATGCCGCGCCAATAATCTACACTATGACCTTGTGGGTAATCTATAAAATTTGGAGTTAATGTATCCGTAGCATCAAAATCTGCAATTGCTTTTTTATAATCTCGATAGAACCATAAATAATTATATCCTCTATATCCTTGCCAACTAATTGGATCTTTTTGTATGGCTTTTTCCATATGCTTTTTCCAAAGATGTGGAATACCTCTTTTAAGATAAGGAATAGACAATTCCCTGTAAGCTTCTGCATTGGTAGAATCCAATTCCACTGATTTTGATAATGCATTTAAACTTTGAGCACTTCCTTGATAATATTTTCCAAATTCTAATATTTCCTTGGCTTGTTCCTTTTGTTTCTTACATGAGAACAGGCAAAAGATGATGATAAGGCTAAGGAATAATTTCTGTAATCTCACCATTTTCTATTCTATAAGATATGTACATATATGAATCTCTAAATTCTTCTTGAACATAATTAGGATTCCATTTTTTTAATTGAGTTGTTATTTTCAGCAATTGCTTTACCAAGTCTTTATTGAAAGGTTTTGGGTTTAATTCCAAATCATTTTCATGAAAAACATACCGCCCTGCCTCTCCTTTGCAATTAATTATAAACCTAAAGTTTAAATATCCTGAATCTGAATATCCTTTATTTACATAATTGGAAAGAACAAACTTTCTTAAACCATTCTTCCCTTCACTGTATGTTGCTCTTTCTGGATTATAATACTGGAATATTCGCTTTTCATCACAGAGGTAAAAATTATCATTAAAAATAGCCTCTTTAGGGTTAATATATTCTGCGGAATGGCTGTACACATTTTCATTAGGAATAAATTTGTGCTTATATGTGTAGTTTGTGTAAGCCAATATACAGACAAAAATGACTAAAAGACTTATTAACACATAACCTATGGCCTTAAAAACTTTCTTTGGTTTCATTAATTCAAAATAACAAAAAAATCCCACTAGATGCGGGATTAGTTTATAAACGGTTATGTTAAAGGTACAAACTACAAATTAAGCTTTAAACTTAATTCTTTTAGTTGTTCTTCATTAATTGGTGCTGGTGCGTCTATCATTACATCTCTACCACTATTATTTTTAGGAAAAGCAATAAAATCTCTAATGGTTTCTTGCCCGCCCAATATGGCAACCAATCTATCTAAGCCAAAGGCTAAACCACCGTGTGGTGGTGCACCATATTCAAAAGCATCCATTAAAAACCCAAACTGTGCCCTTGCTTCTTCTTCTGTAAATCCTAGGTGCTTAAACATAGTGGCTTGTATTTTTTTATCGTGAATACGAATGGATCCTCCTCCTATTTCATTTCCATTTAAAACCAAATCGTATGCATTGGCCTTAACATCTCCTGGCTTAGTATCTAACAATTCCATTTGTCCTGGTTTAGGAGATGTAAATGGATGGTGCATTGCATGGTAATGTCCTGTTTCTTCATCTAACTCCAACAATGGAAAATCCATTACCCATAATGGTGCAAACTCGTTTGGTTTACGTAAGCCTAAACGCTCTGCCATCTCCATTCGTAACGCACTTAATTGTGCTCTTACTTTATTTTTGGCTCCTGACAATACGCAAATTAAATCTCCTTTTTTGGCTCCTGTTATCTCTGCCCACTTTGCTAAATCTTCTTGACTGTAAAACTTATCTACGGAAGATTTAAAAGTACCATCATCATTACAACGACAATAAACCATACCAAGTGCTCCCACTTGTGGACGCTTTACCCAATCTATTAACTTATCTATTTCTTTACGTGTATACGTATTAGCACCAGGAACTGCTATACCTACAACTAATTCAGCAGAATTAAATACTCCAAAATCTCTATGTTGTGCAACTTTGTTCAATTCTCCAAATTTCATCCCAAAACGAATGTCTGGTTTATCGTTACCATACAAACGCATAGCATCATCATACAGAATTCTTGGAAATTTATCTATCTCTACACCGTTTACTTCTTTTAGTAAGTGCCGAGTCAACCCTTCAAAAACATTTAGTATGTCTTCTTGTTCTACAAACGCCATTTCGCAATCTATTTGTGTGAATTCTGGCTGTCTATCTGACCTTAAATCCTCATCCCTAAAACATTTTACGATTTGAAAATATTTATCCATTCCACCAACCATCAACAATTGTTTAAACGTTTGTGGTGACTGCGGAAGCGCATAAAACTGACCTTTATTCATACGACTAGGAACCACAAAATCCCTTGCTCCTTCGGGAGTAGATTTTATTAGATAAGGTGTCTCTACTTCTATAAACCCTTCTTTAGATAAAAAATTCCGAACCTGTTGTGTTACTTTATGTCTAAAAATTAAACTATTCTTAACTGGGTTTCTTCGAATATCTAGATAACGATATTTCATACGAATATCTTCTCCGCCATCAGTATCATCTTCTATAGTGAAAGGCGGCAACAATGCTTCATTTAAAATAATTAGTTCAGAAACCAAAATTTCAATATTTCCGGTAGCAATATTTGAATTTTTAGAAGCTCTTTCTATAACAATACCTTTAACCTGTATAACAAATTCTCGTCCTAATTTTTGTGCACGTTCCATCATTTCTTTAGGAGTGCGCTCCTCATCAAAAACCAATTGAGTTATACCATAACGATCTCTTAAATCTACCCAAACAATAAAGCCCTTATCCCTTGATTTTTGCACCCACCCAGAAAGAATTACCTCTTTATTAATGTGTATTTCATTTAACTCACCACAATTATGACTTCTGTACATATAAATTACATTTAAAACCCCAAATTTAAGAAGTATTGTGAAGTATAAAACTATTATAAGTTTAGTTTTTGTATTTATTATTTGTATAAATATCAATAATTCAAAATATTTACTTATCTGAAAATCAGTATATTAATTTTTTAATGTAAATTTAATGTTAAATTAATGTATGTTTATTGTAAAATAAATTGTACATTTACATTATTAATGTTAAGTAAATAATAATTAAAACCTACATACAATGAAAAAAACAGCACTAATATTCGTATTCATATTTTCAATAGCTATAGTAAACGCTCAAGAGACTAAACCCGTTTTTGAAAAAGTTAAGAACAAAGTAAAAGCTACTTATTTCCACGATAATGGAGCAATTGCTCAAGTGGGATATTTTCTTGATGGAAAACTTGAAGGCGAATGGAATATGTATAGCCCAGAAGGAAAAAAAATAGCTAAAGGAAACTACACTCAAGGGAAAAAAACAGGAAAATGGTTCTTTTGGGAAAATGCAATATTGCAAGAAGTAAATTTTGAAGATAGCAAAATTGCTAATGTTACCAAATGGAATAGTGAAGGGACATTGGTTTTTAACTAACCATACTATAAATCCTAAAAAAATAGTTACATTTTTTAAAGGATTAAAAATAGTTAAATCTCAGATGAGGTAAGTCTTATCTGAGATTTAACTATTTTTATATGTTTTTATTTTAGTATTTGTTCTAATGTTATCATTGCAATGCGGTCTTTTAGTATTGTAAATGTTAATATTTTTGATTGAATGCCTGTATTTAGCTATATGATTAACACGTTACCCTGAATTTATTTTAGGATCTCACATTATTGTATTGATTTAAAGCATTATGCAATTCTGAAACAAGTTTAGAATGGCGTACACTTTAAGTTTATGAATCTTTACGGGCATACAATACCATTGCATATATTACTGCTTTTTGCATCGTTATTATATCTAATTTTCAAGTATTTATTAAAGATTAATCAACTTTATACAGTTAAAAATGTATTAAGTATTTCATTAATCTATTTTACAATAGTATTTTAGCATAAGCCATAAGATTCTGAATCACATCAAAAAAATCGTTTTTTTAGAAAAAAGTAGATATTCTTTTCATAAGTCCGTTTTTA
Source organism: uncultured Cellulophaga sp. (assembly GCA_947491225.1). GTDB lineage: Bacteria > Bacteroidota > Bacteroidia > Flavobacteriales > Flavobacteriaceae > Cellulophaga. The sequence goes on from CANLIE010000001.1 coordinate 122,678, forward strand.
TTAAGGTGTTTGTTTAAATATTCAAATGGGTAGGTTTAAATATACTATAATTGTCTAGCGTATAATTTCATTGCAGTTTATACACAATAGCAAAATAAATCACAGAAAAAAATTCACGCTAATTTTTGTAAGTATGCTAGAACTGGCAATAAATTATATAAGGGTGTTGTAGCACGGTTTTTAATATTTATACAATATTTCATCATTAGAATTAGTAATGTTCAGTAGTACTTGATTTCCGTCAATTTGTAAATTAGAAATATCGAAACTCAGCTCTTTTGTAATAAATGCTGTGCATGCTTCTCCATTCTTTAAGGATAATCTTAAATTTCTTTGTGCTGGATTTGATTCCATTATATCTTCTGAGTCAATGAGTTTTAATTCCCAAGTATCCCCACTACATCCACTTGAACTAAAGTTTATTTTAAGGCAATTTTCGGTTATTTTTAAACTATTAATTGTTAATTGGTCAGATGGTGCATTTGCATATTCCTCCGAACTTATTAGGGTTTTTAAATCACAAGCCATTGAATTGTTACTATCATCATTAGTACAACCTGTTGTAATAAAAATAATTCCTAAAACCATTAGTAAACTTAATTTTTTCATAAATTCTGTTTTATTTTTAGATGTAATAATTGTGGAATGGTTGCGTCACATACATTACAGAATAGTCTAGTATAAAAATGGTACTGGAGTGATGTGCGGAACTTTTACTCTTTTATGCTCTGCATATCCAACAAATTAAAGTTCCTTATCATTTTACAATATAGATCTGCTTTATAAATTAGTGAACAGATTTATCTTTACTGAATAAAACCTATTGCGTGTCTGTTTTTAGCAATATAATCACTACAACACCTTAAATTTATTTCAGGGGGCATATTGCAGAAGATTGGTTTGACTCTGAAACAAGTTCATAATAACGCTCTCCTTAACCTTAACATTGCTTAACGGACATACAATTGCAATTTAATACAAATTGACATTTATCATATTTATACCCATATAAATATTGTTATTTTGTAGAGTAAATGAGTCTACTTATTATGACCCATAACTAAGAATAAATGAAAAGTTTTGTAATCTTATCAGTAACTTTCCTTATGCTTATAAAGCCTTTATGGCCTGTAGCAGAGTATGTTATTAACTATGATTACATTTCTAATATACTTTGTGAGAACAAAGATAAGCCTAATCTTAACTGTAATGGCAAATGTTATTTAGTAAAGCAATTATCCAAAGAAAACAGTAATTCCAATGATAATCCATTTAATGAACAGCTTAAAGCTGAAATACTAAATATTATATTTTTTCAATCTTTAACCAATTTTAGTTTTGGAATTGTTAATGAGAACCACCTAAAAAATAATTTTAGAAATCCTAAAACTTTAATAGTAGGTTCATACATAGCCGAAAGTTTACAACCTCCTGAGTTTTACTAATTCAATTCTCAGAAATACAACTCGCACACATTATGGTTCTGGTTGTATTCAATTTTTTTTTTGAATTAGTTAAAACACACAGCAATGAAAGCTCATATAACTGTGCCCTCTTTAAATGTTATTAAAGAGATACAAGCACGTATGGTAATATTACTATGCCTTGCATTATCATTTCTTATGGTAACTTTTACTGTAAATGCTCAAAAAGTGATTACAAAATCTCAAGATACCATACTACCTCTCATTACTCTAAATGAAGTGATCTTGATTTCTGCAAAGCAAGAATTGCAATACCAAAAACAATACAAACCATTATCTTCTTTAGATGAATATTTAGAATTTTCAAGAAAAGTAGATATGATTAAACGTGGGGCTTATGCTTGGGAACCTACGTTAAACAATATGACTTCAGAAAGATTATCTGTTACTATTGATGGTATGAAGGTTTTTGGCGCTTGTACTGATAAAATGGATCCAATAACTTCCTATGTAGATGTATCTAATCTATCTAAAGCACATATCATATCTGGTCAAAAAGGTGCAGCGTATGGATCTACAATTGGAGGTGCCATAAATTTGGAACTAGATAAAAGTAATTTTAAAGGAACTGGCTTTAAAGCTAGTATAGAAAATAGTTATGAAACCAACAATAAGCTTAAAGTTATAGGGGCTGAAGCAAATTTTTCAAATACTGATTTCTATGTAGATAGTGATATTGTTTATCGTAAAGCAGAAAATTATAGTGACGGAGACGGGAAAGAAATAGCCTTTTCTCAATATGAAAAATACAACGTTTCAATAAATGGCGGATATAAAACAAACCCAAAGAATGCAATAACCGCAACTCTTATTTTTGATGAAGCCCATAACATAGGTTATCCTGCGCTACCAATGGATGTTTCATTGGCACGTGCACTTATTACATCTATAGGTTTTGAAAATGATAGTATTGGTGCTTTTAGCAATTTTAAATCCAAAATATACTATAATACGGTTACCCATATAATGGACGATTCTAAGCGCCCAGACGTTCCCATAAGAATGGATATGCCTGGTTGGAGTGACACTTATGGTTTTATGTCTGAAGCCAAACTAAAAACTAAAAAACATTCTTTCTTATTAAAATGGGATGGTTTTTATAACCAATCTTTGGCTGAAATGACAATGTATCCCAACAATCCTAATGAAAGGTCTATGTTTATGTTAACCTGGCCAGACATTCGTACATTAAACTCAGGAATTTACGCTGAAGATGATATTTCTTTTAAGAAAAGTAGTTTTAATATCTCTACTAGAGTTGCAATACAAAACAGTACAATTGCAGATGAATTTGGATTAAATAGCCTTAAAATATTTTATCCAAACATAAACAAAAATCAGGTACGAGTATTAAAAAGTCTATCAGTCCAATGGCATAAAAATTTTGTCCCTTATAGACTAAACTTTGGGTTGTCTTATGGAGATCGTGCCCCATCTGTATCAGAAGCATATGGCTTTTACCTTTTTAATAGTTTTGACAATCATGACTATATTGGAGACCCAAAACTAAAGAATGAAGAATCTTTAGAGGCAAATGCTAAAATTTCTATAGAGAAATCCAATTATGAATTAGGAATAGAAAGCACGGCTTTTAGAATGCCTAATTATATAATTGGAGAGATAGACACATCATTAAGCACAATGACTATTGGTGCAGATGGTGTAAAAATTTATAAAAATCTTACTTATGCCAACCTTATAAATGTTGCTATAAATGGACAATATAAAATATTTCCTGAATTGGTTTTAGACGGACAGGTTTCCTATCATAGAGGAAAAGACAACAAAAATAGAAACTTACCCTTTATTAGTCCGCTATCTTATAGCTCATCAATACAATACAACAAAAAAAGATTTTCTGGAACATTTAAAATTAGAGGAGCTGCAAAGCAAGTTAATTTTAACTCAGATTTTGGGGAAGATCAAACCTTGGCTTATACTGTATTCTCATTAAACTTTGGAAAAACCTTTTATCTAAATAACGATTTAGTATATGCAAAAATGGGCGTTGAGAATCTTTTTGACAAAAAATACTCTACCTATACCGATTGGAAAAATATTCCTAGAATGGGGCGCAATTTTTTTATAACACTAACCTATTCAATGTACTAATTCAGTATACCTAAAAGATATAATTTTTCAATAAAAACAAATAATTAAAAATAAGACAAACAGACAACTGTTAGTCAGAAAAATAAAAATATAAATTATGAAATCATTTAAATTAATACTAGTAGCGATAATCTTATCAGTAACCTTTTCTTCATGTACCAAAGATGACGATTCTTCGGTTGACAATGAGAATCTTTTGGCAAATTACACCTTACTTAAAACACTAAAATCTAATAACTACAATATTGAAGTATATTCTGAAGAAGAAGAATTTACCGTTGGTTACAATGAGCTTTTTATTCGTATTAAAGAAGGTACAAGTGAAAACTATCTTCCAAATGCAGAATTTTCGTGGAAACCCATTATGCATATGACACAAATGGTGCACTCTTGTCCAAAATCAGAAATTGTTAAAATAAAAAATGAATCCATATACAAAGGCTACATTGTGTTTCAAATGCCAGGCAACACAGATGAATATTGGGAGCTTACTATAAATTTTAGTATTGATAACAAGGAATACAAAGCTACGACTCAAATAGACGTTAAAGCCCCATTAGATGATAAGCGCAGAGTAAATACTTTTATGGGTAGTGATGATTCTCGTTATGTATTGGCAATGCTGCCCATAAACCCAAAAGTATCTTTAAATGATTTTTCTGCTGTACTTTTTAAAATGGAAAATATGATGAATTTTCCCATAGTTGAAAATTATAAAGTAATGTTAGACCCAAGAATGCCAGGAATGGGTAACCATAGTTCTCCTAACAATGTTGATTTAATTTATGACACTAATGATAAAACCTATAAGGGTAAATTATCATTAACAATGACTGGTTACTGGAAAATAAACTTAAAATTAATAAATGATGTAGCAGAAACTATAAAAGGAGAAGACATTACGGAAGAAAACCCAGAAAGTAGCCTCTTTTTTGAATTAGAATTCTAGGTCTTTTTTCTATTAATTGAAAAAGCTATTTAATGATCTATTAAGAAAATCATTCTAAATTTATTTCAAAACCTCAGCATAGAATTTTAAAGCCTGAGTTTAATATAAGAAAAGTTAAATTCTTACATTAAACTCAGGCTTAAAGTGTTGTAAAAACTAAAACTTCTAGAACTCCTAAAACTCAGGGAGTCAAAATTTTAGTTAGCCTCCTAGCTTACTTCTTTAATTAATATTCCACAAATAGTGTTGCCTTATTATAACAAATATTAATTCTCTTTATCCTTGAACAAGAATAAAAGACCTTTTTATCCCTAATATGATATAAATCATATTTTTCTCTATAATCTACAATTACCTTTGACTTATAAACTTTAAAACAATCATAAAATGAAAATAAGTATTACAAGTTTAGTAATGGTACTTTTTATACTTCTGACAAGTTGTGGAGGTAAAGAAGAAAAAAAAGAAGGTTTTAGTGTTGATCGTTCAAAAAAAACTGAAAAGCCTACTAAGGTAGCTCCAGTAAGTAATGAAGTTCCCGCTTCAAAACGTGTTATTCTAGAAAACAAAGGTGTGGGACAAATTAAATCTATTACACTTGACGCAGAAATAGATACAAAAATGGCAAGTGAAGGTGAGGCAATTTTTAAAACCAACTGTTCTGCTTGTCATAAAATAGAGAAACGTTTCATAGGTCCATCACCAAAAGGAATTCTAGAAAGAAGAAGCCCTGAGTGGATTATGAATATGATACTGGATCCAAAATTAATGACAGAAGAAGATCAATGTGCTAAAGATTTGTTAATTGAGTTTAATGGAGCTGCAATGGCTAACCAAAACCTTACTGTAGAACAAACCAGATCTATTTTAGAATATTTTAGAACCCTATAAACATAGAAGTTATGAATACCAACAACCTTAAATCTTTGATTGGTTCTTTTTTGATAATGCTTTTTATTTTAAGCTGCAAAAATGAACCAAAAACAGAAAACACTTCCGTTCCTAAAACTACTGAAACGGAAAATACAGAAAAGAAAGGTCAAGCCTTTATCGAAGATGATGGGTCTACACCCAATGTCCTACAAATAGCCATAGGTTCCCCAGAACATAGCACCTTGGTGACAGCAGTACAAGCAGCAGATTTAGAAAATTCACTTGTTAATGCAGGGCCTTTAATGGTTTTTGCACCAACCAATAAAGCCTTTGATGCATTACCAGCAGAAACTGTAAAAGATTTATTAAAACCAGAAAACAAAGCTACTTTGGCCAATATTTTAAAACATCATGTTACTGCTGGCAACTATACGATAGACTTCTTAAAAAAATTCAAAAAATTGGGTCAAGCAAATGATCAAAATACAACAGTAGAAGTAAAAGGGAATGATGTTTATGTTGGCGGCGCCAAGATTATTGCAAGTATTCCTGCTGGTAATGGAATAGTACACGTAGTAGATAAAGTGATTATTCCGCCTTCAAAATAAGTACAAATTAAAGACAACTAAAAATCATTGAAAATGAAAAAGTACAATTATTATTTATTAACGCTTATTGGGGCAGCTGCATTACTTAGCAGTTGTGGCAATCAAAATGGTGGCGGCAAATCCTCTAATGGAGCCTTATCCTCAAGTGCTGCAGAAAAAGTATATGTAGCTCCAGGAGAGCAAGATGAATTTTATGCATTTATGTCTGGCGGATATAGTGGAAACCTAACAGTATACGGTTTACCATCTGGTCGTATGTTTAAAGAAATCCCAGTATTCTCTCAATTTCCAACTTCTGGATATGGTTATTCAGAAGAAACAAAACCAATGTTAAATACCTCTTTTGGATTTGTACCATGGGATGATGCGCACCACCCAGATATTTCACAAACCAAAGGAGTCTTAGACGGAAGATGGATTTTTATAAACGGTAACAACACACCCCGTATAGCTAAAATTGATTTAACAACTTTTGAAACCACCGAAATAATTGAAATTCCTAATAGTGCAGGGAACCATAGTTCTTCATTTATAACGGAAAACACTGAATATGTAGTTGCTGGCACACGTTTTTCCGTTCCAGTTCCACAAAGAGATATGCCTATAAACGAGTATAAAGGAAACTTTAAAGGAGCGTTATCATTCATAAGCGTAGCTCCAGATGATGGTAAATTAAACCTTGAGTTTCAGATAATGATGCCTGGGTTTAACTATGATCTTTCTCATCCAGGTCGTGGAAAATCTCACGGTTGGTTCTTCTTTACAACTTACAATACTGAGGAGGCAAATTCGCTTTTAGAAGTTAACGCTTCACAAAATGATAAAGATTTTATTGCTGCCATTAATTGGAAAAAAGTAGAAGAATATGTAAAAAATGGCGGTGGCGAAAAAATGCCCGCTAACTATGCACATAATGTTTATGATGAGCATACACACACAGCTACTTCTACTATGAAAAAAGAAGTAATAACTGTTGATCCTACCAAAATACCAGGCGCAGTATTCTTTTTACCAACACCTAAGTCTCCTCATGGCTGTGATGTTGATCCTTCTGGAGAATATATCATTGGAAACGGAAAATTATCAGCCGATTTAACAGTGCATTCTTTTGATAATATGATTGCTGCTATTGAAGGCAAAAAATTTGATGGAGAAGCGTACGGAATTCCTATTTTAAAATTTGAAGATGTGCTTGCCGGAACTGTTAAAAGTGGTGGTTTAGGTCCACTGCATACAGAGTTTGATGGCAAAGGAAATGCATACACTACATTTTTTATATCATCAGAAGTTGTAAAATGGAAACTAGGCACTTGGGAAGTATTAGATAGAAAACCAACTTTCTACTCAGTAGGACACTTAATGATTCCTGGAGGAAACTCAGCCAAACCTTATGGAAAATATGTAGTAGCTATGAACAAGATTACAAAAGATCGCTACCTACCTACAGGTCCAGAACTGGAACACTCTGCTCAATTGTATGATATTACAGGAGATAAGATGGAGCTAATTTATGATTTTCCAACGCATGGAGAACCACACTACGCTGCTGGTATTCCTGCTGAACTTTTATCCTCTAAATCTAAAAAAATATATAGATTAACAGAAAACAAACATCCTTACGCTGTTTTAAGCCCAGATAAAGCTAGAGTAGAACGTAATGGCAAAGAGGTTCACGTTTATATGTCTATGATTCGTAGTCACTTTACACCTGATAATATTGAAGGAATTAAGGTAGGAGATAAAGTATATTTTCATATTACAAACCACGAACAAGATTTTGACGTACCACACGGCTTTGCTATGATAGGACAGAATACTTCTGAATTGTTAATTATGCCTGGACAAACCAAAACATCACTTTGGGAACCTAAAAAAGAAGGTATATGGCCATTCTATTGTACAGATTTCTGCTCTGCTTTACACCAAGAAATGCAAGGTTACGTAAGAGTATCAGCTGCAAACTCTAATGTGCCACTAACTTATACACTAGGAGAATAATCTTAATAGTCTGTTTATTTCAAAATAAAAGCGGGCTGCGTTCTAGGATCAGCCCGCTTTTTTAAACTAAAAAAACCATAACCAATAACTAAGTCTAAATTTTAACATTAAAAGCTATGAAAAAAGCAAGTGTACTAATGATTATTGGCCCGTTACTTTTCTTGGGGTTATTTGCTTTTCCATTATGGAATATAATGCTTGGAGCTCCCCAGTATCCTGAGCCATTAGGAATGAACATACATATAGATGGTATTCGTGGCGCATCAGAATTTGACATTCAGAACATAGACGGACTTAATCACTATATAGGTATGCGTAAACTACCAAAAGCAGAAGATATGTGGGAGTTTAGTACTTTTCCCATAGTAATTGGAGTAATGATTGCGTTGGGTGTACTAATAGGAATACTGGGCTTCTTTAAAAAAGTAAGCTATAAATGGTTTATGGGATGGTTTCTGTTAATGTCCATTTTAGGAATCCTTGGTATGTATGATTTTAATGCTTGGATGGTAGATTATGGTACAAACCTTGACCCCAATGCAATTATGAAGTTAGCAAACCCAGATGGCACTCCTATGAGCTATAAACCGCCGCTTTTTGGACATACAAAGATGCTGAATTTTGATGTTACATCGCTTCCATCTACAGGTGCATGGATGATGTTTATTGGTATGATGTTTACTGTTATTGCCTTCTACCTAGGCTTAAAAAGTAAAAGACAATCCACGACTAAATAGATATGTTATGAAAAAGTTTTTGCTTGGAATATCTGTTGTATTAACCCTAATAGGATGTAACATAAGTGCAAAACCCATTAATTATGGTTCTGATGGCTGTCACTATTGTAGTATGACAATTGTAGACAAACAGCATGCAGCTGAATTTGTCACAAAAAAAGGAAGATCCTATGTTTTTGATGCATCTGAATGTATGCTAAACCATTTAAAAGAAATAGACAGTACAACTGTTGCCCTTTTTTTTGTAAATGATTACAATACCCCTGGGGAATTGATTGACGCTACACAAGCTACTTATCTTATCAGTAAAAACATTCCAAGCCCTATGGGAGCGTTTTTATCTGCGTTTGCAACAAAAGAAGAGGCAGAGTATGCATTGTCTAAAAGCCATGGAAAAATTTTTACATGGAAAGAATTATTAAATCATTTCAATTAACCATTCTTAATGAAGGTCATTCATAAATTATTTTTTATTACTTTACTGCTCTTTGGATATTTCCTCTCAGCAAAAACAATTATAATTTGTCCTACTTGCAAGGTAAAATCTATTAAAGAAGGTATTGCCATTGCTGCAGATTATGACACTCTTTTAATAAAAAAAGGAACATACAAAGAATACAACATTCAAATAACCAAACCATTAACTTTATTAGGTGAAAATTATCCGGTAATTGATGGTGAAGACAAAGGCGAAATAATTACCATCCAGTCTAATGATGTTACCATAGATGGGCTCTTTATCATTAACGTAGGTACAAGTTACACTACTGATTATGCTGCTATACGTGTAGTAAAAAGTGAAAATTTTTTAATTCAGAATGTAGTACTAGAAAAACTATTTTTTGGTATTTACTTAGAAAAATCAAATAATGGGCGAATCTATCATAACAAAATTATTGGTGATGCTGTAGATGAATATAATTCTGGCAATGGCATACAACTTTGGTATTCAAAAAACATTGAAGTAGAAAAAAACATAGTACAACATGTAAGAGATGGTATTTACTTAGAGTTCTCAGATAATATTACTATTAAAAAAAATACAAGTACGGACAACCTACGTTATGGACTACATTTTATGTTCTCTAATGATGATGTTTACACAGATAATACTTTTGAAAACAATGGTGCTGGTGTTGCAGTAATGTTCTCTAAACGTATAAAAATGAATGGTAATACTTTTAAAAAAAACTGGGGAACAGCAGCCTTTGGTTTACTTTTAAAAGAAATTACTGATGCAGAAATTATAAACAACACTTTTGAAGAAAATACCATTGGTATTAACATAGAAGGCTCTAATCGTATAAATTACACAAACAATAATTTCATAAGAAACGGATGGGCTGTTAAAGTACTTGGTGCTTGCTATACCAATGTTTTTTCAAAAAATAACTTCTTGTACAATTCTTTTGACATATCCTATAATAGTAAACTAAACGACAATAGTTTTGATCAAAATTACTGGAGTAATTATACAGGTTATGATTTAGATAAAAATGGTATTGGAGATATCCCCTATAGACCTGTAAAACTGTTTTCATATATTGTAAATCGCACTCCAGAAACTATAGTACTCCTGCGTAGCTTATTTATGGATATTATTGATTTTTCTGAGAAAGTATCTCCCGTTTTTACACCAGACAATCTTATGGATGCCAATCCTTTAATGCATAAAAGAAAATGATAAAAATAGAATTATTACATAAAAAATTTGGAAAAAACCAAGTACTGACTGGGTTGGATTTGCACATACAGAAAGGTGGTATTTTTGCAATCTTGGGGCCTAATGGTTCTGGAAAAACAACACTTATAAAAACAATTTTAGGTATGGTAGTGCCCAATACAGGAAATATTTCCGTTTTGGGAGAACCAATTAAAAACAAATGGAAATATAGACAAGAGATTGAATACCTACCACAAATTGCTAATTTCCCTGGAAACCTTAAAGTCAAGGAACTTATACGTATGATAAAAGATCTTCGTCAAAAAAGCAGTGAAGAAGAAAAATTAATACAATTATTTGCTTTAGAACCTTATTTAGATAAAAAACTGGCGACACTCTCAGGAGGAACAAAGCAAAAAGTAAATATTGTTTTAACTTTTATGTTTGATAGCCCATTAATTATACTTGACGAGCCAACTACTGGATTAGACCCTCTTGCATTAATCCGTTTAAAAGAGTTAATACAAGTAGAAAAGGAAAAAGGAAAAACAATATTAGTTACCTCACATATCATGCAATTTGTTGAAGAAGTTGCAGATGAAATTGTATATCTTTTAGAAGGCAAAATATACTTTAAAGGATCTATACAAGAATTAATGACCAAAACAAAGCAAACAGATTTTGAACATGCCATTGCGGCCATAGCAACTCCTACTATTTATGATTAAAATTCTAAAATATAGTTTTTATGATTTAATGCGTAGCCGTTGGAGCTACATCTATTTTCTATTTTACCTTATCTTAGGTTTTGTACTATTATTTTTAAACAATGATGTATCTAAGGCAGTAATTACGTTAATGAACATTATCATCATATTAGTACCATTGATAGGAACAATATTTGGTGTAATGTACTACTACAATTCTAAGGAATTTACAGAGTTACTTTTGGCACAGCCAATAAAACGGTCGTCCATTTTTTTAGGTCAATATTTTGGAGTAGCAGGCTCACTAACATTAAGTTTGGTTTTAGGCTTAGGTATACCGTTTGTTTTATATGGACTTTTTAAAAGCGATGCCATTTTTGATTTTTCATTATTACTGGTAACAGGAGCTTTCTTAACCTTAATTTTTACTGCATTATCCTTTAACATTGCCTTGTCCAATGAAAACAAAATAAAAGGTTTTGGGTATGCTGTTCTTCTATGGCTATTTTTAGCCGTGATTTATGATGGCATTTTTCTAATGTCTCTTATCATTTTTAAAGAATATCCGCTAGATACATTTTCATTAACAGCAACAATGTTAAACCCCATAGATTTGTCCAGAACATTAATTCTACTTAAACTAGATATTTCTGCACTTTTGGGATACACAGGAGCTGTTTTTAAACAGTTTTTTGGGACCAATACTGGTTTGGTTATTTCTATGGTAATGCTAGTGCTATGGACTGCCATTCCTGTTTGGAGATTGTCTTACAAAGCCAACCGAAAAGATTTCTAATAAAATTAAAATTCACAAGACAATATAAAAGCAAAAAACCTCAACTATTTCTAGTTGAGGTTTGTTTTGCTCCCCTTCATAATGTACTATCGAACGAATTGTTTTTGATTATCAAAGAGTTAGCCTAAAAACTATTCTTTAGTTATATAACTATCTATATTTAACACTTTTGCAGAAATAAAATGATTCATTATTCATAATCTATATGATTTAAACCTATAGTGCTAATTCAAAAAAATATTCTTTATTTTGATATGATGAATTTAAAATTACAAAAAAGACACTTTTTGTTTGGGGTACTACTTTCTCTAACAATATTATTTTATTTATGGTCTAAGCTTTTTTATCTATTTTTATTTTTAATAATTGTTATAGACTCTTTTACTACTAATCTTTCAGTAAAGTTTATCAAAAAAAGACTTTCAATCAAGGTATTTAATATTATAAAATATAGTTATCTAATTATAGTGTCAATTTTTATGGCAATATTTATAAGAACTTTTTTATTTGATATTTACTTCGTGCCATCTAGTTCTATGGAAAAAACATTATCGCCAAATGATTATGTTTTAATAAATAAAATTTCATATGGTGTAAAAGTTCCAAAAAGAATCCAAGAAGTTCCTGTTATTGGTAATTTTTTCAGAAGAAATGGCAGATTAAATGAGTACGATTTATTTATGCCACTAGGTCCTTTCAAGGATTATAAAAGAGAGGATATTGTTGTCTTTAAATCTATTGAAGATAATAATGAGTTTTTGGTTAAACGTATAATAGGACTACCTAATGATATACTTACAATTAAAGATTCAAAAGTATTTATTAATGGAGAATATTTAAAAGAGAAAGACGATTATAGTTATGATTATGTGAATTTTTCTAAAGAGAATAATATAAAGGAAGTAAAAACTTATTCGAATGAAGAGTATCTAAAGTTAGGAAATGAAATTAAAAACTCTTTAAAGAGAAATATTAAAAGTGAAGGTAATAGAGAAGTGCTAATATTTCCTACTTATATATCACAAAAAAAACAATGGTCTAGAGATAATTATGGCAAGATTATTGTTCCTAAAAAAGGAATGAAAATAAAACTTAATAGATATAACTTTGAATTATATAAAGAAATTATATACAGACACGAAAAAGAAATTATAAGCATTTCTGAGGATAAAACATATACCTTTAAAAATGATTATTTTTTTGTTATGGGAGATAATAGACATAATTCTTGGGATTCTCGCAATTTTGGTTTTATTCCGGAGAATTATATTATGGGAAAATGTTTTGTGTTTTTTTAATAAAACACAATTATTTTATTTTTCTTAAGTTATCTTAGTCATATTAATTTTAATTTAAAAAAGCCTATGAAATAAAAAATAAATACAACTTTACAGAAAAGATAATTTATGGATTTGCAAAAAAATAAATAATCTATCGTTATGACTATTTTGAGAGACAAATGGTCATTATGTCTTAAAATGCGGCATATCTGTTTAGGCATTTAAAAATAAAAAAGAGTTTATACTCAATAAAACTAATAATAAATTAAATATAATAAAATGAAAAAAGCATTTGGAATCATAGCAATAGTAGCTATGTCAATGGCAATTAATATAAATATAGCAGAAGCTAATGATCATTATATCTATACATCTTCTTTAAGTGAGGAACCAGGTGGTTGGTTAAGTTTTGGAGACCCAGAAGTAGCAACAGCTACAATGCCTATAGGGATAACATCACAAGGAGATCAAGTATATGAAGTACATACTTATTGGGACTGTAAAGGATGGTCAGGATCTTGTTAAAATAGAATTTAATATTTTGAACCTAGGCATAATTTATTATACCTAGGTTTTTTTAAATGAATAGATTAATAAATGAATAAAATAAAACTACTATTACTAACAATTGTAATGGCTTTCTCATATATGGGATGTGAAAACAAATCAAAAGAATATAAAGGTTTAGAGTTTCAAGATTTAAAAATTGAAAATTATAAAGAATTAAAAAGATCTAATCAAAATATAAAGAAATTTAATATTTCTGTTGAGGAATCTTTTGAAAATAGAGTAAGATCTTCGGTATTAGTAGATACGTGTTACTTCACTCAACTAGAAACCAAATCTGATAACCTAATTGGGCATGTAGATGAAATTTTAATCCATGATGATAAAATTTTGGTGATGGATATTTATAAATCTAAATCCATATTTATGTTTAACCTCAAAGGAAAGTATTTGAGAAAAATAGGAGATGTCGGAGGGGCTCCAGGCGAGTATCCGAGGCCAGAAGCGTTTGATATTGATAAAAGGAATAATGAAATTCTTGTTTTTAATGGAACTATTCGAAAAATTTTAAGATATAATTTCAATGGTGAATTTCTAGGAAATATTAATTTAGATTTAGGTTGTAAAAGCTTTAAAGTGTTAGAAGATGGCAATATAATGTTATTTAGCGCTGACTATGCCAATACTCATTTGGGTGAAATTCCGAATAGATTGATTTATATTATTGATAAATCAGGAACTTTAATAGGTTATGGACCTAAAAGAACTTCAGATTATGAGAAGGTAAGATATAATCTTTCAAATAATTTAATTTCTAAAAATAACGAAATTACATATAGTTATAGGTTTTCAGATACGATTTATAGCATAAATGAGACATTCATTGATGCTAAATATGAAATTAATTTTGGAGATAAAGGCATTGATAGAGAAAAGCTTGGCAACAAAGATTTTAAAGAGTTTTATAGAATTTTAATGAATGATAAATCACCAATAGCATTTTTCCCAGGTAAACACTTTCAAACCAATAATTATTTATATTTTTCATTTATATATAAAGGAAGATCTATTTCTTGTTTTTTCAACAAGCTAAATTCTGAGTTAATTACTGGGGGAAATACAAATAGCCTTAACAGTACATATCCGTTTTTTTCAGATTTTTCTACGTCAAACAATGACTACTTTATTAGTGCTGTAGATGCGTATGATTTAATTCAATTTGAAGATGCAATGAAAAAACTTGATCCAGATTTGTACCACAAACCAATTTATGGAAAAATACGTACCTCAGAAATTAACGAAAAAGATAATCCTATTTTGTTTTTTTATAGACTTAAAGAGGTTTTAAATGAAGATTAAACCCTTTATATTTTTTTTAATTTCGTTAATAATATTGGTTTTATTATTTCTTTTCTTTGCAAGGGAAGGAATTACTAAAAAACAACAATTGCTCGATTATTATGGAATTACAGAAAATCATCTAAAAACAATTGAAAAAGAAGAAGATCTTGAATATAACATTGCATTAAGTAAAAGAATTGAAAATATTACTGTTTTAGATTCTGAGAATAACACATATTTGCTAAAGGAGTTGTTAAACGAATCTCCTAAAATGATTGTTAAATTTTCAAGTTTGGAATGTTCCTATTGTATAGAGCATATAATAAAATATACAAAAAAATATGAAGAAAAAATAGGTGTAGATAATATTTTATTTTTAGGTTACTTTACTGGAAAAAAAGATTTTTTAATTTTTAATAGACTTTACCAATTGGATTATAATGTATTTAGTATTCCAAATAATGGCCTAGATTTACCATTAGACTATTTAAATGAGCCCTACATTGTAATCGTAGATTCTACATTAATACCTAAAGAAACCTTTGTCCCGATGAAATCTAAACCAGAAAGAACAGAAAAATATTTTAGAGAGAGAATTAGATTTTAATCTAATTTAAGAAATAGGTTATAAAAATGAAATATTAAAAATTCCTCTTTATAATCAAGAATGAGTGTTAGTTATTACTTATACTCTTAATTTGTAATTCAAGGTTTTATTAAGTGTTATTTTTAATAAAATCAACTTATATATATTATGTATTCAAAAATTAATTATGTAATGACTCTTTGTTTGATTGTAGGTGCTTTTTGTTTTTTTAGTTGTTCCAAATCAAAACCAAAAGAAATTAAAGATGTTGTTTTAGAAAAAAAGGAATCCTTAGTAGAAAAAAATGAAGTAGAGATTATTGTTTTAAAAAAAGAATCTTTTCAAAAAGAAATAGTGAGTAATGGAAACCTTATAGCGAAACAAAAAAATATTTTAAAGTTTGAGATAAGTGAAAGATTAGAAAAATTGTTTGTTAAAAATGGTGATTTTGTAAAGAAAAATCAAGTAATAGCTACTTTAAACCCCTTTAAATATAAGCAAAGAGTTGATGAGGCAAAACTACAATTAAAAAAAGCTAAGTTAGAATTTGAAGATATGCTGATTGGTCGTGAAATTTTCACTACTAATAAAGATAGTATCCCTAAAGACATTTACGATATGGTTGCTAGTCGATCTGGTTATGATATTGCTCTACTACAGTTAAAAACAGCTGAGTTTGAACTAAGATCCACTAAATTGTTAGCTCCTTTTAGCGGTAAAATTGCTAATGTTAGAAAAAAGCAATATGAAAATATAGGAGCAGGAGATGATTTCATGACTTTAATTAATGATAAGGAATTTGAGGTTGAATTTCGATTAATTGAATCAGAAATTAATGATGTAGCTGTTAATGATAATATTCAAATATTACCTTTTGCAATAGATAATGAAATATTTAAAGGTAAAATATCATCTATTAACCCACTAGTTGATGAAAATGGGACAGTTTTAATTAAAGCACAAGTTAAAAATGATGGGCGATTATCAGAAGGAATGAATGTAAAAGTGAAAATTCAAAAAGAAATTGAAAATCAATTTGTTGTTCCTAAATCGGCTGTAGTTTTAAGACAGAATCAAGAAGTATTATTTAAAGTGAAAAATAGACGGGCATTTTGGACTTATGTAAAAACTACAATGGAAAATAGCACATCATATTCATTAATTGCCAATCCTAATAAAAGTACTGCTTTTTTAAAAATAGGGGATACAATTATTGTGTCAGGAAATTTAAACTTAGCACATGACAGTAAAATTTTTATAAAGGATAACTAAATCATTACTAATTTAATGGTAAAATTTTTATTGCATAGACCTATTGCTACAATAATGTCTACCTTAGGGTTGTTTATTTTAGGCATAGTGGCATTTAACTATATTCCTGTGTCTTTAATGCCAGATATAGATATCCCCGAAATTACTGTTCAAGTTACTGCTGAAGATATGTCTGCAAGACAGATTGAAGATGCTATAGTAAAAAAAATACGAGGTAACTTGAAGCAAGTGTCACATATAGATGATATTAAAAGCGAGTCTAGTAATGGATTAGGGGTTATAAGATTAACCTTTAAACAAGGGACTAATATTGATTATTCTTTCATTGAAGTTAATGAAAAGATAGATAGAGCTATGGGAAACCTTCCCAAATCTGTTGAACGCCCAAAGATTATAAAGGCTAGTGTAACAGATGTTCCTGTGTTTTATTTAAATATGAATTTAAAGGAGCAAAGTACTAATACTTTAAATGGAACAAAAGAGAAAAAAGAATCTTCTATATCTCAGGAATTTACAGATTTTAGTCGCTTTGTAAATCAAGTTATTCGTAAGCGCATAGAGCAAGTAGATGAAGTTGCAATGGTAGATGTTAGTGGATTAACATCTTCTGAAATTTTAATTATTCCTAATCATAAAAAATTAAATATATTAGGAATTAATATCAATGATTTAGAATCTGCTATTAAAAAATATGAATTAGAAGTTAGTAATCTTTTAATTAAAGATGGTCAGTATCAATACAATATTCGTTTAGGCTCTACATTGAATGATATTAATGAAATTAAGAATATTTTTATTAATAATAATAATAAACTATTTCAATTAAAGGAAATTGCAGAAGTGTTAGAGCGACCTAAAGAACGAATAGGCTTGGTTCTATCAGACGGAAAAGAAGCGGTTACTATGGCTATTATTAAGCAAAGTGATGCCCGCATAGAAGATTTAAAAACGGCTTTAAATAAACTAATAAATAGATTAAGCAAAGAGTATGATACTATAAGTTTTTCAATTACTAGAGATCAAACAAAACTTTTAGATTACGCTATTAGTAATATTAAACAAAGTTTATTATGGGGCATGCTTTTAGCATTTGGAGTTATGTTTTTATTTTTAAAAAACGTTAAAGCCCCTCTGTTAATAGGAATATCAATCCCTGTTTCTATTACTATTAGTTTGTTATTTTTTTATTTATTAAATATTTCCATTAATATCATTTCTCTTTCTGGGTTAGTCCTTGGAATAGGTCTTATGATAGATAATTCTATAATTGTTATTGATAATATTACACAGTTTAGAGACCAAAAGTATAGTCTTAACGAATCGTGTATTCTAGGTACAAACGAAGTAGTAAAACCTCTATTATCATCGGCACTTACTACTTGTGCAGTCTTTTTGCCATTAATTTTTTTAAGCGGTATAGCTGGTTCATTATTTTTTGATCAAGCAATGGCCATTACTATAAGTCTATTTGTGTCTTTATTAGTCGCTGTAAGTTTATTACCAGTTATGTATAAACTATTTCATTTAAAAGATGTAAAAGACAAAGGAAGAGTTAATAGTTTTCTTAAAAAAACAAATAGGTTAAATTACGCCTCAATATATAAAAAGGGGTTCCGTTTTGTAATGCGGAAACAAGGTTTGTCATGGATTATAAGCTTATTCTTATTATTTGGAGCTGTTGGTTTATTTACTATTTTACCAAAAGAGCAAATACCAAATTTAACCCAAACAGAAGTTTTACTAAATATAGATTGGAACGAACAAATAAACGTTGAAGAAAATAAACGTCGAGTATTAGAATTACTAGCCCCCGTTAAACAGAACTTAGTAAATCATACAGCCTTTATAGGAAGCCAACAATTTTTATTAGATAAAGAAGGAAAATCAAGAGCATCAGAAAGTATAATATACTTAAAAGGAAAATCTCCTGAGACAATAAATAAAATAAAAAAAATACTATACACTTTTATTGGAGAAAAATACTCTAATGTATCAATAGAATATAAAGAAGTTGACAACATTTTTAATTTAATTTTTTCAAATAAAGAAGCTCCTTTAAATGCTCGTATTCGAAATGTAAATGATATAGGTGGTGCTCAAAGCGAACAACTAAAAAAAGTCTGGTATCAGATACAACAAGATTTAAATGGTTATAAAATGAAACCTATTCAATGGCAAGAGCATATTTCGATATTAGTTAATCAAGAAAAATTAATAGCATACGGAATAAATTCAAATGAAATTTATAATGCCTTAAAAACCGCTTTTAGTGCGCAAGAAGTTACTACTATAATAAATAACCAAAATTTTGTTCCTGTTATTATTGGTAATAATTCTAAAAATATTCGTAAAATTTTAAATGAGACTACAGTACAATCAAATGATAGTACATCTTTTTATATTAAAGAATTTATAAAAGAAACGCGTTCAGAAAATCTAAAAACAATTACAGGTGGTATTGAAGGGGAATACTACCCTATAGAATTGGATATTTCTAGCGAGAATATTGATAATACTATTAATACCATAAATGAAACTGTTAACACTAATAAATGGTATAATGTGTCTTTTACTGGAGCAGTATTTTCTAACCAAAAACTGGTTCAAGAATTAAAAATAATATTACTAATTTCATTAATACTACTTTATTTTATATTAGCCTCTCAATTTGAATCTTTTGTATTGCCTTTAATTATTCTATTAGAGGTTCCTATTGACTTAGCAGGAGCATTTCTATTTTTAAAATTGTTTGGAATGAGTATTAATTTAATGTCTATGATTGGTATTGTCGTAATGAGTGGAATTATTATTAATGATTCAATATTAAAAATAGATAGTATTATACAACTAGAGAAACAAGGGTATTCGTTAATGAAAGCTATATTAGTCGCAGGACAGAAAAGACTTAAACCTATAATAATGACAAGCTTGACAACTATACTCGCATTAATCCCTTTACTTTTTTCTAGTGGTATAGGAGTTGAATTACAAGTACCATTAGCTATAGCTTTAATTGGTGGAATGCTATTAGGAACATTGGTAAGTCTTTATTTTATACCACTTTGCTATTACTATTTTGCTAGGAAGTTTGATAAAGGAATTATTAGGAATTAAAAAAGAGAATATGCTGAAAAATAATTTTTATAAATATATTATTCCTTATCTAAAAAACGAACGTAATGCTCTAAATAGAGTATTTTGTTTTTGTGTTTTGTTTTTTTTCTATAATTATAGTTTTTCCCAATTAGATAATAACATTCTTCTTAACCTCTCAAAAGTAACACTCAATGATATTTTAAATGAAGCAAATAAAAAATCCTTAGATGCTTATAAAGCAAAAAGGAAATATGGAGTAAATTATTGGGAATTTAAATCATTTAAATCAAGTTTGTTGCCAAAAATTAATTTTGAAACTAAACCTTTAACTTATAACAAGTCGGTGGTAAAAAGATATGATTCGGAACAAAACATTGATGTTTATAGATCTCAACAGAACTTGAATAGCTTTGCCAATATTTCTATTAATCAAAATATTAGGGCAACAGGAACAAGTTTGTTTATAAACTCAAACCTTAATCGATTAGCCAATTTTGGAGATTTAAATATCGAGAATTATAATGCAACACCATTTAGTATTGGGCTAAATCAACCATTAATGGCATTTAATTCTTTTAAATGGGAAAAAAAGATTGCTCCTATTAAGTACAGTCAAGCTCAAAAAAACTATATATATGAACTACAAGCTATTAATTTAAGATCGGTACAATTATTTTTTGACTGGGCTTTAGCAAGTAAGAAGCTTGAAATAGCTAAGGAAAATGAGGTTTCAGCAAAAAAACTATTCAGGATAGGTCAAAAACGATACGAAATTGGGTCTATTGAAAAGGATGATGTTCTTAATTTAGAGTTAGACGTTTATAATTCAAAAACTAGTGTAACTCAAAATGAGCAAGCCTTAGAAAAAGCAGAATCAGAACTGAGGTTGTTTTTAAGATATGATAACGCTCTTGATAAAATCCCTGTATTACCTGAATTGATATCCGATTTACAAATTGATGTTAATGAGGCTATAGATTTAACAGAAGCAAATAATCCCAATAATTTAAACTTGCAATTAAAAAAAATTGAAGCAGAAAGAGATTTAGATAAAGCCGTTAAAGAAAATCGTTTCGATTTATCTTTAACAGCTAGTTACGGCTTAAACCAACAAGCAAATACATTTAATAATGTTTATAGTAATTTTCTGGAACAAGAAATGATAGCTATACAATTTAGTATCCCTATCCTAGATTGGGGAGAACGAAAAGGTAAAATTAAGACTGCTAAGATGAATAAAGAAGTCATTGATGTTGAACTACAGCAAGATAAGGAATCATTTAAGCAAGATATTACTTTAAAAGTTATTGATTTTAATCTTCAAAAGGAATTAGTAAATGGTGCATTACGAACTAGTGAAATTTCAAAAGAATCTTATGAGTTAACTAAGAAACGTTTTTTATCTGGGCGTATTGATTTATTAAGGCTAGCAAGTGCAAGAAAAGCTTGGCAATCTGCTTCTGAAAATTATATAAAAAGTCTACAAAACTATTGGACACTTTATTATCAAGTACAACAATTAACTCTTTATGATTTTTTGAATAAAAAAGAATTAACAGAAGATTTTAAAGTCATTTTGGATTAAGCAATTTGATTCTTGAACATGACATGAAATTAATATATGAAGTATAAAGCATCTTCTTTTTCTATAATAATATTTTTTGTTTGCTTATCTATAATAGGTATAGCTTTAACATCTTTATTAAGTGTTCAATTAGTTTCTTCAACAAATCAGAAATCGTTATATGTTAATTTTAATTGGAAAGGAGCTTCAGCTAAAATATTAGAACAAGAGGTTACTTCAAAGTTAGAAGGACTAATTAATAAAGTAAAAGGAATTAAAGAAATTAGTTCTTTTTCTAATAAAGGCAAAGGTTCTATAAATGTAAAGCTAAAAAAGAATAGTGACATAGATGCTATTCGATTTGAAATATCAAACTTAATAAATCAAAGTTATAGAGACTTCCCTAATGGAGTTACTTATCCTGAATTATCTTTTAGAGGAGAGAGTGATAATCAAGCTATTTTGTCATATAGTATAAATGCTGATGAAAGTCCGTATTATATAAAAAAATATACAGAAAAAAATATACTTCCACGTTTAACAGGTCTTAATGGAGTAAGTAGTATAAATGTTTATGGGGCTACGCCTTTCGAATGGAATATTAAATATGATGTAAACAAACTATTTCAGTTAAATATTTCTGTTAATGAAATAGAAAATGCTATAAAAAAATATTTTGTAGAGGAACAACTAGGTAATGGAACTTTAGTTTCAAATATTGATAATACTAGTTTAAATATTTCATTAACTATAAAGTATAAATCAGATTATAATATTGATTGGGGAAATATTCCTATAAAAGACTCTAGTGGAAGAGTTATTTTTCTTAAAAATATTGCTAAAGTCGAGTTTAATGAAGCTTCAATATCATCTTATTATCGGATTAATGGTGAAAATTCTATTAATATGGTTGTGTATGCCGAGAAAGGTTCAAATACAATTAATGTAGCTAGAGAAGTAAAAGCAAAAGTTAACCAGTTAGAAGATGAAATACAGCAGAATTATACATTAAGGTTAGCACAAGATACAACTGAGTATTTAATTGAGGAGTTAAATAAGATTCAAAGAAGAATGTTGTTCTCATTATTAGTTTTACTTATATTGGTTCTATTAATAAATAGAAGCTTTAAATATTTAGCAGTCCTTTTCATTGCTATAATAGTGAATTTGTTAATAGCTATTATTTTTTATTATCTTTTTAAAATAGAGTTGCAATTATATTCCTTTGCAGGAATTACTATTTCCTTTGGGGTAATAATAGACAATAGTATTATAATGATTGATCATTATAACAAAAGAAAAAACAGAAAAGTTTTTCTAGCAATTTTAGCAGCAACCTTAACTACAATAGGGGCTCTTTTAATTATTTTTCTATTAAGTACAGAACAAAAAGAGAATCTGTTGGATTTTGCATTAGTTATAATGATTAATATAGGAGTTTCTCTTTTTGTCTCTTTATATTTTATACCAGCTTTATTAAAAAAAATAATACTAAAACCTAAAAAGATAAATTTTTATAGAAAGCGAAAAATTTCAAACTATACGAAACGGTATCACAATTTTATTTCTATAATAAAAAGACCTTTTTTAAAATGGATTTTTATTATAATTTTAATAGTTGGGTTTGGAATTCCTATACAGTTTTTACCCGATAAGATGGATGGTGAAAATTTTGTATCTAACGTTTACAATGAGACGTTAGGAAGTGAATGGTTTAGTAATGACATAAAGCCTACCTTGGAAAAAATATTGGGAGGATCTCTAAGACTTTTTGTGCGAGATGTTTATGGAGAGTCATACGATTCTGAACCAGAAAGAACAACTTTACGAATAGATGCAAAAATGCCAGATGGATGTACTATTGAACAGTTGAATGATGTGGTGCAGAAAATGGAGCGTTATTTGAAAAATTTTAAAGAAGTTGAACTGTTTGAAACAAGAATTTCAAGCTATAAAAATTCCAGAATATCTATTTATTTTAAAAAAGAAAATGAGTTCACAGAATTTCCTTTTGTTTTAAAAGATTTAATTGAAAGTAAGGCTACTAATTTAGGAGGTGTTAGTTGGAATGTAGAAGGTGTTGGTGCAGGGTTTTCTAACGTTGCCACACCTAATAGAAAGTTTAATAGAATTGTATTAAAAGGTTATAATTATGACAGACTGTATCATTTTGCAGAACTATTAAAAGAACAATTAGGAGAAAACTCTTCAAGAATAAAAGAAGTAGAAATTATTAGTAGTATTGGAAGAGGAAGTAGTGCTTTGTATGAGTATTATTTGGATTTTAATGATGAACAAATGGCTTTTAATAATGTTTCTCAGAGCGAATTTCATGATTTTTTCAAGAATCAAATACATTCTATATATGTAACTTCAATTATTAACGATTATGAGTTTCAACAGGTAAAACTAGTATCTTATCAATTTCAAGAAAATAATTTATGGGATTTAAAGCACGCTCCGATAGAGATTGGTGAAAATCAATATAAACTGAATCAATTTGCAAGAGTAAAGAAGAAGAAGACAGGGAATAGCATTTCTAAGAAAAATCAACAATATAAATTAATAGTCACATATGATTTTTTAGGAACAATAAACTTAGCTAAAAAAGTTAAAGAGGATAACATAAGTATGCTTAATAGTAAATTACCAGTCGGTTATACTGTTTTTGATGAGTTAAATGAAGGTTGGTATAAAGAAGATAGTAAACAATACTATTATCTGTTTCTAGTACTTATAATTATTTTCTTTATTTGCTCAATCTTATTAGAATCATTAAGGCAACCTTTTGCTATTATTAGCATGATTCCAATCTCATTTATAGGTGTGTTTTTAACATTTTATCTATTTGAGTTTAATTTTGATCAAGGTGGTTATGCCTCTTTCATTTTATTATGTGGTATAAGTGTTAATTCTGCTCTTTATATTATTAATGACTATAATAATCTAATAAAACTATACCCTAAAAGGAGTATTCATTCATTATATTTTAAAGCTTATAATTATAAAATTATTCCAGTAGTATTAACAATTGCATCTACGGTCGTAGGTCTGATTCCGTTTGTTTGGGATGGGCAAAGAGAGGCTTTTTGGTTTTCTTTTGCAGTAGGCTCTATAGGAGGGCTTCTTTTTTCATTAATTGCAATAATAATTTATCTTCCTATTTTTATTTTAAAGAAATAACGATAAAAAAATATTTTATATCTCCTCTTTTTCATTATTTTTATAGTTGTTAATTATTCTTTGCCCGAAATTATCTACTCTTTGCCATTTTGTAAATTCTATTGGTAGATTTGATTTAATGGGGCCATTTGTTAATTTCATAATTAATTTAATCATTAAATTATCAATTAATGAATAGGATTTGTAATCTAATTTCCCTGCAAATACATCAGAGAAATTAGGGACCCATTTTGTTTTTTTTAAGAATTTAATTAGATATGGATTTGTACTTGCTGAATTTTTATCTTCTTTTCTTGCTACAAGATTAACTGAAAAAAATGCCGTCGTTATCTTATTGAGATAATCTATATTATTAATTATAAAGTCGTAAACTTTATCCTTGTGTTTACCATACCTTACACTTGCTCCAATAATTATTGTATGAAATTCTAATAAATCACCGTTAAAAGAATCAATTGAGTACAACTCTGTTTCAATTTGTTTCTGATTGAAAAATTCTAGTAATTCTTTGCAAATTTTTTGAGTTTGTCCGTCAACAGAAGAATAAATTATTCCTATCTTTCTTTCCATAAAAATGTTTAGTTATAAAATTTATAGATTTTATCAAAAGTAATTAAAACTAAATACTTTAGAATAGAAAAGGTTAACTTATATTAAAGTCTTCATCGCTTTTTAAGTTTTGTGTACTCGTTCTTTTTTAACTTTCTATATATTCTGAAAAAGAACAATCTCAATCTCAAAGACAAGATTATTATTTGTTCCAGTTTTATTTCTAGATAAATTATAAAATACGGAAAGTCTTTAATGTAAAAAACACCTTTAAAAAGATGTTTTTAATTTCAATCATTCAAATAATAAAACACAATACAAAGCGACACGGCATCAAAAAGCCCAAAGTAATAGGTCTCACTCCTAGGGTATTTGGGCTTATCAAAAAACAGCATTTTAAGCTTAGGGATATTTCTAGCAATCACTTCAGCAATTTCATAGCGAGACTTGGCATTCCAAATATCAAAAACCATACGTATTTGTTCTCTAGAAAATTGAGACACCTCAATTTTGTGGGCTTTCAAATAAGCACAAATACTTCTAATCAATTGCTTTACACGCGCACATTTATGGGAACGGTTTCCGTTAAAATCCTCTAAAATAACACGTTCAGGCTCGTACTTTTTTATAAGTGCCTTGACCTTTGTCAGTACTTCGGTATTATCGATAGGCTGTATACGGATTACACCCTTGTCAATTACCGTCAAGGCACCCTGCATCAGCGCATAGCCAAACCCATAGGAGTTTGGGTAGATACCCAAGACCCGCTCGTGGCGGTCTTCAAAAAGCTTAACGTTCATCGTTTTGATCTGTTAAGCTATTGACAAAAGAGGTGATGTATGCTATTCTTTGGGTACTCTTTGGAGGTTGATGAATTTGTAATTCTTTAATGAGCTTTTCGCTCCTATGCTGTAACATATCTTTAAGCAGTTCTAACTGCTCAGAGAATAAGTCTACAAGCGGTGCTTTAAAGAGGATGTGGTACAAGAGAATAGTTCTTGGACGCGCAAAGCGCTGTCCTCTCTCTATTTTAGAGAGATTGCCCTTATCCATATTAAGTAAGTAAGCTACGTCGTGCAGAGGTAGGTTTGCGTCCTTTCTATATTGGGACAATGAGTTTGATTTTGTATTCATAAATATAAAGAGCGTTGAGTGTTAGCATATCAACGCTTTTTATAATGTATTAGATTAAGTTGCTTTGGGATACTCGGAAAGAGTTGTCAATATGACTAAAATTTTCCCGGGTCACTCAAATATAAGTGGACATCCCTGTGAATAAATGGTATTTCGACTACACACCTAATAAAGACCTGTAATTGACTTCTGTTGTATTTCTAATGAATGAATGCGGAGCATTCATAAAAGACCGCAGTAGCCAACTAAAGCCTAATTGATAACATTATACAACATCAATTGGCAGTGCGTCCAATAATTTGACAGTAACGTTCCCAATCGGATAGACGGTTTACTTTTGTTTTTGGGTTTGGAACAGTGCTTAGTTTTGTGTGTGTTAGTTTTGTAGTGTTACTTTTAGTAATAGCCTTTGAGGAATAATTCTCACTGGTTTTTTGTTGAAAGAAAGTGGTAGCGTATAAAATACGCTGGCTACCTTTGCGCGCCTCGGCAGAATGTAAAATAGCGCCGTTTTGCGAATACGCAATAAGCAATTTCTTCTTGATAAGTTGGTCTATACCTAGCGATACCGATTTAAAGCTAAGACCAGTTCGTGATGCTATAAATTTCTGTGATAGCCAATCCTTCTGCTTCCTCCCGCCCTTACCATCAGTAAAACCAATCGTTTGCCTAATTACTAAAAGCAAAATCTTTAATTCTTTTTCCGATAAAATTTTAAGGTAGCTATCTACCACGATGTTGGGTAATTGCGAGGTCTTTTTATAGTTCATACTACAGAATTATAAATTTGTGCATCTTGTCTGAATAGCCACATTATTTTGTCTAATGTTCGACATTATTTTGGGAGTATCCAGACCATACAGACAGACGTATACTCCTGTTATGGATATTTATACTACAGACACCTCTAATAAATCTACTTTGCTCCTCTCAAAGCTATTTGAGGACTATGCTTCAGATTGCGCCTATGTAAAACGACTTCGTGCTGCAACCATCTCTAGCTATAGAGATGTATTTACCACCTTTACTATCATTATGCCCGAGGTCACACAGCTTGGAGATGTGCATCCACAAATGTTCAATGAGTTTTTCAAAAGACTCAGCACTAGAGAACGTAAGGTGGGGCGAAATAAAATTAAAGTGGGCATTAAATCATCCACCACAAGAACCTATTACAATAAGCTGATGGCGTTTTTTAAATGGTTAGAAGACTACGACTATATTGAAAAGGGAAGTGTCACAAAAAAAGTAAGTAAACCTTCATTACCTAAGTATGAAGATGAAAAAGCACTTAGCGAATCCGAAATCAGTAAAATCATTACCGCCATTAGCATTTATGCCTTAGATGATGATTTTATTAGGTCGCGAGATTTAGCCATCGTATTGCTCCTATTGTATACAGGGATTCGTAAAGGAGAATTATTAGGACTTCGTGTACAAGATGTCGATTTTGAATCCCAAACACTTCACATCAATGGAAACACCTCAAAGTCCAAAAGGAATCGGCAAATTCCTATGCACTTTTCATTGATTACCCATTTAAAATCCTATTTGCGACAACGCAAAGACAAAGGCTATCTCACACCAGCACTTATTGTGTCTTCTAGATATGATAGAGGACTTACAGAGCACGGCTTAAAACATTGGTCAACTAAATATTCCAAGGCCGCAGCAGTCCCATTTCATTTGCATCGTTTCAGACACACCTTTGCCTGTACACTTGCTAAAACTAATGCAGATATCATTAGTATTATGAGAGTCTTAGGACACTCTAGTACCAAAACCACAGAACAGTATTTACGATCTATTAAAACCAGTAATTCCAGAGCCTTTATCGATAAAATTTCCTTTTAAAAAATGACCATTGTTGCTATACTAAAAGTGTCGAATAATTAGCAATAACCACAGCTGATTATCGCTAGTAAGTAAAGCATTTCTGGTTTGGGACGTGGTCGTCATATTTTGTAGTCATATTGGCTTAAATTTCTCTAAAACCCTTATAAAATAACATTTTAGAGGGATTGAGTGACGGGTACAAATCTTGCACTGACGAGGTGGCAGGTTCGAGTCCTGTCAGGTCCACTAATCGCCCTTATATTTTCCCCTTTTAGGAAGATTGAGGGCTTAAAAATAGCCTGCCTCCGACCACAACCCGAAAATAGTAGGTCGGAGAACATTCAGAAAATCCTTTAGTACTAACGATATGATGTTGTATAAACATTATGAATATCGAATTATTACTAGAGGATTTTTGTCATTACTCACAGTACATCAGAGGTGTCTCTCCTAATACAGTGATACGCTACAAACAAAAGATTGGCGCATTTTATAGAGCATCAGAAATAGAGAACATCGAAGACGTTACTGAAAAAATAGTCCAGGATTATTTCTTAAAAGGCCGCGCGGAACGCCATTGGAAAACGGCTACCTACCGCACCTACTATATGAGCCTTATCGTGTTTTTTAGATGGTGCGTTAAATTAGATTATTTGGACATTAACTATGTAGAAAGCATCGAACTCCCAAAGCTAGAGAAATCATTACCAAAGCGATTAAAAAAAGAAGACGCTTACAAACTCTTAGAAATCGTATATAACTATCCTTATACCCATACGTTTCTCAAATATCGTAACCACGCAATTTTTGCGACCTTCCTGTATACAGGGCTTCGAAAAAGTGAACTTGTAAACCTAAAGCTGGCAGATGTTGACTTAGAGAATTTAACGCTGTTTGTACGCCAAGGAAAAGGGAATAAAGACCGTATTGTGCCTATTAGTTATACCTTGGCACAAAGCTTACGTCGGTATCTCAAGAAGCGGAGTAAGTATGGTAAAACATGTCCTGAATTTTTTACAGCATCCAATCGCAATGCTGGCTTTACGGCATCTGGATTGAAACATCTAACTGACCAATTAAAAAGAGTGGTTTCATTTGATTTTACCATTCACAAACTCCGGCACACCTTTGCGACCTTAATGCTAGAAGGTGGTTGTGATATTTACAGCCTCTCTAAAATGATGGGGCATAGTGATATTAAAACCACGACCATCTATTTATCCGCTACCGCAGAACATTTACGAAACCAAATGACCAAACATCCTATGGAAAGTGCGCAGTCACTTCAAATAGGAAAAAAGCTAACGTATTAAAGAAATCCTGGAAGAGAAAGGCATAAAACAGGTCTGGTTAGCAGACAAACTAGGCAAAAGTTACAACACTGTAAACGGCTATGTACAGAACAGAAACCAACCTAGTTTAGAAGTGCTGTACGAAATAGCCAAAATACTAAATGTAGACGCTAAAGAACTGTTAGTTTAAAAATTGAATAATACAAAGTAATATGCCAACACTCCATTGGATAGGTAAAGAAAAAGTAGTGAACCATCACCAAGATGTGCCCTATAAAATACTAGAGCACCAATACACTTATAAAGATGCTAAAGAACATAAAAGTGTTCCACCAAGTGAAAACAAAATAATACAAGGCGATAACCTAGAGGCCCTTAAGAGCTTACTACCAGAGTACGAAGGCAAAATTAAATGCATTTACATAGACCCGCCATACAACACTGGTAACGAGGGTTGGGTGTATAATGATAATGTAAACCACCCAAAACTTAAAAAGTGGTTAGGCCAAGTAGTAGGTAAAGAAAGTGAAGATTTAAGCAGGCATGACAAATGGCTTTGCATGATGTATCCCAGACTTAAATTATTGCACAAATTATTAGCTGAAAATGGAGCCATTTTTATTTCTATTGATGATAATGAACAAGGAAACCTAAGACTACTTTGTGATGAGCTTTTTGGAGCTAGTAATTTTATAAATAATATTATTTGGGAAAAAAATTATTCCCCTAGAAATGATGCAAAATATTTTT
This sequence comes from uncultured Cellulophaga sp., assembly GCA_947491225.1. GTDB lineage: Bacteria > Bacteroidota > Bacteroidia > Flavobacteriales > Flavobacteriaceae > Cellulophaga. Next base: position 152,995 of record CANLIE010000001.1, read on the forward strand.
CAGCATCACACGATTTAATTTTAGTTTATTCTAAAAATAAAAAAAAATGGAAAAGAAATCTTGCGCCAAGAACAGAAAAACAGAACAAGTTTTATAAATACAATGATAATGATGGTAGGGGTAAATGGCGACCAGATAATGTACTAGTAAAATCCTTTTCTGAAACAGGTGTTTTTAGTATTAGAAACCCCAATACAGGAAAAGACAACTTTCCTCCTAAAGGAAGTTGTTATAGGTTCAATGAAGAAAAATCTAAGGAATTGTTGATTCAAAACAGATTTTATTTCGGGAAAGACGGAAAGGGCAAACCACAATTGAAAAGGTATTTATCGGAAGTAAACCAAGGTGTAGTTCCTCAAACATTATGGAAGCATGAAGAAGTTTCTCATAGTCAAGAAGGCAAAAAAGAATTAAATAAAATAATAGAAGGAAACATTTTTGATACTCCAAAACCTTATCAATTACTGAATAGAATTCTACAAATATCTACTAATACAAATGATTTGATACTTGATTCCTTTGCAGGCTCAGGTACCACAGCCCATGCAGTTTTAAACCTTAACAAAGAAGACGGTGGTAATCGTAAATTTATATTAATAGAGATGGAAGAGTATGCCAACACCATTACTGCCGAGAGAGTTAAACGCGTTATTAAAGGCTATGGAGAAGGCACTAAAGCAGTAGAAGGCACTGGTGGAGACTTTAGCTATTATGAATTGGGCAAACCTTTGTTTTTAGACAACCAATTACTAAACGAAGACGTTGGCTTAGCCAAAATTGAAGAGTATGTATGGTACTCAGAAACCAAAACCCCATACATAACCCAAGAAGAGCAATACTTACTAGGTACAAAAAATGATACTGCTTACTATTTCTTTTACCAAAAAGATAGTGTCACTACCCTAGATGAAAGCTTTTTAAGAACGCTAAAAACCAAGGCAGGGCAATATATTATATATGCGGACAATTGCTTGCTAGATGAAAAGCTTATGAGCAAGTACCACATTATATTCAAAAAAATACCAAGAGATATAAGTAAATTTTAAAATGAAACTCGTGCACAAATGAAATAGGTTTTTTATGCATATACACAGGTTATCAACAAAAAAGTGCCATTTATTGTGCATAACGTCATAACGTGCACAAGAAATCACTGTTTGTTGTGCATATAAACCGTACGTGCACAAATACATTATAGTTATAGAACATACATAAATATGGAAAACGAATTTTTAATAGTACCTCTTCCCCCCAACTATGAGGTAGAAAATGTAACTATACTTAAGGCATTAAATGCTACCAGTAGAGTATTAGGGGAATTAAAGGGAGAGATTAAAAAAATTCCAAATTCTCAAATTTTAATAGACACTATCTCTTTACAAGAGGCAAAGGATAGTAACGAGATAAAAAATATAGTCACTACCGATGATGAACTGTACCAAGCATCCGTAGAACTAAAAACATATCGCAAGCCGCTAAAGAAGCGCAAAACTACGCCAAGGCTCTAAAACTAGGCTTTGCAATAATAAAAGACCATAAGCTTTTAACTATTAACCATATAAAAAAGATACAAGAGATAGTTTCTCCAAATCATCCTGTACGCAAAGTTCCGGGAACCGTTTTAAAAAACCCTAAAACCCAAGAAGTAGTTTATACACCACCACAGCACCATAAAAAAATTGTAGACCTACTAAACAACCTAGAGCTGTATATAAACGATGCCAACTTTCATGATGTAGATGCGCTAATTAAAATGCCAATAGTACACTACCAATTTGAGAGTATACACCCTTTTTATGACGGTAATGGTAGAACAGGAAGAATACTTAATATGCTCTATTTAGTACAACAAGGTTTATTAGATATTCCTGTGCTGTATTTAAGTAGTTACATAATTAAAAACAAGTCTGACTACTACAGGCTACTCCAAGAAGTTAGAACCGAAGGTAAATGGGAAGAGTGGATTTTGTGGATGCTAAAAGGTGTTGAAATTACAGCCAAAGAAACTATAGTTGTAGTGAACAACATTAAAAAGTTAATGGACGAGTTTAAACATAAAATTAGAACTGACCACAAATTCTATAGTCACGATTTAATAAACACCTTGTTTAAACATCCGTACACTAAGATAGATTTTTTAGAAAAAGAATTGGGTGTTCATAGAAACACCACCAGTAGCTACTTAAACACCCTAGCAGAGGACAAAAACCAATTTCTCACAAAAATAAAAATTGGCAAAAGTGTCTACTTTGTAAACCATCGTTTATTACAAATTTTAAAGAACAGGTAAATGGAATTAAAACCATACCAACAACAGGTTATAAAAGATTTAGAAAGTTATCTTTCATATCTACAAGAGCACCATATACCAGCCAAATCGTTTAACGCGTATTGGAAAGACAAGTTTGGTGAATACACTATAAATTTAGATGGCTCTACAACAGGAATGAGGCCTTACAAAGACAACATTCCTAATGCAAACCACATAGCCATAAAAGTACCTACTGCTGGTGGAAAAACATTTATTGCCTGTAATGCTTTACACACTATAAACAAGCACTTTAATCAAGGGAATGCCAAAGCAGTTGTCTGGCTAGTGCCGTGGTCCAATTTATTACAGCAGACCGTTAAAAACTTATCGGATCCGGATCATCCTTACAGAGAAAAGTTGAATTCTCTATTTAATGGTAGAGTAGAAGTTTATGAAAAAGAAGCATTATTGCAAGGTGCAAACTTTAACCCTACTTCGGTAACGGAGCAGTTAAACATATTTGTATTTAACTTTAGTAGCTTACGTATAAACTCTAGAAAAAAAGATGACCGTAAAGTCTTCCAAGAAAACGGTGCATTAGAGTCCTTCAGAGATATAATTGTAGAAGAAGATTTAGTGTTACCAGATACAGACGAAACAGCACTTATAAATGTAATAAGAAGCTTAAACCCTGTAGTGATAGTAGATGAAAGTCATAATGCAGAAAGTGATTTAAGTGTAGAAATGCTTAACAACTTAAATCCGTCCTTAGTATTAGACCTTACTGCCACACCTAAAGAGAACAGTAATATAATAAGTTTTGTAAATGCTATGGCTCTAAAAAAAGAGCATATGGTAAAGCTACCTGTAGTTGTTTACAATCATCATAAAAAAGAAGAAGTTATAAGTAGTGCACTTCACTTGCAACGGCAATTAGAATTACTTGCTATGGAAGAAGAAAAAGAAACAGGAAATTACATAAGACCAATTATTCTGTTTCAAGCACAATCTAACATCAAAGGCAAGAACAATACAACGTTTCAAAAAATTAAAGAGCAACTGGTAAAACTTAAAATACCAGAAGAGCAAATTAAGATAAAGGTTAGTGGCATAGATGAATTAAAGGGTATAGACCTTATGGCAAAAGACTGTCCCGTAAGATACATTATAACAGTTAATGCATTAAAAGAAGGATGGGATTGTCCCAATGCTTATATACTAGCATCCTTAGCAGATAAGTCTTCTCCTGTAGAAGTAGAACAGATACTTGGTAGGGTTCTACGACAACCCTATGTTACCAAACATAAAAATCAACTACTTAATTTGTCTTTTGTACTAACAGCTTCGGCTAAGTTCAATGAGACATTAGATAGTATAGTTAAAGGTCTGCAAGACTCTGGTTTTAGTAAAGATGATTATTATGCAGAAGAACAACCTGAGGAGGAAAAAACACCAGATGATGTTTTACAAGAAGAGTTATTTGGAGAGGAAGAAGACAACACTCCAAAGTCTGATGATGATTTTGATGTTAGTGCGGTAGACTTTGACCCGACAGAAAAAGTTGACTTGGAATCTATCAGCAAAGCAAATCCTATTCTAAATCAAATCACGGAAAAAGCTAAGGCAGAAGGTCAAGCTTTTGAACACAAAGTAAATGAAGCCGATAATGACGATGTCTCTAACTATTTATCTCAGGTTATGAATAAACAACCTAAAAAATACACTATTGACAGCCAATATGTAAGTGCCGCAAAAAGCATCCAGCTTCCACAGTTCTTTAAAAAAGTGGATGAAAACGAGATACACGACAATATACTTTTTGAAGAACTAATATCTTATGAAACATTTTTAACCAAGAACAGTTTACTGGATGGTTTTGTACTTTCTAGTCAAGATTCTTCCATCGACTTTAATGATAGTTCTGCTGACATCTATAAAGTAGATTTTGATGAAGGTAAAAAGACTACTGCGGTTAAAAAGCTTTCTCAGAGAGCTAAATCTATCTTACTAGACACCATTTTATCTAAACCTAAAGAGAACCAAATAACCGATGTTAGTAGTATGATTGTCTCCAAATTAGGAGATATGACTCCAATATCGGAACAAGAATTAAAGAAATACGTTTCTCGGGTTTTTGATAATTTAAATACAGAGCAAATACGGGACATTGTAGCCAACGATTTCATTTACATTAAAAAGATTAAAGACAAAATTAACTCCCTGACTAGCAAGTACTCCAAAGAACGTTTCCAAGTGCTTTTAGATGCCAATGAAATTATAGTACAAGACAACTTTGTGTTACCCGATAGTATCAGCTCATTTTCACCAAGTACACCCATTTCCAAATCTCTTTATGAAAGAGAGGAAAAAATGAACAACTATGAGCAAGAAATGATTCTAGAAGTTGCATCATTAGAAAACATTGAATTCTGGCATAGAAACCTTGAAAGAGGAAAGGGTTTTTTCTTAAACGGATTTAGCTCTAACCATTATCCTGACTTTATTTTATACACAAAAAAGGGAAATATTATACTTTTAGAAACCAAAGGCGATGTCTATGATAATGATGACAGTAGGGATAAGAACAAACTAGGGAAGATATGGGCACAGAAAGCTGGCGATAACTATAAGTATTTTATGGTATTCCAATCCAAAGATGTTCCTAACACTTACACTGCCAAAAGCATTATTGAAGTTTTAAAGAAGTTGTAATAATGATGCTTGAAATGTACTTTTCGTATTTTCAAAAAACGAAAAAAAGCCCACAACTTTTTGACTTGATCCAAGATAAAATCACCAAAATTCTATAAAAGCAAAAAACCTCAACTATTTCTAGTTGAGGTTTGTTTTGCTCCCCCTCTTGGGCTCGAACCAAGGACCCTCTGATTAACAGACGGTTATATTTACTTTTCAAAGACTTTCATTTGCTTTCAATGATTTGATTTTCAATCATATACCAAGAATCGCATTTTCATTGATTTTCAATACTTTCTAATCTTTGACTATTTTGTTGCACCTATGTTGCACCCAAGATTTATACTTGTACAAATGATAAACACTCTGAGTATACTTCTTTAAACTTCAAAAGGTGTCTAATTTCCTCTTTTGGTAGAACAACTTCCATAGTAACATACGGCTCTTTTTGGGTGGCTATCTTAATAATCTCCTCCAAGGATAATATACCCTCTCCTAAATTACGCTGATTATAGAACCATTGTTTAAGCAGACCTTTATCTCCTTTCACATTTTCATACTCCAAAAGTGCATTAACAAACTTATCTTCTTGTTCTAACAACTGACCTACCTGCCAAACTCTATAATACATTTCTGCAAAGATGCAGTCGTCATTTCTAGTCTCGCACACACAAGGAAATACATGCGTACGCTGGTCTTTATTCCATCTACTCCATTTATAACATTCGGTCTCCTCAGCGCAAGAAACCATTTTGTTATGATTCGTTTTCAACCATACTTGAATACTTTCTAATTTATTGATATTCATACTACTCAGTTATAGTTCTACCCTTCGGGTCATCACCATATTTATTAACTCCAACAGACCCATCAACAAAAAGAACATATATCAAAAATAAAATATTTATAAACGGGATGAAAAATAATACGAACCACCAACCGTTTTTACCTATGTCCTGCAATCGTTTTATTGATTGCATAAAGAAAGTAAACAAACATACTAAACCAACTACTACTCGTAAAACTAGAACGACATAAAAGCTATTTACGTCAAAATAATTATAATCAACCTGACTAACAATAACTAAAATTAAAATTATCACTCCAACTCTAATCGCATAAGCGTTTCTTCTAAGACGACCTTTGTCTGACCAAAATTTTTCTGTTTTTATAATTTTCTTAGCTTGTATATTATTTACATTCTTACTAGGTGAGTAAAAAGAATAAAGCCTGTTTTTTTTAAAAGCCTTAATAAATGAATTACCCTTGATACTACTACTTAAGCTAAAAGAGTAAGTTAAAAGTGTACTCCATATCTTTTTAAGTAAAATCTTAATTTCCTTGTCTGTTTTATAAAAAATCCAAAATACCCCTAAAGCCAAAAGTATTAAACTGATTAAGACTAATGGCAAATATGGCATTTCAATTCCCAATAACTTTACGTGGTAGTAACTTATCGGAACGTCGATTCCACTCTCAATTAAATGGACAATATAGTTATTCTCATAGGGATCATATTCTTTGGCTATGTAACCATAAAACAAAATACATATTGAGCTTATTATAAGTCCTATTGATATTTTTTTTTCGGAATTAATTTCCATAGCCTATATGTTTAGTCCACAGTATAACTATCCGATGAAATTTCATAAATGAAAGTTTCACCGATGCCTATAGAGAAATCACTCTTTGTAAAGATGATATTACCACTACTATCTTTAATTTCTATGAGTTCAACACTTGCCTGACTCTCTGTATCCGTTTCGTACTTAAAGCCGACCTTATCAAATGCCGTTAACGTATAGTACTCCCCACTAAACAAATTTGAGGTTACTATTTCAGAATTCAATTCACCATCAGCATCATCTGTATAGTAAGTCGTTTCTAAAGAGTATTCTCCATAAGGTCCTTGGTATCCACCACTAAAATAAATTTCAAACTCTTCTGCTCTTGCAGGGCATGGTTCGCATTCCTTATACAGTATATTAACCCTTGTATCATCATTGTAATCTGTTGTTTGCAATTTAAAATCATCTATGAACTCTAATGTGCTTTTCAAATCAGGGTTCTCCTGCCAGTTATCATACGTTTCGTCTGGATCGGGATAGAATTCAATTAACACATTATCGTCTATGACCTCCCAGACTCCATCATAATCCTTCTCACTATTATGATATATTGATGTACCATCTTCATTGTACGTAAACCATTTATCATCATAATCCGTGTTGGGATACCATACCCCAACTAACCTTTGTTCCGTTTCATTTAAGTTAGAAGATGAACTCTCTTCTTTACTGCATCCAACTAATGTGAAAACAGCTATTAATGCTAAAAAAATGTGTTTCATAAATTAAATTTTGATTGGTTATTTTTTTGACTTGTCATATATGGCATAGATAACGTCGCCATAAATAAGAATATTGCCATAAATGGCAGGTAAATTTGAAATAGAACTAAAGCAAACAAGGGATAATCTACTTCTTTCCTTAGGTAGTCATATACAAACCATAAGAGAAAGTAAGGGCTTATCACAAGTTGACTTAGCTGCTCGAATGCTTGGCAAGTTTGATACCACCAACATCTCTAGAATAGAATCTGGAAGAACAAACCCCACCATTTTCACGCTATATCGTATTGCAACAGCACTAGAAGTGCCATTAGAAAAACTGATGGAAGTGAATACAGACGATTAAGTTTCGCTATTAATACCTATCTGTAAAATAGTTCAGGTAGAGATTTATCCTTAAATAGTGATGTTAATTGTAACGCCACGCTTACGTAAAACATTAAAGTTGACAATTATCTGCAAAACTATGGTAGTCATCTTTGGTTACAATTAAATGGTCTAGTAGTACCATATCTACTTGTTTTGATGCTTTCTTTACTTTCTCGGTCAATACAATGTCTGCATTACTTGGTTTTAAGTTACCGCTAGGGTGGTTATGTACCAGCACAATATTAGACGCCACACATTTTAACGCCACACTTAATAGTAACTTCACATCTACAAATGCACCAGAAACTCCACCTTTGGCTAGTTCATAAACACCTAACAGTTGGTTGTTTCTATTTAACAGAATAACCTTAACTTCTTCTTGCAGTTCTATAGTGTCTGCATTCCAATTGGCACGTACCATCTTGTACAACATACTGCTATTATTGTAACTAACTACACTTACTTTTTTTGGTCTGTAAGAAACCTTTATCTCCGATATATTCATAATAAAAAAATAAAAAGTCACCACCATTTAAACTATGGTAGTGACTTTGCAGTTAAACTAATTCGTGTACTCCATTAGTACTAAAGGTACTTACCTCAGCCTGTAATTGGGCTGTAGCAGACTTCTCTATCTTCTTTGGCTCTGGTGCATCTTCTGGTAAGTATGCCCATCTATGCGCTAATGTAATTTCCTCACCAGTTTCTTTAATAACATACTGGTATGGCTCACATTCTTCCTTTACAATTCTGCCTGCCATTTCCGTTCCTGTTAATGCCATACAGGTAGCTTCATCAAAAGTAGATGAAATAAAAGCTCTCTTTGCGGTAGCATAATACCTGTTGGTAGTTTGGCTCAATACCATTTCTATACCTCCTTGCAGTTCTAACAAAAAGAAAGGAGTCCCCTCCTCGTTCACTCTTTCCTTGTAACCAATAATTCTAACCATTGTTTTTAATTTTTTGAATTGAATACTTCCTTACAAAACCAATAGTTTCATGCAGCAGAACAACCTCAGCTATCATCTTGAGTTTTTTATTCTGTCCGTCAAAAAAGCTATTAATCTTATAAGGGGGCGGGGTGTTTCCCAACCTTAACTTGGGTGGGGGTCTTGCGAGGGGGTAGTTTGTGTAAAAACAATTGAGGGCAAAATTTTTTTATATTTTTTTTATTACAAAAAAATTAAGAAATTTAACACATTAATAGAGTTTTTATGGGAGAGTTATCAAATCAAATTGGTAAAAACGGAGAAAAAATCATTGATGTCTTATTTCGAGACTTGTTAGGTTATAACAATTATCGTGGCGGCTTGAGTATAGATTGTCACAATAATACTGACCATGCTGAATTACGAAATAATAAATCGACAACGCACGGTCTTGATGGTCTTGTTCATTACAAAACACCTCTAGACGAAGAAATTCTTGAAATAGGATATATTTCTGTTAAACATACAAACAACACTTACCCCAAATATCCAAGAGGTAAGTTCAAGAAACATTTTATTGATTTAGCAACAGCTATTGAATGCTTTAAATACTCCACTCTTCTAAGTGATATACAAGGGAAAATAAAAAAAGTAAAAAAACTAGAATAATAGGTTTGCTTTTTTGGTTGTCTAATCATGATGAATCTAAAGACGAAGACCTATTAGAAGTTCTTGCTAAATCTCAATTAGAATCTTTACAAATTCAGTTTGACGAAATTATTGTAGTCGATAATGCTAGATTACAATTTATTGTAAAGACTATTGAAAAAATAAAACTTATAAGCGGTAACAATTATCAATTTGTATATCCCTCCACAGGATTGAATTACAACGCTAGGTATAATGAAAATTTTGGTTCAAAAATGCCACTAGAATTTTTTGCTTACGGTGTTTTACCTCTTAGATATAAAAAAGAAGATTCAACTGTATTTCATTTAGCATGTCGCGAAAATTTTTCTGAAGAGTCTCTAGTGCAGTTAATTAGCTTAGCAAAGAATTTTGATAAATTACAAGCAACAAAAAAAATAACTATTACTTTTCCTAACTACAATTCTCATAACCATGAAGATATAGTTAATAAGGTTAAAATGTACTTTGATGACCAAGATTTCACAAAGCAAATTAGTATAGAAGGGCAAGATATAGACTTTAGAAATATATAAGTATGGGGGCATTAGAAAACAACGAGAATAAAGATTTTGAGTTTCATCTACCAAATGGAGAAGTTCTTCGGACTATATTAATTAGACCCGAATTAACAGAGAGCAATCTAAAATCAACTATTAAGTCAAAAGGTATTTATTTACCAAAGTATTCTAAGGAAGATACTATTCCTCCACTAATGAGAAACCTTTTAAGTCCAAGAGAATACGATGACATTAGGGATTTACAAAGATTTAAAATAGAAAAAATAAAATATAGATCAACTCAAATCCCATGGCAAGGAAGTAAAGACATATTATCCAGTTTACCCAATATTGATCTTCATCAAATATTAGACGAAAGATATAAATATCATCCGGGATTTGACTTGATTGGAGTACCAAGCTTTGTACCTGTTGAAAGTAGGAAGGACAAGGTAGAGCTTAAATTTAAAATTGAAGAGCATTCTGATATTGCTTCGATTAATAATAAAAAAAAGGAATTTGAAGGAAGTATTGTTGTTGAACTTAAAAATGATGGGCACCTTCACTTACATAGTACGAAAACATTTACCTCTAAAGGAACACAGGATTTGGTTAACTCGCTTGAAAGCAAACTTGAAAAACATTTTAAAGAAATTGGTTCCGTCAAAAAAGAAGATAGCTACGAAAGGATTATGTTTGACCATTTTAATAATCAAAACAGATTTTTATTCCTTATGAAGTTTGTTGACGATATTGGCTTGTTAAAGTTTAAAAAAATCGTTGATGTTAATGTATCTCCTGACCCTGAAGTAGAAACCCCTCAAGACGCTAGAGAGTTTTTGAAAGATATTGAGAATCTTAATTTAAAAGGCAAGGCACTTAAAAGACATATACTCCTATCCAAGCAAAAGTATAGAAGCGCAATATGGCTACTAACTATAACAGTTCAATACGAATTTTTACATGCCGAAGGAAAGGGTCATTGTGAACTTGAATATGCATTCCCAGATTTCCAGTTAGAAGAAAGAGAAAAGTGTGAATTTCAATTTTTTATCGGAAGAATAAGTGTGGATAGAAACTATAGAGCTTCTGCAAAAAAATCGAAAATAGAAAAAGCAATCTTTCAAGAAGTAGACCAACATAAAAATTATAATTATAATAGTTTAAAATTATAAACTCATTAGACAGAGAAAATAGCCACCCCCAAGTAGGGTGGCTCTCCATTCAACTCAAAAACCAACGGTAGTTAGAATCCCCATTGATTGCCTTTGAGAGACCTTCAGTAAAATTGAAGGCATTCACACTTCTATCTAAAAAAGTGTTTATATAACTGCTTTTATTAGCTCCAGTTAAAAGGTTGTATACCTTCCAAAGGTTTATACTACCATCTTCGTTTTTACAGAAACTTTTATCTCCAAAATAGTCTTTAGCTATTGCATTAAAATGATTATCATTTAATAGAAGTTCTGGCAACTGTATTTTCTCTTCTTTTGGTAAAAAGTTATAGAGCCTTACCTTACCAATCAACTGTGCAAACTGCTTTTCATTTAATCGATAGTTAGATAGGTTCTTCATTTCTTCTAAATGCTTAGAAGCAGAATACCCTTGAATTAGTTCCATCATCTTCTCTTGCAATTCAAGTACTGATGAAACTTTCATTTCCGACTGAAAACCATCGGTTGAGATGCACATGTTACAGCATACCATATTTTGAAATCCTATAAAGAACTTAAACTTTTCAAATCCTTTTTTTGAATACAGGTTTTCGTGATTATATGCTCGTACCCCTCCAACTATTAACGATAGCTTGTTACTGTTAATGGTTTCTACTATGGTTGGTATACGTATTATAAAAGCCATACGCTCAAAATACTGTGTACGTTCGTGATCCAACAAGTCTTTTGCTGACTTATGAATTGCATCGGGAGTTCTCCCTTTTATTTGATGGCTAACACGTATTTCTGGTGCATTTATAACTTGACCAGAATAAACCGATGCAACACTATTATAGGCTACATCAATAAACTCTTGATGTGCAATTGTCTTTTCATTATCTTTTGAGAATACAGGTATGATACAATTATGTTGCAGTTCTTCCAATGACACTTCTTGCGTGTTAGCTTCTATGAAAGGTTTTTGTTTAAACTGCAAGCCAACGTCAGGTACCTTTACCTCTTCTAATACCAATGCTTGATTAGCATTGTTCAAGGTTGGTTGTAAATTATTATTGCGTATTGATACTAGTTCCATTTTTACTAAAATTATTTGGGTTAGACAGTTTCTCTAGTTCTACTTTCTTTTGTTGAAATTGAGCTTGATGTGATGCTTGAAAGTTGGGATGTTGTTTATACAATTCCATTAACTTAGATACAGAGAGGCACTCTTGAATTCTAGATTCTATGCTTTTTAGGGATAAAGGTTCGATGTTACACCATTGCAGTAACTTTTTACCCGTTGCAGAATTAATTATAAATTCGGGTTTTCCAGTAAACAGTCCAGTACGATCTTTAGATACTTTTGCAAGGTGTTGGTCATTTACAATTTCAAAGTTGACGGTTAACTCGTACTCAAACCCTTCTCTTGTAATCTCCTTTGTACCGTGCTTTACAACTTTTGCCCTACCATTACTACTCATATCTAAAGAGTAATCTACTTTTCGTCTTGTAGTCGTGATGATATGACAATTAGCAGAAAGGATTTTATCTATAAAAGCTTGATGTCTTGGTGTTACCTTAGCCCAATCTTGAAATCTACCCCCAAGCTGTTCTTGAATTTGCAAACAACCACCCGCACCACTCCACTCGTGCGTTATGGAATCGATAATAACAACTTCCATTTTAGCTCGCTCACAAGTCTCTATTGCTTCAATGTAACGCTCTGGGCTATAAGGAGAATAAAGGTCTAGGACGTTAAATGTACCGAGGTTTGAATATAGAGAAACCGAAGAGTTTTCGGTGTCAATGACGGCTATCTTAGTCCAGTCTCCTGTTAAGCCGTACGCTAATTGTAATGCACTGTACGTTTTTCCAAAACCACTAGCACCAGAGATGCCTAAACGTAGTTTTACATTCTGTCTTTTGCTTTGTTTTAATTGCATAATAAAAAATTTAATTGATTAATATTTATGTGATAAGATTCATTCTAAAATGAAAAAAGGTTAATTCATTTCTGAATTAACCTTTGCATCTGATCCTATCCGCTAACGGACATTATCCAAATTCTTCTATTATACTATATATAGTTCTACATCGAAATTTGGATAAAAATTAAAATAGCTTATCTCTTTTTATATTTTCTTTTGTTGTTTCATAGTAGTCAAATACAAACATATCTGGGTCAATGTCTATTAAGCTAACTTCTTCTAGCACATCACCTGTTTCTTCCATTTTACTTTTCTCTGGATTAACAGGCATGTCTAAAAATGGGTCATACACATTATATACAAGGTTTAATGGGTATTCCGAGCTATTAATATCTCTAATTCTATTGACCTTCCAACATTTCACTACCTCCCCATCAATAGTTTTGGTCGTTTGAGAGTTTTCATAGAACATTTCCCTCAACAACTTATAGATACCCTTGTCTTCGGATAAATTATTTACATTAAAAGCAACCATACCAACATCGTGCTCCTTGATATTTGTGAAAATTGCTTTAAGTTTTATGGAGTGCAATTTCTCAAGAATAACATTACTATCTAACGGCAAAAAATAGGTGCCATCATCTTGTAAAATTGAATAACTATTTAATAAAATCTCTTGAAATTCCAGCAAACCATTATATGCAGTTATCAACAACTCTTCACTTTCCGTTAAGGCATCATAAACATCTGTATAGCTTACCGAGTGACCTATCGAACTTCTAAAGTATGTTGATTTACTTATAGATGCATCTACAGGCTTTTCTCCTAGTATAGTACTATATACACAACCATAACTTGGTTCAAATAAGTACGGGGTTTTTCTACGTTGGATAAAATGAATAATTTGTTGTTCAAAAACTAAAGTTCTTTTAGGTTCAATTTTGTTATAGTCTACTTCTCCATTCTTCCTATAGTAAAGGTTATTTGAGAAAAGCGTGTTTCTAAGCTGTAGATATAAATGCTTGTCATGGTAATCAGCAAAAGTGTTTTCATTGAAGACAGAAAGAGGAAAGTATACATCTAATTCTGATTGTATATTACCCTCATTGAATTTCAAGGTTCTAATTTTAATAACACTAGTAAGCCTACAATTTACAAATTGGTTGTTCCAAGCCGCCCAGTAGAGGTAATTGGTTAGGTTTTTTCCATAGGCATCAAATTGGGTGTGTAGATACCTATCCCCGTCTTTCAATCTAAACCAATCAAATGAAGAATAAATAGTTTTTATGTCATCAGACAAACCTTCCATTTCATTTATTTGCGTCTCAATAGTATTTCTAACTTCACCATAATGTCTTTTTAAAAACATCTCTTGTTGCCTAAGGCTATAATATCTGCTTTGATAATCTTCGTCTTGAAATCCTAGATACCCTAGCGATAGGCGATCAATGTAATCACGTTTATCAGTTACCCTAGTTATTAATTTTGTTGGAGAAGGTGTTATTACAAAGATTTTAGACTTTTTCCTAGGTCTAGCCAATCCCTGAACTAAGGAATTAATTCGGTCGGTAAAAATCCCCAAATGTTCTGTGTTTTGACCTGTGTAAGCAAATCTTAAGGGTAACACCACGAAATATGCGCTGTTTTCCTTTTCAATACTAACTCCAGTCTTAAATCGAGTACCTATATTACAGCTTTCATGGTCAAAAGTATTCTCTTCTTCACCAGTACATAAGGTTACTGAACCGTATTGCTCCCTTAGCATTGTACCAATTGACCCGTTATAAAGTTCATTCGCAATGTTCTTTGAATAACATAAAATATTAACTGTCGAAGCTGTTTCCAATTGCAATTGAACTAAATCTTTTAAAAACTGGTGCTCAGGATTTAGAGTGTGTTGATTATAAAAACAAAGGTGAAGCTCGCTTAAATTATGAGTACTTTGAACCCTTTCACTTTCAATTATCTTAAGCTTTCTTTCTGTTAATTCTGCAATAAACTTTATAGGCACTTTAGAAGATTCTGTAAAAGTTGCACTAGCTATAATTGCCTTATAAACAACTCCTTTCCACTTCAAAAGATTAGGCATAAGATCCGGTGTAAAGCTTTCCAAAGATTCATGTAACTCATCAAAAATCAAAATAACTTTTTCTTTATTTAGCGTACACTTTTCAATTAAGTACTCATAATACTTTCTTTTAATATTGCTTTGTTTGAATGCAACTGTACCCGGATCTCCTAGAATACTCATCACAGAAATGAGCTGCACTGGTTTAGAGTAAAATTCTGGATAATCCAGTTCTTCATCGACTTTGGCATTTAATTCTTGGTAATCAAAGCACAAATTGTCTTCCCCAACTGCTTTATGAATCTTATCCCTATATTCTTTATTCAAGGTTTTAAAAGGAGTTACAACTATAACTTTAAACTTGTCTTCATTATTTTTAGTTGTTTCATAATACCATTTTATAAAATCTATTACCGCTTTGGTTTTACCTTGACCAACACCTGCATTAATAACGGTAGTATTGTTGGTCTCAAGGTTTACTTTTTCTTTTAGTACATCAGATATATAACCTTGCTCATTAGGCTCTATAATAGTCTTGCCTACGTCTTCAAATTCGTATCCTTCAAAATCATCGTGATTTATTTCTTTGAACTCTATAGGGTTATCAAACGGAAATACATTGGTTCTTCTCATAAAAACAACTGTGTTAGTAATTAAACAACACAGTTGATTCATGTTTATTGCATATTCTTAATTTTTAAGTTTGGTCTTCAACATAATCATCTCTTCACTTATCTTACGCTGAACGACTTTTGCATAATGTTCTTGTGTAATTGATAACTTTGAGTGCCCTAATAACTCTGAAACCACTTCCATCGGAACATCGTTATATAGAAGAATAGTTGTAGCAAAAGTTTTCCTCGCGATATGATGAGTTAGCTTTATTTGCAAACCAACAATAGCAGCTATCTCTTTTAGGTATGAATTGAACCTTTGATTTGAAATTACAGGTAACTCGTACTCGTATTTTTGAAGAACCTCCTCTGCCTTAGGCAATAGAGGAACCGAAATGACGATACCAGTTTTCTTCCTTGTGATTTTGATCCATATATAGCCATCAAAAGCTTCTACGAGATTCTCCTTTTTCAGTGTAGCCATCTCCTGATATCCTAACCCAGTATAGCAACAAAACACAAACATATCTCTAACCTGAGCTAATCTTGCTTGACCAAATGCGTGTTTTTCTATTTTAAGAAGCTCTCCACGGCTCAAATACAGAACTTGGGTTTTCACCTTTCTTAACCTATGGAACGAATATGGGTAAACCTCAAGCACATTTTCGGATACCGCAGACTTGACTACTGACTTAAATCTCTGCAAGTTTTTGTTGACCGTTATTTGCTTTTTATTTTTTCTCGTTTTAAGATAAAACTCAAAGTCATTAATAAACTTCGTATCAAGCTTGGAAATCATGATATCTGATTTTTTATAATTCGTCCTTATGAATTGCATAAGGTCTTTTTTTACATAGAAAAATTTATTCCATGTAGCTTGTAATATATCTATACCTATAAGCTCTCTACGACGCTCTAAATAAGAAGAAAAATACTCCAACACCCCAATTTCATTTTTATTTTTGGAACCTTTATAAGAACTAAATAGCTCTTGGATTGTAAAGTTGACCTCCGAAAGTTCAAGCATTAAAAAAGCCTTATCAAGTTTTTGCTTAATAAGGCTTAGCTGAGTGTTGATGTTTTCTGCTCCAATGTCACCCTCTAAACAAAGTTGCTGCTTTCTGTTCCAATAATCTGGATTTACAAATAAACCCGTAGAAAACTCTTTTCTCCTACCGTCTAACGTAATCCTTCCCCTAATAGGGCATTTACCTTTCTTGTTTATACGTGACTTCTGCAATACAAACAGAAGTGAATATTTCAAATTTGACATATTTTCTAAGATTTTTAAAATGGTACACCTGAATTTTTTTATGTACACCGAATTGTACACCTTTTAATACTTTTTTTTACGAGATATAGGAGGTCGCGCGTGTATAGATTAAGGATAAAGGTACTTGACAAGTAAGCCAACAGTCGCAGGGATTCAAGAAGTAAATTGCTGAGTTTAAAGCATAAAAAAACCGTTCATTTATAGAACGGTTTTTACTTATCTGCTCCCCCTCTTGGGCTCGAACCAAGGACCCTCTGATTAACAGTCAGATGCTCTAACCAACTGAGCTAAGGAGGAATGTTAACAGATGTAACATCTGATAAGCGGGTGCAAATATATAAGTTTTTTTAATATCAGCAAACAAAAAAATAAACTTATATATATTTCTTTATAATATTCCAGATATCATTACCAAAGACTATAACCATTAGTCCCATTAGAATCACAAAACCAATTATTTGTCCCTTTTCCAAGACCTTTTCACTAGGTGGTCTTCCAGAGATAATTTCGTATAACAAAAACATTACATGACCACCATCTAATGCAGGTATTGGCAATATATTAAGGAACGCCAACCATACAGAAAACATTGCCATAAAACTCCAAATAAAAGTCCAATTCCATTGTTTAGGCATCATATCTACTAGGCCAATTGGTCCTTTTACTTGTTTGTATGCCCCTGTCTTTGTATTAAATATAACTTTAAACTGCCTAATTTGCTTTGTTAAAACTGATATGGTTTTATTAAATCCTTCTGGAATTGCAGCAAAAAAACCATACTCATCCGTAACCCATAAATCTTTTACACTAGGGTAAACGCCAATTGTAGCTTCATTAGGAACAGTTAAGGCTATCTTTTCTCGTTTCCCATCTCTAATGACTTCGACTTGTAAATTCTTGTTAGCTGAAGATTTTATCTGCTTGGTAAATTCATCCCAATAGGTTATTTTTTTTCCATTTATTGCCACTATTTCATCACCAGCTAGAATGCCACTACTTTTTGCTACGGAATTAGGAATAACGCTATCTATTTTTGCTTTTTGCCTATATCCTAAAAAGTTTTTCCCTTGTGTACTAAATACAGTCTCTTTTCCTTCATCACTTAACGGAAAAGTAATTTCTTTACCACTACGGTTTACCGTTACCTCATCTCCTAAAATAATATCTAAGACTGCATCTGTAAATTTCTTACTCTTTTTACCGTCTATTGCTAAAATTTTATCTCCTGTTTTTAACCCTAATTGTTCACCAATAGAATCTATTAGAATACCGTGTTTTAAACTATCTGAAGGAATATAGGTATCTCCATTATTAAATAATAATAAGGTATAGATAATCCAAGCCAAGAAGAAGTTAACTGTAACACCACCTAACATTATAATTAATCTTTGCCATGCTGGTTTACTTCTAAACTCCCAAGGCTGTGGTTCGCTCTTCATTTGCTCGGTATCCATACTTTCGTCTATCATACCCGCAATTTTAACATACCCGCCTAAAGGTAACCAGCCTATACCATATACAGTGTCTCCTATTTTCTTTTTAAAAAGAGAAAATTTAACATCAAAAAACAAATAGAACTTTTCTACTTTGGTCTTAAAATATTTAGCCGGAATAAAATGCCCCAACTCATGTAATATTACAAGCACAGAGATGATTAAAATGAACTGAACAATCTGTATAAATAATTCCATTAAATCTTTTTTAATTTTTTAAAACGAACAAAAGTACACTTTTAAGTGCTCTTACAAAAAGATATAAAGGATCTCAATACATTTTTATGAATTATTTAATAACTTATACTATTGAATATTCCCTACTCCTATTGTAACTTTGTAAAAAAAATATGCGCTCATTTTTTAGTAAGTTCAAGATTTTTGGCATTGTCCTTTTAGCTGTATCATCTATTATACTGTACTTGTTCTACAATGCATTAAAACCAGTTAAAAAACTTCCTATTTATCAACCTGCAGACTTTAATGCAGAATTAGTAGACAAATCTTTACTGCACAAGAAAAAATACCACACCGTTGCCAATTTTTCACTTGTTAACCAAAATGGGGAAATAGTGACCCAAAAAAATTATGAAAATAAAATATATGTTGCTGATTTTTTCTTTACTACCTGCCAAACTATTTGCCCTGTAATGACAAAGAATATGGCTACCCTTCAAGATATAATTAAAAATGATGATGATATACTATTATTATCACATTCTGTTACTCCACAGATTGATTCTGTGGAGCAATTAAAAAAATATGCTTTGGAGAAAGGTGTATTAGACAATAAATGGAACTTGGTTACGGGCGATAAAAAACAAATATATGATTTGGCAAGAAAATCCTATATGGCGGTAAAAACTGATCCAAACATAGACCCATACAGTATGATTCATACCGAAAATTTTATTCTAGTGGATAAAGAAAAGCGTATTAGAGGTACTTATGATGGAACTAATGACAAAGAAATTAAAAAACTGATTAGTGATATTGAAATCTTAAAATCTTCTTACACTGATTAGCCATACCCTTTTAATATAACATATACTTGTTTTTTTTGAGTTTTAAGCTAGCTAATTTGCTTTTTTCCTTTACTTTTGCTCTTACTTAAAATCAATCTAAATAAAAATTGAGTATCACTGTCGCACAACTTAAGCAAGGACAAAGAGGAATAATAAAAGATTTCTCTGAAGATATCCTACCCATTAAACTTTTAGAAATGGGTTGCTTGCCTGGCAATGAGATAGAATTAATACAAATAGCTCCGCTTAAAGATCCAATTTACATTAATGTAAATGGTTCTCATATTGCCATAAGAAGAGTCACTGCCAACCTTATTGAGCTAGATTTAATTGACGAATTTAATTCAATATGAGTAAGAACATTAATGTAGCTTTAATTGGTAATCCAAATACCGGAAAAACATCTGTTTTTAATGAACTTACTGGCTTAAAACAAAAAGTAGGGAACTATCCTGGCATTACAGTAGAAAAAAAAGAAGGCATTTGTAAGTTGCCACGTGGTGTAAAAGCACATATCTTAGATTTACCAGGCACCTATAGCTTAAACACAACTTCGTTAGATGAAAGTGTTGTTGTAGAATTACTCTTAAACAAGAACGACAAAGATTTTCCTGATGTTGCAGTAGTAGTTAGTGACGTAGAAAACTTAAAACGCAACCTTCTCCTATTTACACAAATAAAAGATCTTAAAATTCCTACTATCCTAGTCATAAATATGGCAGACCGTATGACCAGAAAAGGGATCTCTTTAGATATCCCGTTATTGGAAACTAGGTTAAACACAAAAATAGCATTAGTAAGCACAAGGAAAGGAGAAGGCATTACCAATCTAAAAGAACTGATCGCTGATTATAAAAACCTGTCTATAAAGCCTAACATAGACACAACAACAATTGCTCCTGAATATTTTAATAAACTCAGAGATGCCTTTCCTAAAGAAGAGGTTTATAAATTATGGTTGGTCATTACCCAAGATGTAAATTTTATGCCTATTGAAAAAAAGAGGCTAAAAAATGCTAACTCTTTTTCTACCAAGTCTAACTCAGAACTTAAAAAACTACAGCATAGGGAAACTGTTTTACGGTATCAGTTTATAAATAACATTTTAAAGGAAACGTATAAAGTAGACGTAAATGCAGCTAGAGGCTTAAGAGCTTCATTAGACAAGGTTCTAACACACAAAGTATTTGGATACGTTATTTTCTTTTTAATTTTGCTCATAATTTTTCAAGCAATTTATGAGTGGAGTAGTTATCCAATGGATTTTATTGACGAAACATTTGCTTTAACAAGTGAATGGATCAAAAACACCTTACCATCAGGAGTATTTACAGACTTAATAGCTGAAGGTATAGTTGCTGGTATTGGTGGTGTTGTAATATTTATACCACAAATAGCATTTCTATTTTTATTTATTTCCTTACTAGAAGAAAGTGGTTATATGAGTAGGGTTGTTTTTTTAATGGATAAGTTAATGCGTCCGTTTGGGCTTAGTGGCAAAAGTGTTGTGCCTTTAATTTCTGGAACAGCTTGTGCAATACCTGCTGTTATGGCAACCAGAACCATTGAAAATTGGAAAGAACGCTTAATTACAATCTTGGTTACTCCATTTACAACATGTTCTGCCCGCTTACCTGTTTATTTAATAATCATTGCATTGGTAATACCAGAGGGTACATTCTTAGGTTTAAGCTACCAAGCCTTAACGCTAATGTTATTATACCTTATTGGCTTTGGGATGGCCATATTTTCTGCAATGATATTGCACAAAATAATGAAGATAAAAAGCCGAACCTTTTTTGTTATTGAAATGCCCAACTATAAGCTCCCCCTTTTTAAAAATGTGATTTATACTGTATGGGAAAAAACAAAGAGCTTTGTTTACGGCGCTGGTAAAATAATTTTAGCAATCTCCATAATATTATGGGTTTTGGGCACTTATGGTATTTCTGATAATTTTAATAATGCAGATGATATTGTAAAAAATAGAATCCAAAATGAAGGTTTTTCTACGTTTAATCAAGAACACATTATAGAAGAAATTGCAATTTACACTGGGAAGCTAACAATAAACAATCCTGAACTAACAACTGCCAATATAAAAGATTCTATTGCAGTGCGTGTTTTGGCATTACACCAAAAAGCAGAAAGTCAAGAAATTGCTAGTTTTAAATTAGAGCATTCTTTTATTGGCTATGCAGGTAAGGCTATAGAACCTATTGTAAAACCTTTGGGATATGATTGGAAAATAGGTATTGCGGTCATTACCTCTTTTGCTGCTCGCGAAGTCTTTGTAGGCACACTTGCAACAATATATAGCGTAGGGAACGACGAAGAAGAAACTATAAAAAACAGAATGGCTGCTGAAGTAAATCCTTGGAATGGTAAACCGCTTTTTAATTTAGCTTCTGGAGTTTCTTTACTATTGTTTTATGCCTTTGCAATGCAATGTATGAGTACACTTGCCATAGTTAAAAGAGAAACCAATAGTTGGAAATGGCCTGCAGCTCAACTAGTCTTTATGAGTATCTTTGCTTATGTAGTTGCACTTATTGCCTATCAAATTTTAAAATAGAATGTCTTCTCTTTAAATTAAGCAAATCTAAAACTTAAGCTACCATCTTGTTTTTCTATAATGAATATAGTTGCAGCACAAATGTTTTTATGTCTTAATATTATGGAGTTATTTTTTAAGTAATCTATATACTTTTTATATACGGCTTCTTTAAACCTCCAATTACAACGTAAGATTAGCTCTCGCTCTTTGGCTATAAAGGAATGATGTATTACAAACAGCCTATTTTGTAAATTGCTACGTTGTCCTTTACTTTGTTTCTCATAATAAAATTCCACAATTTTCTGTGGATTTTCCATATTAAACCCACTTCTCATTTCCTTAGGAACAATAGTGCTTTTTACATCAAACCGTAGTGTTATATCATTAAAGAATTCAATATCATACAACTGATCTTTATGATTTGGGTTTCTAGTAACTTCACTATGCTTATAAAAAAGATACTCATCGCATCTAGAGCATTGCCATAAAAACCATCTTCTTTTAAAGTAATCTTTATCTACATTGCTTAAAGATGCCGTCTTTGTTTCCAATTCCTTAATATTCTTACACGCAAAAAGATTCACCTTGCCATCTGTAGCATTATTCTGAATTCTTCCCCACTGTAATGGGATATGTTCTGCTAATTGCTGAAGCTCTACTCCCAATTTTTCAAATTCCAAACTGTTCATAAGATATTCATCAATTTTTATAAATCTTAAATTTATGTATTTATAATTTTCCTTATTGTTAACCCTATAGCTTTTGCTAATAAAGGCGGCACTGCATTACCAATTTGTACCATTTGTTTTCCTTTTGCTCCTTTAAAGATAAAATCGTCTGGAAAAGATTGCAACCTTGCCATTTCACGAACTGTAATTACCCTTGACTCTATAGGATGAATATTAACACCTCCGTGGTTTTCTTTTATGGTACAACTAGCCTCGTTCCAAGGGCATTTTTTCCAAGAATCTGAATAGTTATCATACAAGCTCTTGCCTTCTGGAACTCTAGCCAAACGTTTTTTCATATCATCTCTATGTTTTGTTCTAACATGATTAAAAGCCACATCATCTTTTCGTTTTACCAAATCTTCTATTGCTTCTTTTGTAGTAATATAATTTTCTGGTGAAAGCAATGGTTTTGGATGATGATTCTTCTTTTTTATTCTGTTGGCTACAAAAATAATACGCTCTCTTTTTTGTGGTACATAATAATCCGCAGCATTTAGTATTGTAACATTTACTGCGTATCCTAAATTTGCTATATCTTCTTTTATCTTATCTTCTACTTTGCCTTTTAGCATAGAACGCAAACCTTTTACATTCTCAGCAACTATAAACTCTGGTTGTAGCTCCTCTATAATTTGAAGCATATCTTTATAAAGGGAGTTACGTTCATCTTCCACTATCCTACTCCCAGACATACTAAACCCTTGACATGGAAATCCGCCAGAAAGCACAGTAAGAGACCTACCGTTAAGTTCCCTTTTAACCGTATTTACAAATTTATCTTTTACACTTCTTTGGGTAATGTCTCCTTCTATGTGTGGGTGATTAAAGTTTTCCCTATACGTCATACCAGCTTCTTTAAACCAATCTAACCCACCTACCTGCTTAAAACCTGCCATTTCAAACCCCTTAGCCATACCGCCTGCTCCACAAAATAAATCTGCGGACGTAAGCTCTGTTTTAGATGGATTTTCCCAAATCTTAGAGATATCCATCCAATTAACCTCATCTGTTTTAATGGATTTATATGAAAAATATTTTTCTTTCGTTTTTTTGGATTTGTCTTTTAAAATAAGAGTATTTAAAAAATTAGAAAGAGCTTTTTTATCAATTGTATGAACACCTCCTCTTTTTACAGACTTTAAAGCGCCTGAATGGATATATTTACGAATGGATTTCTGCGACATATTTAATTCTTGCGCTACATCTTCTATTCGTAATAACTGTTCTTTTATGCTCATCAAATTATTTTTTTGCCCTTTGGTAATCTATTAGTTTTTGAGGTCCTTCCAACAATATACGCACTACTCTTAAAGTACCATCTTCTGTTGTGGCAATTTGCCACTTAATTAATGAAATCTCACCATTTTCAATTTCAATTCCTGTTATACTTCTTGGGTGCACACAGCTACCATCATTAAAAAAAGGAATCTTCCCTGGTTCTGGAAAACGAGGTCTATGCGTATGTCCAACTATTGTAAGTTTTTCATCATTCTGTACTATCCATTTTTTTATTCTTCGCTCAACTTTAATAAGCTCTTTATGGTTCTTTGCGGGGCTAGTAGGGTCTGCAATACCCCAAACTTGTAAGGGTTTCCAAAGCACTCTTACTAAAAACCTGCCTACTCTCCAAAAAGTGTAATTCCACCAGTCTGCTTGGTGACCGTGTGTTAAAAACAACTCTTGGCTCGTATCTCTGTGCTTTAATACTATAGCTTCATTATATTCTATACCAACAAACAGCTCTTTGTCTTGCCCGTCTATAGGTTCAAAATAACTAGATAAATTCTTTTTTACATAATTAGGATCTTTATATACCATATCATGATTACCCCAAATCATATATAGTCTATTCTGTAAATGATACTGCCGCAAAAGATTAAAAATATTCTTGTGTGCTATAAAAATGGACTCAAAAGATACATTCTCCCACAACTCATCTCCATCTCCCAATTCAAAATAACTAAAACCTTCATTGTAATAATGCTTTAAAGCGTGAAAATAGATATTTCTATTGTTTGCAAAATCATCAGCAAAACTATTGTCTCCCCTATGGCAATCACTAAAAAGAATAATTTTTGATGTATCATCAAAAGGCACAACTTTAGCATTATCGTACGCTTTGGTTAACCTTTTAAAAGATGACATATATAGAATTTTCTATAAATATCTAAAAAAGGATGCAATCTGTGAAAATTACAGAAATAAAAATATAATTCTTTTGTGACTTTACTTATTAAAACTATACTAACTACAAGGCATTGAATTAGAAAACGAAATATGACTACCTATAATACAGCTTATTTACTTTGACAAGTATTACCACAATACGAAGCTATGGTAAATAACAATGACATATTCTTAGTAAAAAAGGCTAATTATATTTTCTACTGATAAACATCTCAATAATTTCACTTTTATGTCAGTAGTCTTTCTAGGACTTCTATTATTATTTAGGAGTATAACTTAAATAACGTGAGTTCGACGTAAAAAGTGAATATTTTTCATAGAAAAAAGCAGAAAATTTAGTAAATTAAAGTTCTGATTTTCAATAAACTAAATATATTCTACTTATGATTTCTGACACTAAGATAATCGAAATTTTTTGTAATCTTGACGATTTTATGAAAGAGTTTGAAAATGTTTT
>CANLIE010000002.1 GCA_947491225.1 uncultured Cellulophaga sp.
TATTTCCTTTATAATATGTGAGTTATGTTGCTTAGATAAGACACATCTATAATGCGTCAAAAGCCTGTTATAGAGTGTTTCAAACACCTTATAGGTGCGCTTCTTATTACCATCACTCATCGTGGATTTGGCAGGACTTTGGGAAAGGCCTAGATCACTAATGAAGGTCTGGGAAACACCAATCCCAGAAGAAATATCGCTTAATGTATAGCATTTATTAAGCTGTCCGAAACTCATAGCTACAAATTGATCATAAGTCTTATACTTACTGCAACCTTTGTCACTATTGTATTGAGCGGTACAACGATGAAGCAACCAAGGAGGAACTAAATCTAAAATTTGACGAATTAAGGGCTTATCATTATTTTTAGTCCGCCTGAAGAGTCCCATAAAATGTATTTTTTATTTGCAAAACTAAAATACGGGATTCTCAGGCTACTTTTTTAATACGACTTTCGGATAGTTGTGATTTTTTTTATAATTAAACTTTACGGTTTCTACTTTTCCATTCTCTTCAATGTCTACGTAAACATTCATTTCTTTGTTGCTTACTTTTTCAAAGCTCATCCCCTCAAACACCACTTTGTTTGGTGTAATCTCTTTTAGAGGAAAGTCAATTGTTTCATCTTTAGTTTCCCAGCCTTTTAAGTCTGAACTAAAATGTTTTAATTGGAGTACAAGTGAATTTTCAATTTCACGAATAATTTCAATTTCATAGAAAGTAACTTTATCATCATTAATTAATTTAAAAGTTGCCATCATAGAACCTCCTAAGGGCTCACTCCAAATCTCTTCTGTTATTCCACCAAATGCTTCTCCGCGCCAAGTACCAGATATCCAAGTTATGTTTTTAAGCTTAGGTTCCAAAGTATTTTTAGTAATTGTTTTTTCTTCTATTTGAGCAGGAGCAGATAAACTAAATATAAAAGCGATGATAAATAAATGTTTCATTGTATGTTTTTTAATTAAAAGTTATATAAAACTAAGACGTTTCTATACTACGAATGGGGACATTTTTCAACTTAAATATTTCATTAGATAGTTTTTCTGAAGTTACTGAATGAATGTTACTTTAGATATTTTTCCGTTTTCAACTTCATAAATAGCAACAGCATTAAAAACTTGGCCATTGGCTGTTACTTCTTCTTCATCAATTACTTTATTACCAATAACCATACGTTTCTTTACAGAAGCTTTTAGGTCAGGAGTTTTATTAAACCATTGCTCATAGCTTTTACGCATTGGTTCTTGCCCTTCAGAAATTAATTGGTTTGGATAGTTGTATAGCCTTATCTCTTTAGTATATGTCGCCATAAAAGCATCTATATCTCTTTTGTTATAGGCTTCTAGTTGTTCTTGCACTATATTTTCTACTTTAGATATTTTAGTATTAGTTTTTGGTTCAGTATTTTTTTCTTCCTTTTTTTCTGATGTTTCTACACTTGTATTTTCGTTAATATCTGCAGCAATTAATAATTTATTAGAATCTATATTTGTTGCTAAACGAGTAATTTTTGCAATTCCTTTTGATTTTAAATCGGTAACTTCCTTCCAATTATTGTCTTTTTTTATTGTCAATTTGTATAATATGTTAGCCTTTCCTGAAAGGATGGTTTTATTATTTAACCAGCAGATATCTTCTACATTTTTTATGGTATTAGCAATTACTTTAGTAGATCCTGTTTTTGGATTTAAAGATTTTATTTGCCATATGTCATTGGTTTTAGATATATAACTTATTAGATTGGTATTTGGAATTTTATGAAATGACCTACCAACTTTATTTTGAATTTTTTTGCTAGTACCATTTTTAAGGTTAACAACAAATAGGTTTAAGCCATCCTCTTCTATTACAGCACATACAATTGTGTTTTTATCAAACCAAGTGTAGTAAGCAACAACTAAATCTTTAATTAATTCTGTAGATTCTCCGTTTTGCAAGCTATAAGCGTACAATCGTTGTTTTCCATCTTTATCTAGACGTACTGCCGATACTTCATCTTTATTCGGTATTTTTAATGGCGAATATTCACCACCTTCTGTATGATTTATGAAGATTTTTGAATCATAATTAATATCATATTTTACAATATCTGTTTGTCCATTTCTTGTTCCAGCGTATAGAATGGTATTGTTGTTTATAAAAGAGGGTTGACTATCGTAGCCTTCATTAGATGAGATATTTCTATGATTTAGCAACTCTATAGAATTATTTAAAATTTTTAAATCAAACAAAAATACATCTGTATTTGATTGAGAGTGAGTAGTTAAAAATATAAAAAAGGATAAGAAAGAAAATAGCTTGTACATAAGAATGGTTTTATTTTTCCTCTAAAATAATAAAAGGCTTGTTTTAATATGTGTTTTAGGATTAGTTATTTATAAAAAGTTAAATTGTATGTCCGTTTTTAGTCATATAATCACTACGTTACCCTGAATTTATTTCAGAATCACATTGTAGAAGGTTGGTTTATAGTAGAATGAAAACCTGAGACAAGTTCAGAATTACACTTTCCATAATCTTACATCATTCAACGGATATGCAAATTAAAAAGCACATAAAACGTTTTTTGTGCTTTTTAATTTAAGAAATCTAGTATGTTTTCTTTATAATTATCTCCAATAGGAATTTCTGCTTTGTCAATTTCAATATCATTTTTTGTGTAAGCAGTAATCTTATTTTTATTTACAATATATGAACGATGAACACGAATAAAACGAGAATCTAACTCTTTTTTAAAAGCAGAAATACTAAATTTTACGGTATGTGACTCATCTGCTAAATAGATTTTCACATAATCTTTTAAACTTTCCACATACAGAATTTCATTAAAATCTAGTCTTATTTTTTTTCTGTTTTTTGTCACAAAAATAAAATCATCTTTTTCTGTAATTAGCGTAGTGTTTGACTCTTGATTAAAATTATTTTGTTGCCCTTTAAATTTTTCAATTGCTTTAAAAAAACGAGAAAAAGTAATAGGTTTTAATAAATAATCAACAGCATTTAATTCAAAACCATCCAAGGCATAATCTCGATATGCAGTAGTAAAAATAACTTTAGGTTTTTGAATCAGATTTTTAAAAAAATCAGTTCCTTTTAAAACGGGCATTTCTATATCTAAAAAAAGTAAATCTATGGCTTGCTGTTGTAAAATGGTACTTGCTTCAATAGCACTAGCACAAGAAGCTACCAATTCAAAATCATCTAATTGTTTTAAATGGGTTTCTATTAGCTCTCTAGCCAGTTCTTCGTCATCAATAATTAAGCATTTATATGTCATTTGGCTAGAATTTTTAGAGTTACAGTAAAAGATTCTTTTTCATCATAAATATCCAATGAATAATTATCAGCATACAATAGTTTTAATTGTTTTTTAACATTGCTTAATCCAATACAGTGTTCTTTGTTTTTTTCTGAAAAAGTTTTTGATTTAGAGTTTTTTATATGAAATACTACCTGATTTTCAACAAGGTTAATTTTTATTGTAATGAAAGCTTCTTTTAGTTCCTCGCTCACACCGTGTTTAAAAGCATTTTCAATAAAGGTTAAAAATAACAAAGGTGCTATTTTTACATCGTAATTAATATCCTTTTTAAACGAAATCTGAACACGTTTTCCGTACCTAACCTTTTCTAAAGAAAGATAGTTTTCAATAAGTTCAATTTCTTTTTGTAGTGAAACAAAAGTGTCATTACATCTATATAACATATAATCTAAAATATCAGATAGTTTTTCAATTACTTCTGGCGTCTGATTAGATTTTTTAATAGCCAACGCATATAAGTTATTCAAGGTATTAAATAAAAAATGTGGATTTAATTGATGTTTTAATGCAGTTAATTCAGCTGTTTTTTTCTGTTCGTTAAGCTGAAGATATTTTTGCTGATTTTTATAAAAGCGAGTCATTAATAGTAAAGCTGTGGGAGTTAAAAATTTAATAGTTTTACTTAAGAAAACAGAAGGATTGGAAAGTCGCTCCCAGTAAGATGCTTTAGTGTATTTTATAGCAATTTCATTGTAAAATTGAATATACTTTGGTTCATAAATATACATATGTAGAGTCGTATATAAAGCGAACATTGCAATTAATAAAATAACTAGATAAAATATAAATAATACTATTTTCTTAGTATTTAAAAATTTAGGAACCAACACAAATAAACAAACATAAGCAGTAATTATTTGAGGAATTATAATGTTACGGGTAGAGTGAAATAACTGTATATATCCTGCTTCAAAATTACTAACATTTGAAGAGAACATAAAGTATAAGAACACACACAGCCAAAACAATAAATGTTTAAATAATGTAGACTTATATGGGTAATATTTTGTTTTAAAACGAGTCATATGAAATAGCTAAAGTACAATTATACTGGCTATTATTATTTATTAGTTGCTAAAACAGCTATCTAAGATGTCAAACAGAACATCTTTAATGATTAGAGGGTAATCTGCCTAAAGCATTCTTTCTGTGGGCATAAAACAACTACTGGTCTATTTATCTAAAATAATGTATACATCACTAATACTTTTGAATTAAAATACCCTTAAAATATGAAAAAATTAACTTTTACTTTACTATTAAGTCTTATTTCAATAGCTGCTTTTGCACAGAAAACAGACATAAGTTCTGAGAAACAAATTCTTGAGACAGATTTTTCAGATCGTTATGCCATAATTACGACAATTAAAAATTTTTATATAGGTGATCATACAGGAAGTATAAAACATAAAAAACTTTCTATGCATGAAAAAGGGGCTTACAGGTATGTAAATAAAGAAGGAAAATATGTAGAAAGTAAATTTCGATTAGATTCAGATAATGCAGATCCAAATTACAAAGAAGAGCTGTTAAGTATTGAAATTTATGATAAGATTGCCTTTGCCAGACTTCGGCTAGATCAATTTGGTTATGAAATTCCTGAGTATAAATTAATCATACTTCATAAGGTTGATAGTAAATGGAAAATCACTAGTATTAATTGGGGTTACGGAATTAAGCAGTAAGGTAAATAAAAATTAATAATATAATATATTATGAAACACTTACATTATATAATGTCTTTCTTGTTATTTTTCTCAGTCTTTTCACAAGTTAGTAAAAGTAATTACAAACTAGATGAACAACAATTGCTTATTGATATTTATGGAAATCAAAATTCTAAAAAGGTTATTAATTACGATAAAAGCTTTGTAAGTGAATCTAAACTTTTTTATGAAAGTTTAGAAAAAAAGAGTCCCATACCATTATCTGATAAAGAGAAAATTGAGGTTACACTTAAAAATTATATTAAAGGCAGTTCATATAATAATCTTGAAAAGTTAGAAAGTGCATTTACAGAAAATGCCACTTTGTATTTAACAGGAAAAGATGGTTTTAAAAGATACACGCCAAAAGAATATGTTGCTTTTTTTAAGAATTCTGAAAAAGGAAAGTTTAATGGTCGCTATGGAAAAGTACTGTCAATAGAAGTAGTAAAAGATATTGCAACTGCTAAAGTGGAAATTTCCATTCCAGAAAGAAAGTGGGTTTATATTGATTTATTTCTATTAAA
This sequence comes from uncultured Cellulophaga sp., assembly GCA_947491225.1. GTDB lineage: Bacteria > Bacteroidota > Bacteroidia > Flavobacteriales > Flavobacteriaceae > Cellulophaga. The sequence continues at coordinate 5,560 of CANLIE010000002.1, forward strand.
AAAACTTGGGGGTGATTGGAAAATAATTAGTAAAACAGCAACACGAGTTGACGGTAATTAGCACGAACTACATCCTAAATTGTTAAATATAATGAAATACAACTTTAAATTTTTAATCTTTTCTATAATCTTGCTGATTGCGAGCTGTAAAAATAATCACACCAATTCCAATCTTTTAAAAACTAATAAGATATTAGTAAATGACTATTCTACAAAAATTGACAGCTTAATTCAAACAACAAAACCTAGAAAGTTTAATGGTGTAATTTCCATTACTCAAAACGGAAAAATTGTTTATTCTAAAGCGTATGGATATTCCGATTTAGAAAATAAAACTCCCATTTCGTTACAAGATAACTTTAGAATTCAATCTAACAGTAAACAAATTACTGGAGTTTTAGTTTCCAAAGAAGTAGAAAAAGGAAACATCAACCTACATATCCCTATCAAAAACTATTTACCCGAACTTTCTGCATCTTGGACAGATACGGTCACCGTTCATCAATTACTCAATATGTCGGCAGGAATTGAAACCTTAGACAAACCCTTATTATTTGAGCCTGGCACAAGTTTTCATTACAGTAACCCTGCTTATGGTCTATTAGGAAGGATACTGAAAAAAGTAACAAAAAAAGAGTATAGCCAACTTGCTAATGACTTTTTTAAAGATATAGGAATGAAAAACACTTATTGTTATCAGCTCAACAATGAAAACAAAGGGTTAGTTAACGGCTATCAATGGAGTGAAAATAAGTTTGAGAAAGTAAATTTTAATACACTTGGTTTTACGAATGATACTTGGAATGATTTTATTCCAACTGGTGGAATTATTTCAAACGTTACCGATTTGCATATTTGGGACTCTAAATTGCATAAAGGAGAGCTACTAAAATCTGAATCCTATAAAAATATGACGACTTCAGATGTGCCAGATATGTTTGCCGCTCTAAGTGATAAACAAATCTATTACGGATATGGAGTTGATATTTGCGACAAACCGATTAAATATATTGGTCACGGTGGCACAGGTTTTGGATTTGTCTCAATCAAATTTTATGTTCCTGAAAAGGATTTGGACGTAATTGTTTTAGAAAATTTATACAATAGTAATATTCCAATCAATTACCACTTTGAAAAAGAAATACGAAAAATAGTAATAAATAGCGACCTAGTAAAATGACAAATAACTACAACCAACACCTTATAAGATTGATAATAGAAAATAATAAGATGAAATTTTATACAGCATTTATTATCTCATTCCTCTTTTTAGCTGCAAACGCACAGGAACCAACAATTAAATATGTTGACACCAAAATTGAAATAGACGGTAAATTCAATGAAGAAGTTTGGAATACTTTAAATGCACATACTGGTTTCTATAACTATGCACCAACGGATATTGGGTTGGCAGAAAACCAAACATCCGTAAAACTATTTCATAATGGAGAATATCTGTATGTTAGTTTGGTCTATAATGACACTACAAGCGAAACACGGGTAAATTCTTTAAAACGAGATGTTCCTATTGGGTTAAGCGATGGATTTGTAATGGTTTTAGATACCCAAAACCAAGAACAAAACGCCTATTATTTTTCAGTAAATAGTTATAGTACCCAAATAGATGGTATAGTAGAGCGTACCAATGAAGGTTATGATTTTACCACAAGTTGGAGTACGGTATGGAAAGCTAAAGCCTTTATAAATGGCAAGCAAAAGCAATATGAAATAGCTATTCCGTTAAAATCGCTAAACTTCAATAAAAACAATACAGTCTTCGGAGTTCAATTTTATGTCAGGGATATTAAAATTAATTCGTGGACCATTTTAAAGAATGTAAAACGCAACTATGGTTTGTTTGACTTGCGTTTTACCGAAAAATTTAAGGTTGAAGATTTGCCCAATACATCGGCCTCACGTTTTGCACTTACTCCATCCGTAACTATAAATAATCAAAATGATGTTGTAAACAATACAGATGAAACAACATTTAAACCAAGTTTAGACGTACAATACAATGTAACATCATCATTAAAATTAGATGCAACCATAAACCCAGATTTTTCTCAGATAGATGTTGACCAACAAGTAACGAACCTTACCCGATTCTCCATATTTTTTCCAGAGCAAAGGAATTTCTTTTTAGAGAATTCTGATTTATTTTCAAATTTAGGTGTAGATGGTGTTAATCCATTTTATTCAAGACGAATAGGCGCAAATAGTGATATTCAATTTGGATTAAAATTATCAGGAAATATATCGCCAAAAACAAGAATTGGGGTTTTAAACGTGCAAACGGATGAAGAGGCGAGTATTGCATCACAAAATTATGGAACCCTAGTAGCAGAACAACAACTCTCGAAAAATTTTACAGCAACTGGTTATTTAATTAATAGGCAAGAAACAGATGGCTTTGAATTTAAAGATGACTACAATAGAGTAACAGGAATCAATATAAATTTTAAATCAGATAACAATAAGTGGATTGGTTTAGCCAATATGGGCAAAAGTTTCAATGATGAAGTTTCTGGAGATAATAGTTTTTACAATGCGGGAATCTGGTTTAATAAAAGAGGTTTTAACTGGAATGCCGCTATAAAAAATGTAGGTAAAAATTATATTACAGATGTTGGTTTTACACCACGTTTGTATAATTATGATGCAATTAACGATGTAGTAATTAGAGAAGGTTATACACAAACAACAGGAGGAATTCAGTATGAAAAATTTTATGAAAAATCGAAAACATTAAATTCTGTAAGATATCTGAATTATAGTAACAACACCTATTTTGATGAAAGCGGCGAAGTAAATCAATTATCACACTTTTTTAATGGAGCAGTATTTTTTAAAGACTTGTCATCTATCTATTATGTGTACACCCAAGATTACGTAAACTTAAAATATGGTTTTGCCCCTTTAGGAAATGGAAATGCCTTAGTGCCGGATACATACAATTTTGGCATTTTTAAAGTAGGGTATAATTCAGCAAATAATCAAAAAATCAGATATCAATTAAATGTACAAAAAGGAAGCTATTATGGCGGAAGTAGAATTGCGGCGGGAGCGTACTTAAACTATCAATTATTGCCTTTTGCGAATCTTCAATTGAATTATGACATAAATAAAATCGATTTAGATGCATTAGGTAAAGAAACATTTCATTTAGCACGATTTACCGGGGAAGTATTTTTTAATAATCGTTTAAATTGGACTACCTATGTACAATACAATACGCAACGAGATAACTTTAATGTAAGTAGTAGATTGCAATGGGAATATAAACCTTTGTCATATATTTATCTAGTTGTTTCAGATAATTTTAACAAAACCATTACACGAACAAATTGGGGCGTTGCATTTAAAATGAACTATCGATTTGACTTTTAGCTTTTCCAAATTGAAGCAGTTTAAAACCATAAAAGTGTCTTTTTTTTATATTTTCCACAATCTTTCAAAGATAATTTCGTTAATTAAAATTTAACCTATTATATAGAATGATAAAAAATATAAAATTAATCTGGTTGTTCTAAAATTAAATAACAGACCTAGAAAAAGATATAACTTCTAAAATCCTATTCAAAAATTTGATTAAGTCATAAGTCAAAACGATGATTTTGCGTTTATGACTTGAATACACCAAACATTAAAAACAAAATTTATGAGTAATCTTAAAAATATTTTAGAAAAGCAAAATCAAATATGGGTATTCTTAATTGGAATTGCTTTAATAATTGCGGGGTTTTATTTCTTCTTTCATATACAAGAACTTGAAGAAGTTGGACAAGAAGTAAGATTTAGCAGGAAAGTTCAATGGATTTATAATCTCTTAGGCAAATACGGAATATTGGCTCTCTTTGAAATAGTAGGGCTTATTGCACTAGTATCTGGAATAAGGCAATTAAGAGGAAAGCTATAAATTATGAGTCAAAACACATACTACATTATTGGTGGCATTGCAATTGTTTTTACCATCTATCTAATATTTGTAATTGTTTATGCCAAAAACAGAAAAAATAAACAGCTTAAAAAATTTGACAATCTAAAGCCTCTTAACAGAAATCAGAAACACGCTTTAGTGTTCGGAGCCATTTTAGACTATCATAGAGGCGAAGAGTTTATTGAATTACAACCCAAAAGTTCCATTGACCTATATTTGCATGGACTCAAAGATTCTTGGGGAATATCGAATAAAGAAGATACTATCGAAACTATAGAAAATTTAATCGCATTAGATAGAAGTCAACAATTTGATGAGTACTTAGTTGAGCTTTCTCCCGATTTAATACGAATCCAAAATAAAATTGCTAAAGGCCTAAAACTTGATTTAGAAATTATTCAGCAAGTAAAGTCAACTTTTGCTTGGGATATATGTAGAGCCGTTGCTTTAATAAAATGGTGTTTTTGGTGTAGTTACTTATCTGAAGAAGAAACTTGGGATTATATTTATGAAGCCGTTAATATGGCTCAAAACAAAGGCACTGACTGGCAAAATTATACTATTTCGTTTCTATTGGGTAGAACTATGCAAGGTTTTGACTTAGAAGATGTAATCATTGAATCAGAACAACTTTTAAGCCAAAAGACTTTATTAGGGAAACAAGAGTCTCTGAGTCTATATACTAAATTTCCGTACAAATAAAATTTTACAATTTTAACAAACTATAAATTTATAATTATGAAAAAAAGTTTTTTACTAGCGATTACGATAATAGGTTTTTCAATTTCGTCAAATGCACAAGACATTAAATTTGGTGTTAAAGGAGGGGTAAATTTCTCTTCTATAAACGGAAACGATATAAGTGATGATATAGATGGAAGAACAGGATATCATATAGGAGCCGTTGCACAAGTGGGGTTAACAGATATGTTTGCTTTGCAACCAGAACTTATCTATTCTGCCCAAGGAATTAAAAATTTGGATATCGATTATATCAATATTCCTGTTTTATTAAAACTTAAGTTTGCTGAACTTTTTAGCGTGGAGGCCGGACCTCAATTTGGTTTCGTTATTAATGATGGTTTTAGAACTGGTAAACCACAAAGCTTCGATTTTAATGGTGCGTTAGGTGCAGGAGTAGAATTTGGTTCTTTTTTCGGGCAGCTACGCTATAGCATAGGTTTTACAGATGTAATAGAAAATGCAGATTGGAAAAACTCTAATTTTCAGGTATCTGTTGGGTATTATATATTTTAATACCTAAGAAGTGTGGTAGATTAAAACACTGAACTATTAATTATATGAACAAAATACTATTAGCCTTAATTATTGTTTTTCCTTAAAACGTATTCTCGCAAAAGTCTGATTGTGAAGAAAACTTGAAACACAATTAATTAGTAAGATAAGACCCTATAAGTCAAAAAAACTTGTTAGGAAAACAAGAACATCTGAGTATATATTCTAATACAAATAAAATTTTAATAAACTATAAATTTATAATTATGAAATTTTTTTTATTAATAATTACAATAATAGGTTTTTCAATTTCATCAAATGCACAAGACATCAAATTTGGTTTTAAAGGAGGGGTAAATTTCTCTACTATAAACGGAAACGATATAAGAGGTGATATAGATGGAAGAACGGGGTATCATATAGGAGCTGTAGCACAAGTTGGGTTAACAGATATGTTAGCTTTGCAACCTGAACTTATCTATTCTGCTCAAGGAATTAAAAATTTGGATATTGATTATATCAATATTCCTGTTTTATTAAAACTTAAGTTTGCTGAACTTTTTAGTGTAGAAGCTGGTCCGCAATTTGGTTTTATAATCAATGATGAATATACATTAGTTGAACCAGAAGGTTTTGATTTTAGTGGAGCTGTAGGTGTTGGAGTAGAATTAGGTTCTTTTTTTGGTCAATTGCGTTATAATATTGGTTTTACTGACATTGTTGAAAATGTCGATATAAAAAACTCTAATTTTCAGGTATCTGTTGGGTATTATATATTTTAATACCTAAGAAGTGTGGTAGATTAAAACACTAAACTATTAATTATATGAACAAAATACTATTAGTCTTAATTATTGTTATTCCTTTAAACGTATTCTCGTAAAAATATGATTGTGAAGAAAAGCTTGAAATACAATTAATTAGTAAGATAAGCCCCTATAAGTCAGAAGAACTTGTACCATACTATTCAGAAAAAGATGAAAAATGGGGGTTTTTACATAAAGAATCTAAAAAAAAAATTACAGAACCTATTTTCAAGAAACCCATTGTTTTTAATCCTTGGCTCATTGCAGACTATGCTTTTGAAACTAAAAATAATGAAGATGGTTGTACCATCGTATTAAAAGGTTCTAAAAACAGCTATGATGTGCGCTATGTTTCAGAAGAGGATTATGATAACTCAAGTCAAACAGTGTACAATGAGTCTTTTGAAGAGGCAAGAAACGACAGGGAAATGATCAATAAAGACATTTCTGGTTTTGAAGTTGACGAAGAAGGGGCCATTACCTCTTATAATGACAAGTACTATGACTTTAACAATAATGAACCGCTAATTGATGGATATGCCATCCAATTCAAAGAAAAGTACTATGCGGTAGTGAATAAGTATGAAAATTTTGTTACCACCTATTCTGTTATTGATCAAGATGGCAATGTAGTTGAGGGGTTTGAAAAGATGCGTGACCGTCCTCGCTACAAATATACCTTTGCTACCCCGGAAGATTTGTGGTTTTTGATTAAAGTAGAGAAAAATAGAGAGGGTTATGTTTTTAGGTCTATTAATCAAAAAGAATCTCCTGAAAAATTTGCATCCCCTTATAGTATGACCATATTTCCTAAAACCATTGGGTACGCTATTCTAGTAACAGAATCGGGATATGGCGTATTGGACTTGACAACAATGAAATGGAAAATCGAACCTGCTCCTGAAAATGTATTCTACTCCTTACATTATGCTTCATCAGATGTATTGTTGGACAAAAAATATCCGGATCATATCGTTCCTGAGATTTCCGTTGAAAAGATATATGAAAATCGCAGAAAATCGAATATTTATGTTCTAAATCCTAAAAATCAATTCCATGATTTAGATTTAAACTTATATATCCCTAAAGATTAGTATGACCCTTGTACATTCCTCTTTTAATTTTTTTAAAATCAAATTATTTGGAATGTCAGTTGTTAGATGTGTAATTTAATGTTGAACTCATTTAAAAAAACTTAATTAATACTGAAAATTTATTTTAACTTTTAAACCTTTCTTCAACCATAGTCTTGTAACTATCACCAATAGGAATCTCTATTTTACCCATCTCCACATCATTTTTTGTGTAAGCAGTAATTTTATTGTGATTTACAATATACGAACGATGAATGCGTATAAAGTGGTAATCCAACTCTTTTTCAAAAGCAGAAACACTAATTTTTATAGTATGTGACTCATCTACTAAATAAATTTTCACATAATTATTCAAACTTTCCACATACAGAATGTCGTTAAAATTTATTCTTATTTTTTTTCTGTTTTTTATCACAAAAATAGAATCATCCTTTTCTGTAATTAACATAGTGTTTGACTCTTGATTAAAATTATTTTGTTGTTGTTTAAATTTTTCTATGGCTTAAAAAAACAAACAGTAATAGGCTTTAATAAATAATTCACTGTATTTAATTCAAAACCATCCAAAGCATAATTTCTGTAAGCCCTCGTAAAAATAACGTTAGGTTTGTTAAGCAAGTTTTTAAAAAAATCAGTTCCTTTTAAAACGGGCATTTCTATATCTAAGAACAGTAAATCTATTGTCTTTTGCTGTAAAACGGTGCTTACCTCAATCGCACTGGAACAAGAGGCTTCTAATTCAAAATCATCTAATTGTTTTAAATGGGTTTCTATTAGCTCTCTAGCCAGTTCATCATCAATAATTAAGCACTTATATGTCATTTAGCTAGAATTTTTAAAGTTACCGTATAAGATTCTTTTTCATCATAAATATTTAACGAATAATTGTAGGTTTTAGATGTAAAGAGCACTAATCCATTTTGTTTAAGACATATTTAGTACAAATAATGATCTTAGTTTTGAATTAAAATTATGATATTCAAAAAAAGAAATATGAAAATGATCTTCTTTTGTAACACTTTTAAAAAATAGTAGTATACTATTATAGAAAAGCAACCAATAAAATATTAAAGATTGAATACATTAACAGATGAAGCATTAATGCTAAAAGTTAAATCTGGAGAAACATTTAGGCTAGGTCTTTTGTATGAACGATATAAAAAGAAACTTTTTGGATTCTTTTTTCAGATGAATAAAGATGCTGATTTAAGTGAGGACTTAGTTCAAAATGTATTTATACGAGTATTAAAATACAAGCATACATATACAGAAGAAAGCAAATTTATTACTTGGTTATTTAAAATAGCAAGGAATGTAAGTTATGATGATTTTAAAAAAAATAAGGAGTATAGGCACCAAAAAGATATAGTAAATGTAGAGAATAGAATAAGTTCACCTGATAGTATTGAAGAAAAAATGATATATAAAGAAAACGTATCTATATTGAAAATTGCACTACAAAAATTATCTTATGAGAAAAGAGAAATACTTTTATTAAGTAAATATAAAGAGTTAAAATATAAAGAAATAGGAGAGGTAATTGGTTGCAATGAAGGTGCAGCTAGAACAAAAGTTCACCGAGCATTAAATGAATTAAAAGATTTTTTTTTAGTATTAGAAAAAAGATAGAAGATGAATCATAAAGAATTTAAAGAAACAATAGTAGATTATATTTCAGAAAATTTATCTACTAAAAAGCAGCAAGAATTTAAGCAGTTTTTAAAGGATAATCCTGATAGCCAGAAAGAGATAGAAGAAATAAATCTGCTTTGGAGTGGTTTAGAAGAAAATGTAGAGCCAACTACAGCAATGGATATAAAGTTTTATACAATGTTAAATGCACAAAAAAAGAGCAAAGAAAGAGTTACATTAATACCAGCGAGTGAAAATTTTTTAGCAAAAATTTTTTCAAAAAAAATAGTCTATACGCTAGCAATTTTAGCAATTGGGTTTTTTATAGGAAACAATTTGAATATAGAAACAGATTTATCAGAAGAAACATTGCAAATTGCACAGAAAGAAACAGAAGAGGTACGTGGTCAATTAGTATTAACATTATTAGAACAACCCTCTGCAAATAAGAGATTGCAAGCAGTAAGTGAGGTGAATAAATTAAATTCAGTAACAGAAACTATTGTAAAAGCTTTGTTTTCAACATTAAACAATGACGCTAATGTTAATGTTCGTTTATCTGCAATTGAAGCACTATCTAACTATACATATATTCCTCTAGTAAGAGAGGGGTTAGTAGCATCTATTATTCATCAAAAATCACCAATGGTACAGATTGCATTAGCAGATTTAATGGTAAAATTACAAGAAAAAAAGGCAGTAGAATCATTTAAAAAATTAATAAAAGAAGAAGACGTAAATGTAAGCGCCAAGCAAAAAATGGAAGAAAGTATTCAGCGTATTATTTAATTCCAAGAATAATTTTTGATGTAAAATGGCAAATCCTAGGCCGCTTTTTTGCAGAAATAAATAATAGTCATTCATCAAAAACAACAATTATGAAATTTTTAAAACCAATTACGTTTATTATTATCTGCTGTGTAACAAGTTTATCTGCACAACAATATAATAAGGATAAAAAATTAAAAGAAAGTGAAACAATTACTACGGAATTAGAATTTAAAACAAAGTCATTAGACCATATGTTAGTAGTAGACAATGTTTATGGGTCTATAGATGTAAAGGGATACAACGGTACAAAGATATTGGTAGAAGTAACTAAAACTATTTATGCAGATAGAAAAGAAGATTTGAAAAAAGGTAAAAATGAGATTGGAATAAAATCTGCTCAAAAAGGAGATGCAATTTATGTGTATTTAGACTCGCCATATTCTCATTTCGATATAGAAACTGGTAATTTTGAATATAGGGAATTTGATAATAATTATAGGAAAAATTACAAAAATGGAAGTAAACGAGCATATAATTATTCTTTAAATTTTAAAATTAAAGTACCAAAAAACACTAGTATAAATGTAAAAGCAGCAAATAATGGGAATGTTATTGTAGAAAATATACATAGCAAATTATTAACTGTTCATAATATAAATGGAGCTATTGATATGAATAATGTATCTGGAAAGACAGATGTAAATGCATTAAATAAAGATATTAATATTACATACGCAGAAAATCCTATAGAAGAGAGTTGGTATCGCTCTTTAAATGGAGATATTAATATAAAATTTAAGAATGATTTGGATGCAATTATTAGTTACAAGACTATAAATGGACAGTTAAATACCAATTTTGATATTGAAAAAACAAAACCAAAAATTATAAAAACAGAAGAAGGGCAAATAAAAAACACCAAATATAAAATAAATGTAAAATCACAATTTATAATAGGAAAAGGAAAAATAGCATTACATTTTGATCAATTAAACGGAAATGGAAACATAAAAAAATAAAAAATGACCACTAAGAATATAAGAATAGCAATGTTAGCAATTTTGTTTTTGTTTGCGGCAAATATAGCTGCACAAGAAACAGTAACAGTTCCTCTAAGCAATCCAACAAAATCTGGAATATTACAGATAGAGATTATTAGCGGTTCAATTATAGTAAAAGGAACTAAAGAGAAAGATGTAATTATAAAACGTACTAGGAGAAAAGATGATACACAAAACGGGAATATAAATAAAAATAGAAAAGGATTAAAGAAAGTTTTAAATAATTCTTTAGAATTTAGCGTAAAAGAATTTGATAATGTAGTTAAAGTGCAAAGTTCATCATCTGTAATTATAGATTTTGAAATACTAGTTCCTGAAAATTTTTCTTTAAAAATTTCCACTATAAATAAAGGAGAAATTTATGTAGAAAACGTAAATGGAACAATGGATATTAGCAATACAAACGGGGAAATTAGATTAAAAGACATTAGTGGTTCTGTTAGTGCAGATGCATTAAATAAAGATATTACTATTAATTTTATTAAAGTAACACCAAATGTAGCAATGGCGTTTAGTAGTTTAAACGGAGATATAGATGTTACATTTCCAAAAGCAATTAAGGCAGATATAAAAATAAAATCTGATAGAGGTGAAATTTATACAGATTTTAATTTAAAAGAAAAGCAGTCAAAAGAAGAACAGTCAAAGGTTAAGATGAGAAATGGGCAGAATAAGAATACATACAATGTAGAATTTAAAAAACAATGGGTTATAGGTTCTATAAATGGCGGAGGAGCAAAAATTTTATTTAAAAACTATAATGGAGATGTTATAATTAGAGAAAAGTAAAATTACTATTTATATTTCTGTTTTTACTACGTAATCAATACATTCCTGAATTTATTTCAGGGTATACTGTATTAAGTATAAATTAGATTTACAACAGAATATGATTCTATAAAAAGATATAAAAATGTATTCTTCTAACTTTAATTGAACTCAATTGTATCTACCATTTCTAAAAGGATACATTTTTGTTCCTCGGTTTTGTAAAATAAATCTATGCTAAGTGCAAAATTATGAATTTGGGTAAAATAGGAAATTATGTTCCTGTTTTTACCACCCATAAGACCAAACATAGTTTCTTGAACAGAACTACCTTGCGACTCCATTCCATGATACTCCCGAAACGAAATGTTAGAAATCATCTTGGTCTTAGAATTTCCATAATTGGGGTTATGCAAGTTTTCAAATAAACTTATATAAGAACCTAAATACTCTTCTGAAAGTTTATGTGCTCTTATGACCAATTGATAATCAGAACCAAATGATTCTCTTTTGTATTTTTCAGTAGAATAAGCTTTCAAAATCTTAACAAAATCTTTTTTATGTTTCTGTAATATATTAACAAAATCAATTTTAATCAATTCAGGTTCTATTACAAGTAAGTCAAGGTCATATATATCAGAGGTTAGCCTTGGTTTAGCTAAAATTGAATCTCTTTCATAAAAATTCTTCTCTATATAATCATACTTTTTATAATTTGTTGTATAGCCTTTAAAAGTAGGCATTTGAAACCTAAAAAAATCATTACAATATATACTATCTACAACTGTTCCATAATCAAAATACTCAGGAATCTCTTTTTGAGGTTCAGAAACTTCTGCCGTTAATTGAAAAGGACCATATGCTTTGTAAATTGCGAATAATAAACTACCAAAAAAAAGTATTGAAAAGATTGTAATATATAGGCGATTCTTTTTGTTGGGTTCTTTTTGCATTACTTCAATGATTTATGAACTAAAGATAAGGCATTCTTAATATTGGTTTAATCCCTGTTTACAGTGAATAAATAATTCAAAAAGAAGGCTAAAAAAATATGAGAACTAGTAAAATTAATTAATGGAAAATATGAAGAGTTTGATTAAATTTCTAAATTCTATCTTACAAAAAGTAACTGAAGCCTAATTATAAATTTATAGGCTATGAAAATCTAAAAATAAGTTACTCTAATTCATTTAAAATATAACCTAATAACTTATTTAAGTGTAAAGCAGTTGTAAAAGGATTCATAATTGTTAAACGTAAATAATGTATACCTCTTAGCTTGGTTTGTACTATATAAAACTCTCCTTTCTCTAGTACTTTTTGACGTACTTTTTCATTTATTTCATTTAATTCGTCATTAGAATTATTTTCATTGATATATCTAAAACAGATGATGTTTGATACGGGTTTTACAGCTAACTCAAAATTAGGTTTAGATGCAATGATTTGTGCAAATTCATAACCTAAATCATAAAGTGTGGTTATATACTCATCAAAAATTTCCTCACCATAGGTTTTCAAAAGTGTAAACCAGTGAATACTCATCATTGTTTTTGTACATTCAAACGTACGTTTTGCTAAATTATACCAATCCTCTTCTTTAGAATCTTCAAGTAAGTAATCTGCTTTTTGACTAAAAGTTGCGTGAGAATTATGTCCGTTTTTAAATAAAAGGGCAGTGGTTAAGGCAGGCATCATCATCATTTTATGTCCGTCTATTACCACAGAATCTGCATTTTCTAACCCTTTAACTGTGTGCTTGTATTTTGAAGAAAAAATAGCTGCACCTCCATGGGCGCCATCAATATGAAACCAAATATTTTTTTCTTTACTGAATTTAGATATTGCAATTAAATCATCATAGATTCCTGTTGAGGTAGATGGGGCACTACCAACAATGGCAAAAATTTCAATTCCTTTTTTTAATGATTCTTGGTAGTACTCTTCTAAAAGGCTTGTGTCCATTTTAAAATCAATAGTAGCAGGAATTTTTATAATGCCATCTTCTCCTAAGCCCATAATCCTGGCAGCTCTATCTATGCAATAATGTGCATCTTCACTTACCATTATGCCTAGTTTATTTTTATTGCCATCTTTCCATACATCTGTAGTTGTAATTGCTTTTCTTGCTGACAATAATGCGGTTAAATTGGCTAAGGTTCCACCAGATGTTAAAATACCATTTGAATCTAAATCATGCCCTACTTTTTTACAAAGGAAATCTGTAATAACACGTTCAATTGTAGAAGATGCCATTCCCATTTCATATACAGCCATTCCATTATTTAGAGTAGCATTTAGAAGTGCACTAAGAGCTGTTATTGGCGCAATTGGAGCAACTTGATGTCCAATGTAGTTAGGATTGTGAACATGTATAGAATGACTTATTAGAGTACTGAACAAGTTTTCTTGATTACCATTTTCTAAATAGTCTTTCCAGAAAATATGTTCATCGTTAGGCTGACTCCAATGTATGACTTTACTATTTTTTTCTTGAATTGTGTTTTCAAAATGATTTGCTATTTCATCTATAAGTTTATGTCCTTTTTTTCTGAAATTTTCAGAATTGTATGCTTCAATTAGTTTTTTCAATTTTATTCGTTTTTTATGATAATATAAATGTAGTTAATCTAAATAAAAAAAGACCATCAGCAGGGGCTGATGGTCTTATCAAATTCTGTTAAATTTAGCTATAATTTGAATTAACCAATCTTCATTAAAAACAATATTTGTTTTCAGCTTTTACTTTTTCTGCAATTTCATTACGTAAATCTACAATATCTGGGTAATTTGCATATTTGGTAAAACGTTTAAGTCCCATAAGCATCATACGTTGTTCATCACCTTCAACAAAGGAAATAATACTTTCTTTTCCTTTTTCTTCAATAATATCCACGGCATGATATAAATATAATTTTGACATTGCTATTTGTACGGTTTGTGCTTCTTCACCATAACGCTTTGCATTTTTTTCTGTTCTTAAAATTGCAGATTCAGCCATATATATTTCAATTAAAATATCTGCTGCTGCAATTAGTAATTGTTGGTGATCCTCTAATTGAGGGCCATATTTTTGAACAGCGCCACCAGCAACCATTAGAAATGTCTTTTTAAGTTTCTTAATCATTTCTTTTTCTTCTGAAAATAACACAGAATAATCTGGTGTTTCAAAAGAAGGAATGGCCATTAATTCTTGTTGTACAGCGCTTGCAGGTCCTAATAAATCTACATGACCTTTCATTGCTTTTTTAACCAGCATACCAACACAGAGCATACGGTTTATTTCATTTGTTCCTTCATAAATTCTAGCAATACGAGCATCTCTCCACGCTGCTTCCATAGGAGTTTCCTCAGAGAATCCCATACCTCCAAAAATTTGAATACCTTCATCAGCAGAATTTTGCACATCTTCTGATACAGCAACTTTTAGAATAGAACATTCAATTGCATATTCTTCAACACCTTTAAGTTCTGCTTCTTGATGTGTATTTCCTGCAGCTTGGCGTAACGCAATTCTATCTTCAATATTTTTTGCGGCTCTATATGTAGCAGACTCTCCTGCATACGCACTGGTAGCCATTTCAGCTAATTTTACTTTAATTGCTCCAAAATCTGAAATAGGAGTTTTAAATTGCTTACGTTCATTGGCATACTGAACTGCAGTGGTTAAAATTCTACGTTGAGAATCTAAGCAAGCACCAGCTAATTTAATACGCCCAATATTTAGGGCATTCATAGCAATTTTAAACCCTTCACCACGACCAGCTAACATATTATCAGCGGGAACAACAGTATCATTAAAGAATACTTGGCGTGTTGATGAAGCGCGGATGCCTAACTTGTGTTCTTCTTCACCTAGTGTAATTCCGTTGGGGTTTTCTTTGTCATATTCAACAATAAATCCTGTAATATTTTTATCATCTTCAATACGAGCAAAAACAATCATTAACCGACAAAAACCAGCATTGGAAATCCACATTTTCTGGCCATTAATTTTATATGTTTTTCCATCTTCAGATAAAGTAGCGGCCGTTTTTCCTGAATTTGCATCACTACCAGCTCCAGGTTCTGTTAAACAGTATGCTCCAAACCATTCGCCTGATGCTAATTTAGGTACATATTTTTGTTTTTGTTCTTCTGTTCCATATAATGTAATTGGCATAGTCCCAATACCTGTATGAGCACCAAAAGCTGTACTAAAAGAGCCTGTACCACTACTAATATAGTCACAAACAAGTAATGTGGAAACAAACCCCATATCTAGACCTCCATAAGCTTCTGGAACGGCAACACCTAAAAATCCTAGTTCACCAGCTTTTTGCATAGTTTCTTCTGTTAGAGCATAATCTTTTGCTTCAAACCTTGCTTTGTAAGGAATAATTTCACGGTCGTTAAACTCCGCTACTGCTTCCTTCATCATTATTTGCTCTTCTGAAAAGTCTTCAGGAGTAAAAACGTCTTCACATTTAGTTTCTTTTACTAAAAACTGACCTCCACGTAAGATGTCTTTTTCTGTATTTGCCATTTGTTTTTTATTAGATTTTAGATTTTTAGAACCAAGAATCAAGACAGCTTAAGTCCAGATTTGAAACTTGAAATCATTTTTTGTATTTGTTTTATTTTGTCTTCTAATTCTTTAAATTTTTCTTCTGAAATATAATTTTCATTAAAAGCTATGTTTAGTTGTGTTTCCCATTCAAAAGAAGAGCCTAAACTATGCTCTAAATAAATAGAAAAATGTTTGTCTGAACTTTTACTTGTTCCTTCTGAAATATTTGAAGGAATTGATATAGCAGATCTATTCATTTGACTCATTAATCCATAAGTTTCAAACTTTGGAAAACTTCGAGTAATTTTATATGATTTAGAAACTAAATCCATACTTTCATTCCAAATTTTTAATTTCTTGAAATTATGCATAGTTTTTATTTTTAAGTCTTGTTTCTTTAATCTTGACTCTTCTATCTATCTAATTAAGGAATTCAAATATCCCACAAGCTCCTTGTCCTGTGCCAACACACATTGTAACAGCTCCGTATTTTCCTTTCATATTTCGTTTACGCATTTCATCAAATAACTGTACTGAAAGTTTAGCTCCTGTACAACCTAAAGGATGGCCAAGTGCAATTGCACCACCGTTTACGTTAATAATATCAGGATTAAGACCTAATTCTCTAATTACAGCTAAGGATTGAGAAGCAAAAGCTTCGTTTAATTCTATTAACTCTAAATTTGATTGTTGTAAACCAGCTTGCTCTAATGCTTTAGGAATGGCTTTTACTGGACCAATACCCATTATACGAGGTTCTACACCTGCTGCTGCATAGTTAACCATTCTTGCTATAGGCTCTAGGTTTAATTCTTTTACCATTTCTTCACTCATTACCATAACAAAAGCAGCGCCATCACTCATTTGAGATGAGTTTCCTGCTGTAACACTTCCGCCTTGAGCGAAAACAGCTCTTAATTTTGCCAAAGCCTCTTTACTGGTTCCTTTACGTGGCCCTTCATCTTTTGTTACTGTGTAAGATTTTGTGGCTTTTTTTCCGTTAGCATCAACATAGGTTTGCTCTACTTCTATAGGTACTATCTGATCTTGAAAACGATCTTCAGCTTGAGCCCTTAATGCTTTCATATGAGAATTGTATGCAAATTCATCTTGATCTTCACGAGAAACATTAAATTGTTTTGCTACTGCTTCAGCAGTATTACCCATTCCCCAATAATAATCTTCGTGACCTGATTTTACAATATCATAGTTTAATTCTGGTTTAAAGCCAGTCATAGGAACAGAACTCATACTTTCTGCACCACCAGCTATAATACAATCTGCCATACCAGCCTGAATTTTTGCTGTAGCTATACCTATGGTTTCTACCCCAGAAGAACAAAAACGATTTACGGTTACACCAGGAACGTCTACAATGTCTAATCCCATTAAAGATATTAAACGTGCCATATTTAATCCCTGAGAACCTTCTGGCATTGCATTACCAACAATAACATCATCAATACGTTTTGGATCAAGGTCTGGTAGTTCCTTCATCATATGTTTGATGGTTTCTGCAGCTAATTCATCTGTTCTTTTAAAACGGAATACTCCTTTTGGTGCTTTGCCAACTGCAGTTCTATATGCTTTTACTATATATGCTGTTTTCATCTTTATCCTATCCCTGACCCTTTCCAAAGGAAAGGGAACTCTTGCGGGTTTTATGTTATACTTTATTTTGTGAATTACCTCTTTAATTTCTTCCTATAGGGGAGATGCCGTTAGGCAGAGGGGATTCTAATTACGTAATGGTTTTCCTTTGGTTAACATATGCTGAATTCTTTCTAAGGTTCTACGTTCTGTACATAAACTTAAGAATGCTTCACGCTCTAAATCCAATAAATATTGTTCGCTTACAAGTGTTGGTTCAGATAAATCTCCGCCAGCCATTACATAAGCTAATTTATTAGCAATTTTCTTATCGTGTTCACTTATATAGTTACTATCTTCCATAGAATCTGTACCTACTAAAAACATACCTAATGCTTGTTTGCCAAGTACTTTTACATCTGTTCTGCGTACAGGCTGTGTATAGCCCATATCTGCCATTAATTTAGCGTGCTGTTTTGCAACTGCTATTTGACGATCTTTATTTACAACAACAATATCTTTACCGTGTTGTATAACGCCCATATCATATGCCTCATAAGCAGAAGTTGATACTTTTGCCATACCTATAGTTAAGAAATATTCTTGTAGTGTATTTAATTGCACGTCTCCTTTTTTAAAGGTATCCGATGCTCTTAAAGCCATTTCTTTAGAACCACCACCGCCAGGAATAACACCAACACCAAATTCTACAAGTCCCATATACGTTTCTGCTGCGGCAACTACTTTATCTGCATGTAATGATAGCTCACAACCACCACCTAGAGTCATTCCATGAGGAGCAGAAATAGTAGGGATAGCTGAGTAACGCATACGCATCATAGTATCTTGGAAGTATTTAATGGCCATATTAAGTTCATCATACTCTTGCTCTGCTGCCATCATAAAAATCATTCCAATATTGGCGCCAACAGAGAAGTTTGAAGCTTGGTTGCCTATAACTAAGCCTGCAAAATCTTTTTCGGCTACATCAATAGCTTTATTTAATCCGGCTAGAACATCACCACCAATGGTGTTCATTTTTGACTGGAATTCACAGTTTAAAATTCCGTCTCCAAGATCTTCTATTACAACACCAGAATTTTTGAATACTTCATTAGTTTTTCTAATATTGTCTAGGATAATAAATGCATCTTGCCCTGGAATCTTAGTTTGTTTTTTACTAGGAATGTCATAGAAGTAAGATGCCCCATCCTTAATACTATAGAAAGATTTACTGCCAGAAATAATCATATCATTAACCCAAGTGGCAGGCTTTAAGCCTTCTGCTTTCATTAATTCAATTCCTTCTTCTACACCAATGGCATCCCAGATTTGGAATGGTCCGTGTTCCCAACCAAAACCAGCTTTCATTGCATCATCAATCTTGTATAAGTCATCTGTAATTTCTGGAATACGATTAGAAACGTATGCAAATAGCGCAGTGAAACTTTTTCTATAAAATTCACCTGCTTTATCTTTTCCTTTTACTACTATTTTAAATCTGTCTACAACTTTATCAACTGTCTTTGTCAATTCTAAAGTTGCAAATTTTGCTCTTTTTGCAGAACGGTATTCTAATGTATTTAAGTCTAATGATAAAATTTCCTTTTCACCGTCAGGAGAAACAGTTTTTTTATAAAAACCTTGGCCTGTTTTACTGCCTAACCACTTATTTTCCATCATTGTGTTGATGAAATCTGGTAATTTAAAAAGTTCTAAACGTTCATCTTTCGGGCAGTTTTCCCTGATTCCATTGGCAACGTGTACCAAAGTATCTAAACCAACAACATCTACTGTACGGAAGGTTGCAGATTTTGGCCGACCAATTACTGGACCAGATAATTTATCTACTTCTTCTATAGTAAGGTCTAAATCTTTTACTGTATGAAATAAACTCTGAATACTAAAGATACCAATACGGTTACCAATAAAGGCTGGAGTGTCTTTTGCAACTACAGATGTTTTACCTAAAAATTGTTCTCCGTAACCATTTAAAAAGTCTACTACTGATGCATCCGTTTTTGGTCCTGGAATAATTTCAAATAATTTTAAATAACGTGCTGGATTAAAAAAGTGCGTTCCACAGAAATGTTTCTGAAAATCTTCAGAACGACCTTCACTCATAAACTTAATAGGAATGCCAGATGTATTGGATGTAATTAAGGTTCCAGGTGTACGATATTTTTCAAGCTTTTCAAAAACTTGTTGTTTAATATCTAGCCTTTCAACTACAACTTCCATAATCCAATCTACATCTGCAACCTTTGCAATGTCATCTTCTAAGTTGCCAGTTATAATCCTGTTTGCAAAGGATTGATGATAAATTGGAGATGGTTTGGATTTTAAAGACGCAGTTAATGCATCATTTACTAAACGATTTCTTACAACTTTATCTTTTAGAGTTAAGCCTTTGGCTTTTTCTTTTTCATTTAATTCTCGAGGAACAATATCAAGTAATAGTACCTCTACGCCAATATTAGCAAAGTGACAAGCAATACCACTACCCATGATACCAGAGCCAACTATTGCTATTTTCTTAATGTGTTTGTTCATCTCTTTTTAGACCTGTATTAATATGTTGTGTTATACTAAAAAATATTTTTTTTACCAATTAGCGTATTTATTGTTTCAGTAACTTCAAAAAAATGTTTTAGTTTTTCTTTAGCTACGTTTTCTTTTATTATATTATTAAAATGTAGAACAGCATTTTTAGAGAGTGTTCTTTTCTCTAAACCTAATTCTGTCAGGTGAATTATTACACCTCTACCATCATTAGGGTTGGGCTTTCTAGCTATAAATCCTTTTTCTTCCAAACTTTTTAAAATTCTGGAGAGACTTGTAGCCTCCATACCCATTTTAGGTCCTAAGGCTGTAGAAGCCGTTCCTGTTTTAGGGTCAATACTGAGTAGGGTAAAACCCATTGCCATTGTATTGTTATGATTTTTAGCTTCTTCATTATACATTTTTGCAACAGTTAGCCAAGTCTCCCTTAAAGCATAATCTATGGTAATCTCCTTCATTGGTTATTTAATGGTACACCAAATATACTAAAATTTGTTATGCATGCATAACAAATTTTAGTAAAATTATTTATTAAATTAAAATAGTATTAGTTAGATAGAATTAGAATGTTATAATGTACTATAAGTTTCTATGATCTGTAGATTTTATTGTATAAATCATTATATTTTTCTTTAATAGCTTTTCGTTTCATCTTCATAGTAGGAGTAAGGTGTCCATCTTCTATAGACCAAACTTCAGGTGTAAGTTCAAATCGTTTAATTTGTTCCCATTTTCCAAATTGTTGATTAGCTTCATTGACTTCTTGTTCAATTCTGTCAATTATTATTTGTGAGGAGCATATAGAATTGTAATCTTTATTTATATCCTTTTTTTTCTTTTCTATCCAATCTAAAATAAACTCAAAATTAGGTTGTATTAATGCTGCAGGCATTTTTTCACCATCACCAATGACCATTACTTGCTCAATAAAGCGCGACTGCTTTAATTGATTTTCTAATAAAGAAGGCACTACGTATTTTCCTCCTGAAGTTTTAAACATGTCCTTTTTACGATCAGTAATTTGTAAAAAACCATCTTCATCAATATTACCAATGTCTCCTGTATGAAAATAACCATTTATAATTACTTCTGCTGTTTTTACTTCATCTTTGTAATACCCCATCATAACATTAGGGCCTTTACATAAAATTTCACCATCATCAGCAATTTTTACTTCCATATTATCCAGAACCCTGCCTACTTTACCAATTTTCCAGCCATAATTATCTTGCTCACTAACAGAGATTCCGGGCGAGGTTTCTGTTAATCCGTAGCACTCCATAACAGGCATATTTGCTGCGGCAAATACCCTTCCTAACCTTGGTTGTAAAGCAGCACTTCCTGAGGCCATAAATCTAAGATTTCCACCAAGTGCTTCTTGCCATTTACTAAAAATGAGCTTACGTGCTATTTTAAGTTTTTGCTCATACCACCATCCATTTGCTCCATATGGTTCAAATTTTAATCCAATCTTAATTGCCCATAAGAATAACATTTTCTTGAAACCAGATAATTGTGTTCCTTTAGCTACGATGGCATCATAAACTTTTTCAACCAATCTAGGGACAACCGTCATTGTCATAGGTTTTACTTCTTTTATATTATCACTGATTTTATCAATTCCTTCAGCAAAATGAATTTCAATGGATCTGTATTGATATGCATACAAAAAGGTTCTTTCAAAAATATGGCATATAGGAAGGAAGCTTAAAGCAATTCCTCCTTCCCCTAATGCTAATCTGTTTTTTGCAGAAAGTACGTTTGAAACAATATTGTTGTGAGATAGCATAACGCCTTTAGGTTTTCCTGTAGTACCAGATGTATAAATGATTGTTGCTAAATCAGTTGGTTTTACATTATTTTTTCTATCTTCTACTTCATTTTGATTTTCTTCATCTTTGCCTAACTCTAAAAGTTCAGAATAATGCTTGCATCCTTCTATATGATTAAAAGAATAGATTTCTTTTAATTTTGTTTTAGCCTTTACTTTGTTTACTTTATCTAATACTTCCTTGTCAGATACAAAGCAATAAATAGAGTCACTATGGTTTAGCACATATTCATAATCTTCAGCTGATATGGTAGGGTAGATGGGTATGTTTTGAGCACCAGTTTGTAAAATTCCAATATCCATTATATTCCATTCAGTTCTGTTTGTGGAAGAAATTACCGCAATTTTATCGTTTTTTTTAATCCCAATACGTAATAGGGCTCTACTAACTGCATTAGATTTGTCTATGTATTCTTTGGTAGATGTAGCTATCCATTCTCCATTGTATTTAGTAACCAAAGACTTATTTAGGCTATGTTTTTTTAATTGGTAATACGGAAAATCAAATAATCTTGTAACTTCTTGCATAGTTAGTTTCTAATAGGTAACCGCAAAATAAGAAAAGGAATGCGTATAATAAAATCTATTTTTAATCAAAATTAGAAATCAATTTAATCATTTTTTTTCATTTATCTACAGTAAATCGCTTTTTATCGCACAATAATTACATTTTAATTCTAAGTAAGAAGAAGATTTCTTTGCATTTTTCATATTTGCAGTAATTATTTAACGCCCAAATCATTAATTATGAATAAATATTTACACAATTGGTATAACACAAAAAAAAATAGCACACTATTTTTATTTTTAACAATCATATTTATAACTATAAATACTATGGCACAATCTGATCCTTTTGAGTGCGATTTTAATGCATATTTATTTCAGACTAACGATATTTATGCGCTAGACTTAGCTTCTGGAAGTTCTTATCTTGTTGCAGAAGACATTGTGCCGGGTAATATTAATGCTGCAGCATATAACTCTACAGATGGTTATATATGGGGTTACTTGTCTACACCACAAATTTCCATTGTACAAATAGGAAAAGATTTTAACGCAACAATACATACTATTCCAGAACTGCCTAATAACGGTAATAAATATGTAGGAGATATAAACTTAGATGGTATTTATTATATAAGAGCTGGTGGAACAACATATTATGCAATAGATTTAAATCCTGAATCTAATAACTATTTGGGCTATATTGGATCTTACACTTTAGATACAAATATTAGTATACATGATTGGGCTTTTAATGCTGTAGATGGTAAATTATACAGTGTTAGTAAAGATACTAATCGTTTGTATAGGATTACCGTTGAAACTGGAGTGACAGAAGATTTGGGTATTGTACCAATTTTAAATGGACTTAATTATACATATGGTGCTGTTTATTTTGATGTAGATGGTAATCTGTATGTTTCTGCTAACCAAACAGGATCTGTATATAAGATTAATAGTGTACATAATATTACAGTAAACAATATAACATCTAATATATTTGCTTTTGGACCATCAAGTTCTCTTAATGATGGTGCGCGTTGTCCAACTGCTCCTGTACCGCAAGAAGATTGTATTAATGGGGTAGATGATGATGGAGACGGGCTTGTAGATTGCGATGACCCTTCTTGTTCAGGTGTTAGTGCTTGCCCAGTAATAACAACAACTTCTGGTGGCAATGATGGTGGCTTAGAAAGTAACGATAGACTAGCTAATTTAATTACGAACAGGAACTTTAATAGAGCTAAAAATAATTACGTTTTTAATAAATTAACTGCTGCTCAGGTAACAAAAAACAAGGGATATAAATTAAGTGGAAAATATGATAGTGCTAACATACCATTAAATACACTTGTTCCTCTTGATGTTATTGGTGAAACAAGTACAATAGAATCTTCACCAGCAGATTTATTAGCGCTTACAAATGCGAGTGATATTTTTTCTGTAGATTATCTAAAAGGAAATGAAACCATTGGTGCTTTAATGGTCATTAAAACTGAAAACAAGGTATATGAGCATAGTAAGTTTATTTGTGATCGTTTTTTAGGAGCAGAATTACTATCTGTATCTAGTTTAAAAGTAAGAGATAATAACTTTATAAAATCTATAATTAAACAAGCAGATGGTAGTAAAGAATTTGCTTTGTCTTTTTCTGCTAGACTTAATGCTGATAAAAGTTTTACCATAGAATCTCATTGGAATATAGATGCGTATGCTAAAGATAATATGTTTTATAATTTTCAGATATGGTCTAATTCTGTTGATGATTTAGTAGTTCTTGCTGAAGAGATATTGTCATTAGTAGAAGCGAACAGCAAAATAACAGCATATAAAGGTTCTGCACCACCACCAGTATTTGTTAAATCTGCAAAGTATGTGAATGGCACAGTAGAAATGGAAGTTGTAAATACAAATATATCTAAGAAAATAACTTTAGAAGGCGGATTAAAACGTACAGAAACTAGTGAAACAGATAAAATAACTTTAGAATCTTCTTTAGATAAGTATATAGATGTAATTACTTTAGAAACAGGGGCTTTGTTCGATTTAGGGTTTAGACTTAAAAATGAAAAAGGAGATACACCAGATGATTTATTTGTAGCTGATGCTCCTTGGGGGCTAGATAATTCTTCTGCATCTACTGAGATTGATAAGTATGAAATAGAACAAAATAAAGCTCCATATTTTGGAGATGGATATAGAGTAGAGCGTAATGTGCATTTAAAAGGAACCACACAAGAATATTTAGGAGCTTACAGAGCTTTTAACCCAAGATTCTTAGCTGTAGATTTATCTGAATATAAAAAGTTGTCTTTTACTGCATCTGGTACAGGAACTTTAGAAGTTAAACTATTAAAAGCTTCTGGAGAACCATATATTGCTACAGTAGAATTAACAAGAGAAGCGCAACGTTTTGTTATAGAAGATAATGAGTTTAAAAACGAATATGGTGGTACAACTGACTATGCATCTTTAAAAGTATTGTTATTTAACTTAAAATCATCAGACGGTAGCTTACAAGAAAAAGAATTAAAGCTATCAGATATTGACTTTAATAATACTGAAGAAAGAAATAACTATTTATCTAAAAATAAGACCAAGTCTATATTACTACCAAACCCAGTAGAAGAAAAAACAACACTTTATTTTTACGAAGAATTGCCAAGTACATATACTTTAGAGTTTTACACTATTACAGGTACATTAATACCAGCACAAACCATTATTGGCAAAGCTAAAAAGGGGCAAAATAGCATAGATATAGATGCAGGAAAATTAGCAACAGGAATATACCTTTACAAGCTAATTAGTTCTAATAGTGCTATGTGGAGCGGTAAAATGATAAAAAAGTAACTAAGTATAAAAAAATCAGGATTTTATAAAATCCTGATTTTTTTATTAAGATGGTATTCTACTCTTTATAAATTTAAATTGCCCGTTATGGTTAGACTCATGCTCACAAACGTGAAACCATTTACAATAGTTATTTGTTGGTCCCCAAGGAAAGGCATTGTCTACTTTTAATAACCATTTGTCATCTCTATTGGCAAATTCTTTTAGAGTATTTTCTCTCACTTCTTTTAAATTATCTAAATAATAATCTATATCATTCCCTTTTATTTGTTTTCTTGCCTTATCACCCAAACCAGAAGCCACATTCCATTTTTTGCTGTCTTCTTTTGGCCAGTCTCCCCATTTCTTACCTTGAAAAGTATGTATTTGATAAAAGCGTTCCGTAGCAGCTAAATGCATTAACATAGCTCCAATAGAGTTTGCGTTTTCATCTACTAAGTAGTCTAAATCAGATATATTCATATTGCGTACAGGTGTCAAAATTACCATACGCATCCAATTCATCATAGATACTAAGGTTCCTATTTGTGGGCTATACCCTTCTTTAGGACCAATAATGTTAATACCATCCTGAGTTGGTAATTCTTCTGTTGGTTTGCCTAACGGAAAAGCAAGTAAACTACTTGTGCCCATTGTTAGTAAGGACGCGTTTTTAATAAAATATCTTCTGCTACTATTTTTAGTTTCCATATTTTTAGATAGCTTTTAGGGATAGTAAGATATGAAAAATTGTAGATAATGGAAAGTGCTTACCCTGTTTTGTATGGTTAGTTAGTATTCCTTGTATTTACTTTATTAACCTGAGTTTGATTTCTGTAGAAGTATGAAATAGTGTATAGAGAACATTGCTAAACCAAGCTTTTAGATACTAATTATTTCTTTGCTATTACTACTGAATAATTAATAGAAGTGATAGAATTTCATCAAAATTAAGAACTAGGCTAAAACAATACTTTTAAATTTTAATTTAAAATTTTCTGCTGTTTTATTACCAATTAAAAAGGCTATCTCATTAATAGTATCTGCATTAAAATTTGGTACATTAACTTTATTACCTCTAAACATTGCATACATACTACTTAGTTTAATTTCTATAGTTTGCCACTCTCCATTTGTGGTAAAAGGAGCAATAAACCAATGTTTAGTATCTGTATTTTCTTTTATTCTAAATTGATATGTTTTACCATCTCCTTTTAGTGTAATACAAATAGTAGTATAATTTTTACAGTGTAGAGTTGTACTATGTTTAACCATTGCAAAGCCGCCATTATTGTCTAACGATACGTGACCACTAAAAACAGCTAAATTATTAGTTGTAATCTCAAAATTACTTTTAGATACACCGCCCATAACCGCATCGGTAATGGTTTGCCATTCTTTTGAGTCTGTAGTAGAAGTAAAATTGATACTGTTTTTCATATAGGTTGATGGGTTTTGGAGTGTGAAGATAAGTTGTTTTTATCAAGTACAAAAAAATCCCGTTTCTTACTAGAAACGGGATTTTACTTTATAATTTAAAAAGGAATATTATCCTTTTTGTTTTAAAATCCACTCTCTAGCATTTGTAAATGCTTCTAACCAAGGCGTAACTTCATCCTTACGGTCTGTTGGGTAATTTGCCCAGTTCCATTGGAACGTAGAACGCTCTATATGTGGCATTGTCACCAAGTGTCTTCCTGTTTTATCACATAACATAGCAGTATTAAAATCACTGCCATTTGGATTTGCAGGATATCCCTCATAACCATACGTAGAAACAATATTGTAGTCTTCTTTGTTTTGTGGCAAGCTAAATTTACCTTCACCGTGGCTAATCCAAACGCCTAATGTAGTGCCAGCTAAAGTAGAAAGCATTACAGAATTGTTTTCTTCAATTTTTACAGATGTAAAATTACTCTCGTGTTTATGAGAGTCGTTATACGTCATTTTTCCGTGTTGCTCGTGCTCTGGGTTAATAAGGTCTAACTCCATAAATAACTGACAACCGTTACAAATACCAATAGACAAGGTATCTTCTCTTTTAAAGAAGTTGTTTATTACTTTGTTGGCTTTTTCATTGTATTTAATGGCACCTGCCCAACCTTTTGCACTACCAAGTACATCTGAGTTAGAGAAACCACCAACGGCTCCTAAAAACTGAATATTCTCTAGATTTTCTCGTCCCGATATTAAATCGGTCATATGCACATCTTTCACATCAAAACCAGCTAAATACATTGCATTTGCCATTTCACGCTCAGAATTACTTCCTTTTTCACGTAAAATAGCTGCCTTTGGTCTTTCTCCGTTTACTATTGGCAACTTACCAGTAAAGTTAGCAGGGAAAGTGTATTGTAAAGGCTGATTTTTATAATTATCAAACCTGTCTTTAGCTAAATTATTTGCTGTTTGTTTATTGTCTAATAAGTATGATGTTTTGCTCCACGTATCTCTTAAAGAGGTTACGTTTAAGCCCATTTCCATACCATTGTTTTTGATGGTTAACGTAGCTTCTTCAACCACAGAACCAATTTTAATAGCAGTTACACCAGCGTTAGCAAATAAAGCTTCTGCACTTACATCTGCTTGAAAAACAACACCAGCATTTTCAGCAAATAATAACTTTATAGTGTCTTCTTCGCCTAAAGCAGATAGGTCTATGTTGGCACCCAAATTAACATCAGCAAAACACATTTCTAATAAAGTTGTAATTAAACCACCCGAGGCAACATCATGTCCAGCATTAATTTTATCAGCTTTAATAGCATCTTGTAATGTATTAAATACTGTTTTTACATAAGCAGCATCTGTAACATTTGGAGCACTATTTCCTATTTTATTTTGTGTTTGTGCAAAAGAAGAACCACCTAATTTAAAGTTGTCTTTAGATAGGTTTATGTAATAAATAGCATTGTTGTTTTTTTGTAAAACAGGCTCTACTACTTGGTTAATATTGTTACAGTTTGCAGCAGCAGAAATAATTACTGTACCTGGAGCTATAACCTCTTCATCCTTATATTTTTGCTTCATAGAAAGCGAATCCTTACCAGTTGGTACGTTAATGCCTAAAGCAATACTAAAGTCAGATACGGCTTGTACAGCTTCATACAAACGTGCATCTTCACCTTCGTTTTTACAAGGCCACATCCAGTTCGCAGATAAAGAAACAGATTGTAAACCATCTTTTAAAGGAGCCCAAACAATATTGGTTAAGGCCTCTGTAATACTATTTTTACTACCTGCAGCTGGGTCTATTAATCCTGAAATAGGAGAGTGTCCAATAGAAGTAGCAATACCTTCTTTACCTTTAAAATCTAATGCCATTACACCACAATTGTTTAATGGTAATTGTAATGGACCGGCACATTGTTGTTTGGCAACACGGCCACCAACACAACGGTCTACTTTATTTGTTAACCAGTCTTTAGAACCTACAGCTTCTAATTGTAAAACTTGCTCTAAATAGTCGTGAAAAAATTCTAAAGAATAATTAGGGTTTTCATAATTACGCGTAACAGTTTTATCTGTTAGTATTGTTTTAGGAGAACTCCCAAACATATCTTCTAGAGCAAAATCCATAGGTTTTTCTCCTGTAGTTTTAGACTCAAATGTAAATCTATGGTTGTTTGTAACTTCACCAACCTCGTACATTGGAGAACGCTCACGTTCTGCAATGCGCTCTAGTAAGCCCATATCATCTTTGCCAATAACAAGACCCATACGTTCTTGAGATTCGTTACCTATAATTTCTTTAGCAGATAGTGTAGGGTCACCAACAGGTAATTTGTCTAAATCTATATGTCCGCCTGTATCTTCAACAAGTTCAGACAAACAGTTTAAGTGTCCGCCTGCACCATGATCGTGTATAGAAACAATAGGGTTTTCATCGCTTTCTACTAAACCACGAATAGCATTTGCTGCTCTTTTTTGCATTTCTGGATTAGAACGTTGCACTGCATTTAGTTCAATGCCAGAAGCAAATTCGCCTGTGTCTGCACTAGAAACAGCAGCGCCACCCATACCAATACGGTAATTGTCGCCACCAAGAATAACAATTTTGTTGCCCTCTTTAGGTTTGTCTTTTAAAGCTTGATTTTCTTTAGCGTATCCAATGCCACCAGCTTGCATAATAACTTTATCAAACCCAAGTTTACGAGCATCTTCTTGATGCTCAAAAGTTAAAACAGAACCCGTAATTAAAGGTTGTCCAAATTTGTTTCCAAAATCTGAAGCTCCGTTAGATGCTTTTATTAAAATATCCATTGGTGTTTGGTACAGCCAAGGGCGTTCTTGCATTGCATTTTCCCATGGTCTATTTTCTTCTAACCTAGAGTAAGATGTCATATATACCGCAGTGCCAGCCAAAGGTAAAGAACCTTTACCACCTGCTAATCTGTCTCTAATTTCTCCTCCAGAACCGGTTGCAGCACCATTAAAAGGTTCTACTGTTGTTGGGAAATTATGAGTTTCTGCTTTTAATGAAATAACAGAATTAAATTCTGACTCCTGATAAAAATCTGGTTTATCTGCTGTTTTAGGAGCAAACTGTGTTACAGTTGGGCCTTTTATAAAAGCAACATTGTCTTTATAAGCAGAAACAATATTATTAGGATTTTCTTGAGAAGTCTTCTTTATTAATTTAAATAGCGATGATGATTTTTCTTGGCCATCTATTACAAATGTGCCGTTGAATATTTTATGTCTACAGTGTTCTGAGTTTACTTGGCTAAAACCAAAAACCTCAGAATCTGTTAGTTTTCTTCCAATTTTAGTAGTGACACCTTCTAAATATGTAATTTCTTCATCATTTAAGGCTAAACCTTCTTGTTGGTTATACGCTGCTATATCATTAATTGGTAATACTGCTTCTGGAGTACTATTAACTTTAAAAATATCTTGATTTAACTGTGCGTATTTTTGAGAAATCATTGGATCAAAATCTTTGGCATCTTCAGTAGAAGCAAAAAATTCTTCAATTCTAAAAATACCTTCTATACCCATATTCTGAGTAATTTCTGTGGCATTTGTACTCCAAGGCGTTATCATAGCAGCTCTTGGACCAATAAAAAAGGCGTCTACAGACGCCGCATTTATTTTAGGATTGTTGCCAAAAAGCCAAGTTAACTTTATAATATCTTCCTGTGTAAGATTATTTTTGGTTTCTACAGCAAAAATTTTGCTGGTTTGGTCTCCGAAAAAGTGAATCATTGTAGCTCTTGTGTTGTTTTGTTTAACAAGCCACAAATTTACGATTTTTAAGTGTATTTTTTTGCAAGAATAGTTAACAGTTTTATGGGGTAATTGTTAATTTCTCAGCATAGATATATTGATGTCATTTACTGAGAATTGTTTGAAGTGAGAGTGCGGAAACTGATTTTTACTTCTTGATAACAGCATATGTTTCTTTTCTTAGTAATTACTTTTTCTCTAATAGTGCCATATAAAACCCATCATAACCAGAGTCAGATGCATATATCTTTTTTTCTTTTGTAAGTGTAAAGTCTTTACCTGCTTCAGATGCTAAAAATGTCATAACTTGTTCATTGTTTTCTTGTGGTAAAATAGAACAAGTTGCATACACCAATTTTCCACCATCTTTTACAATTCTACTATAACTTTGTAAGATTTCTTGTTGTGTTTTGGTAATTTTTTCTAAAAACTCTGGCTGTAATTTCCATTTGGCATCTGGATTTCTTTTTAGTACGCCAAGACCAGTACACGGAGCATCTATTAAAACTCTGTCTGCACTATTATATAGTTTTTTAATGACCTTGGTAGAATCTATTTCTCTAGTTTCAATATTATGAGCACCGTCTCTTTTAGCACGTCTTTTTAATTCTTTTAATTTATTACCATATATGTCTAGAGCAATTAGTTGTCCTTTGTTTTGCATTAATGCTGCAATGTGTAAGGACTTTCCACCAGCACCAGCACATGTATCTACAATACGTTGCCCTGGTTGTACCTCTAAAAATTGACCCACCAATTGGGATGATGCATCTTGCATTTCAAACATTCCCTTTTTAAATGCTTCTGTTCTAAAAACATTGGCTCGTTCTTCTAATACCAATGCATCTGGGTATCCTTTTAAAAAATTGACAACAATGTTTTCTTCTAATAATGCTTTTTGCAACTCTTCTTTTGTTGTTTTTAAAGTATTAACACGTAAAACAACACTTGCTTGCTTATTTAAGGCATTAATTTCTTTGTTCCACTTTTTTTCACCTAATGCTTTAACTCCTAAGTCATCTATCCAATCAGGTATAGATTCTTTGAACTTCCTTATTTTTGATAATTCATCAAACTTACCCTTTATTCTTCTTGTAGGGGTTGGTTCAATTTGTTTCCAATCTGGTAATTCTATGCCTTTTAATACAGCCCAAACTGCCCAAATCCTAAATAAATTAGCTCTGCTAAATGGGGCTTTAACTTCTGCAATTTCTGTATATAAACGTTTCCAGCGTACAATGTCATACGTTGTTTCTGCTATAAACCTTCTATCTTTAGCTCCCCATCGCTTATCAAACTTTAAAACTTTTTCTACTACTTTATCAGCATATTCACCTTCATTAAAAATAAGGTTTAATGCATCTACTACGGCAAATACTAAATTTCTATGTAATTTCATATATTAATTTATTTAATTTCTAAATGCTATATACATTTAGGAATATCTCAAAAAATTTATCTTCATTTGTATGAATTTTAATTAATAAAAATTCACACTCTTTCGGTTTTAAAAAAATATGGCTGCAAAGGTATTGTTTTAGAAAGGAATACACTTATTTTTGAGAAAATATATATAGGGATATATACTACAATCTTAAAATTATAAAAATGAAAAATATAATATTATTAGTTTGTTGTTTTGCGCTTTTCTCTTGTGAAAAGAAGAAAGAGAAGCGGTCATTCACTAATGTTACAGTTGAAACTATTTTTTCTGATTCTTTAAGTATACGTGCCATAGAGGTAATGGATGGTAGTTTGGCTTTTGCAGCCAATAGAGGTGTTTTTGGTACGGTGGATTTAAGTAATAATGTTGTAAGAACAAGTGTTCAGATGAACGATAGTATTTTGCCAGAATTTAGGTCTGTGGCACATACAGACACTGATTTTTTTAT
The DNA here is from genome assembly GCA_947491225.1 of uncultured Cellulophaga sp. GTDB lineage: Bacteria > Bacteroidota > Bacteroidia > Flavobacteriales > Flavobacteriaceae > Cellulophaga. The sequence goes on from CANLIE010000002.1 coordinate 37,860, forward strand.
GTTATCCGTTGCCAACCCAGCTTTATTGTATAAAACGGGTAGTCATGGGCAAATGGAACTGGTTTATAAAGAAGAAGATGAGGCAGTTTTTTATGATGCTATGAAGTTTTGGAATAATAAAGAAGGTATTGCTATTGGTGATAGCATGAACGGATGTCTTTCTATTATTATCACAAGAGATGGGGGGGAAACATGGAATAAATTGTCTTGCTCTCAATTGCCCAAAGGAATTGAAGGTGAAGGTGCTTTTGCTGCTAGTAATACCAATATTGCAATTGTAGGAAATAAAATATGGATTGCAACAACTAAGGGACGTATCTATTTTTCTGGTGATAAAGGAAATCAGTGGAAATTATTTGAGACTCCAGTCACGGGACTTGGTGATGCTCACGGTATTTATTCGTTAGATTTTTATGATGAAAATATTGGGTTTGCTATTGGTGGAGATTATACAAAACCACAAGAGAATAAAAAAAACAAGGCTTTTACGACTGATGGGGGAAAAACATGGAATTTAGTAGCAGAAGGTATGGAACCTGATTATAAGAGTTGCGTGCAGTTTGTACCCAACGGAGGAGGATATGAGTTGGTAGCAGTTGGATTTACAGGAATATCTTATACAAAGGATATGGGAGAGACTTGGACTGAGTTATCTGACGAACCTTTTTATACTATACGTTTTATAAATGACAGTATTGCTTACGCTGCTGGAAAGGATAGAATATCTAAATTGATTTTTAAATAAAGAAAGGAAAGCTTTTAGCTCTCCTCTCTTTATTTTTTAGTTTTTCTACCTCTGTGTCTGTATTGGCGTATAAGCCGGCGTCTAAAATCTTCTTCTACACGGATAAGTTTGTATGTTTTTCCATACGTTAGAACTTTGCTTATCTTAGCATAATACTTTTTGCTAAGGTCTATTTTTTCTTTTTCAAAATCTAGATAAGTTTCTAATAAATATTTGGAGTCTGCCTCAGATAAGTTATCATAATCATATTTACTCCTTTTTGTTTTTTGATTCTCATATAGTTTATGAAGCTCATTTTCGTAAGTATCATAAATTGGCCAAAAATCCTTAGCTTCTTTACTAGATAAACTTAATTTTTCTGTAAAAAAGGCAACCTTTAATGACTTTATTTTTTCCCAGTGACCTTTATTTTGTCCATAGGATAATATAGTTCCTATAAAAAAAACAAAAATCATTATTATTTTACATAGGTTATTCATAATCTTCTTTGTATAATTCTTGTATATCTATACCAGTACTAGATTCCAAATAGTTTATAATTTGTTCTTCATTTATTTTTGTGTCAATAATGTCTGTTACTTCTATTTCCATATCTTCTATAGGAAGCATTTGAGCTAAATCATATGTAGAGAAGTTAAAATCTGTTTTATTAAAATAATTTTCTATTTCTGAGTTTGCTATGTCCTGAAAAGATAGGGTAGTGCTAGTAGTAAGATTAGAAATAATACTTGCAAAAAACAAAAGGACAGCGACCACTGCTATAGCTAAATAGTATTTTCTTTTAGATAAATTTAGTTTAACTATTTTTACTTCTTCAGCAGCACTTATTTTAGTAACCACATTTTCATATACACTTTTAAAGTAATCATTAGGTACTGTAAAACCTTGATTTTTAGGAATAAAAGTATTTTGATTTATCTTGTCATTAACTCTTTCGGGGAGTTTTTCAAAATAATTATTAGGCACTTTAAAACCACTATTTTTTGGTAAAATTTTCATACTTTTAGTTTGACTATCAATACTTTAAAAGGTTTAATTGTTTTTTAAAAAATGTTCAACTTTTTTTACTGCTTGATGATATGAGGCTTTTAAACCTCCAACTGATGTGCCTAGTATTTCTGAGATTTCATTGTACTTTAATTCATCAAAATATTTCATATTAAATACTAATCTTTGTTTTTCTGGTAATATAGCAATTGCATTTTGTAATTTAAGTTGTATTTCATCACCTTCAAAGTAAACATCAGATTCTAGGTTTTCTAATAATAAGCTTTGTAACTCTTCACTGGTAACACCTAATAACTTTGATTTTGATTTTAAAAATGTTAATGCCTCATTAGTTGCTATACGGTAGATCCAAGAAAAAAGTTTGCTGTCTTCTTTAAAATTATGAATGTTTTTATACACTTTTATAAAAGTGTTTTGCAACACATCATCTGCATCATTATGGTCTAAAACTATTTTACGGATATGCCAATAGAGTCTTACCTTATATGCATCTACTAAAACCTCAAAAGCTTTGGCTTGAGAGTCTTTTTGTTTTAATTGGCGTACTAAGATTTCTTCGGCTACCAAATCATTGTCTATTTTCTATTTAGACCATTATGAACACAAATGGTTTAATGTTATGCGTCAAAAGATTGCATTTCTACAAGTTTTTTATATACTCCATTGGCTGCAATTAACTCTGAATGTGATCCTTGTTCCACAATTTCGCCTTTTTGAAGTACCACTATGTTATCTGCGCTTTGTATGGTAGAAAGCCTGTGTGCAATAACAATGGAAGTTCTGTTTTGCATCATTTTTTCTAACGCATCTTGCACTAAACGCTCGCTTTCTGTATCTAACGCAGAAGTAGCTTCATCTAAAATCATAATTGGAGGGTTTTTAAGAACCGCTCTTGCTATGGATAAACGTTGTTTTTGTCCACCACTTAATTTATTGCCACTATCACCAATGTTAGTATCATAACCATTTGGTTGCTCCATTATAAAGTTATGTGCATTAGCAATTTTAGCTGCATCAATTATTTCTTCATCCGTAGCATTTATTTTCCCTAATGCAATATTGTTTTTAATACTATCATTAAACAATATGGAATCTTGTGTAACCAGACCCATTAAATCTCTGAGCGATTTTTTTGTTAAATCTTTAATATTATCGCCATCAATTTCTATAACTCCTTCATTTACATCATAAAAACGTGTGACCAAGTTTGCTAATGTACTTTTTCCGCTACCAGACTGACCAACCAAAGCAACTGTTTTTCCTTTGGGAACTGTAAGATTAAAGTTTTTTAACACATAATCATCATCATATTTAAAGGAAATATTTTTTAGTTTTATGTCACTGGTAAATGTTTCTTTTACTTTGGCATTTTCTTTCTCTACTATAGGATTTTCAGTCTCTAAAATTTCTAATACACGTTCTGCTGCTGCATTTCCTTTTTTAACACCGTAAGATGCTTTGCTCATAGCTTTGGCGGGTGTTAATATTTGATAAGCTAGAGTCATATAAGTAATAAAAAGCTCTGGTTCTAAAGTTTTATCAACCAAAACCATTTGTCCGCCATACCATAATAGTATACCAATTACACCAATACCTAAAAACTCACTTGCAGGTGATGCAAGATTTTGTCTATTTAATAAACTATTAGAAAACTTAAAAAATCTATGGGTCGATTTTTGAAACGTACCAGCAAAAGTTTTTTCAGCATTAAATGCTTTTATAACGCGTAGCCCTCCTAAAGTTTCTTCTAAAATTGACAAAAAAGTACCTTGCTCTTTTTGTACTTTATCAGATTTCTTTTTTAATGATTTACCTATTATTGAAATTAAAAAACCAGAAATAGGAAGAAAAATAAACACAAATAAAGTTAGTTGTGCGCTAAAAGTAAGCATTGCTGCAATTGTGAAAAGAATAGTTAAAGGTTCTCTTACTATTAATTCTAATACAGATAAAAATGAGTGTTGAATTTCTAACACATCTGATGTTATTCTGGCAATGGTATCTCCTTTTCTTTTTTCTGAATAATAAGATATTGGTAACTCTACAGTTTTATTATACAAAGCATTTCTTAAATCTTTTAAAACTCCATTTCTTAAAAACGTAATAAAATACATAGCCAAATAACCAAATACATTTTTTAAGAAAAACATACCTATAACCAATCCAACCATTAGCATTAGCGCATCTCCTTGGTTGTTGCTACCAATATTTTGTGTAATGTAGTAGTTTAAATAATTTATAGTATAATCTTTAATTTCTGTAATTCCTGTCCATTCTGGAGCTACAGTAATAGATTCTGTTTGCCCAAAAAGAACGGCTAACATTGGAAATAAAGAAATCATTGCTAGTGTACTAAACAGGGCGTAAAGTATATTGGCTATTATGTTTAGTATTGCATACTTTTTGTAAGGTTTTGCAAAAACTAATATTTTCTTAAAGTAATTCATTAATTTAAATTCAGTTCTTTTAGAATTCTAGCTATTTTGTTTTCTAATTGTAAGTTAATGTCTTTGTAATTTTCTGTTTTTTCTAGCGTAGTGTTTATACTAAAGTAAAATTTTATTTTAGGCTCTGTTCCACTTGGTCTGGCAGCCATTTTTGTACCATCTTTGGTTATATAAATAAGAACATTAGATTTAGGAATGGTAATCTGTTTTTCTTCTCCTGTAATTATATTTTTAGCAATGGAAGTATTGTAATCTTCTATCCATTCTACTTTAGAACCATCTATAGTAGTTATAGGATTATTTTTAAAATCTACCATCATTTGTTTAATCTCTTCTGCTCCAGAAATTCCTTTCTTGGTTATGGAAATCAATTTCTCTTTATAAAAGCCACAATCAACATAACAGTCTATTAAGTCTTTGTAGAAAGAGCTTCCGTTGGCTTTGGCATTTGCTCCAATTTCACAAGCTAATAGGGTAGAGGTAACAGCATCTTTGTCACGCACAAAGTCGCCCACCATAAAACCAAAACTTTCTTCACCACCACCAACAAAATATTGATTAGGAGCATCTTTAATCATTTTAGCAATCCATTTAAAACCTGTTAAAGCAGTTTTACATTCAACATTGTACAAGGCTGCTAATTTGTTCATCATTGGAGTAGAAACAATGGTAGAGCCAATAAATTCATTACCCGTAAAACCTTTTTGTTTTCTTTGCTCAAGAAGGAACCTAGTCATTAAAATCATTGTTTGGTTACCGTTAAGTAACTCTAAATTACCTTCTAAATTACGTACGGCAATACCTAACCTATCACAATCCGGATCTGTACCTATAACTATGTCAGCACCAATTTGTTCTGCTTTTTTAATAGCTATAGAAAGTGCTTCTGGTTCTTCTGGATTGGGAGAAACAACTGTTGGGAAATCACCATCTGGTTTTGCTTGCTCTTCTATTATAGTAACATTATTGTACCCAGCACGTTTTAAAACTTCTGGTACAGCGGTAATGGAAGTACCATGTAAAGATGTAAAAACAATTTTAAAATCATCTTTACCTTTAGCGTTAAAGTTTCCGTTCTCTACAGATGCATTCATAAAGGCTTCATCTACCTCTTTGTCTATGAGTTTAATTTTTGTTTCATCTGCCTTAAAATTTATGTCATCAAAAGAAATTGCATTAATTTCATTGATTATTTCTTTGTCTTGCGGAGGTACAATTTGTCCTCCATCTGTCCAATACACTTTGTAGCCGTTATATTCTGGGGGGTTATGAGATGCTGTAAGAACAATACCAGTTTGGCAATTTAAGTGCCTTACTGCAAAAGATAACGCAGGTGTTGTTCTTAGATCAGAAAATAAATAAACTTGTATTCCGTTTGCAGAAAAAACTTCAGCTACTGTCTTGGCGAGTGTATCACTATTGTGTCTGCAATCATATGCTATAACAACTTTTAAATCTTGATTGGGGTATACTTTTTTTAAGTAATTGCTAATGCCTTGCGTATTTTTTCCTAATGTATATTTATTTATTCTATTAGTGCCAACGCCCATAATACCACGCATTCCACCTGTTCCAAATTCCAAATTTTTATAAAAACTATCTTTTAATTCTTCTGGATTATGATTTAAAAGTGTTTCTACTTTTGTTTTGGTATCAGAGTCAAAAGTATTGGTTAGCCAAGTTTGTGCTGTTTGTTTAATAGAACTCATTGTAATTTTTTTATAAAATGATAAATAAACTTATTATATAGTGATATTTATTTTTTCAGAAATTGTATATCTAGTTTCATTATTTTTAGAACGAACCATAATTTCTCCTAAAAAGCCTGCCAAAAATAATTGACATCCCATTACCATTGCTGTTAATGCAATATAAAATTGAGGTCTATCCGTAATCAATCTACTAAATTTATTGATAAATAATTTGTCTATGCCTAAATATAAGGCAAATCCAAACCCAATAATGAACATTATTGCACCAAGCGCACCAAAAAGGTGCATTGGTCTTTTTCCAAATTTTGATAAAAACCAAATGGTTATCAAGTCTAGAAAACCATTTATAAAACGTTCTGCGCCAAATTTTGTTTTGCCATATTTGCGAGCTTGGTGTTGCACTATTTTTTCATCAATTTTAGAAAAACCTGCATTTTTTGCTAAAACAGGAATGTAACGATGCATTTCTCCTGAAACTTCTATGTTTTTTACAACCTCTTTTTTGTACGCTTTTAAGCCACAATTAAAATCATGTAATTTAACCCCAGATGTTTTTTTTGCTGCCCAATTAAAGAGTTTAGATGGCGTATTTTTAAAAATTACAGAATCATATCTTTTTTTCTTCCAACCAGAAATTAAATCAAAACCGTCTTTAGTTATTAGATTATAAAGTTCAGGAATTTCTTCAGGATTATCCTGTAAATCGGCATCCATAGTAATAATTACATCGCCTTGAGCTGCTTTAAACCCTGCGTGTAATGCTTGAGATTTTCCAAAATTTCGTAGAAACCGAATACCTTTTACATTTGGGTTTTTAGAAGTCAACTCAGATATTATTTTCCAAGAAAGATCTGTGCTGCCATCATCTATAAAAAGTATTTCATATAAAAAATGATTGGACTGCATCACAGATACAATCCAATCATGTAATTCTTTTAATGATTCTTCCTCGTTTAAAAGGGGAATAACAATAGATAAATTCATAGTGTACTATTGAAAATAGTTTCAAAAGTACAAATTCCTAAATAGTTTCTTGCTTTTTTGTTTTGAAAACTGACCCCATAATTGCTGATATAATCAACCCTAAAAAACTAAACCATAATATGGTAAATAAAATACCTGTTATTTTAGGAGTAGGAGGGTTTTCTTCTAATTGCATTATAATTGCTTTTTCTGCTTCAGCGCCCCACATTTGTCCCCATTTAACCATTGTGTTTGTTTGAAAATTTGGATCTAGAAATTTATCATAAACATATGATGAGATACCATATAAAGCACCAATGACAACCATAAGTGTTACTCCTAATAAAATAGCTTGTCTTAGTGTTATATTATTGTTATTAATACTTTTAAATTTTTTAATGACGTATCTTATAATGATGATTTCTGCTATGAAGCAAATAAAAAATGTACTATAATATAGAACAGGAGAAGCATCTAATATTTTGGGTATAAAATCAATAACTACTCTAGAAATAGCAACAATAATTGCTATAGGTAATATAAATTTTTTTATAATTTCTTTATTGGATTCTTCCATTTTCTTATTTTTTTAGTTGTTATTGTATTAGTGCATAATTTACTAATTATGTTACACATAAAATTATACTAATTTTTATTTTATTTTTTGCGCATAAAAATTGTTGTTTTCATAAAAATACGTATTTTTGCACCGCTAAATTTATTTAGAAGAATAAAAGTATTTAAAGATGAGAAAAGGTATACACCCAGAGAATTATAGAATGGTAGCGTTTAAAGATATGTCTAATGATGAGGTATTTTTAACTAAATCTACAGCAAATACAAAAGAAACTTTAGATGTTGATGGTGTAGAGTATCCATTAATTAAGTTGGAGATTTCAAGGACTTCGCATCCATTTTACACTGGTAAAGCTAAATTAGTAGATACAGCTGGTCGTATTGATAAGTTTAAAAATAAATATAAGAAATTTAGTAAATAATAATTTCTTTGTTATACATTTATAAAGTCATGTTCTAATTGCTATTGGAACATGACTTTTTTAGTTTTACTTAAAACCTTAGAAAGTGATGAACTACATTTTATTTGATGGTACTGTTAGAAACGCATTATTGCCTTTTACGTATACAAGACCAGTTGCAGATATTAGAGTTGGTATTTTAACCATTCGCGAAAAATGGGAAAAGTATCTAGGAAATACTACAAGTACGGTCACTGAGGATTACTTAAGTGTAAAATATCCGATGGTTGAATTAGCGAAAAATGTGATGATTAATGCATCATATCTACCAAATACGGTACTAGTTGATTTAATAAAAAACCTAAAAGAAAATCAGGTCATATACCATAAAGAAAATATAGTTGCTTTTTTTACAACAGAAGCTCAGAAAGAAGTCGATTTTGATACGTATGAAGTTATAGAATTTACAGAAGATGTAATACACATTGAATATACTTGGGACATTTTTTCTAAAAATGAAGAAGCATTAAAAGCTGATTTTGATTTAATAACGGCAGGAAGAAATAGTGCTCCAATTTCTAAGAGCAATACAATTATTAACGCTGAAAACATTTTTTTAGAAGAAGGTGCTATAGTAGAACATTGTATGCTTAATGCTACCAATGGTCCAATATATGTAGGAAAAAATGCAGAAATATGGGAAGGTGCACTGGTTAGAGGAAGTTTAGCATTGTGTAACAATGCGGTAATTAAGATGGGTGCAAAAATTTATGGAGCTACTACCATAGGACCTTATAGTAAGGTTTGTGGAGAGGTTAGTAATTCTGTAATTTTTGGCTATTCTAGTAAAGGACATGAAGGCTATCTTGGTAATTCTGTCTTAGGCGAATGGTGTAATATTGGTGCAGATTCTAACAATTCTAATTTAAAAAATAACTATGCAAAAGTTAGGATGTGGAATTATGATACAGAGAGCTTTGAGCAAACAGGGCTGCAATTTTGTGGTTTAATGATGGGGGATCACAGTAAAAGCGCCATAAATACTATGTTTAATACAGGTACGGTTGTTGGTGTAAATGTAAATGTATATGTACCTGGATTTCCAAGGAACTTTATACCAAGTTTTAGCTGGGGCGCTGCATCAGGATTTATAACATACACCACTAAAAAAGCCTTTGAAACAGCAAGGATAGTGATGGCTAGACGTAATGTAGAATTAACGGAGGAAGATACTGCTATTCTAGAACACGTTTTTGAAGAAAGTAAAAAGTGGCGTAAAGATTAAATTTTTGTGAAGAAGCAGTAACATTTAAAGGTAATTTTAATAAGTTTTTGTACTTTTCCATTTAATTTTTAATAGATATAAAAATTAAATTTAAATGAAAAAATTAACCTTGATTCGTCACGGAAAATCCTCTTGGAATTACAATGTATCAGACAGGGATAGACCTTTACTAGAAAGAGGAATTAATGATGCTTATTTGGTTGCATCTACTATAGATTCAAACACATTTGATGCTGTTTTTTCTAGTCCTGCAAATAGAGCTTTACATACATGTTCCATATTTTTAAGAGTGCTTAACATACCTTCTAGACAGCTAGGAGTTTTTGATGAGTTATATGACTTTTCAGGAGAATATGTAATTAAATTTATTCATAGCTTAGATAATCACTTGCAAGATGTAGTAATTTTTGGACACAATTATGCACTAACATCAATAGTGAATATGTTTGGTGATAAAGAAATAGATAATGTGCCTACGGCAGGGCTTGTAGAACTGAATTTTGATATTTTAGATTGGAATTTAGTTAAGAAAGGAGTTACTAAAAAAATAATGTTCCCCAAAAATTTAAAGAATGATTAAAACTAAAAATCAATATATAAATAGAGAAATAAGCTGGCTTAGTTTTAATGAGCGTGTTTTGCAAGAGAGTGCAGATACAAATGTACCTTTAATTGAAAGGTTACGATTTTTGGGCATATTTTCTAATAATTTAGATGAGTTTTTTAAAGTGCGTTATGCTACCGTAAAGAGAATTGTAGATGCAGGAAAAACAGGTAAAAGTGTTTTGGGAGGAGAAAAGGCAAAAGATTTATTGGAGGAGATAACGACTATTGTTATTAAACAACAAACCAAGAGTTTGGAAATTCTTGGAGACATAGAAAAAGAACTAGAGACAGAAAATATATTTATTATTGATGAAAATGAAGTAACAGAAACTCAAGCTTCTTTTATTAAAGGATACTTTATGCAAAAAGTAAGTCCTAGATTAATGACTATAATTCTTAATGATTTGCGAGAGTTTCCTTTGTTAAAGGACACAGCTGCATATTTAGCCATAAAAATGGAATTGGTAAATGATGCTAATGAGGAGGTGACAGAGAATGAAAATAAATATGCATTAATAGAAATCCCTAAAGACATAGATCGTTTTGTTGTTCTACCAAATGATGGTGATAAAAACTATATTATTTTGTTAGATGATTTAATTAGATATTCATTACGACATATTTTTAATATGTTTTCTTATGAATCTATTTCTGCTCATATGATAAAGATTACAAGGGATGCAGAATTAGATATAGATAATGATCTTAGTAAGAGTTTTATTGAGAAGATTTCATCTAGTGTGGAACATCGCAAAATAAGTGATCCAGTTCGTTTTGTATACGATAAAAATATAGCGAAAGATACTCTTTCCTTTTTGATGGATAAAATGAGAATAGAGGAAACAGATAGTATAATTCCTGGCGGTAGATACCATAACCGTCGAGATTATATGAAGTTTCCTAGTTTAGGACGTAAAGATTTAATGTATAAAAAAAATATAGCTTTACCAGTCAAAGATTTTAGTTTTGAAGGCAGTATTTTGGAAAACATTGCCAAAAAAGATTATTTGCAATATACACCTTATCATACATTTGCTTATATTACAAAATTTTTAAGGGAAGCTGCCTTAGATCCTAAAGTAAGAACCATTAAACTTACAGTATATAGGTTAGCAAGTAATTCTCAAGTTGCATCGTCTTTAATAAATGCTGCAAAAAACGGGAAGCAGGTAACCGTACAAATAGAATTACAGGCAAGGTTTGATGAGCAAGCCAACATACAATATGCAGAAGAACTACAAGCAGAAGGTGTAAAGCTTATTTTTGGTGTTTCTGGGTTAAAGGTGCACAGTAAAATATGTGTAATAGAAAGAGAAGAGAACGATAAAATTAAGCGTTATGGTTTTGTAAGTACAGGTAATTTTAATGAAGCTACAGCAAATATTTACACAGATTATACTTTGTTTACCGCTCATACTCCTATTTTAAAAGAACTAAATAAAGTATTTAACTTTTTTGAAACATCTTATAAAATAAATAAATATAAACATTTAGTAGTGTCTCCTCACTACACAAAAAATGTTTTTATAGCATTAATAGAGAAGGAAATAGAAAATGCAAAAGCAGGTAAAGATGCTTTTATAAAAATTAAAATGAATAGTTTTACTTCCTATAAAATGGTTGATAAATTGTATGAAGCCAGCAATGCAGGAGTAAAAATTCAGTTAATAATAAGAGGCATTTGCTGCTTAGTTCCAGGTATAGAAGGAATGAGTGAAAATATAGAAGCAATAAGTGTAGTAGACAAATTTTTAGAACATACTAGAGTATTCATTTTTGGTAACAATGGAGCGCCAAAAATTTATATTTCATCTGCAGATTGGATGACAAGAAATTTGGATTTTAGAGTAGAGGTGGGCTGCCCTATTTACGACGAAGATATTAAACAAGAATTATTAGATACATTTGATATTTCCTGGAATGACAATGTTAAAGCAAGAATATTCTCAAAAGAGCAAGACAACGCTTATAGAAAAAATGATAAACCAAAACTTAGATCTCAATTTGCTATTTATGATTATTATAAGAAAAAATTAAACCTATAAGCTATTATTTTGAGAATTTTTAAACTTGCAGCAATAGATATAGGTTCCAATGCCATAAGATTGCTTATACATAATATTATTGAAATTAAAGACAAGAAAACTGAGTTTAGAAAAAGTTCTTTAGTTAGGGTTCCTATACGTTTGGGAGAAGATTCTTTTACTGTTGGAGAAATATCTGATAGGAATGTTAACCGTATGATAGATGCTATGAAAGCATTTAGATTATTAATGAACGTCAATGGTGTTGAAAGTTATATGGCCTGTGCCACATCTGCCATTAGAGAAGCTAATAATGGTTATGAGGTTATTGAAAAAATCCGTGAAGAATCTGGAATTAATGTAGAAATGATAGATGGGAAAAAGGAAGCAGCAATAATTGCTTTCACAGATTTAAAAGAACTGATTAATAATGACCAAGCATATCTGTATGTAGATGTAGGAGGTGGTAGTACAGAGTTTACACTGTTTTCTGAAGGTAAAATGATGGTATCTAAATCGTTTAAGCTAGGAACAGTTAGGTTACTAAATGATATGGTTGGTAAAAAGGTATGGGAGCAATTGGAATTTTGGATTAAAGAGCATACATCTAATGTATCTAAAATATCTATTATAGGATCAGGAGGAAACATAAACAAATTACATAAAATGTCTGGTAGAAAAATAGGAGAACCATTATCTTATATTTGGCTTAACGCACAGTATCATTTTTTAGAGAGTATGAGTTATGAGAACAGAATTTCCGAATTGGGATTAAATCAAGATAGGGCAGATGTAATTATACCCGCTACACGTATTTTTTTGTCAGCAGCAAAATGGTCAGGAGCTAAAAAAATACACGTTCCAAAGATTGGATTGTCAGATGGTATGATAAAAACATTGTATTACAGTAAGTAATACATTTATCCTAATTAGCCATGTATGTTGTTTGTTTTTCCTAATTTTTTCATTAAACTTGCTTCATAGTCAAGTAAATCTTGCCATTTCTGATCAACTTCTACTCTATCTCCATACTGTCTTGCAAAATTTAAAAACATTGTATAATGGCTAGCTTCACTAATCATTAATTTATGATAGAACTCTGCTAATTCTTGGTCTTGCAATTCTTCAGAAAGTAACCTAAAACGTTCACAACTACGAGCTTCTATTAGGGCAGCATACAATAGTCTATGAACTAGCTGCGTAGTTCTACTGCCTCCTTTTGGGAAAAATTTTAATAAATCTATTACATATTCATCTTTACGATCTCTGCCTAGAGTTTTTCCTCGCGCTATAATACGGTCATGTACCATTTTAAAATGGCCCATTTCTTCCCTAGATAATGCAATCATTTCTTGTACTAACTCAGTATATTCCGGAAAACCAACTATAAGGGAAATAGCTGTAGCTGCTGCTTTTTGTTCGCAAAAGGCATGGTCAGTTAAAATATCATCAATATTTTTTTCAACAATATTAACCCATCGTGGATCTGTTGGAAGCTTTAAACCTAGCATAATTTATGTATTACAATACAAAAGTATGTATTATTCAGCTTATTCAGATATACTAACTTTCATATTTTATTAAAAAAGATTTAAATTAATTATATATCTGTTTTAGTTATATAATCACTATGTTACCTCAAAATTTATTACAGGGATGAATTTTATAAATTTGATTTATACAGAATTAAATTCTAAAATTAGTTTAGAATGGCACTCTTCTTAATCTTACGTTACTAAATGTAAGTTAATTCATTATTATGAAATACAACAGTATAATAATATAAAAATATGATGTAGGGTAAGTCCTTAATTGTAAAAGAATTTAATCTCTTTATATGATTAACATAACAAATTATTATCAGGCAAATTATAACCCTAAATCAAACTCCTGTCGCAACAAATCTATTACTGGATTTTTTTCGCGTAGCTTTTCATATTTTTCTTCTGGAGTAAATGCAAACTTTTTAGTGGCTTCTTCATTTACGGTGATATCCAAAGTTATAAAATGATTGTTGAGCTCAGCTTTTAAATGCTCTATAAGCTCATATTTTTCACGCTCAACTTCCTTTTTCATAGTATCATTAGGTAATTGAATGCAAATAATAGTTCTGTCTTTTAATTTAGGTATATCACTATGTAAGTTAGATGCCAATATGCGTTGTCCTTCTGCTTCAATTTTATCAACAAAAGCACTCCAAAGTTCTTGTAGTCTCTGTTCTGTGAAGTCTTCATTTGGAAGGGAATTTTCATCAATAACAACATCAATTTTGTTTAGCTTGTGTTGTTGTTTTGCCTTTAAACTTGATAATGATAAGCCAGATACTCTTTTGGGAGCATTTATATCTAATTTTTTTATTGGGGCAACAACAGGAGTAGCAGATTCTTTTTCTGTTTCAACAGATTTCTCTATTTTTTTTGGTGCAACTGTTTCTATTGGTATTTCTGTTTCTATTTTACCTTTAGAATCAGTACTTTTAGTAACTATATTTGTTTGTAGATTTTGACTATTGTCTGTTGTTGCTCTTTCCTTAAAATAAGAAGCAGGAACCAATGCTATGGTTTGATTATCTAATGCTACGGATTCAGAATTTTTTTTTTCTCCATCAAAACTGATGGAGGCTAATTTCATTAAAGCTAATTCAATCAATAAGCGTTGATTTTTGCTTGTTTTGTAATTTAAATCAGTACTACTAGAAATATCTATAGCTTTTAGTAGAAAGGGGTGAGTGGTTAACTGTGCTTGTTCTAGATATCTTTTTTTGGCTTCATCACCAACTTCCAATAAATTTACTGTATTGGGATACTTACACACCATTAAATCTCTAAAATGAGATGCAAGACCAATTATAAAATGATGTCCATCAAAACCTTTGCTAAGAGTAGTGTTGAACAGAATTAATAGTGAAGGGATGTCATTTTTAAGGATATAGTCCGTTGCACTAAAATAGGTATCATAATCTAACACATTTAAATTCTCAGTAACGGCTTTACGAGTTAATTGTTTGCCAGAAAAACTTACTACTCTGTCAAATATAGATAATGCATCACGCATTGCACCATCTGCTTTTTGAGCAATAATGTGTAACGCATCATTATCTGCTTCTATACCTTGGTTTTCTGCTATGTATTTTAGGTACTTAGCTGCATCTTTAACAGTAATTCTTTTAAAATCAAATATTTGACACCTAGAAAGTATTGTAGGTATTATCTTGTGCTTTTCTGTAGTAGCTAAAATAAAAATGGCATGCTTTGGAGGTTCTTCCAATGTTTTAAGAAAAGCATTAAAAGCTGCTTGCGATAGCATATGTACTTCATCTATGATATATACCTTGTATTTGCCTACTTGTGGTGGTATGCGTACTTGGTCTATTAAGCTTCTGATACCATCTACAGAGTTATTAGATGCAGCATCTAACTCAAAAATATTAAATGCATAATCCTCTTCTGTATGCTCTTTACCGTCAGAATTTATCATCTTTGCCAAAATACGAGCACAAGTTGTTTTTCCTACTCCTCTAGGTCCAGTAAATAATAAAGCTTGCGCTAAATGGTTATTCTCTATAGCATTAAGGAGGGTATTTGTAATAGCCTGCTGCCCCACAACATCTTTAAATGTTTGTGGTCTGTATTTCCTAGCAGATACTACAAAGGGTTCCAAATTTTATACTGTTTTAGTTAATGATACAAGTAGTACAAATATAAAAACATACATTAATTTTACTGTCTAATTCCTAAAGTTTAAGTGCATACTTATCAACAATTAAATTACCTTTGCCTAGAGTAGGTCACTCTATCGCTGTGTATAAATTTAATTTGTACAGGGAGGAAAGTCCGGACACCATAGTGTAGCATAGCGGGTAATTCCCGTCCGTTGTAAAACGAGGACAAGTGCAGCAGAAAGTATGTACAGGTAATGCTGTAGTGAAACCAGGTAAACTCTATGTGGTGCAACGTCATGTAAATTAGCGTTTAAGGGTGCACGCCCAAGCTAAAGGGTAGGCGGTTTGAACTTTTGGGTAACTAAAAGTCTAGATAAATGATAGAGGAGTTTCTTTTTGAAACTTTACAGAATCCGGCTTATGACCTACTTTTTTATTTTTTCAGACTTATTCTCAAAAAAACTAAAAACACTTCCACCATATCTTTTTAGATAAGAAAAATGTGGTAACTCATCTAATTTAGTATGTTTAGAGTGCTCTACAACTAAAAGACCATCCTCTAAAAGCAATTCGTTTTTAAATACAAGTTCTGGTATTTTAGAAAAATCTTCTACTGATAAGTCATACGGAGGATCGGCAAATACAACGGTAGATTTTATAGAAGTACGCTCTAAATATTTAAAAACATCACTTTTTATGGTAGAAATATTAAATTCTAATGATTTGGCAGTGTCATTTATAAATTTAATACAACCGTAATCAGCGTCAACACAAATAATATTCTCTGTTCCACGAGAAGCAAATTCATAACTAATGTTTCCAGTACCAGAAAAAAGATCTAACACACTTATATCTTCAAAATAATAGTGATTGTTAAGAATATTGAATAAAGCTTCTTTAGCCATATCAGTAGTAGGTCTTACAGGCAATTTTTTTGGAGCAATTATGCGTTTACTTTTGTATTTCCCTGAAATTATGCGCATTATAGAGCGTTTAGTATGGTAAAATCTATACTTTTAGTTGTGTAATCACCTAAATGAAAGGTGCTATTATCTGGCACATATATAGAAACATTTTTAATATGTTCATAACATCCTTTGTAAATGTCACTATCTTCCTCTATGCTACCAAATAGCTTTAATTGTATAGTTTCATTATCCAGTTTTAGTTGCTCACTAGTAAAAAGTAAATAATATAAAAAGTCTTCAGTAGTAGTGTACTCAAAACTATTAAATAACAATAATTTTTTTTTGGATATGACTGTGATATCCATTTGATTTTCAGAAGCATAAACATAAAATGACACGCCTTTTCCGTTATTACTGTTTAGTAATGATGATGTTATAATAGAGGAACTATGCTTATAAGTAAACTCTCCAAATAAATCATAAATATAGTTGTTTATATTCATTAGAGGTACATAAATATTTATAATGTCATAATTTTCAATTTCATCATAGACAACTAAATCCGTAGCTAGTACTTTGGTATTGTACTTTAAATAATTAGACAACTCTTCTTCTATAAAAAGTACTTTAGGTACAAAACAAAACAATGTATTACGGTGTACTGCTATTACATCAGAAAAATACTGAGAAGCAATATTATGTTCTGTAAATAGTTTCACCAGTTCTTTTTCTAGCTCAATTGGATTTAATTCATTGTCAAAAACCACTCCTTTAGATAATAGCACTGTATTATCTATGGTATCAACAATGCAAAAAGAAAGTCCATTCAAACTAATTTGAATGGACAATTTTTTATACTTAGATGTTGAATCTAAAACAATGTTATTTATTTTTTCTGTCATAAATTTGAGGCCAGTTACCACTGGTACTTACTTCATCTAATGATCCAACGGAAATTTCATCACCATTAACTTCTTCAACACTATTTAGAAGATTTTCTCTATCAAGTAAAGCTTTTGGTTGATCATGTAAAACAACGGACTTTTTTACCCAAGCTTTAAATACTGATGCTCTAAAGCCATTTTTTTCAACTACGGAAGATTTCATTTGAAATTTTTCTCCTTTAGGTGCAAAAGGAACATTCATCATTTTCTCATATCTATTACTCTTTTTAAATAAAGAATCTTTTACAGATACAAAACCTAATGTATCTATAATCTTAACTTCTCTTTGCATATCTATACCAAAATCCTTATCATATTCCAAATAAGAAGAATCTCTTTGTTGTGTTAAAATAAATTGATCATTCTCAATAAATTTTATTAAAGAGTTAAAATCTGATGCAAAAGAACCTTTTACTGTTTTGTGAGCTTCTTGAGAATTTCTAATGTCTTTAAGTGAATTAATTACAGCTTGGTAGCGTTCTTCCTTAATTTTTTTAAACTCAATTGGACCATTTACAGATTGATATATCATATATCCAAAAAAGATAGCGATTAACCAAAGAACAATTTTAATTACGGTTTTCATTATAATAGTGTTGTTTTTATTTAGTGGTTGACACAAATCTACAATTTTTTTTTAATCACAAAAGTATTTCCCCTTAAATTTCATCATTATCTTTGGTGAATTATGAATCTAATTACAGCATCTTCATTTTTTAAACTTTTAGAAGATAAATTTCCTTTTCAGCCAACATTAAAACAGTTAATCACTTTAGAAAAACTGTCACAATTTATACTATCTAAGGAAAAGAACTTACTATTTCTTTTAAAAGGTTATGCAGGAACAGGTAAAACCACAATCATAGGCACTATAGTAGCTAATTTATGGCACATTAAAATGAAGTCAGTTTTGTTGGCACCAACAGGTAGAGCGGCAAAAGTAATGTCTAATTACTCTAGTACAAAGGCATACACAATTCATAAGAAAATATATTTTCCAAAGAAAGAAAGCGGAGGAGGTATTCAGTTTGTACTGGCTCCAAATAAACACAGAAATACTATTTTTATTGTAGATGAAGCCTCTATGATATCAGATACCCCAACAGATTCCAAGCTTTTTGAGAATGGATCTCTTTTAGATGATTTAATGATGTATGTCTATGCGGGTTATAATTGTAAATTAATTTTAATAGGCGACACGGCACAATTACCACCAGTTAAGTTAGAATTAAGTCCTGCACTTGATGAAGACAAGCTAAGCTTAAATTATGATAAAGAAGTTATACGGATAGAATTGGACGAGGTAATGCGACAAGCAGGAGATTCTGGTATATTAATGAATGCAACAAATCTGCGAGAACAATTATATGGAGGTTTTTTTGATGATTTTAAGTTTGATGTTAATCCATATAAAGACATTGTACGTCTAATTGAAGGGAATGACATTTTAGAAGCTATAGAGGATTCTTATTCACAAAACGGAAAAGAAGAAACCACTTTCATTGTACGTTCTAATAAAAGAGCAAATTTATATAATGCCAATATACGTAACAGAATTTTGTATTTGGAAAACGAAATTGCTACAGGTGATTATATGATGGTGGTAAAGAATAATTATTTTTGGATTAAACCAACTACAGAAGCTGGATTTATTGCAAATGGGGATATAATTGAAGTATTGGAAATTTTTGCAATTAAAGAGTTATATGGTTTTAGGTTTGCAGAAGTAAAGGTTAAAATGGTAGATTACCCTAACCAAGACCCTTTTGAAACTGTTTTGTTGTTAGATACCATTAGTGCAGAAACACCATCATTACCCTATGAAGAAGGAAATAGATTATATCAAGAGGTATTGTTAGATTACGCTGAAGAAAAATCCAAATACAAAAAATTCATAGCTGTAAAAAACAATAAATATTTTAATGCATTACAAGTAAAATTTTCTTACGCCATAACATGTCATAAATCGCAAGGAGGTCAATGGAATACTGTTTTTGTAGAACAGCCCTATTTACCTAATGGTATAGATAAAGATTACTTGCGTTGGCTGTATACGGCAATTACTAGAGCAAAAAAACAACTTTACCTTATAGGCTTTAAAAATGATTTTTTTCTTGATTGGGAATAGACTATTTTTGAAGTAACAATGTAAAGCTATATTAAGCATGAGTATATTTGCTTAAATAGTAATGAAATAACCTCTTTTGTAATGACATCTGAAACTATCATAAGTATATTTTTAGGAATTGGCTTAGCAACCTCAGTTGGTTTTAGAGTCTTTTTACCTTTGTTTGCGTTAAGTTTGGCTTCTTATTTTGATGTATGGAGCTTAAATGAAAGTTGGGCTTGGATTGGTAGTCTATCAGCCTTAATAGTTTTAGGTGTAGCAACAATAGTAGAAATATTTGCTTATTTTATTCCATGGGTAGACAATCTTTTAGATAGTGTAGCAGTGCCTTTGGCAGCAATTGCAGGTACTGCTGTTATGGTTTCTACGGTAGCCAATCTAGACCCTGTAGTAACGTGGTCGTTGGCAATTATTGCAGGAGGAGGAACGGCTACTGCCATAAAAGGAACAACAGCAACAGGTAGGTTAGCATCAACAGCAACAACGGGCGGCTTGGCTAACCCAGCTGTAGCAGCTATAGAAACAAGTACAGCTGTAGTGGTTTCAACAGCATCCATTTTTGCTCCTATTATAGGAGCAGTATTGGTCATAATTATATTGGCGTTGGTTTTTAAGTTGTATAAAAAATTAATGCCCAAACGTAAACAATAGATAAGATTTAAATGAAGATTATTGCAATGATTCCTGCTCGTTATGCAGCATCAAGATTTCCAGGAAAGCTAATGCAAGATTTGGCAGGAAAACCTGTAATTGTAAGAACGTATGAAACCGCAGTGAATACTAATTTATTTGATGATGTTTTTGTAGTGACAGACAGTAAAGTTATTTATGATACCATTACTAGGGCAGGTGGTAAAGCATTAATGAGTAAAAAAGAACATGAATGTGGTAGCGATCGTATAGCAGAAGCAGTAGAAAATATGAATGTGGACATTGTATTTAACATACAAGGAGATGAACCTTTTACACCAAAAGGTGGTTTGGAGCAACTATTATCAGTTTTTAAAAATGATCATACCAATGAAATAGATTTAGCAACCATTATGTCAGAAATGACAGAGGAAAATGAAATAAAAGATCCAAATTTTGTAAAAGTTATTGTAGACAACAGAAATTTTGCACTGTACTTTTCTCGTTCACCAATTCCGTATCCACGAGAAAAAAATGTTGGCCTTACATATTATGAGCATAAAGGTGTTTATGCTTTTAGAAAATCTGCTCTTATGGATTTTTACAATCTGCCTATGTTGCCTTTAGAGATGTCTGAGAAGGTAGAATGTATTCGTTACTTGGAATATGGTAAAAAAATAAAAATGATTATTGACAATTCATCTGGTATTGAAATAGATACACCAGAAGATTTAGAAAGAGCTCAAAAAGAATGGAAATAAATTTTTCTAGGATTAAAGTCATTGGTTTTGATGCAGATGATACCTTGTGGGTAAATGAAACCTATTTTAGAGATGCAGAAGAAAGGTTTGCAGAATTATTAGATGGTTATGAAACCAAAAATAAAATTGACCAAGAACTTTTTAAAATGGAGATGCAAAATTTGGGTCGTTATGGATATGGTATAAAAGCCTTTGTATTGTCTATGGTAGAATCTGCATTAGAAATTTCAAATAACAAAGTATCAAATACTATAATTAAAAACATACTAAACATAGGTAAAGAAATGCTAGAACAACCTGTAGAATTGTTAGACGGAGTAGAAACCGTTTTACAAAAACTACAATCCAAATACAGGTTAATAGTTATGAC
The DNA here is from genome assembly GCA_947491225.1 of uncultured Cellulophaga sp. Classification (GTDB taxonomy): domain Bacteria; phylum Bacteroidota; class Bacteroidia; order Flavobacteriales; family Flavobacteriaceae; genus Cellulophaga. The sequence continues at coordinate 59,029 of CANLIE010000002.1, forward strand.
TAAAGGAGATTTATTGGATCAAGAAAGAAAATTAGAAAGATCAGGATTAAAAAAATATTTTCATCACGTAGAGGTTTTAAGTGATAAAAAAGAAGAAAATTACAGTGATTTGTTAGAACACCTTCAAATAAAAACATCAGAGTTTTTAATGTTAGGAAATTCTTTAAAATCTGATGTATTACCCATTGTTAAAATAGGAGCACAAGCAGTGCATATACCTTTTCATACCACTTGGAAACATGAAATGGTTGCGGTTGAAGAAGAAACAAATGATTATCTGACACTAAGTAAGATTAAAGATATTTTACCATATCTAAACCAATAATATTATTATGGCTAGAATATTATAAAAATAAATAGGATTACTTAGATTTGTATCATAAAAATAGATGAAGTACTATGACTGGATATAGAAATTTTCCAATGGTTCCCAGAGTAATTTTTGGGCACGGTAGTTTTAGCCAATTAGGTGATATTTTAAAACTAAAGCGTAAAAGTGCCAATGCACCTTTTATTTTTTTGGTAGATGATGTTTTTAAAAACAAAGAGCTGGCAAACAGAGTACCTTTAGTAAATAATGATAAAATCATTTTTGTTTCCGCAGAACAAGAACCCAAGACATATCAAGTAGACGCACTAGTAGAGCAAATAAATAGCGAGTATAATGAGCTTCCGTCTGGTATAATTGGTATTGGTGGAGGTACATTGTTAGATATGGCAAAAGCAGTATCTATTATGTTGACAAATGAAGGTAGTTCTGCTGAATATCAAGGATGGGATTTAGTGAAAAATCCGGCTATATATCACGTTGGAATACCAACAATTAGTGGTACAGGAGCAGAAGTGTCTAGAACAACAGTGTTGTTGGGGCCAGAACGTAAATTGGGTATAAACTCAGACTACACCCCATTTGATCAGGTTGTATTAGATCCAGATTTAACAAAAGGAGTACCTAAAGATCAGTGGTTTTATACAGGAATGGATTGTTACATACATTGCGTGGAATCTTTAGAAGGCACGTTTTTAAATGCCTTTAGTGAAAGCTATGGAGAAAAAGCAATGGAACTTTGTAATGATGTATACCTTAAAAACATATCCGAAGAAGAGTCCAGAGATAAATTAATGATGGCATCCTGGCATGGCGGTATGAGCATTGCTTATTCTCAAGTAGGTGTAGCACATGCGTTAAGCTATGGGCTTTCTTATTTGTTAGGTGTTAAGCACGGAATTGGAAATTGTTTAGTCTTTCAATATCTACAAGAATTTTACCCAGAAGGAGTAGAGTTGTTTTATAAAATGATGGAAAAACATAATATTACATTACCAACTGGAATATGTAAAGACCTGACTGATGACGAGTTTACAACAATGATTAATGTTGCATTAAGTTTAGAGCCACTTTGGGAGAATGCCTTAGGTAAAGACTGGAAAAAAACGGCAACACCAGAAAAATTAAAATCTATCTACCAAAAGATATAATTTACGAAAGTATGATATATAGAAGCCGAAAGTAACTTGATTAATACTTTCGGCTTTTTTAGTATTAATTTAAAAAATAATTAAACCAAAAATATATGTACACTATAATTGGTGCAGGAATTGGTGGGCTAACAACAGCATTAGCTTTTGAAAAGCTGAACATAAAGTACCACCTTTATGAAAAATCATCTGGTATAAATGCTGTAGGAGCAGGTATATGGTTAGCTCCTAATGCATTGAAAGTGTATGAGTGGTTGGGTATATTGGATCAAATTATAGATGCAGGAAATTCAATTGATAGAATTACCATAACAACCCCCAACTTAGAGCCCTTAGCAGATAGTATGCAAGATAAGGTCAAGGAAGAATATGGGTATTCTACAATAGCCATTCACAGAGCCGTTTTGCAAGAGATTCTAGTAAGGAACATTCCAGACGAATCAATTAGTTGGAATAAAGAATTACAAAGTTATAAAGAGGATAAAACAAAAGTACAGTTAACTTTTAATGATGGGTATACGGTGGAAACACCTTATGTAGTAGCTGCAGATGGTATTAACTCAGCTATAAGAAAACAATTGTTTCCAGAAAGTACTATTAGGTATTCAGGACAAACTTGTTGGCGGGGAGTTACAACGCATTCATTAGATTCTGACTTTGATTATAGAGGGTTAGAAATATGGGGAAACCAGGTTAGGTTTGGACTTTCTAAAGTGTCTAAAGATACTACCTACTGGTTTGCAGTGGCAAAAAGTAAACCTTTTCTAAAAGATAATAAAGAGACGTTAAAAGAAGAATTAGCCAATCTATTTTCAGGGTTTGCACCTATACTACTTGAGTTGATCAATAATACTGAAAAATCTAAAATCATTAGAAATGACATAATCGATTTAAAACCAATGAAAAAATGGTTTTCCAAAAGAATTTGTTTAATAGGTGACGCAGGACATGCAACTACTCCCAATATGGGACAAGGAGGAGCACAAGCTATTGAAGATGCATATTTTTTAGCCAAAATGATTACTACTGAAAAAGAAGAAAATGTATTTAAACGTTTTCAAGAAATTAGAAATAAGAAAGTAAGGTCTATAGTAAAACAATCATGGGTTACTGGTAAAATTGCGCATATAAGATATGGAGCTTCACTCAGAAATCTTTTTTTTAAGAATATTCCAAAATCTATAATCAATAAAAAAATGCATTTTATTTATCAATTAGATGAATAATGATTATTTTAATATGTATTTAAGTACACTTTAACCAAAAACAAATGGAAAAGAACCTTCAAGATAAAATGTTTAAAAGAGATTAGATACAAACAATTTTTTAAACAGGCGCAACAGTATTCTTTAGAATATTTAGAAAAAATTTTTGATAGAAATGTATACCCAACAGTAGTGGGGCTATTTTTAGGAGTTTCACTTTGTGTTAGTTATAAAAATAAATTAACAAATAGCTATATCTATTAGGACATAAGATATTTTAGACCTCAATTCTTCAATAAACTGAAGTATTTCTTCTTTATCAAACTTTTTAGAAAACTCTATATCATAAATAAATTCATCGGGAGATTCAAAAAAGAACCAAATCCATTTTTCATTAAATTTCAGTAACAATTCAGTCTCATTAACCTTATTAATTACCAAATCACCTAATTTTATTATCAATTCATCACTTGATAATTTTTCTTTGTCTTTTATTAAAATACTTTTTGACATTATATATATTTTTAATCTACTAAACTAATTAAATCATCCATATTTTTGACCAATGTCGCTCCTGCATTCGTTATGTCTTTACTAGCCGTATAACCGTAGTTAGGAGCAAATAATATTACTTTTTTACCATTAGGGTTCATCGTAGTATTTGTCATAAGTTTATTAACTTGAGACAACTTTCCTTTACTTGCAGTTGTAACCTCAATAATTGCTTTTTTAACTTTAAAATCAATTTTTTCAATAGATCCATTGTCTCCATATTGTTTACCTCTAACATAAAAATACCTTCATTTTTCAAGGTATTTTCAATATCATCCTCTAAATCATTAATTTTATAATAATTTGTAGAGAAAGTCTTTTTTCCTAAAAGGTTAGTATTTTTATTTTAAAAGATAAAAGTGGTAAAATTAATATAACAAATAAAAATAATTTTAAAGGGTTATGTATATCTACAAATGATGTGCATAATTGTAAGTAAGCATCTCATTTTTTGTAATTAACTATTTCTTAATATTGTTAGCTTCCTCTAGTTAGAACTGTTTAGTTTTCTAAAACTTTGTTAAAGTTATTGTTTTTAATTCATCTGGGGCTAATCCCAAAAGAATTAAGTTCTGTATATTTTACTGGTTATATTTTAGAGAAGGCTATAATATGATTTCTATTATATAAATATCTCTTTCTTGATTTGTATTTATTATTTTACGGTATAAAACATTTATTTTATTGGAGAAATCTTTATTTTCAAATTTAGAATTTTCTAACTCCTCAAAAGTTTTAAACTCTCCTTGTACTAATTTGTTAGCGGTTTCTTTAGAAATTGATAAATCTTTTACACCACCACATTAGATGCCTAGATGTTCAGACAATAGGTTTTACCATTCTACAGGCACTGTAATACGTTCCCCTAATTTTTTACCATCCAAAAACTGTATAGAGATACTATCGCCTTTGGTCAATTTCTCAAAAAGTGCGGCATGTTTCTGTTTAAACTCCGCTACCGTACCAATATGTAAAGTGTCCTTATTCTCGGCTAACATTTTTTCTATATAGGGTTTAAATTGTTGTTGGGTTGATTTAGTGGAGTCTACAAAATGTCTTGTATAATAAATAAAACTTAAACTTCCTTTGCTTAAAATAGTCTTTTTACCAGTAGTAGAAATAGGTTTTAGATTATTCTTGTTAAACTCATATAGTTGGATGCCTAAGTTTCTCCATTTGGATAGAGGTTCGATGTAGTTATAATCTATTTTAACAAATGATTTTTCAAAATAAAAGTTGTTTTTTATTCCTAGTCTATTAGGAAATCTAATGCTTAAAATAGTAGTGTCTTCTAGTGTTAATCGTCCAATTACTGGCTCTTCTGTTAAGTTTTGATTAATTACAATTAATTTATTTTTACTTTTACATTTTATAAGTCCAATACACATAATTATAAGGACTAAAATTTTGGCTATCTTATTCATTGATAAAAATCGTTTCTATTATATTAATATAATCCTCTCTATTTTCATTGTAAATTTCTCTATAAAGAATTTCAATCTTATTATCAAACCTAGTTGAGTCTTCATCTGCTGCTATCTTAAACTCATTAAAAGTTTTAAACTCCCCTTGTACTAATTTATTTGCAGTTTCTTTAGAAATAGGTAACAAATGCCATTGGTATTTTTTGTTATATTTATAGGTTTCAATCTCTTTTTTAACCGCCTCTAGCCCTTTTAACTTGGCCTTTTCAATATCTTGCTGTTCTACCTCCCGCATTAAGGCATCATCCTCTGTCTTCATTTGCGATACCAATATACCTGCCACGTTCCATACAAGGGCAAACGACCCTGACACCTTGCCAAAAGACCCAAGACCAAAATCGGGCAAAGGCTGCCCAAAAGGGTCACTTTCATCAGTAGCCATATCGAAAAGGTCTATGATATCAAAGAGATTAACCTTTTTACTCCCTCCTATTACTTTTAAAACCCCCAGTATCTTAACCCGCTTTCCGGTCTTGCTAAAAAAATCATATTGGCTAATTCCTTTAGTGGTTTCGGTAGCATTACCCCAGTTTTTCAAAAGAGCTTTTAGTATAATAACCTTCTCTATTGTTTTCAATAATAAAGAGCAAAGAAGAAAGGCTTTGCAATATTAATCTTAATTTTGACTTGGTTTTTTTTACATAAAAGCTTTTAAGAATATAATAACCTGTTGCAATCAAAGAAAAAGTTATCATTAGGACAAAAATTGGTAATGCAGGATATTGGTAGTTTACAAATTTTAAAGGGGTTTGAAAGCCATCTAAATTCATTATTGGTAATTTATTTTTTTTGTGCTCTATAATTTGTGATAATTGTGGTTTTATCTCATTATAGAAAGATACGAACTCCCGTAATTTAGAGAAAAAAAAACCTTCCCTTAAAACACCCTCTTCTTTTAAAATTTCATTACCAAGAACAATTAAATATTTTAATTGTCTAGAGTAATCTTCAATTTTTTCAGCCATTATTTTATTTTTACCATTCTACAGGCACTGTAATACGTTCCCCTAATTTCTTACCCTCTAAAAACTGTATGGAGATACTGTCGCCTTTGGTCAATTTCTCAAAAAGTGCGGTATGCTTTTGTTTAAACTCCCCTACCGTACCAATATGTAAAGTGTCCTTATTCTCGGCCAACATTTTTGCTATATAGGGTTTAAATTGTTGTTGGGTTGATTTGGTGGAGTCTACAAAATGTCTTGTGAAGTAAAAATATTTCAAACTCTCTCCTTTATGTATGTTTTTTTTACCAGTTGTTGAAATAGATGTTAATTTATTTTTTTCATCTCGATATAATTCAATTCTTAAATTTCTTTCTCTAGGTTGCTCTTTATTATAGATGTAATTTATCTTAACAAATGACTCTTTATTAATAGAGTTGTTTTTTAAGGTTATTTCATTTGGAAATTGCACTCTTATAATCGTATTTTGCTTACTTAAACGAAGTATTACTGGACTATCGTTTATTGATTGTGATATTTCAATTTTTGATTTTAAACTACTACAGCTTAAAAAAAAGAGAAGAATTAAAAATTGTATTATTCTATTCATTGATAAAGATTGTTTCAATAACATAAATATAGTCTTCCTTATTTTCGTTGTAAACTTCCCGATATAAAATTTCGATATCTTTATTTATATCTTCAGGTTTAGAGGAATTGGTATTCACTAGTTCATAAAAGTCTTGAACTCCCCTTGTATTAACTTATTAGCGGTTTCATTAGAAATTGATAAATCTTTTACACCACCACATTAGATGCCTAGATGTTCAGACAATAGGTTTTACCATTCTACAGGCACTGTAATACGTTCCCCTAATTTTTTACCATCCAAAAACTGTATAGAGATACTATCGCCTTTGGTCAATTTCTCAAAAAGCGCGGTATGCTTTTGTTTAAACTCCGCTACCGTACCAATATGTAAAGTGTCCTTATTTTCGGCTAACATTTTTTCTATATAGGTCTGAAATTGTTGTTGGGTTGATTTGGTGGAGTCTACAAAATGTCTAGAGTAAAATATAAAGTTTAGGCTTTCTTTTGAAGGCAAAACTTTCTTTTTATTATTCCTTATTCTTTTAAGCTTTCCGTTTGCTTTAGTAAACAATCCCAGATTTAAATTTCTATTTAACGGAATGTTATTATAGTTATAATTAATTGTTAGAAAATCCCTGTTTAGAAAAGAGTTGTTTTTTAATATAATTTCATTGGGAAATTGTATTCTTATAATACGGTTTTTATTATCACTTGCTGTTCTTATTATTATTTCTTGCCTAACTTGTTTTTGAGTAATGTTTATTGTAGAGTTTATACTTTTACAGTCTGTAAAAATTAAAAGTAAAAACACTAAAAATATAGTTAAAAACTTATTCATTGATAAAAATGGTTTCAATTATATAAATATCTTCTTCTCGATTTGTATTTTTTATTGTACGGTATAAAATTTCAATTTTTTCATTTTCGGGTTCATGGTCTAAACTAAAAACTTCAAACTCCTCAAAAGTCTTAAACTCTCCTTGTACTAATTTATTTGCAGTTTCTTTAGAAATAGGTAACAAATGCCATTGGTATTTTTTGTTATATTTATAGGTTTCAATCTCTTTTTTAACCGCCTCTAGCCCTTTTAACTTGGCCTTTTCAATATCTTGCTGTTCTACCTCCCGCATTAAGGCATCATCCTCTGCCTTCATTTGCGATACCAATATACCTGCCACGTTCCATACAAGGGCAAACGACCCTGACACCTTGCCAAAAGACCCAAGACCAAAATCGGGCAAAGGCTGCTTAAAAGGGTCACTTTCATCAGTAGCCATATAGAAAAGGTCTATGATATCAAAGAGATTAACCTTTTTACTCCCTCCTATTTCTTTTAAAAACCCCAGTATCTTAACCCGCTTTCCGGTCTTGCTAAAAAAATCATATTGGCTAATTCCTTTAGTGGTTTCGGTAACATTACCCCAGTTTTTACGCTTTTCAAGATCTTTAAGCAATTCTCCTTCATTGGTAAATGTATCCTTTTTATAAATACCTGCATTGGCATTGGTCTGTATACGCCCCGTACTGGTGGCAAGGCTCCCCTTCTCTAGTTTTCCAATGGCTATCCTGTGTATGGCTTTTTCCACCTTTTTGTTAAGGGCATCTAGAGCCTTCCCTTGTATCTTGCCTGTTACCCTCCCAGTTATAAACTTTAGGTAGACTAAAGGGCTACCGTCATTGCTACGCATATCGGGAAGGTTGTAACCGTCTGTAGACAGGTTAAAATACAAGGTGCGCTCAGAAAACTTTACCTTAAGTGTATCATCTTTTCTTTTTGGAACGTTTTTGGTACTGCCCTTGTAAGTAGCTTCCCAATAGAGTTCAAGGTTGTATGCAAAATCTGCGGCAAGGTCATTTTCCCAAGACTCTTGTAATAACAACTCAATAGTAGCAATTCCTTTACTATTTACATAGCCTTGTTTGTGAACTTCTTGTTCATCAAATTCATCATCATCTGGGTTAAGGTAGTCAAGAAAGTACGTTCCAAAAATCTCATCAACTGTTGAAACATCTAGGTCATACAGTTTTAGACTAATCTTCTCACCAGAGGCTATATTAACCGTACGAATATGGAAGTACACCGTGTCTCCAAGGTGTGCTTGTTTAATAGTTTTGTTACCACCCTTGTCGCTTGTCCACCAACCATTAAGAATCTTGGGCGTTTTTTTTTCTTTATCCTCTTCTTGTACCGTTGGCTCAATTTTTTGTTGTGGAAATGTTTCTCTCCAATATGCAGAATATTCAGTATTAGAGTAAGAGTTTTTAACTCCCGCAGCGGTAATATGGAGTGTTTCACTCATTGGGTAATTACCTGTTGCTAGAAAATGATTATTCCAATTTACCAAATGGCAATCATAAAAATAGATTTTACGTGTTTTGCCTCCCATTATAGCAGGATAAATATGCAACTCTAATTGTTTAGCTTTGTAGGAAGCAAAAGCCCAATCGGCTAGATTTAAGTCTTTTCGGGTTTCTATTACTAATTGTAGTCCAACAAATACTGGTTTTTGAAAAGGTCTACCGTTGTCGTCTGCTTTTTGGTTAAAACCAAAGCTAAATTGTGCTACATTTATCTCTGTATTGTCTATTATTATTTTTGCCTTTATACTCATTTTTTTTTGAGTTAGGTGTTTTTATACCTCATTAAAATACCATTAATTTAGGTGGCTGTTAACTTTTAGCAATTAATATATAGTATAAATATAATAATTTTTTTGAAAGAAAAATCATCTATTACTTATTTGTTTTTACGGTCAAAGAATTTTAAATCATTATTCTATGGTAGAAAATCTAGTATATCTTTCAGCATCTTCTAGCTTTATTACAAAATTTTACTGTATAAGGTGGGTTTAAGGATTTAATTTAAAAAAATCATTTGTAATTTAAACAAAAAATAAATCCCTCTACTTAAATTAGAGGGATTTTTGATATTTATGATTTAGTATTTTGAATCTTATTCTTTCATACTATGGTACACATTTTGGACATCATCATCTTCCTCTAATTTTTCCAAAAGTTTTTCTACATCTGCAACTTGTTCTTCATTAAGTTCTTTGGTTACTTGTGGTATACGTTCAAAACCAGAAGATAAAATTTCTATTTCCTTGGTTTCTAATTCTTTTTGTATGGCACCAAAACTTTCAAAAGGTGCATAAATTAATATTCCATCATCATCAACAAAAACTTCTTCTGCGCCAAAATCAATTAGTTCTAATTCTAATTCTTCTGGGTCTATACCTTCTGCAGGAATTCTAAAATTACAAGTATGGTCAAACATAAACTCTACAGAACCAGAGGTTCCCATACTTCCGTTGCATTTATTAAAATAGCTACGTACATTGGCAACGGTTCTTGTGTTATTATCTGTAGCAGTTTCTACTAAGATAGCAATTCCGTGTGGAGCATATCCTTCAAAAAGCACTTCTTTAAAATCACCTAAACTTTTGTCAGACGCTCTTTTAATGGCACGCTCTACATTATCTTTGGGCATATTTACTGCCTTTGCGTTTTGTATGACTGCACGTAAACGAGCATTAGAATCAGGATCTGGACCACCTTCTTTCACTGCCATTACAATGTCTTTACCAATGCGAGTAAATGCTTTTGACATTGCAGACCAACGTTTCATTTTACGTGCTTTTCTGAATTCGAACGCTCTTCCCATAAATATTTAGATACTATATATATTGTTCAATAGCAAATTTAATAAATTTTAATAGCCTTACAAACGATGCTTTGGCTTTTAATCTTAATTGGTATGTTTGGTTATTAATATGATAAAAGAAAAAGGAACATAATTCCGTAGGCAATTATCCTTTTAACATTATAGCAGGCTAATTTGCATATTATTGAATATTAAATTCTAAATCTAAATATTGAGGAGGTAAGCATCTTGTGTCATCACATACCATAAATTCTACTTCGGCAATGATTTTTGCTTTGCCAGCTTTTTTTAATTTAATACGTTGTGTAAATTTTGCCAGCTTTTCAAAATATTTTATTTTCATTTTAAAAACGGGATCTTCAATAGTATGTCCTTTTTCTTCAAGCGTTTTTCCTACTAATAAAAAATTGTCAGTTTTTTTAAAAAGAAAAGTCGTAGCTATTGGACCACCTTCAGGAACGGATTGTGAATATAAATGCCAACCCATATCTATTTTGGCAGTAGCTACCAAGTCATACTCAGTTGCTGATATTTTTTTAACTGAAGTTGTCCATTTAACGGGTTCTAATATTTGTCCAAAAACACTGCTACTTACTATTAAAATTAATAAAAAGAATACATTCTTAATCATTTGTAATATTTTATTTGTTTAATTTAAATTTTTTAATTCCTTCTTGTAACCACGTATAATACTCGTCTACGTCTGGAGTATAGCCAACAGGTTCATTTAAATTTTCTTCATTAAGGTTCATCAACACATAGTATGGTTGTGCATTAGTACCATATCGTATTTGTTGTAATTCACTCCATTGTTGTCCAGTATATCGTAATTTTTTGTTTGGATGTATTTTAGAGTCAGGAGCTTCTCCTTTGAATTTTATTTTCTCATCTACATATAGAGAAATGAGAATAATATCATTTTTAATTACATTTAATATTTTATTTTTTACCCATACGTTTTGTTCCATTTTTCTACAGTTTACACAAGCGTGTCCTGTAAAATCTATCATAATGGGTTTATTTACTTTTTTTGCATATGCCAATCCAAGATTATAATCATTAAATGCCAAGATATTATGAGGAGGCATTAAATGAGCACCTTCAGGAATCTCCTGAATATGGCTGGTAATATTTCCTCCAGATTTTGTAAAACCAACACCGTACGGAGATTCACTATAATGTTGTGGTGGTGGAAAAGCACTAATTAAATTTAAAGGTGCTCCCCAAAGTCCAGGAATCATATATATGGTAAATGCAAGGGTAACTAAGCCTAAACTTAATCTGCCAACAGAAATGTGTTTTAGGGGAGAATCATGCGGTAATTGTAATTTGCCAAATAGGTATAGTGTTAAGGCTCCAAATATAGCTATCCATATAGCTATAAATACTTCACGTTCTAATAAATTCATCTGTAATACCATATCTGCATTGGATAAGAATTTAAACGCTAATGCTAACTCTAAAAATCCTAAAACAACTTTTACAGAGTTTAACCAACCACCAGATTTAGGCAATGAATTTAACCAGCCTGGGAAAGCTGCAAAAATCATAAAAACTAATGCAATTGGAAGAGAAAAACCTAACATACCTATTATAGGAAAAATACCTCCTTTAGTGGCTGCTTCTACTAAAACAAACCCAGCAACAGGGCCAGTACAAGAAAATGATACTATAGCTAAGGCTAGAGCCATAAAAAATATTCCTGTATAACCTCCTCTGTCTGCTTGTTTATCAATTTTATTAGCCCAAGAGTTAGGTAGCATAATTTCAAAAGCACCTAGGAAAGAGAATGCAAATATTAAAATGATAATGAAAAAGAAAATATTAAACCAAACATTTGTAGATAATTCATTTAAGGCGGCAGAACCAAAAATAGCAGTTACAATAGTCCCTAAAAGAACATATATTACTATAATTGAAAGCGCATATATAATAGCATTTCTTATGCCTCTTGCCTTAGTTTTACTTTGTTTTGTAAAAAAGCTAACCGTCATTGGTATCATAGGAAACACACAGGGTGTGAATATAGCTATAAAACCAGCTCCAAAAGCCAAAATAAATATATTCCATAGCCCTTTACGCTTTTCTTTATTGTTAGGTTTATCTTTTTTAGGAGTATCTTTTTTAGGAGTATCTTCTGCTTCAGCAGCTAAAGCAGTTGTTTTTTCTGTACTAAATTTGAACTCAATATCTTTGTAAGTAGGAGCTAAGCATTGTGTGTCATTACATACCATATAATTTACTTCACCCTTAATTACAGATAACTCTTTGTTTATAATTTTAATACGTTGTTTAAATACGGCAGAGTTTTCAAAATACTTTACCACCATATTGTCAAAAGCTGGTTCCGGTGCAGAATGTCCTTCTTCTTCTGTGGGTATGCCAATAAGCATATAATTTTCGTTTTCCTCAAAAATGAAACTTGTGGCTATTGGTCCACCTTCATCTAGTTTTTGAGAATATAAATGCCATGAATCATTTATACTGGCTTCTATGACTAAATCGTATTCTGTTTCCGAAATTTTTTCTACAGAAGTAGACCAACTTACAGGATCTAGAATTTGAGCTTTTACAGTACTGTTAAAAACAGTATTGAAAATAACTAGTAGGAAAAAAAAGGTACATTTATTCAAAATATAATATTTATAGATATATACAAGACGTAAAAATAACAAAGAACCCTTACTTTTATGTAGTTAAAATTGGTTAATATTTTAAGTTTAAGTTACACTTTTTTAATATAAAGGTGGTAAATAGTATGTCTAGGTAACATATTAAGAAAAATAAGATTATAAAAGTTTAAACCACTTTAATGTAAAGCTTGTTATAACCTTTGTTTTTTATAATAAACTGTTTAAAAGATCTTTTAATTTAGGATCTGATGGTCTAGGTGCATTTGCATCTACAATATTACCTTCTGTATCTAATAGGATAAATTTAGGAATACCTAGAATTACGTAATCTTTAATAAAGTCTGAATCAAAATTATTATCGGCAATTAATTGTACGCCACCTAATTCTCTATCTATAACCATTTTTTGCCACATATCATATGCAGCTGGTCTGTCTACAGAAATACTAACAAACTCTATGTTTTTGTCGTGGTATGCTTTTTCAGTTTCTTTTAAAGCAGGGATTTCTGCTAAACAAGGTCCGCACCAAGTAGCCCAAACATCTATATAAACAAATTTGCCTTTAAAATCATCTAAAGATGTTTTTCCGCCAGCGTGGTTTTCATAATCAACAAACTTAGGAGAAGCGTTGCCTGCTTCTATCGCTTTTAATTTAGTGTAATATTCTTTTACAGTTTTCTTTTGGTCTTCATCAGTAGAAGCAGCCATAAAAATATTGTAATATTCATCTGGTTTTTCTGTAATTGTAATACCAAAAACTGACTGCTTTAACAAACCATTTCTAATAGTCTCAGACTCTATAGGTGCAATTGTTTTTAAAATTGCAAGTTCATAAGAAATAGAATCTGTATTCGCTTTTTCTCTTGCAATTTTACTATAGTGTGCATTTACTAAAGATTTGTATGAATTAGAGTTATTAAAATCTTCTTCATTTGCAATGTTAATGGCATCTAACTCTGCTGAAAAGTTATCAGAAACTTTAAAATCTGGTTTTTGAGTATAATGCTGGTGAGACCTTTCAAAATTAGATAAACTCATAAGGTAGTTGTAGTTGTTCTCTTTTTTTTGAGTTTTTCTAAAAGCATCTGATAAACCTTCTGTACCATCAATTAGAGAATTAATAGCTGCTTTTTGACCAGCCATTTTTTCTTTAAAAGCACCTTCTTCTAAAATGTAAGGATTATTACCATCCTTAAAAGTGGCTTCTTTTTCATTTTTTGATTTAAAAAAGTTATTTTCTATAGCACCTGTACCTGTTATTACTATGCTTTTAACAAAGTCTTTAGCATCTGCACTTAAACCAATGTTAAAACCTTCTTCTAAGTATAAATTAGTTCTGTTTTTATCATTTATAAGTGCATACTGCCCCTTAGGAGATTGTATGGTATCTACAAAAGAACCATCTACGGTAAGTGTGAGTGTATCTATTTTTTTTCTATTCTCATAGCTAGCAATTAATACCTGTGTATTAGTAGCATTTGCAATTTTACCACTTACTATAGCATAATTTACAGGAGCAGCTTCTTCTTTGCAGGAGGCCAAGCTTAGTAAAGCAATGCTTATAACATAAATTGATTTTTTCATTAGTAATTATATTTAGGTTTAAACGCAATTTCGTAAGTTTTTGCGCCATTTAATAATGTTTTTGTAAATTTCTGCATGTTTTTTATATAATTTAACCATAACAGGCTATTTTACGCCTAAAATTGGAATAGAATATTTGGATATAAGCGTGATGGTCTAAATGTGTGGAATGGTTTACGACAAGATGTATTAGATTAAGCATATGTAAATCTTATCTAAAAGAATGAAAGGCTAAATGTGTAGACCAGAGCTAGGTGTAATTTAATGGAAGAATGGGATAATGATATGAATTTGATTACATAGATTTTTCTGTTAAAATTTAAGATATTAAATTGATACCAAAGTTTTCGTTTTAGTGGTAATTTTACTTTATATTAATATTATATTACTATATAATGAAGAAGCTATGTATAACATTATTGTTAATTTGTTTTGTGACTATTGGGTGTAAGGAAAAAGCAGAACAAGTTGTAAACATAACAATTGATAACAAAAATACTAGAGCAAAAGATTTACAAGCAACAGCTGTAGACAAAAAGCAAAAAGAGTTTAAAACTTTTTTAGGTATAGCTGATACTACATTTGTACGCTTAGCAGATTTTACTGATAATTTCTCGTATGATTTGCGGTATGCTACCAAAAATAATTTTTTAAAAGAAAAAGTTTATGATTGCGCTGAGTGTTATACAAGAGCAAAAACAGCCAAAGCGCTTTTGAAGGCTAATAAAGAGTTTATGAAACTAGGTTATAGAATTAAATTTTTTGATTGTTACAGACCAAATTCCGTACAATATAAAATGTGGAAAATTGTGCCTAATCCACAATATGTTGCTAACCCTAAAAAAGGATCAATTCATAATAAAGGAGGTGCAGTAGATATAACATTGGAGACTTTAGGTGGTAAGGAATTAGATATGGGAACCGATTTTGATTTTTTTGGAAAAAGGGCATATCATGATAATATGAATTTACCTGAAAATATTTTAGCAAATAGAAAATTACTTAAAGAGACTATGGAGAAATATGGGTTTTGGTCTATTAGAACAGAATGGTGGCATTATAACCTATCAGCTATGTCTAATGCAAAAGTTGCTAATTTTAAATGGGAATGTAAGTAGTTTAAAATTGTTAATGAAAAATGAAAATTTTGGTAATTGGACAGTACAAACCAAAGATTAAATTTATACTTTGGATAAAAATAAAGAATAACAATTATTGTTTCTCACATACAATCACAATTTTTTCATCTAAACAATTTGTAGTAAAAAATAGATAATCATATCCTCCATCTTTTATTTTATATTTTTTACGAATGTTAGCAACACTTTCAGGAAAGTTACGTGTGGTTATGTTTGCTTTGGAGAGATTTAGTTGTTGAATCTCTTTTTTGTTATATGGTATAGTCTTTTTTATAATAAAACGTCTACCTGCAAAGTCTATGAGCAAATCAGAAGTGTACAAATGAGAATGTTCATGTAATTTATTTAATTTATACTGTTTGGAGATAGATTTAAATGCCCCAGATTTTAAAATAGCCGCATTGGGCTCATATAGATAATTTTGAGGTTTACCATAAGTAGCTAAAGTTTCTTTTTCAGCATTAAGTTCAAAATTAAAAATGTAATCATAATTTTTTGTAAGGTTAATGGTTTTTATTTGGATGGGTTTTTTATAATTTTTTTCTAAAACCCAAAGCAATTCTTTTACTTCATTATTAATAGCTATAACATGAATTTCTTTTACGAATTTTAATGATTTTATTCCAACTGAAAAATCTAAAAGGGGTGACGTTTTTATTAAAATGTTGGATGATTTATTAAAAATAAATTCTAAATTTTCAGGAACATTAGGTAGGCAGTCTTCAAGGAAAAATACTTTCCCTTTTGCATCATTTCTTCGGGATGGATCTATATAAATCCAATCAAAAAAAAGATTGGTTTTCATTAAAAAATTCAACCCATTTTCTGAGATGCTTTTTATATGATTTGCTCCTAATATTTTGAAATTATGTGTAGCAATTTTTGATAAATTTTTATTGATTTCACAGTGTATAACTTCTATCATTTTTAGACTAAAAAAATAGCTGTCTACACCTAGTCCTCCAGTAAGGTCTAAAAGTGTTTTTTTATCAATAATTGAAGCCTTGTAAAGAGCAGTTTTTTCTGAAGAAGTTTGTTCTATGTTTAGTTTGTTTGGATAGTAAATGTTTTTAGTAGAAAACCATGTGGGGAGTTTATCCTTACTTTTTTTTTTAGCTTCTATTTGTTCTACAAGCTCTTGGGTAGAAACATCCTTAAATTGGTTCTTTTTTAACAATACTGACACGATGTCAGTATGTAAATTTTTATTTATAAAATCTTGTACACCAGTATTTAGTATATTTTTATTCAAAGTAATACTATAAATTTTTTGTCATTGATTTTACAATCCTATTTTCTGCAAAAAATTCCTTTAAAATTACTTTTATAGCAGTGTATCCTGGTACGGCAATAACCATTCCTGTTATTCCAAAAAGCAACCCACCAATTATAATAACAAGAAATATTTCTAACGGATGAGACTTTACACTATTAGAAAAAATAAAGGGTTGAGAAAAGAAATTATCAACCAATTGACCTATGATAAAACCAATTAAAACATAGATGGTTTTAGGCAAGATTATAGTACTAAAATCTGACCCTAAATTGCTAGTCATAGTTAGACCAATCATTAGCACTCCGCCAATTATTGGACCTACATACGGTATTAAGTTTAACAGAGCGCAAAGAAAGGCAATTACTATGGCATTTTCTATTCCAAAAATTAGTAATACAATAGTGTAAATTACAAACAAAATTGAGATTTGAAATACCAATCCAACAAAATACCTAGAGAGTAAATTGCTAATAGTATTCATAGATTTTTTTAATCTGCTTTGTTTGTTTTGTGGAAATAAAATTAGCACGCCATCTTCAAATAATTTACTGTCTTTTAAAAAGAAAAAAGTTATAAAGAGTACAGAAAATAAGCCAATACTTAAACTCCCTAATATACCAATTATTGAGTTTAAAAAATCTGGGATAAATGTAAAATCTAGACTACTAAAAAATTTAGATGATTTTAAGTTTTCTTCAATCTCATTAGTGCTTATTCCAAAATAACCTGTTACTTCTCTGTACAAGTTCTCTGCATTTCCTTGTAGTTGATCAATATCTAATAATGATAGGTTTTGCCCTTGTTGGATAATAAGAGGTATAAATAAAGCAATTATACCTCCAATGATACTAATTAGTAGCAACATAGTAAATACAACAGCCAGGGTGTTATTGAATTTTAATTTTTTACGTAAAAATAGTACAATAGGACTGCCAATTAATGATGCTACTGCTGCAATGGAAATATAAACTATTACTGGGCTTATTTTATATAAAAAGAACCCTAACAATACTACGCCAGAAACAATGGCTAAAGCACGTAAAATTCCGTCTGCTATGGTTTTTGCTTTCATAGTTAGTTATTAAATACGTATTGTATGATATTTGCTCCCATTTGTAACGCTTTATTTCTAATTTCAGGTGGATTATTGTGAACTTCAGAGTCTTCCCATCCATCACCTAAATCACTTTCAAAAGTAAAAAGTAATAGTAATCTATTATTATGGGTGATGCCTAATGCTTGTGGCCTTTTACCATCATGTTCGTGTATTTTAGGCAAACCATTGGTAAACTTATACTTTTGATTAAAAATAGGATGATTAGCTCCCAATTCTTCAAGCTCTTTATTTGGAAATAGCTTTTTTAATTCTTTTCTAAT
The DNA here is from genome assembly GCA_947491225.1 of uncultured Cellulophaga sp. Classification (GTDB taxonomy): domain Bacteria; phylum Bacteroidota; class Bacteroidia; order Flavobacteriales; family Flavobacteriaceae; genus Cellulophaga. Next base: position 76,954 of record CANLIE010000002.1, read on the forward strand.
ATATGGTTCCATTCCGTAGTTATCATCAATATGTAAAAATCCACCTGCTAATAAATACATTTTAAGGTTATTAACATCTTCATTAGAAAAATGAACATTTCCGTGTCCAGTCATATGTATAAATGGATATTGAAAAATTGTTGTGCTGCCCGCATCTACTATTTCTGGCTTTTCGGTTATAGTGGTTTTAATGTTTGTATTACAAAAATTAATTAGGTTTGGCAATGCAGTTGGGTTTGCATACCAATCACCTCCACCTTTATATTTTAGAACTGCAATTTCTTGTGTATATGCACTTAAGCTAAAAATTAAAAATAGCTGCAATAAGAATACAATTTTGTCCATAGTAACTTAAAATTTAATCATATCTAATTTTCAATTGTATAAATATTAGCATTAGAGTTTAACCTGTAAAAAAACTATAAGGGTTTTTATGTATTCAAATGTAGCAAATAACAGTCATAATCTAAAAATTACCCATTATTTATCATTGCTACGGTTGCACAGGCTACTATAGCAGCAGTTTCTGTACGTAATCTGTTCTTACCTAATGATACAGGAATAAACCCTTTTTCATAGGCTAAAGCTATCTCTGAGTGAGAAAAATCACCTTCTGGACCAATTAGGACTGTTACATCTTTGTCGGCAGCAACACGTCTTTTTAGTTCTGCTTTCTCTTCATCTTCACAATGAGCAATAAATAGGAGTCCGTGCTGTTCTTTTTTTATAAAATCAGAAAAAAGAATTGGTTCATTTAATAATGGTAAATAGGTCTGTAAGGATTGTTTCATAGCAGATTGAATTACCTTTTCCATTCGTTCCAGCTTTAAAACTTTACGTTCAGAGTGGTCACAAATAATAGGGGTAATTTGATTTACGCCTATTTCGGTTGCTTTTTCTAAGAACCATTCAAACCTATCATTCATTTTGGTAGGTGCAACTACCATATGTAAAGAATGCATAGGTCTATGCCTTTTTTCTTTTGATGTTATTTGTACTTTACATTTTTTAATGTCAGCTACTAAAACCTTAGCAGTAAATAAATAACCTTTTCCATTAGTAATGTATAGTTCGTCACCTTCGGTCTTACGTAATACTTTTACAATGTGCTTGCTTTCTTCTATAGGAAACACAAACTGAGAAATGCTGTTGTCTAGGGAACTGTTATAAAATAGGTGCATAAATTGTCTTGTTGTTTTTAATTTTATTTGAATATGCTTTTAATCTAATTCAGTATAAGAAGAACATAGTTTTTAATTATTCATTTATTATATATCTGGCTTTTGCTGTTACGCTTTGTGTTGTAAATTTTTCTTCAATGTACTTTAAGTAGCCAACAATTCCAATCATAGCAGCATTATCTGTGCAAAATTCAAAAGGCGGTATATAGGTCTTCCATCCGTATTTTCTTTCTGCATCTTTAAGTGCTTTTCTAATTCCAGAATTAGCAGACACACCACCGCCAATGGCAATTTGCTTAACCCCTGTTTGTGCTACTGCTTTTTTTAGCTTATCTAATAAAATCATAATAATGGTATACTGTATAGAGGCACAGATATCATTTAAATTTTCTTTTATAAAATTAGGGTTCTTTTGTGTTTCTTTTTGAATAAAATAAAGAATGCTGGTTTTAAGGCCACTGAAACTAAAATTTAAGTCACCCACTTTAGATTTTGGAAAAGGAAAAGCCTTTGGGTTGCCATCTTGAGCATATTTATCTATTAATGGCCCTCCAGGATATGGTAGACCTAATATTTTAGCACTTTTGTCAAAAGCTTCACCAACAGCATCATCTAGGGTTTGACCAAGAATTTCCATATCAAAATAACTTTTGACTAAAACTATTTGTGTGTGACCACCACTTATAGTCATTCCTAAAAAAGGGAATTCAGGTTTTTTTCCAGATTTGTCATCAATAAAATGTGCTAAAATATGTGCTTGCATATGATTCACTTCTATTAAAGGAATACCTAGCCCTAATGATAAGGATTTTGCAAAAGAGGTGCCTACCAATAATGATCCCATTAATCCTGGTCCTCTTGTAAAAGCTATCGCCGATAAATCTTTTCTATTGATGTTAGCTTTAGCTAATGCTTGGTGAACAACTGGGACTATGTTTTGTTGGTGTGCCCTTGATGCTAACTCAGGAACAACTCCTCCATATTCTTCATGTATTTTTTGTGTTGCAACTACATTACTAAGCATTTTACTATTGTGTAAAACAGCAGCAGAAGTGTCATCACAAGAAGATTCTATTGCAAGTATGTAAATATTGTTTTTTTCCACGTATTTTTGGAATAAAAATTGAAGTAACAAAGGTAAAACATAAAGGGCTATCAAAAAACTATTTAAAATACTGTTAAGAATATTGCTGGTTCTATTACTGCTTTGTCTTGTTGCAACTTTTATTTTCTCATTATCATCTGTACAAACACGATTAGCTAGTTATGCAACAGATACCATTAATACTGAGTTTGGTACAAATTTAAAAATAGACAAACTAAAAGTTTCTTTACTTTCTTGGAATACTTATATAAAAGGAATTTATGCAGAAGACGATAAAAATGATACTCTTTTTTATATAGGAGATTTAACAACCTCAATTTTAAGTGTGAGAAACCTTATAAAGGGTCAGTTAGAATTTGGGGATATTGAGATTAAAAATCTTCATTTAAAACTTAAAACATATAAAGGAGACCGAGAATCTAATTTAGAAATGTTTATTAATAAGTTAGATGATAGCATACCTAGAGAAAAGGGGACACCACCATTTAAACTTATTTCTTCTAACGTAGATATAAAAAATAGTAGATTTCAGTTAATTGATGAGAATCTTGAAAAGCCTAAATTATTGGATTTTAAAGAACTTGAAATAATATCACAAGATTTTCAGATTTTAGGACCAGATGTATTGACAAAAATTAATAGTTTATCTTTTAGAAGTAGAAGAGGACCTTTTGTAGAAAAATTAAGTACAGATTTTAAATACTCAAGGTCGCAAATGAGGTTTGATTCCCTGTCTCTTAAAACTCCAGCTTCAAATCTTAAAGGAAATCTTGTTTTTGATTATAATCGTGAAGATTTTGCAGATTTTTTAAATAAAGTTAAGATTGATGCAAATTTTAATGATTCTGAAATAGCTTTGGATGATATTTATATGCTTTATGATGAGTTTGGAAAAGGTAAAAAGGTTAATTTCTCTTCACAAGTTTCAGGTGTTTTAAATAATTTGAGTACAAAAAAATTAATGCTTTTTACTGATAATACAGGAATAAGGGGTAATTTTAATTTTAAGAATCTCTTTTCAAAAGAAGAACCTTTTATTGTTGAAGCAGATATCAAAAATATAACAACTAGTTATTTTCAGTTACGATCTTTACTGCCCAATATCCTAGGCAAAGTATTGCCATCTTCTTTTTCAAAATTTGGACAGTTTACAGTAAGAGGAAATACATCTATTACGGAAAATTCCATAGATGCAAAAGTTAATATAAATACGGCAATTGGTAGTAGTTATGCAGATATTCAATTAACAAATATCAACAATATAGATAATTCATCATATCATGGTTTTATTTCTTTGATGGATTTTGATTTAGCTAGTTTTTTAGACGATAATAGCTTAGGCAAAGCAACAGTAGATATAAATGTAGATGGTAAAGGTTTTGTAAAAGAAACTATGAATACAGAAATAACAGGAGAAGTTTATAGTATTCAATTTAATGGTTATAATTATAAGAATATTAAAGTTATTTCTGGTATTTTAAAAGAACAATTTTTTGATGGAGCATTAATAAGCAATGATGAAAACTTAAAACTTGACTTTAAAGGGCTTGCAGATTTTTCTAAAAATATGAATACTTTTGATTTTGTAGCCCAAGTAGATTATGCAGATTTTAAGGCTCTTAATTTTATAGAAGATAGTGTTTCTGTATTTAAAGGAAACATTAATATGGATATTACGGGTAATACCTTAGATAATATAGTTGGCGCCGTTAATTTTACAGAAACCAGTTATAAAAATAAGAATGACATCTATTATTTTGAAGATTTTAAAGTAGCATCAGAATTTGAAAATGATACAGTACGTAAGATAACCATTAATTCACCAGACATTATTACAGGTCATTTAACGGGTAATTACAAAATGAAAGAGCTTAGTAAGCTTATTCAAAATTCAATAGGTAGTATTTATACAAATTATAAGCCCTATAAAATATCTAGCGGGCAACGTGTAAATTTTAAATTTAATATTTATAATAAAATTGTAGATGTATTTTTTCCTAAAGTGAAATTTGGTGCAAATACAACTATAAAAGGGAGTATTATTGCAGATGAAGGTGATTTTAAACTAACATTTAAATCACCAGCAATAGAAGCTTATGGAAATAAGTTAGATGTTATAGATGTTAAGATAGATAACAAAAACCCTTTATTCAATACATTCATTTCTGTAAACGATGCCAAGACTAATTTTTATGATGTAAAAGACTTTAAACTGATAAATACTAAACTAAAAGATACGTTATTTTTTAGAACCGAGTTTGCAGGTGGTCGTGGGTATGATGATAATTATTTCTTTAATTTCTATCACACATTTAATGAAGATAATAAATCTGTTATTGGTTTAAAACGATCCAATATAATTCTAAGAGGAAATGAGTGGATTATTAATAAAAAGAAAAACAAAAAGAATAAAGTAATTTTCAATAAAACATTAGACACCATAGACATACAAGAAATAGTTATGAATAATGGTTTAGGAGAGCAAATAAAGCTTAGTGGTAAGCTAATAGATTCTACTTATAAAGATTTGTTGTTAGAATTTAATATTGTTTCATTAGGGAAAATTACACCAGAGCTTAAAAACTTAAGCTTAGAAGGAGAGGTAAATGGTACACTTAATATATATCAGGAAGAGAGCAAATACGCACCATTATGTAATCTAACAATAACAGATTTTTCTGTTAATGATTCTAGGTTGGGTAATTTAGGTATAGAAGTAGTAGGTAATGATGATTTAACTACCTATGAAGTAGAGGTACATTTAAAAAATAAAGGTACAGATCGCTTTAGTGTATTTGGTAACATATATAATAAAGTGGATAAGCAAACAATGGATCTAGATGTAAAATTCAATGATTTTAGACTAGAACCTTTTAATGCTATGGGAGAAGGGATAATAGCAAACATAAGAGGAAGTGTTACAGGAGAGGCAAAAGTGACTGAGAATCTGTTAAACCCAGAAATAACAGGTAAGCTGTTGTTAAATAATTCAGGAATAGCGGTGCCTTATTTGAATGTAGATTATGACTTTTCAGAAAATTCTGTTGTTAACTTATATAAACAAACTTTTGATTTTGATGAAGTACAATTAACAGATATATCTGCTAAGACAACAGCTACATTAGATGGCTCTATAAGTCATCAGGAATTTGCTAAGTGGGATTTGGATTTAAATGTTAATACCAATAACAATCGATTTTTAATCTTAAATACAGATTTTAATGAAGAAAGTCTTTATTACGGTACAGGTTATTTAAATGGAACAGGAAGAATCTATGGCTCTACAAAGGCACTTAATATTAATGTAATTGGTGCAACGGCAAAGGGTACTTCTTTAAAAATTCCGTTAAGTGACGTAGCTACTGTTGGAGATTATTCTTTTATAAATTTTGTTACAAAAGAAGATTTAAAAGATGAAAAAGAAAGAACACTAGATAATTATGAAGGTTTAGAGTTGATGTTTGACTTGGATGTTACACCAGAAGCAGAAGTAGAAATTGTAATAGACCCAAGCACAAAAAGTTCTTTAAAAGCTACAGGAGGTGGAACCATATTAATGGAAATAAATACCAATAGCAAATTTAATATGTATGGTGAATTTGCTGTGGCCACAGGAGAGTATAATTGGAAATATGGTGGCTTTTTAAATAGAAGGTTTACAGTAGAGCCAGGCGGTACAATTATTTGGGAAGGATCACCATTAGATGCCGTTGTTAATATGAGAGCAAAATACTCATTAGAGGCTAATCCTGCTCCTTTGCTAGATAATACACAATACACAAGTAGAATACCTGTTGATGTTGTGGTAAGTTTAATAGGATCATTAGAAAAACCAGATTTAGATTTTAACATAGAGTTTCCAGGTACTGGTTCAATAGTTAAGTCTGAGTTAGAATATAGATTATTAGACCCTAATTTTGAAGATACCAATGCGTTTTTTCTATTAGGACAAGGAACTTTTGTAAATGAACAAAATGGAATAAATGCAACTGCCTTGAGTGGTAATTTAACACAAACAGCTTCTAGTTTATTAAATTCTGTATTCTCTAGTGGAAATGATAACTTAAATTTAGGATTGGTTTACGAGCAAGGAAACATAAATCCAAACTCCATACAAACTGAAAATAGAGTTGGAGTTACAGTATCTACCAAGCTAGGAGATAAGGTTCTTTTTAATGGTAAGTTTGGTGTTCCTGTTGGCGGAGTTGGAGAAACTGTAGTTGCAGGTGATATGGAAGTTCAGATTATATTAAACGAAGAAGGCACATTAAGTGCAAAAGTATTTAATAGGGAAAATGAAATACAACAGTTCTTAACAGAGCGGCAAGGATATACACAAGGAGTTGGCCTTTCATATCAAGTAGATTTTGATACTTTTAAAGAATTGATCTTTAAAATATTTAAGAAAAAAAAGAAAGAGGAAAATAAATAGATATAGTATGAGCCTGAGTTCTATCTGTGAATTAGACTTAAAGATGCTATCAAATTGAGCATTTTTTCACAGTAAAGCAAATAAAAATTATATTAACCTTTCCGCAAGCTCGAGATGACAAAGATTTTGGTTTAAAATTTACTGTATTCAATACAATTTTCTATCGAGAATCACTCCTTTAGATTTGTTTATTAGAAATGTATTAAATTAAAGCGAGAAAGATACACTATCCAATTAATCATCTTGACATAAATTTTCTTACATCTAACTCAGGTTAATTAGTGATGATTATCTTTATTTTCTCTTCATAAACTTTTAATTTTTTAAACACTTTTGAGAAAATTTATTAACGAAAGCAGTTGAAATTTTGTGTGTTACTAAATTTAAAAGCGATACTATTAATTTATTAGAATAAGTTTCCTAGATTTACTTTTAAAAAATTATAAATGATTTCAAAAATCAAAAAAATAGCAGTATTTACATCCGGTGGAGATTCTCCAGGAATGAATGCAGCAATAAGATCTGTAGTGCGTACTTGTGCATATTTGCAAATAGAATGTATTGGTGTTTATAGAGGTTATGAAGGACTGGTTGAAGGAGACTTTAAGCCTTTGGGTGCTCGTAGTGTAAACAACATAATAAATAAAGGAGGTACCATACTAAAATCGGCTCGTTCAGATGCTTTTAGGACAAAAGAGGGTAGAAAGCGAGCCTATGATAATTTAGTAACCAATACTATAGATGCTTTTGTAGTAATTGGTGGAGACGGTAGTTTTACGGGTGCTATGATATTTAACAAGGAATATAATTTCCCTGTAATGGGTATTCCAGGTACCATAGATAATGATATTTTTGGAACTACTTATACATTAGGGTTTGATACCGCATTAAACACAGCTGTTGAGGTTATAGATAAAATTAGAGATACGGCTAGTTCACATAACAGACTCTTCTTTGTTGAAGTTATGGGTAGAGATGTAGGACACATAGCATTAAATGCAGGTGTAGGAGCTGGTGCAGAAGAAATACTAATTCCAGAAGAAAATTTAGGATTAGAAAGATTACTTGAATCTTTAAAGCGAAGTAAAAAATCAGGAAAATCATCTAGTATAGTCATCGTTGCAGAAGGTGATAAAACAGGTAAAAATGTATTTGAGTTAAAAGAATATGTGGAAGAACATTTACCAATTTATGATGTTCGAGTATCAGTATTAGGGCATATGCAACGTGGTGGTTCACCTTCTTGTTTTGATCGTGTTCTAGCTAGCAGAATGGGAGTAAAGGCGGTAGAGGCTTTATTAGAAGGAAAAAGCAACTTTATGGTTGGTATACAGGACAATAAAATAATATTAACACCCATAGAACAAGCCATAAAAGGACATACAAAAATAGATAAAGAGCTCATTAGGGTTTCAGACATAATGTCTACATAATTTAATAACAAAACAGAGAAAAATGTCAAATTTAAAAATAGGAATCAACGGATTTGGAAGAATTGGAAGGTTGGTTTTTAGAACAACAGTAAAAAGAGAAGATATAGATGTTGTAGCAATTAATGATTTACTAGAGGTAGAGCAGTTAGCATACCTTTTAAAGTACGATTCTGTTCACGGAAATTTTGATGGTACTGTTGAAGTAAAGAATGGAAATCTGATTGTAAATGGGAAAACAGTAAGAGTTACATCTGAAAGAGACCCCAAGCATATTAAATGGGATGCTGTTGGAGCAACAATTGTTGAAGAATGCACAGGTGTATTTAAGACTCTAGAAACAGCTCAATATCATATAGATGGTGGTGCTAAAAAAGTTATTATATCAGCTCCATCAAAAGATGCTCCTATGTTTGTAATGGGCGTTAATCATACAAATGTTAAAGCTTCTGATACTATAGTTTCAAATGCATCTTGTACAACAAATTGTTTGGCTCCTATGGCAAAAGTATTGAATGATAACTTTGGAATTGAGGAGGCTTTAATGACAACTGTACATGCTACAACAGCTACACAGATGACCGTTGATGGCCCATCTAAAAAAGATTGGAGAAGTGGAAGAAGTGCTTTGTTGAATATTATACCAGCTTCTACTGGTGCTGCAGTTGCCGTTACTAAGGTTATACCTGAGTTAAAAGGAAAATTAACAGGTATGGCATTTAGAGTGCCAACAGCAAATGTTTCTGTTGTAGATTTAACAGTTCGTTTAGAAAAGGAAACATCTTATAAAGAAGTAAAGAAGGCATTTAAAAACGCATCAGAAGGAGAATTAAAAGGTGTTTTAGGTTACACAGAAGAAGCTTTAGTTTCTCAAGATTTTATTGGAGACCCAAGAATAAGCATCTTTGATGCTGGAGCAGGAATAGAACTAAACCCTAAATTCTTTAAATTAATTTGTTGGTATGACAACGAGGCAGGTTTCTCTAATAAAATGGTAGATTTAACGCAGTATGTAGCTAGTCTATAATTACGTTATAATATATAGAGTATCCTGAAAATTTGTAAAACAGACTTGTTTTCAGGATACAATATTTTTAAGTAACAACTTATGATTTTAATTGTAGATAGCGGTGCAACCAAATCTGATTGGATTGCATTGGATAATAAAGGGGAAGAATTGTTTGCAACCCAAACCCTTGGGTTAAACCCTGAGGTGTTAACTAAGGAGGTTATAGAAAACAGGTTGGCTACTAATTTTGAATTATTCAAGAACAAAGAAAAAGTAACTAGGTTACATTTTTATGGTGCAGGCTGTGGAACTGAGCGTATGCGTATTTTCTTAAAAGATATTTTTACGCAATTTTTTCAAAACGCCATAGCAGATGTAAAAGAAGATGCTTATGCAGCAATTTATGCTACAACAAAAATAGGAGAGCAAGCAATTGTTTGTATTTTAGGTACAGGCTCTAATTGTAGTTACTATGATGGTCACCAAGTTTTTCAGAAAGTAACGTCATTAGGCTATATAATAATGGATGATGGTAGTGGTAACTTTTTTGGTAGAAAATTACTAAGGGATTACTACTTTCATAAAATGCCGCAAGCTTTAGGACTTAAATTTGCTAAAGAATATAATTTAGAGGCAGATATCATTAAAGAGAATTTATATAAACAACCAAACCCTAATGCATATTTGGCTACTTTTGCAAGGTTTATTATAGAAAATAAAGAGCATCCGTATTGTAAAAATATAATCTATAAAGGCTTACAGCAGTTTATAAACAATAATGTATTGCAGTATAATTCAGCAACCAAAATACCAATTAATTTTGTAGGTAGTATATCTTACTTTTTAAAGGATGAACTAATTGAAGTTCTAGAAAAAAATAATCTTTTCTTAGGTGTTATTAAAAGAAGACCTATAGAAGGTTTGGTAGACTTTTATAAAAAGACAATATAATAACTATTGTGTATTTAGATTCGAATAGTTTCCTGAATTTTGGGTAGAATGCTTTAGAAGCATAAAAAAGTGTATCGAGAACTAAATTAATGGTAAAAATTCTTATTCTCGATACAATTTTCATTTATTTCCTCCGTGAAATTTACTTGAATTGACAGAATTTCATCAAAATGCACAACAGTTATTATAGTCTTATTTTATTGCAATCATTGATATTTCTACATTTACAAATTTAGGTAGATTTGCTACCTCTACTGTTTCTCTAGCAGGAGCTGTGTCTGGATTAAAATAAGATCCATATACTTCATTAATTTCTGAAAATTGATGCATATCATTCAAAAAAATACTAGACTTAACTACGTTTTCAAATGTCATTCCAGCTTCTGTAAGTATAGCTTTTAAATTTTCCATACTTTGTTTAGTTTCAGCTTTTATGTTGCCTTCAATTAGATTTCCAGAAGAAGGATCAATGGGAATTTGTCCAGAAATGTATAGTGTATTACCTGCAAGAACAGCTTGGTTGTATGGCCCTATAGGGGCAGGAGCATCGGGAGTGGTTATTATTTTTTTCATTTTCTTAATTATTTTTGGTTTAATACTTATTTATTTTTTGTTAGGATTATCTTAATTTATTGTAATCCAGGAATAAGCACCATTTCATTCGTATCATCTTCATAATTTATTCCATCAAATTTAAAACCAAAAAGATTAAAGAAATCCATTATGTAACCATTTAAATCACCTATTAGCGGTAATGACTCTGTAGTAGCTTGTTCCCATAATTTAGTTACCTCTTCTTGCACATCATTACGCATTTCCCAATCATCTATCCTAATTCTACCCTGCTCATCCATAGGTATTTTGTCTAAATATAATCTTTCATTATAAAGTCTATATATTTGTTCTATACAACCTTCATGTATCCCTTTTTCTTTCATTACTTTATAGAGTAATGAAATATATAAAGGAATAACAGGAATAGCTGAACTAGATTGTGTTACCAAGGCTTTGTTTACAGAAACGTATGCATTACCATTAATATCTTTAAGAGAATCTGTTATGGAGAAAGCGGTTTCTTCTAAATGGTCTTTTGCTTTACCTATTGTTCCATTTCTATAAACGGCTTTTGTGAGTTCTGGACCAATATAAGAGTAAGCTACTGTTTTAAAACCAGAAGATAATAAGTTCTCATTTTTTAAAGCAGTAATCCACATTTGCCAATCTTCACCACCCATTACCGTAATAGTATTTTCAATATCTTCTGACGTAGAGGGTTCAATGGTTATTTCTTTTATTTCTCCAGTATGAAAATCTACAGTTTTGTTTGTATATGAATCTCCAATAGGTTTTAAGGCAGACTTGTAACGTACTCCAGTATTTGGGTGTGTACGTACAGGTGATGCTAAACTATAAATGAGTAAATCTATTTCTCCTAGATCTTTCTTTAGTAATGCTATTGTTTTTTCCTTTATTTCATTAGAGAAAGCATCTCCATTTATACTTTTTGCGTATAACCCATCTTTATGCGCTTGTTTTTCAAAAGCAGCAGTATTGTACCAACCTGAAGAGGCAGTTTTACCTTCTAAAGGAGGTTTTTCAAAAAAAACACCAATTGTAGAAGCATTGGATCCATATGCGCTCGCAATCCTAGACGCTAATCCAAAACCAGTAGAAGCACCAACAATTAATACTTTTTTAGCACCTTCAATTTTACCCTTAGATTTTATATAGTCTATTTGATTTAGTACATTTTTTTCACAGCCATTGGGGTGAGATGTAATGCAAATAAATCCTCGTGTTTTTGGTTCAATTATCATAAGTTGTTATTTAATTCTTTTGGGTTAGCAATTTAATTGTTCTATTATAAAATTAAATGTCTTACTATCTTCTTCTAGGTTGGCTTCTTTGCTCCCATTTAAGATCCTTAAGAATGGAACTTTTTATTCCAATAAAAAAATACCATCTTTCATACTGTCCAAAAGGAGTCCAGTTAAAATTCATTCTAAAACTTTTCAAGTCTCTTTCAAAACGAAATTGGGTAAGGGTAAAGCCTTTATTTTTAAAGTCATAACCAGAAGAGAGCCCTACTTTCCAACTTGGTGTTAAGTCAATATTTCCAGAAAACATTAGCGAATTATTGCTAATTTCATCTTGTCTATTGCTATTACTATAACTAATAGTATAAGCTATTCTTAGGTCCCAAGGTAATTTATTACCGTATAATGAATTTTCTTTTTCTTCTTCATCTTCCTCATCATCAGATATACCACCTAGTCTAGAGTTGTTAAAGTCATCACTTCGCCCAAACAAATCATCAGTTCTACCTCCGCTTGCAGCAGTATAAGAATCATCAGTATCACTATCTTCTTTATTATCTTTTTTACTTTTTTTGTCAAATATTTTGCTACTTAAGGAGTATCCAATATTAGCACCTGCAGAAGTTAGTCTAAAAAGACTTCCTCCATTATCAACGTTAAAAGTATTTATCCTTGTTCCTTTATTATCTATGGCATAAGGATCTAAGCCCGCAGAAAAATTAATAGACATTTTTTTGTCTAGTATACTTGTCCCTCCACTAACTCTAAGTGGGCTTAAGCGTAAAGAGTCTGCTTGAAAATTATAACTAGAAGATATATTAAAACTATTTAATATGGATATTTTTTTAGGTTCTGTGGCTGTGGAGTCTCTGTCTTTTACTTTTGCTTCCAAAGTATTTTGTATAGAGAAGCTCATAGCACTGCTTTGTCTAAGACCAGGAGCTCCATTTAACGTGCCTTCAAACTTACTGTATTGTACCATATTGCCATCGCCATCTATATATGCATCATAGGTATCTTCAAAAGAGGGAGTATAACCATAGCTTATAGAAGGTCTCATTACATGTCTAATGGCTTGTAGTTTTTTATTTTCACCAAATGTATATGTACCATATACAGTAGTACCAATGCTTGTATTTAAATTGTATTTGTTGTAACGATCAAAACCTTTAATGGTATCACGAACAACTTTTTTTGTAACAGGATCATAAGACTTATTAAAAGTTTCTAAAGTCCATATATCCTCATATGTAGCTCCAACACTAACACTAAAATGTTTTAAAATTTTAAAGTTTGTACTAATAGGTATGCTATGGCGAGCTCCAATACGAGCGTTTTTAAACATCTCTGATTTAAAAAATAAAGAATCAGGGGTTTGTATTCTGTTTTCTCCTCTTAGGTTATATTGAAAATTTATATTTTGAATAATTCCTTTTTTTGTGCCATCTCTTTTCGCAAACGGAAAGATACGTTCCATATTTGCTTGTAAAGTAGGTAATGTTAAATTGATGAGTTTTGTATTTGTGTTTTGATTATGAGTTGCAGTTAAACTCACATTTACCGAAGGATATTCAGGAAAAGTCTTAGAATACGAAATGGACGATGATAAGTTGTTATTTTGTGTATTTGGTACATTAATTTGGTTTAATGAGTTTTTGTAGTATTCACTACTACCTAAATTCACAGATGCAGATAACCTTGAGTTGGGGTTAGATTTTGGATCTTGTGAATGAGATATTTGTATATTATAATTAGAACTTCTACTGTAATCATCAAAACCTTTTTGACTGTTTATTTGATTTTCATACCTAATATTAATATTTCCTTTATACTTATACCTTTTTGTATAAATGGATTGACCTCTAAAACCATAACTTCCATTTGTATAGAAATCTCCCAACACTGTTAAATCTAAATAATCATTTATAGGAAAATAATACCCTCCATTTTGTATAAAATATCCTCTGTTTGGATCACTACCAAAAGTTGGAAAAATAAGACCAGCCGTATTACCTGTTGTTAATGGAAAATAGGCAAAAGGTAATGCTATGGGCGTAGGTACATCTGCAATGTACATATTGCTATATCCAGCAATCATTTTTTTGCCAGGAACAAATTTACCTTTGCGTACTAAAATATAATAATCAGGATTCAAGGTATCCTTGGCTGTGGTTACTTTAGCTCTGTTCATAAAATAAACAGAATCATTCTCTTTTTTCGTAATTTCAGCATACACCTTCATCGCATCACTGCCTAAATTACCAAGACCAGCCTGTTGTTCTGTTCTAGAATTCCAAATAATTGCTTTTTGACTGTCAAAATTAAACCGTATAGAGTCGGGTTTTACAATTTGGTTGCCTTGTTTAAAGTTTGGTATTTGAGTATAGGTACCTGTAGAGTCTTTAATTCTACCTGCATAAACTTCATTTTTAGCCAAATCTAATACAATAACGCCAGCTTTTAGCTCAGTATCTTGGTAATAGAGTTCCGCTTTATTATAAAGATATATTTTTTGCTCTTTACGTGCGTATTTCATATAGCCTTCAGCATTTCTTTTTACCTTGTCTACTAAAATAGCATCTTTAATTATAGTAGTATCTTTACCAATACTATCTTTTTTTTGTGATTTAGTAAGAATATCTATAGGTATAAGTGGTGCTACTATAGAGTCTTTTTTTGCTTTTATGTTTAAGGGAATTACCTTATCTTCTTGGGCAGATAGGCTTACAACCCCTATAAATAGGAGTAAATAAAAAAGTAAACGATGTTTATTTGATTGCAAGGCTATAAATCCTATTTTTGTAATGATTTGGCTCGGCGTTTCGGAGTTCAAACTTACGGATATTTTTTATTTCAATAATACGCATTAGAATAAATTTAACCTAAATGAAGAAAACATTTTTTAAAAATACATTAAAATTGAAATGGTTTTATCCAATAGGATTATTTTTACTATTGTGTATATTATCATCATTCCGCTTAATATATGAAGCCATAAATTATCAAGATAAGTTTGTTGTTGTTCTAGATGCAGGACATGGAGGCCATGACCCTGGTAATTTAGGTAATGGCTATTTGGAAAAAAACATAGCTCTTAACATTGTATTGAAAGCAGGTGAGTTATTGGAGCAAAATCCCAATATAAAAGTAATATACACAAGGAAGGATGATACTTTTATAGATTTATTTGTAAGGGGAGAAATAGCAAATAAAGCAAATGCAGATTTATTTATTTCTGTACATTGTGATTCGCACTCCTCAGATGCACATGGGGCAGGAACTTTTGTTCTAGGGCTAAACGCTAACAAACAAAATTTTGAGATAGCTAAAAAGGAAAACTCTGTAATATATCTAGAGGATAATTATGAATCTAAATATGCTGAGTATAATATTAATTCTCCGGAATCAATTATTGGACTAACCATAATGCAAGAAGAGTTTTTAGAGCAAAGTATAACACTAGCCAAATTAATGCAAGATAAATTTTCTAATAAGCTAAAACGAACAGATAGAAAAGTAAAGCAGGCGGGGTTCATTGTTCTGCATCAAACATTTATGCCTAGTGTTTTGGTAGAAACAGGTTTTTTAACAAACAAAGACGAGGGTAAATATTTAAATTCTAAATCAGGACAATTAGAAATGGGTACAGCTATAGCTGAATCTGTTTTAAGCTATATGGATCAAATGGTTAGTGGCGTTACAAATACAAATGAAGAAAATAAAACCCCAGAGATAGAAGAAGACATAGTAGTAACCAGAGGAAATGAGAAACAACAAATTGCTATAGAAAAAAAAACAGAAGAAGTTGTTCCAGCAATAAAAGAATCAACAACTCCAATAGCTATAAAAAAAAATACCTCTGAGCATAATTCTAAGCCTAACATAGAATTTAGAGTACAATTATTCGCAAGTTCAAAAGTTATAAATTTAAGTCCTGATAATTTTAAGGGGCTTAATACGTTAAGTAAAGAACCTGTTAATACAATGTATAGATATATGACAGGTAAAGCAAAAACATATTATGATGCCAAATTAATAAAATCCAATGCAGACATAAAAGGGTATTCAACTTCATACATAGTTGCATACAAAGATGGAATACGAATAAAAGTTGAAGATGCATTAAAACATATTGAAGAATAATTTTATTATTTAAAACTAATTCTAATTATATTAGAGCAAAAAACATTTCTATTGAAACTATCTAGAGAACTTAAAACAGGTATTATTGCAATTGGTGGCATATTGTTGTTTATTTTAGGATTTAGTTACTTAAAGGCTACACCCTTATTTGATAACAGCAAAACTTTTTATGCTGTATATAAAAACGTTGGAGGGTTGCAGCCAGGAACTCAAGTTTCCATAAATGGTTTTGCAGTAGGAAAAGTAAATGATATTAGATTCAAAGATATGGGAGGTAATTTACTGGTAACATTCTCCGTGGATAATAGTTTTGAGTTTTCAAAGAATAGTGTGGCAGAATTATATGATACAGGTATAATTGGAGGTAAAGGTATTCAAATAATTCCTGTTTTTGATAATGCAGTTATGGCAGTGTCAGGAGATACATTGTTAACCAATACTAAGCCAGGTTTAACGGATTTGGTACAAAAAAATCTTGCTCCTTTACAATCTAAAGTAGAAGGCGCAGTTTCCAATGCAGATTCATTATTAGTGAATTTTAATGACATATTAGATGATAAAACAAAAAAGGATTTGCAAAATAGTATTAGTGGATTAAATGAATTAATTAATAGTTTTAAAATAACTACCAATTCATTAAATAGCTTAATGGCTAATAACAAGGATCAATTAGAGGCATCTTTGGCAAATATAAAAACTATTACAGAAAATTTTTCTAAAATATCTGGTTCATTGTCAGAAGCAGGATTGGATAAAAGCATTGTCAGTTTGCAAAAAACAGTTAATAATTTAGATAAACTGCTAATGAAGATTGATAAAGGTGAAGGTACACTAGGAAAGTTAATGAATAATGAAGAACTTTATGATAATTTAGCAGAAGCATCTAAGGAATTAGATTTACTCTTGCAAGATTTTAGATTAAATCCTAAGCGATATGTAAATGTTTCTGTTTTTGGAAAAAAACAAAAAGAGTATACATTACCAGAAAATGATCCAGCAGAAAATATAGACAATTAAATTTATGGAATATCTTCCCAATATCACTTTTTTACTAATATTAGTAGCTGGCATAGGATATTTTGCTAGAAATGTAAAAAGGCTTTATCGTAACATAAAGCTGGGTAAAGATGTAAATGTTAGTGATAATAAATCACAGCGTTGGAAGAATATGGCTCGTATAGCGTTGGGTCAAACAAAAATGGTGGTTAGACCAATATCAGGCTTTCTTCATATTATTGTTTATGTTGGTTTTATTATAATTAATATTGAGGTATTAGAAATTATCATAGATGGTATTTTAGGAACACACCGTGTTTTTGCTTCACTTGGTGTGGTTTATGACTTTTTAATTGGTTCTTTTGAAATTTTAGCTTTATTAGTCATAGTTTCAGTTGTCATTTTCTGGATAAGAAGAAATATCATTTCAATTAAAAGGTTCATTAACCCAGAAATGAAAGGTTGGCCTAAAAAAGATGGCAATATAATTCTATATATAGAGTTTGTATTAATGCTCCTTTTTTTAACAATGAATGGTGCAGATTACCAATTACAAAATATAGATGCTCTTCATTATGTAAAAGCAGGTTCATTTCCAGTAAGTCAGTTTATTGCACCATTGTTCAGTGAAATGTCAGAAGACAGTTTAATAATCTTAGAGCGTACGGCTTGGTGGTTGCACATAGTTGGTATTCTATTATTTTTAAATTATTTATACTATTCTAAACATTTACATATTGTACTAGCCTTTCCAAATACATATTATGGAAAAATTAATCCTAAGGGACAGTTAGATAACTTAGCATCTGTAACAACAGAAGTTAAAATGATGATGGATCCAAATGCAGATCCTTTTGCTGCTTCAACTGGAGAAAATACAGGAGAACCAGATAAGTTTGGCGCTTCAGATGTTACAGATTTAAATTGGGTACAATTACTTAATGCATATACCTGTACAGAGTGTGGAAGATGTACTAGTGAATGTCCGGCCAACCAAACAGGAAAATTATTATCGCCCAGAAAGATAATGATGGACACACGTGACAGGCTAGAAGAAGTTGGAAAAAATATTAATAAAAATAATGGAGAACTAATAGCTGATGGAAAACAGTTATTGGGAGATTACATAACCACAGAAGAGCTTTGGGCTTGTACATCATGTAATGCTTGTACAGAAGCTTGCCCAGTAAGTATAGATCCATTATCCATAATTACGGATATGCGGCGTTATTTAGTAATGGAGGAGTCAGCTGCTCCATCAGATTTAAACAATATGATGGGCAATATAGAAAATAATGGAGCGCCATGGCCATTTAATCAAATGGATAGGTTAAACTGGAAAAACGAATCATAAATAGAAATCTAAGATATCTATGAGTAATGAATTAAGAGTACCAACAATGGCAGAATTATTTGCAGAAGGAAAACAACCAGAAGTATTATTTTGGGTTGGTTGTGCAGGTAGTTTTGATGATAGAGCTAAGAAAATTACAAAAGCATTTGTCAAAATACTAAACAAAGCCAATGTTAACTTTGCAGTTTTGGGTACAGAAGAAAGTTGCACAGGTGATCCAGCAAAGAGAGCGGGCAATGAATTCTTATTTCAAATGCAGGCAGTTACAAATATTGAAGTAATGAATGCTTATGAAGTAAAAAAAATTGTCACTGCTTGTCCACACTGTTTTAATACCATAAAAAATGAATATCCAGAATTAGGAGGTAATTATGAAGTAGTTCACCATACCCAATTTTTGAAGAGTTTATTGGAAGAAGGAAGAATTACTATGGAAGGCGGCCAGTTTAAAGGAAAAAGAATTACATTTCATGACCCATGTTATTTAGGAAGGGCTAATGGAGTATATGAAGCTCCCCGAGAGCTTATTCGTAAGCTTGATGCTGAACTTGTAGAAATGAAAAATTGCAAGAAGAAAGGGTTATGTTGTGGAGCAGGTGGCGCACAAATGTTTAAAGAATCAGAAAAAGGAACTAAGGACGTAAATATTGAGAGAACAGAACAAGCCTTAGAAATAAAACCAGAAATTATAGCAGCAGCTTGTCCATTTTGTAATACAATGATGACTGATGGTGTAAAAAACAAAGAAAAAGAAGAGGATGTTGCTGTTATGGACATAGCAGAACTTATAGCAAAAGCTGAAGATTTATAGTTATTTTAAATTAAATGGTTGTCAATAAAATGTAACCGCAATATATTATCCTTTCCAAATCATTATATAAAAGATATGTTAGTAGATTTTAATGCATTGCCAGATACATCTCGTATTTGGATATACCAGGCTAATAGGTCATTAACACCTGAAGAGTTAGAAGACATAAAACAAGCTTTAGATGACTTTATAGTTGGGTGGACTGCACACGGTAGTGAACTTACAGCTGGTTATGAAATAAAATATAAGCGGTTTATTATCTTGGCTTTAGACCAAACCAATGCATCAGCATCTGGTTGCTCAATAGATACGTCCGTTCGTTTTATTCAAACTTTAGAAGAAAAGTATAACATAGAGTTATTAGATAAGATGAATGTTTCTTATAAACAAGGAGAATTTATTGCTTATAAAACTTTGGTTGAATTTAAAAATATGGCCAAGAATAAGTCTGTTTCTAAAAAAACAATTGTATTTAACAATCTGGTTGCCAATAAATTTGAGTATCTAAATCATTGGGAAGTACCAGCTGAAGAAAGCTGGCATAGCAGATTTATGTAGTTCAAAAGCTATTTCTTTTAATTAGCCTATATTTTTTGTTCTATTACTGCATAAGTTTTAAATTTCACTGTATCGAGTTTGTTTTAGATTAGTTTATGAGATTATATTTCACTTTATTTTTATTTTTATCTAGCTACTTGTCTGCATACACGCAAGTAGACTCTCTTTCTATTATAAGAACTTTTGTAAAGCAAGATACGCTACTAAATATAGATCCTTTAATTACTAAAGATAGCTTAGCACAAAAAAGGTGGGTTAATGGTATATATGAATCTATGAGCTTAGAAGAGAAGGTAGGACAACTTTTTATGGTTAGTATAGCTTCCGATCAAGATAAAATGAGTATTGAAAAAATAAAACAACTTATTATTTCAGAAAACATAGGAGGTATTATTTTTTCTACAGGTGGACCTATGAGACAAGCAAAAATTAGTAATGATTATCAAAAATCTTCAAAAATACCTTTATTGGTAGGAATGGATGCAGAATGGGGGTTGGCAATGCGTTTAGATTCTACTTATGCTTTTCCATGGAACATGACATTGGGAGCTATAACAAACAATAATATTGTTGAAAAAATAGGTTACCAAATAGGAAAACATTCAAAAAGGATAGGAGTACATATTAATTTTGCGCCAGATATTGATATAAACACAAACCCATTAAACCCTATTATTGGTAATAGATCATTTGGAGAGAACAGGGAAAACGTTGCTCAAAAAGGAATAGCCTATATGAAAGGGTTAGAAAAAGCTGGAGTATTATCTAGCGGCAAGCATTTTCCTGGCCATGGAGATACAGCAACAGATTCTCATAAAACATTACCAATTATTAATTTTACAGAACAGCGTATAGACTCTATAGAATTATACCCTTTTAAACGATTGATTAATGAAGGACTTAGTAGTGTAATGATTGCTCATTTAGGAATACCAAGTTTAGAATCTAGACAAGACTATCCGTCTTCGTTATCAAAAACTATAGTAACAAATTTATTGAAGCATAAGCTAAACTTTAAAGGATTAGTGTTTACTGATGCTTTAAATATGAAAGGAGTTGCAAATCATTCAAATCCAGGAGATTCAGATCTAACAGCTTTTTTAGCAGGGAATGACATATTACTGATGCCCTTAGATGTAAAGAAAGGCAAAGAAAAAATAGTAGAAGCTTATAATTATGGTGTTATAAGCGAAGAGCGATTAGAACATTCCGTAAAA
The DNA here is from genome assembly GCA_947491225.1 of uncultured Cellulophaga sp. Taxonomy (GTDB): domain Bacteria; phylum Bacteroidota; class Bacteroidia; order Flavobacteriales; family Flavobacteriaceae; genus Cellulophaga. The sequence continues at coordinate 97,958 of CANLIE010000002.1, forward strand.
AAAATATTAAAAGCAAAATATAAAGTTGGTTTAAATAATTATACCCCCATAAAAGAAAGTAATTTATACGAAGATTTAAATACTATAAAAAATGAATTGGTTTATGCTGAAGCTATTGAAAATGCTATTACTGTTATAAAAAACAAGATAGATATTCTGCCAATTGCTAAATTAGAGAATAAGAAAATTGCGTATATAAATTTAGGAGATTCATCAGGAAATATTTTTTATAATAAATTAAGCAATTATGCTAAGATAACAGAAATAAAAGAAGATAACCCGCAAGTTTTATTGCAAAAGATAAAACAGTATAACCTTGTTATAATTGGTCATCATAAGAGCAATGAAAGTCCATGGAAATCATATAAATTTTCAAACAAAGATTTAGGAATTATAAAAGCCATTTCTCAGGAACGAAGTTCAAATTCAATTTTAGTAAATTTCGCAAAACCTTATACGCTCTCTGGTCTAGATTTAAATACATTAGATGCAATTGTCATTGGATATCAAAATAGTGAATTGGCTCAACAGAAAACAGCAGAGTTAATATTTGGCGCTATAGGAGCAAAAGGAAAACTCCCTGTTTCTATAAGCAATGATTTTCCTGTAAACACAGGTATAACATATCAATCTTTAAAAAGGTTAGGTTATGATATGCCAGAGCGTGTAGGGTTAAGTAGTGAAGGACTAAAACAAATAGATGAGCTAGTTAATACAGGGATTGATTCTTTAATGTTTCCAGGAGCACAAGTACTTGTTGCCCGTAAAGGGAAAATAATATATAACAAGAGTTTTGGGAAACCCACGTATGATTCTAGTGAGAAAATAACAAATAATCATAAATATGATTTAGCTTCTATCACCAAAATTCTAGGAACATTGCCAATGATAATGAAATTGGAAGAAGAAAATAAAATAGCTTTAAGTGACACTTTTAAAGACCTTGTTCCTGAATATGCAGATACAGAACTAAAAGATATTACTGTATTAAAGGCATTATCTCATTATGGTAGGTTACCAGCATGGATTGCCTTTTATGCTAGTACACTAGATAAGAATAGAAACCCCTCTAAAGAATTTTATAGTAGTAAACAATCAGAAGCTTTTCCTTATAAGGTTAATGATAATTTGTTTTTAACAAAGGCCTATAGTGATTCTATTTACAATAGAATAGGCAGACAAGATCTTAAATCTAAAAGGTATAGGTATAGTGATGTTGGTTATTATGTTTTTAAAAAATACATAGAAGGTACTTATAATGCTAGTTTAGATAAATTAGTAGACGAATTTTTATACAAATCTATTGGGGCATCACATACAAGTTATAATCCATTAGAAAAATTTAATAAATCTAGTATAGTACCTACAGAAATAGATAATTATTATAGGTATGATACTGTGCAAGGTTATGTACATGATATGGGAGCCGCAATGCAAGGAGGAGTAGGAGGGCATGCAGGCTTATTCAGTAATGCAAATGATGTAGCAAAAATTATGCAAATGTATTTGCAGGGTGGGTATTATGGTGGTAATCGCTATTTTAAAGAACGTACAATTAAAAAATTTAATACCTGTTATTTTTGTGATGAAGATGTTAGGAGAGGTGTAGGTTTTGACAAACCACAATTAAAGGATCCCGGACCTACTTGTGGCTGTGTTTCCCGAAAAAGTTTTGGACATAGTGGTTTTACAGGCACATATACATGGGCAGATCCAGAAGAAGAGATTGTTTATGTTTTTCTTTCCAATAGAACATACCCAACCCAAAATAATAGCCTTTTAGTTAAATCTGGACTACGTACAAGAATACAACAAGTCATTTATGACTCCATTATAAATTAAAATAGGTATTTTTGATGAATGAAAATAGCTATAGTTTGTTACCCAACTTTTGGAGGTAGTGGTGTTGTTGCGACAGAATTAGGAATTGCTCTTGCAAATAGAGGGCATGATATACATTTTGTAACATACAAACAACCAGTACGTTTAGAATTACTTAGCGAAAGAATACATTTTCACGAAGTACATGTTCCAGAATATCCTCTTTTCCAGTATCAACCATACGAACTAGCCCTTTCTAGTAAATTGGTTGACACAATTAAATTTTTTGGAATAGAAGTGTTACACGTTCACTATGCCATACCACACGCATACGCTGGCTATATGGCAAAAAAAATGCTTGAAGAAGAAGGAATTCATATTCCTATGATAACTACACTACATGGTACAGATATTACATTGGTAGGTAAACATCCATTCTATAAGCCAGCTGTTACATTTAGTATAAATAAATCTGATGTGGTTACTTCTGTGTCAGAAAATTTAAAACAAAGTACCTTGAATCTTTTTCATATAAAGAAAGAGATAAACGTTATACCCAACTTTATAGATAAAAGTAAATACAATGTTGAAAATAAAGAATGTGAACGTTCTTTAATGGCAAATGATAATGAAAGAATTGTAACCCACATTAGTAATTTTAGAAAAGTTAAACGTATCGCAGACGTCATTCATATTTTTAAAGAAATTCAAGATAAAATGGCTGCTAAATTAATAATGGTTGGTGAGGGGCCAGAAAAAGAAAAAGCAGAAATACTTTCTGAAACATTGGGAATTAAAGATAAGGTAATCTTTTTAGGCAACAGTAATCAGGTAGATAGAATATTATGTTTTTCAGATTTATTCTTGTTGCCCTCAGAAACAGAGAGTTTTGGTTTAGCTGCTTTAGAAGCTATGATGCATAGAGTACCTGTAATATCTAGTAATACAGGAGGTATCCCTGAAGTTAATGTTGAAGGAGTTACTGGTTATATGAGTAATGTAGGTAATGTTGAAGAAATGGCTCTGAATGCCATAAAAATACTAAAAGATGATAGTGTTTTAAACAAGTTTAAAGACAATGCAGAAAAAGTTGCTCATAAATTTGATATTACCAACGTTTTGCCTTTGTATGAAGCTGTTTACGAGAAAGCATTTAAAACTTATTATAAGAATTCATATTAAACTGCTACTTATTAACCTGAGTTTGATATAAGAAAATTTATGTCAGTCTGATTGATTTTCGATAGAAAATTGTATCGAAGACAAGTAAATTTTAAACCAAAAGCTTTGTCACCTTCAGCTTGCCAAAATGTCGATACAATTTTTATTAGTTTCACTATGAAAAATCACTCAATATGAGAGTTTTTTTTAATCAAATTCTTGGACAGAACTCAGGTTATTAGCTTTCTACCGATAAAAAAAACACTTGATAGAATATTATTGTGTATAGCTTGTATAAAAAATACCTTGCTTTATAATAAGATTTAAAATCAACAGTTTTTTAAAATAATAGTTAATACTACGACCAATACCCCCCCCCCTTATTATCAAAAAAGCATGATGATGGTTACAAATAAAATTATCTCTATTAATACTCTTATATGTTTTTTAACTCTATAGATTTTGCTGTTTTTTTGCCAATAGTATTTATACTCTATTGGTTTACTTTTAATCAAAATATAAAAACACAAAACGTATTAGTATTAATTGCAAGTTATATCTTTTATGGTTGGTGGGACTGGAGATTTCTTTCATTAATTGTCTTTAGTACACTAGTTGATTATACATTAGGTATTTTATTAGGCACAGAAGTAAAAGAAACGAAGCGAAAGATTTACTTATGGATAAGTATTATTATTAATCTTGGTTTCCTAGGTTTTTTTAAGTATTACAACTTCTTTATAGAAAGTTTTGTAGATGCATTCACTTTTTTTGGACAAGATGTAAGAGTAACGTCTTTAAAAATTGTATTACCAGCAGGTATTAGCTTTTATACCTTTCAAACATTAAGTTATACTATAGATGTTTACAAACGTAATTTAGACCCTACAAAAAAGTTTATAGCCTTTGCCGCTTTTATTAGTTTCTTTCCGCAGTTAGTTGCAGGTCCAATAGAAAGAGCTTCTAATTTGTTACCTCAAATACTTAAAAAGAGAAAATTAAATTACGAGCAATCTATAGATGGTTTGCGTTTAATGCTATGGGGTTTATTTAAAAAAGTAGTAATAGCAGATTCTTTATCTCCTATTGTTAATGATATTTTTGAAAATTATAGTACACATTCTTCTCCAGTATTAATAATGGGAGCTGTGTTTTTTGCTTTTCAGATATACGGAGATTTTAGTGGGTATTCTGATATAGCCATAGGCACCTCCAAATTATTTGGAATAGAATTAATGTCTAATTTTAAATTTCCTTATTTATCAAGAAATATAGCAGAGTTCTGGAGGCGTTGGCACATCTCTTTGTCTACTTGGTTTAGAGATTATCTTTACATACCATTAGGAGGTTCTAGAGGATCTAAAATTAAAGGTATACGCAATATTTTTGTTATCTTTTTGGTGAGCGGATTTTGGCACGGTGCAAACTGGACTTTTATTTTCTGGGGACTTTTCCATGCTGTACTATTTTTACCAAGTTTTTTGTGCGGTACTAATAGAAAATATATAAATAATAATGTTAATTCATCATTTAGTTTTCTAAAAATAGTTTCTAATATCTATAATACGCTATTAACTTTTATTTTGGTTACAGTGGGTTGGGTGTTTTTTAGAAGTGCAACAATAACAGATTCTTTTACTTATTTAAAGATAATTTTCACGAAATTTTCATTTGAACATTATACACATCCAAACGGATATAGACTAATAGACTACTTTATTTTATTACTATTTTTTATGATTTATGAATATATTATAAGAAATAATGAACGCAACCCTATTGGATTTAAAAATGAGTATGTCCGCTTGTTTGTATACATATTGTTAGTGTTTTTGATGTTGCTGTTTTATGATGATGGTGTAGATAGATCATTTATTTATTCTCAATTTTAAGTGTATGAAAAAAAATATATCAAAATTTGTAATATACAGTATAGTTCTTCTATTGTCTTTAGAATTATTAGTTCGTATTTTTCATTTACACAATGAAAGACCAGAAAGATATTTAGATGAATATGGTGTTGAAAAATGGATTCCTAATCAGGTTGGATATTCTATAACAGGGAATAGAAAGCAAAATGTAGGTAAATATAGAATTAATAACTTTGGATTTAATTCTGTTTATGATAATTATGAATCATCTAAAGATAGTATAGAAGTTGCTATAGTTGGAGATTCATTCATAGAAGGTTTTCATCAAAATTATACAAACTCAATAAGCGTAATGGTAGAAAAGCAATTACCAAATATAAAAGTATTAGAGTTTGGTTATGCAGGTTATAATTTCTCTGAGGAATTAAATTTAATAAAATCGTACAATCATTTATTTAAAGATATTGATAGAGTTATTATTTATTTAAGGTATACAGATGATTTAACAACGGGAGAATATAAAGTTTCTAACAGGTTATCTTTAAACACACCTATGAATAGGTTATTAAAAAAGAGTAAGTTAATTGTTTATGCAAAAGATATGGGTCTTTTTGATTCTGTTAAGAATAAACTTATTTCTACTAGGTATAAACTTACTTCCGCAATTGGTTTTATTAAGAATCTAATTTCGTTAAGAAAAATTCCAGATTTACCAGTTAAACCATATGAAATGAATGAAGTTAATAATGATTCCATATACTTAGCTAATTTTAAAAAACTAGTTAAAACGTTTAATTACGATAAAAAGAAGAATGTTTTGTTATTAGATTTTAGTCTTTGTTCAAAAGAATTTTTAAGCTATTTAAGGCAAAATAATTTTAAAACTATTAATTTTGATGCCAATTTTAAAAAGCATATCAGACCAAAGATTTTAATTTATGATCAGCATTGGAACAATTTAGGAAGGGAAATTATAGCTAATGAAATTGTAGAATACATAAAAAATGAAAATTTAAAATAAAAAAGCCTTTAAAAGGCTTTTTTTATTACTTTCTATAAACAGGGAAATAATCATTGCAATTTTTACCTAAATTCTGATCTGCAAGATTTATGTTATTTTTTAAGCACAAATATTTGTATACATTTTCATTTATGATTTTTCTTCCAGTATAAAATTGAGCATCTTCATCTTTTGGGAAAAACATTTTTTTACTTTTATATAAAGAATCATTATCTTGTTGTCCTCCTCCTAAAATATAATATTTTTTATTGTTTTTTACTGCCCACTTTAGTATTTCTACCCTTAAAAAATCATTGGGTCTATTAGAAAAATATTCAGCTCTGGTTCCTCCTAAAAAGGCATACAATGTTTCGTTGTCAATTATTATCAATTCAGCAGAAACAGCTGTACTGTCTATGTAATCTAAAGCTATGGAGAAGCTGTTGGGGTTAGAATGAATAATACTTTCAAAAAATTGCTTTGGAAAATAATATATTTCTTTAGCATTATTTCTTTTCATTGTTTCAATATATATATTATAAAAATCAGAAATTATATTATCCGTTACTTCATCACCTCTATAAATATTAAACTTTATATTACTTTTTAAGGCTCTCCTGTAATTATTCCTTACTTTTTTAGAAAAAGTTACCCAATGTTCATCTTTATTAGATTTTACTTTTCCTTTTACATTAAGTAAACTCTTTACAAGGGTTCCTGAGTAGTTTATGTGATTTTCATTTAAACTAAATCTAACAAATTCAGATACAACACTATTATCTAAATACCACTGGTCAACTAAATTCCAAAATTTAACTAATGTATTAGTATCCATATCATTGTTATAAAGTGGTCCTCCATATCCGTAAGGAGTAATAACATCAAAATAGGAACTGTTTTTTATGGATCTTAAGTAAAAAGGCATTACAACTATAGGAACTTCATTTTCTTCAAAAACAAAGTACCGTAATTGATCTGACTTTGTTTCAAAATAAATAAGATACTCATAGGAGTAGTAGATATTATTTAGAAAATGAGTTCTTAATAATTTCTTATATTTTTTTATTTTTTTTAAACTATTAAAATTACAAACACTTATCTTAAAAGGTTTTTCTTCAATAATTTTATTTGTGTTTTGTTCTTTTGCCTCCATTACTCTTAATGTTTTAGCTGGTACACCAGCAACAATATGATGTGGGGGAACATCTTTTATAACAACTGCGCCACAACCTATAATTGTGTTTTTGCCAATATTTGAAACACCAGTCATAATAGTAGAACTAATACCTAAAAAAGCCTTTTCTTTTATAGTTATATTTGCACCAACATTAACACCTGTAGATATAAACACACCTTTTTCTAGTATAGTATGGTGTGCAATTCTACTTCCCATACTTACTATTACATAATCTTTAATTTTGGTATGCGGCATAATAATTACACCAGGTAATAAATAAATACCCTTGCCTTGTATACAATCTGTATCGTAAATAACAGAATTGTGTATAAAGTTAGGAATTTCATATCCAAAATCATACAATTTTTTCAAATATTTTTTTCTTATTTCATTATCTCCAATAGGACAAAAAACACAATCTATTTTGTTTTTTATCTCTTTGGTAAGTAAGTCTTTAAAGGAGCCTAAAATAGGGGTGTTGTGTACTAACTTTCCTTTATTATCTTTATTGTCATCATAAAAGCCAATAATATTAAAACCTTGCTCTTTTAAGTAGTTTAAAAATACCTCGCCATAAGATCCAGCACCAAGTATTACAGTGTTTTTATTTTGCATTTTTGAGGAAATGTTTAGTATATTATTGTTTAGAACCAGTGAAAGTAGTCATATTTAAATTTTCACTATTATTAACACCTTCTTTAAAAAGAACTTTTTTAACCGTTAATATTAAAATTTTAATGTATAGTAAAATAGACTTATTTTTTACAAACCAAACATCTAATTCAAACTTCTTTTCCCATGATATCGCATTTCTCCCATTAACTTGAGCCCATCCCGTAATACCTGGTTTAACATTGTGACGTTGTTTTTGAAAATCATTGTAAAGAGGTAAGTATTGTACAAGTAATGGTCTTGGTCCAACTAAGCTCATATCACCCTTAATCACGTTTAATAATTGCGGTATTTCGTCTAAAGATAATTTTCTTATAGTATTACCAAATTTAGTAACTCTTTGATCAAAAGGTAAAAACTCACCATTTTCATCTTTTTTGTCATTCATAGACTTAAACTTAATTACTTTAAATATCTTTTCATTTTTACCTGGTCTTGGATGGTAAAAGAACACGTTACCATTATTGGTAAAAAATAAGTATAGATAAACAAATATGAAAAATGGTGATAATATGACTAAGCCAGTTACAGCAAAAATAATATCAAAAATTCTTGTAATAAAATTATACATAGTTTTTAATTTATGTTGTTAATTGTAGTGATAATATGTTGCATATGTTCTTGGTTGTATCTAAAATCTATATGAATGTTTAGAAGGTAAGACCAACCATTTCTTTCTTTGTTGTTTGGCCAAAGTTCAGAGGGATATATGTGATTAGAAATGAGTATTTTTTTTATTTTATCAAATTCTTTTCTGTCTTTAAACAAAAGTTGTAAACCAAATGTACAATCTATTTTAGAGTTAAGTACTTTAAATTTTTTATTTTTATTTAAATTATTTAATAGAATTTGCAGGTTGTTTTCTTTGTAAGTTTTATAGTCTTTGTTTAAAAAAAGTAGCATCACAGCTTCATTTTCTTTGGTTAACTTTATTGGAGAATACTGTTTATGTAAATATTGTTCAGATTGGTTTATTAGCTGTAAATACATATCTTTAGAGTTTACTTTATGTTCAATAAAATCACTTTTTAAACGCATAGCTAACTTTATTCTATCCCAATTTTTATAAAAGTCATTATCTTCAATTAAGCTACTTTTATAATTTGTATTGTTTTTTGGCTGCCAAAGAATACCGCCTAATGGTATTGGTAGCGTTTTTCGTAAAGATGCCACACAGTAGTCGGCGGTACTATTTAAACAATTGGTACTTTGCCATCCATGAGAGTGATCTTCAATAAAAATTGCTTTGGTTTTAGATATGGGGATGTCATATTTATAAATACCCCAAAAATTGTTTAAGATTACAATATCGGTAGGGTTAGAAAAACTATTTAAATCTAAATTTTCAGCAGAAGAAAAAGGATCTATTTCGTATAAATGGATGTTAGAGTAGCATTCTTTTAACCAGCTAGTAACATGTTGGCAATAGTATTTAGGTAACCAAATTTTAGAGATATTTTTAGTTAAGCTTATTTCGTCAATGATAAATTTTATGGCATGTCTGCCTGTATAAAACAGCTTATAATTGGTAATATATTTATCAAGATTAAAATCTTTAATATCATCAGATTCAACTTGATGAAAAAAAGAACCGATACCACCAGTTTTGTTATCCATTAAATCCTCTAATTTTAAAACAAAAGTAGTTAAAAAATATTGTTGATATTAATATGCTTTAAGCATATAGATGTATGGTGCTATTCTATAGATTAACGTACTTTTGTTAAATTTTAAGTAGCTTGTCACACTTAGCAAAAGTTATGTTTTTTTTATAGTTGTTATGTTTGTCTATATTAGTAATATTTCTAAGCCAATCTATGTATATAGCAGCTATATTTATGCCTGCTTCATGAGAAAAAGGATACCCCCCACCAAATCTTGGGTTTAACTCTAAAACATATACAATCTTGTTTCTTATAAAAATATCACAGTCTAAATTACCAATATGCCCTAAATTTTTAGATATGATTTCTCCTACATTATTTATTTTTTTGTTTATAACAGACATAGCTTTATCTGTCTCTCCAGATCTCATAGATAATTTTTTTTTTGCAAAAGTTCCGTAATAATTTCCATTAAAATCATTTAAAATATCTAGGCCATATTCTATTCCATCTATCTTTTCTTGTATTAAAATGGCTTCATCAATGTTGTCCTTACTAATTGTGTTTAAAATTGTATTTTTTAATTTTAATTTTTGAAGTTTATAAACTAGCTTAAATTCATTAAAATTAGAAACTGTTTCTATGCCTATAGATGCACTTCCCCATCTGGGTTTTATAATTAATGGAAAGTTTAGTTTTCCTGTTTTTAGGTCTTTAACAGCTAATTCAAAATTAATGTAAGTATTTGGAGTAGGTAAATTAGAGGATTTAAAAAAGTTATAAGATTCCCATTTGTCAGAAGCTATGTTTATTACTTCTTGGGACGATAGTATAACTCTTGTGCCTTGTTGCTTAAAAACATCAATTTGTTTGGCTAATATTGGCAATTCTAAATCGTTTAAAGATATAATAGCATAAACTTTGTATTGAGCACAAATTTTTAATAAAGTTTCTACGTAGGTATTGTCATAAATGCTAGGTACTGTAAGGGCTATATCTGCGTCTACTAGTGCAGGTGCGTTACGTTGCATATCTGTAGCTATAATTACTCCGTTTTTATTTAGAGCCTCTTTAAAGTAATTAATTAAGTAATTTCTTCTTCCGGCACAAGTAAATAAAATATTAATTTTATCCATATAAGTAATCTTTTTTACTATTGTTTAATTAGGGTTTGTATAAATTAACAGATATTTTTCTTTTACCAGATTTTAAAGCAGGTATCTCCTTTACGTATACTACTTCTATATCTGCATCTAAGCCAATATCATTTTTAAATTTACTTATTAGTAGTGTTTCTCTTGTAAACTTAACATTGGTATTTATTTTTATTTTAAATTTATATTTATCAAGTTGTATAAATTGCAACTGTTCTATCTCAGGAAAGTCATATACGTATCCGTGCATAGTAAACGGATTTAAAATTTCACCATTTGTTTTATACAATGCATCCATTCTTCTTCCTTGAATACTTTTTAATTTAGGTATTTCATCTGTACCATTATGTGTAAGTATACCCAAGTCTCCAGTATCATATCTAATCATAGGGGTTGCTAAATTATATAGATCTGTAATAACAATTCTACCGACTGCGCCTTTTTTAGCAGGTTCATTTTTTTCTAAATCTAAAACCTCTACAATATAACTTGCCCAGTTAATTGTAAAAGAGGTATCATCTTTTGTCTGTTGAGCAATAATACCGTTTTCCACATTAGAGTATCTAGATACCGTTGGAGTTTTAAAATAATATTCCATTTTTTCTTTTACATCATTACCAAGTCTTTCAGAAATAGCTATTATAGAAGTAATGTTACAATTAAGTGGCGCATAATTATTTTTATCTAAGTACTTACAAATAGTTTCAAATCCAGAAGCGTATCCAAGCCAACCTTTTTTACTGCTATCTTTCTCTAATTTCAAAATCAACTTTCTTAGATATGCATCATTAAGGTCGCTAACATCTAGCTGTACTGAGTTTTGTAACCAAGCAATCAATTTTGGTTTTTTATAGTATGCAGCCCATAATCGTAAATAAAGTAATTTTTGACCTAATGTAAAACCTGATAGTTTTGCATAATACAGTGTATCCGCAGTATTTCTTAATTTTTTATTTTTATCTTGATAGATAGAGAAAGGAGCTCCAGTTGATCCGCTGGTAGAAACTTTATACTTTTTCTTATTTTTATATTGTTTTGATATGATGTTATGAAACTCTTCCCTTATTATGATTTTGTCAATCACTGGAAAATCATTTAATGACTCATAATTTTCATAGAGTTTATAAAAATCACTTGTTAACGTTGCATGGTCTAGCAATTTTTTTAAATACTGATTCCTTTTGTCTAATGAATTTGGATAATTATCATTAATGAATTTTATATCCTTTAAATGATGCTTTATTTTACTGCCTTTAATAAAGTCAAAAAACCAAAACGCAATATATCTTATTTTTTCTAAGGCTTTATTCATTTTTAGAGTTGTTATATTTTAAATAAGGGATTTTAACAATGAGGTGATTTAAACTTTTTTGAGAAGATTAAAGAGGTTGCGAATATTTGTGTCTCAAGACCTAAAATAATAGATCAAACCCCTTTTTTATTGTCTACTTAGTATTCTAAAAGAATACAATAGAAATTACACTTTATACCATTTATAGTTTTGAGTTAAATGGAGAAGAAAATTAAAATTTATTTGCTTCAGTGAAAGGGAAAAATTAAACATAGCAGGGTTATTGTTTATTTGGTTCTGATACTAACGCTAAAAAAGAGCATTTTATTATAGTAAATTAGAATTGTAAATGGTATTACTTACCTAAAGTTAAAAAAAAGGTTTTTCTCTATGTGTTCCATTAGAAAAACTTGTAAACGTTATTCTTTCATAGTTATAACATAAAAAAAGGGAAAAGTATAAAATTTTACTCCAATTTAAAGAAATACCTTATTAAAATAATTTTTTATCTAAAATATTGCAAATAAAAAATCCAAAACAATAAAAAGAAACGTATTAATTCTAATAAAAAAAAAATTAATCCTAATGAAACAAAAACTACCGTTTATCGAAAAAATAGTACTTTTGTCTATAGATTATTGAATTTTAAATATTTTTACAACACCCAAATAACATAATACCCCAAATTTAACCTTCAACTTATGAAAATAGTAATCACAAAAAACATTAATTTGATAGTATTTATTTTTGCCCTTTTTTTAAATTTTTCTTGTAGTCAAGATTCTGATTTATTAGTAGACAATGTTCTAGAAAAAGCTGGAGATATAGCCAAAGATTCTGAAGGAAGACCTACAGGAAAAAATATATACTATGTGACAACATCAGGTACAGCTATTAGTGATGGTGTGTCAGAAGAAACAGCATGGTCTATAGTATATGCATTTAATACAGCTAAAGCTGGTGATATAGTATATATTAAAGCGGGTAACTACGGAGCAGTAAACTTAAAGGTTAATAATTCTGGTTATGAAGACAGTCCTATTCAGTTTATTGGCTATAAAGAAGAGCCAGGAGATATTAAAAGTGTTGATGGTTCTACAGTTAGTTATAAAGATTATAAGAATAATGGAGATAAATTGGATCCAGAAGTAATGCCTTTGTTGGAAGGTAAGACTAAAAATAGTGAAGGACAAGGTTTAGGATTATTGGCTTTAGGTAAGAATTTGGTTGTTGAAAATATTCAAGTTTCAAATTATGAACAAGGATTAAGCTCTTATGGTATTCATAATAAATTTAATAATATTATTGTATCGAATATAGGTGACTTTAACCCTAATCATACTTATCCTATAAGTACTAAAAATGCTTCTTTGAACTACAAAGGTATGGGTATTAATTTAAAAGGTGATTATACTGAGTTGAAAAATTCTATTGTGATAAACTCTGGAGCTGAAGGAATAAAAATTAATAATTCAAAAAAACAATTACACGAAAATAATAAAGTTTATTCTGATAGTCATACAAACCCAACTGATTATTATTATTTAGTTACAAATGAATCTTCGGATAATATTATCAGAAAATCATACATAGAAAGGGTAGGGAAGTTAGCACATAATGGTCATGGTCTTGTACTTAAAGTTTCGGCATTTCGAAATTTATTCGAAAATGTTACTGTGAAAAATACAAGTATTGAGTGTTCTTTTTCAGGAGTTTATAAAAATGTATTTAATGATTGTAAGTTAATTGGAGGAAGTGATAAGAAAGGATCTATTGTTATAGCAAATGGTGCGCATCATAATACTTTTAACAGGTGTTCGATTGATAACGCTGATGGTGTGAATTTTATGGATTGGAAAGATAATAGTGATGTTCGAGACACTAAAAATGCAGGTAACAATAATAGTTTTATATTGTGTGAATTTTCAAATTTGAAATCTGCCATAAACTTTCATTGGTGGTCTAAAGAGTTTATAAATTCGCCTGCTCATAATAATAAATTTATTGATTGTAAATTTATTAATTTAGAATATTTATTTATGGTTGATAGAGCTAATTATGATAATGAAATGTCTAATTGTATAATAGAGAATGTCAAGAACTTATCACATTCTGTTCTATCTAAAAATGATGTTAAAAAAGTATACTTTAAGTTTTATAATACTAAATTAGTAAATACGAATTTTAAACTTCCATAAAATGTACGATAAAATTCTTAGTTTGTTAAAGATTTATCTTGTTAGTAAAGCTGAGGTTTAATATACAAAACAATATTACAAAAGTAGATTATTTGGGAATCTAAACAAACTAAACTGAAAAGAGCAGTTAGGCCACTTTTTCAATGAAAAACTTAATCAAAATAGAATCTTAGGAATTGCAGATAACTTCCTTTTTAATCAAACGAGTGTATAACAGATATCTCGAAATTTAATTGGTATAAAAGATAAAAGTTAAATGTAAGTTTTCCTTCTATGATAGACTCTAGTCATCTATTTTAGTGATTAAATAGACATTTAGTTCGGAAACATTATCCTTTATTTCTAGATGTATTTGACTTTGACAAATCAAATACATAAAAATCATTGAGTAGATTAATAAAGTAAGCGGTATAATATATAAATTACTAGCGTTGTGGATTATACTGATTGATAAAAAACCAATCCTTAAACATATAGCTACAGAGTGTATTTTTCATTTTTTTAATTAGCATTATATTTTTGTTGTAATGTAAAATGGTAACTGTATTTTCCTTTTATACATTTGTTATCTTTATAAAGGGTAGGCATTTAGCTTTAAGTTGTAATTATTAACAAATTTTAAGCTGAAATAAAAAAATATTTAGTTGTATACGTTTATATTAATTATCTTTTTTTTGTTATAAAGCCACTTCATTATTTGCTTTTATAGAGTAATATATTCACTTCATCTAATATGTAATTTTATTTCATCCAACAGTATGGATTATAAGTTCAATATATATATATTAGCATAGAATTATTACTTTATAATTCATAACAACAACATCTCTTTAAATTTGTGATTTGAATAATAAGTTAATTTTTTCAGGCTTAAAATGGGCAAGCATTCAATTGGTAATAGATTCTGTAGTTAAGTTTTCAATTAGAATAATTTTAGCAAAGTTGTTAAGTCCAGAAGAATTTGGTTTAATAGGGATGTCTATAATATTTATAGGGTTAGCTCAGTCAATTTCGGAATTAGGTATGGGAGCAGCATTAATTCAAAAGAAAGATTCTGTTCCAATAGAAAAGTATTATTCAACTACTTTTTGGACTAGTATTTTTATTGGTATAATTATTTATTCAATATTTTCATTTATTGTTGCTCCTTTAGCTTCAAAATTTTACAATGAACCAGTGTTAATTACAGTTATAGCTGTAATGTGCATATGTTTATTATTAAAGCCGTTTACATTGATTTCTATAGTTATACTAACAAGAGAGTTAAATTTTAAAAAAATATCAAAAATTTCTAATTTTTCAACGATTGTATCTGGAGTTATTTCATTATTGTTGGCATACTTAGGTTTTGGAGTATGGGCTTTGATATTAAATTTTTTAATCCCAATGGTAGTAGCAATTCCATTGTATTATTTAGTTACAAAATGGAAACCAAAAATAGAATGGAAAAAAGAGTATTTTTTAGATATTTTCAGTTTTGGATTATTCTCAACAGGTAATTCGCTTTTAAGAACGTTATCGTTTAATATTGATAATATGATGATAGGTAAAATGTTAGGTGCTACAAATTTAGGGTCATATACTTTAGCTTATTCATTAACAGATCAGTTGAGAATGTTTGTAAGTAGTGTTACTAATTCAGTAATGTATCCTGTTTTTGGAAAATTACAGGATGATAATAGCAAGTTGAAAAACTACTTTTTAACAATTGTTAAGTTTAATTCAATCTTGATATTTCCAATAATGAGTATTTTAATACTTTATGCAGATGATATAATATTAAACATTTTTGGTGAAATTTGGAAAGATGCAATAATACCATTAAAAATTTTATCACTTGCAATAGCTATCAATATGACCGTAAATTCATTTGATACTTTAATTAGGGGCAAAGGAAAACCTCAATTAGAAATGAAGATTATGATATTTGTAACAATTATAATTTTAATTCCTTCATTGTTTTTTGGAATTAAATATTTTGACCTTATAGGCGCTGCAGGAGCAATACTTTTTAGTAGAATTGTACTTGTTATAACAGTAGTTTCTATTTTAAAAAAAGAAATAGATTTAAAATTATTAGAATTAGTGAAAAGTTTAAGCTCTTCATTATTAGCAATTTTAGTTGGTACTACGCTTTATTGTTTTATTTTATTTTATTTAAAATTGAATAAAATTTTTATTGCTGCTCCTGTATTTATTTTTGCTTATGTTTTTGTAATTTATTTTTTAGAAAAAAAGAATATTAAAAAGATTGTGTCTGGACTTAAATAATAAAAATGAAATATAAAATTGTATGGTTAATAAATGGTTTTGAAGGATTTGGAGTTTTATCAGCAACATTAGCATTAGCAATTGAGTTAAGAGTTAAAAATATTCAAATAGATTTTATTAGTATTGAGAGTGGTAAATTAGTAGATGCCCTAAAGGCTGAAGATTTTAAAGTAATTACACTAAATAAAAAGAATGATATTTTTTATAAGAATAGTGCTTTCTTTTTTCTTTTTTCTTTTATTAAAAACTTTAAACAATCGTTTGTTGTAAAAAAAGAACTTCAACAAGTACTCAGAAAGAAGAATTATACTCATTTGATTTATGGTAATGCTAACCTAACTTCAATAGTATCTTTATTACGAATTAGAAGATTGAAAAAAATATTCCTAATGCATAATGTGGTTAGTGATTCATATTTTCTTAACCTTAATAAGCTTATTTATCAATTTTCTTTCCTTTATGGTAATATTTTTGTAATAGCAAATAGCTACTATACAGCTTCAACTATATCAGGATATTTTATTAAACCAAAAGTTTTACATCTTGGTATAAACACAAAGAAATTTGATACAAAAAGCCTTAAAGATAGAAATGAATTTAAAATTTTAAATAATGATATAGTTTTTGGTGTGTTTGCAAGATGGGATGCTTCAAAAGCTCAAGATGTAGTTATCGAATCTTTTAAAAAGTTAATTGATAATTGTGATAATATTAATTTAAAATTATTACTTATTGGAGCTAATAAAAAAGACGATTTTTATCATAAATGTTTAAATTTAATTAAGGATAACAATTTAAGTTCTAATGTGATAATTTTGAGAGAAGTTAATCAAATTGAAAAGTATTATTCATTAATCGATGTTTTAATTAATTCTCGAATAAATGCCGAACCCTTTGGATTAACCGTAATTGAAGCTATGTATAATAAAGTTCCTGTTATTGCCTTAAATATTGGTGGGCCTTCAGAAACAATACTAGACAGTGAGACAGGTTGGCTTATTGATTCTTCGGATTCCAATGGTTATTATAAGGGTATGTATAAAGCTATTCAAAATAAAGATTCCTGGTTTGAAATGGGTAATAAAGGTAAAAAAAGAGTCTTAGAAAAATTCACTACGGAGATTGTATGTAAAAATTTTTTAAAGTTAATTTCTGAAAATTAGTTTTTAATATATGAAAAAACATATTTATATAATATCATTTTTTATTTTTAGTGGTTACTATGTTGGTCTTTCATTAATTTTCTTTTTTGGTTTAAGTAGTGTTTCTAGGTTTTATTCTTTACCAATAAGAATAATAACATCTATTTTATGTTTGATTTTAATTAAAAATAATTTTCATCGATTAATAAATAATAGATATAAAATTTATTTAGGTCTGTTTTTTATATTTTGGGTTTTTTACTTTGAAAAAGTAATGTTTACAGAAATTCTTAGTTTAAATAATATACTAAGAATTTCTTGGGTAGAGTATATCTTCTATGCTTTAACATTTGTCTTTTTACCATTTTTTGCATTTTGTTCCATCTCTTTTGATAAATATCAAAGAACAATTTTAAATGCGCTAATTTTTTCTGGATTTATTTTAGGTATTTGTTGTTTGTATCTTTATGGCTCATTTTTGTTAAGTGGAATTGGTAGATTAAGTATGATCACATATGTAACAGGAGAAGTTGTTTTAAATCCACTTGTATTGTCTTATTCAGGAGTTCTAACCCTCTCTTTATGTTTTTATAAAATAATATTTGTAAAAATTAAATCGAAGCTAGAAATTATTTATTTAATCATAACTATTGTGTTTTCTTTTCTAATGTTTTTATTAGGGTCATCAAGAGGTTCTGTTATAGCATTGATATTTACAATACCTGTTTTCTTAATCTATTTATCACTTAAACAAAAAATATTTTTCATATTTAATCTTATTTTAATTATACCACTGTTTTATTGGTCTATAAATAAAAGCGGTAGTAATATTTTAGAAAGATTAAGTGGAACTTCGGATGATGGAGGAGGAGGAAGATTAAGTTTGTGGAAAAATGCATTTAATCATTTTATTGATAATCCTTTTTTAGGTGGTAGAATAGAAATAGATGGTGTGTATCCTCATAATTTTATAATAGAAATTTTAATGGCAACAGGTGTAGTTGGAGCTTTACTTATATTTCCCGTGATTATAAAAGGATTTGTATTAGCTTATAGATATTCTTTAATAAATAAAAAAATGATTTTTGTATTTATTATTTTAATTCAGGGGGTTATACAATTTTTTTTTACAGGAGGATTGTATACCTCTAATTTGATTTTTATACCCATAGGAATTTTGTTAGGCATTCAAGAAAACAACAAAAAATAAATTTAAATGAAAAAAAAGAACTTAATTATATTTGGAACAAGACCAGAAGCTATAAAAATGGCTCCGTTAGTTAAAGAGTTTTTAAAAAATCCTTTGTTTGATACCAAAGTATGTGTAACAGCTCAGCATAGGGAAATGTTAGATCAAGTATTGGATTTTTTTGAAATTACTCCAGATTTTGATTTAAACTTAATGAAACCTGGGCAAAACTTATATGGTTTAACTTCAGCTATTATTACAGAATTACAGCCGGTGTTAGAATCTTTTAATCCAAATTTTGTGTATGTACATGGAGATACTACTACTACTATGGCAGCTAGTATAGCTGCATTTTATTCAGGAGCTAAAGTCTGCCATGTAGAAGCTGGTCTAAGAACATTTAATAAATATGCACCTTTCCCAGAAGAAATAAATAGAACTATTACTGGTAGAATTGCCGATTTCCATTTTGCACCCACTCAAACCTCTTTTAATAATTTAGTTAAAGAAAACATCAATAAGGAAAGCATTTTAGTTACAGGTAATACTGTAATTGATGCTCTTTTAGAGAGTGTATCTAGGGTAGATACAATTGTTGATAATGAAATTGAAAATTTAAAGGAAACTATAGATTTTTCTAAAGAAATAATCTTAGTTACAGGACATAGGAGAGAAAATCATGGGCAAGGATTTATTAATATTTGTGAAGCATTAAAAGAAATTGCTTCAAAAAACAAAGAGGTACAAATTATATATCCAGTTCACTTAAATCCTAAAGTGCAAGAACCTGTTAAAAGAATTTTAAGTGATTTAAATAATGTACATTTAATTAATCCCCTTGCATACCCCGCATTTGTATGGTTAATGAATAAATCTAAATTGATAATTACAGATAGTGGAGGTGTGCAAGAAGAAGCTCCAAGTTTAGGTAAACCAGTTTTGGTTATGAGAGATACTACAGAAAGACCAGAAGCTGTAGATGCAGGAACTGTAATTTTGGTAGGTACAAACAAAGATAAAATAGTATTAGAGGCTCAAAACTTGTTAGAAAACCCCTCAAAATATAAAGAAATGAGTAAACTTCACAACCCGTATGGTGATGGTGAAGCTTGTAAAAGAATTGTAGAATTTATAGAAAAATTGAAATAATGCAAAATCCAGAAGTAGTAATGATTGGCCTTGGTTACATAGGGTTGCCTACAGCAGCACTAATAGCTCAAGGTGGTGCATACGTGCATGGAGTAGATATTAACCAATCTGTAGTAGATACTATCAATGAAGGTAAAATTCATATAGTAGAACCAGATTTAGGACAGGCAGTAAAAGAAGCTGTATCTAAAGGTTTTTTAAAGGCAGATATTAAGCCTATTAAAGCAAATACATACATAGTAGTTGTACCAACACCTTTTAAAGATAAAAATGAACCAGATATTTCATTTGTTCAAGCAGCAACATCTGCTATTTTAAACTTATTAAAAGAAGATGATTTGTACATAATAGAGTCTACATCACCAGTAGGTACTACAGAAAAAATGATGAACTTTATTTATGAAAATAGACCAGAATTAAAAGATAAGTTAAACATAGCTTATTGTCCAGAAAGGGTTTTACCTGGTAATGTTATGCATGAGCTAGTTTATAATGATAGGGTTATTGGTGGTATCAATGAAAAATCCACACAGATGGCGATAGATTTTTATTCTAAATATGTAAAGGGAGAATTACACAAAACTAATGCTCGTACAGCAGAGATGTGTAAGTTAGTTGAAAATTCATCAAGAGACGTGCAAATTGCTTTTGCAAATGAACTGTCTTTAATTTGTGATAAGGCAGATATTAATGTATGGGAACTAATTGATTTAGCAAATAAGCACCCTAGAGTAAATATTTTACAACCAGGATGTGGTGTTGGTGGCCACTGTATTGCTGTAGACCCTTATTTTATAGTGTCAGATTATCCAATGGAATCTAAAATTATTGGTACTGCTAGAGAGGTAAATAATTATAAATCTTTTTGGTGTGCAGAAAAAGTGCAAAATACAAAACTTAAATTTGAGCTAGATTTTGGAAGAAAACCAAAAATAGCATTAATGGGGCTTGCTTTTAAACCAAATATTGATGACTTAAGAGAGTCTCCAGCAAAATATATTGCACAACGTGTTTTGCAAAATGCTAATAATGAAGAGTATTATATTGTAGAGCCAAATATTGAAGAACATAATGTTTTTAAATTGACAAACTATGAGGAAGCATATCAAAAAGCAGATATTATAGTATTTTTAGTTAACCACAAAGAATTTAAAAATTTACCTAAGGATAGTAATAAAATTATTTTGGATTTTAGCGGAACTATGAAAATTTAGTTTTTATGAAAAAAGTATTAATTATATATAATAGAATTTGGCCATATAGGATTCCAATTTTTAATCTTTTAAGTAAAGAATATGATTTAACCGTAACCTACTCATTAGGTGATTCTTTTGATGAAGATGTAGATTTTAAAGTTAAAAAACTGCCAGGACGCCAGGTTCTATCTCGTTTTTTTGTTCATAAGGATTCACTACACAATATATGTAAACATTATGATGTTGTTATAGGATATGGAGATATAGGATGGTTAAGCTTAATTAAGCTCTTATTCAAAAAAAAGAAATCTTATAAAATTATTTTATGGGGAATAGGTGTTAGAGCATCATATAATTCCAACTATGGAGAAAAAACAAAATGGGATAGGGTAAGGTATTATTTAATGAAAAAGACTGATGCAGTATTATTTTATTCTAAAGATCCTATTCCTATTTATCTTAAAGAAGGTTTTAAAAGAGAAAAATTGCATATAGCTAATAATACTGTTCTTGTAAATAGTGTTAATACTAATGTAAAAAAAGAAAATATTCTTTTTATAGGCACTTTGTATAAACAGAAGAAAATATATGATCTTCTAACAAGTTATTTAGAAGCATATAAAGAAAACAAAAATGTGCCTAATTTAGAAATAATAGGTGGTGGAGACGAATTTGAAAATATTGCAAGTTGGATAAAAGATAATGAATTGTCTAATAACATATTTTTAAGAGGTAAAATTTTTGAAGAGACTATTTTGTGTAATTATTTTAGTTCCGCAATTGCATGTATTTCTCCTGGACAAGCAGGTTTGTCTGTACTTAAAAGTATGGGGTATGGAGTACCCTATATATGTAAAAAAAATGCAATTACTGGAGGAGAGATTTTCAATATAGAAAATGGAGTTTCAGGAATTTTATATGATAATGATAAAGACTTAAAGAATATTATTTTGGATATAGAAAATCAGCCAAATAAATATATCGAAATGGGAGTCAGAGCAAAAAAATATTATGATTTATATCGAAAACCTGAGGATATGGCAAAAGGTATTTCGGATTCCATTCAATGGGTGTTGAATAATAATTAGTTGATATGAAAAAATTCTCTGTTCGTTACTTATACCGGAGACTAAAAATGATTTATTTTAGAAGTATTTACGGACTAGATAAAGTTCATTCCACTTTCTATATGGGGGGTAAGGGTTCTATTTCTAGTGATCTTATTGCACATGAATACAGTTATATTGGAAAAAATTGTATAATTCCCCCTAAAGTATCAATAGGCAGGTATACTATGTTGGCTCCTAATGTTTCTATTTTAGGTGGAGATCATATTTTTGATAATCCAGAGAAGCCTATTATATTTTCAGGTAGACCCTTAATGCCAAAAACAAATATAGGTGAAGATGTATGGGTCGGTGCAAATGTTTGTATAATGGCTGGTATTACTATTGGTAATGGAGCTATTATTGCAGCAGGCTCAATAGTAACAAAAAGCGTTGATGCATATTCGATTTACGGTGGTAATCCAGCCAAATTTATTCGTATGCGTTTTAACGAAAAAGAAATAGAAGAGCACAAAAAAATGCTATCTAAAACAAATATTGATATTAATTTTACAACAAACAAAAAACACTAACATGTTTAAAGATAAAACATTACTTATAACAGGAGGAACAGGATCTTTTGGAAACGCAGTTTTAAACCGTTTTTTAGAAACAGATATTAAAGAAATCCGCATTTTTTCTAGAGATGAAAAAAAGCAAGATGATATGCGTAATACGCTAAAAAACGAAAAGGTTAAATTTTATATTGGAGATGTAAGAGATTTTGATAGTATTAATAGAGCTATGAAAGGCGTAGATTATGTTTTTCATGCAGCAGCTCTAAAACAAGTACCATCATGTGAGTTTTTCCCTTTAGAGGCAACTAAAACTAACGTTTTTGGAACACAAAACGCTATAGATGCAGCTGTAACAAACAATGTAAAACGTATTATTTGTTTAAGTACAGACAAAGCGGCATACCCAATTAACGCTATGGGTATTAGTAAAGCATTAATGGAAAAAGTAGCCGTAGCAGCATCTAGAAACATTCCAGATAACAATACTATTGTTTGTTTAACTAGGTATGGTAACGTAATGGCGTCTAGAGGCTCTGTTATACCTTTATTTGTTAATCAAATAAAAGAAAAACAACCACTTACAGTAACAGATCCTAATATGACTCGTTTTTTAATGTCTTTAGAAGATGCTGTAGACCTTGTAATTTTTGCTTTTACTAATGGTAACCAAGGAGATTTATTTGTAAATAAAGCACCAGCTAGTACTATTGGAGATTTAGCTAATGCAATGAAAGAAATTTACAATGTAGATAATGAGGTAAAGGTAATTGGTACCAGACATGGTGAAAAATTATATGAGACTCTTTGTACACGTGAAGAAATGCAAAAGGCTGAGGATATGGGTGAATTTTATAGAATTCCAGCAGATAATAGAGATTTAAATTATAGCCGTTATTTTTCTGAAGGAGAAACAGATATTAGTACTATTGAAGATTATCATTCGCATAACACTACTAGGCTAACTAATGATGAACTTAAAAATACCTTGTTAAATTTAGATTATATCAAGGAAAATCTGTAAAATGATTTCATATAATATTATAAAAGGTAATTCTCATATAGATGAGAGAGGTACACTAAATTTCTTTAATCAATTTGATTTAAAAGAAATTGTTAGAATGTATGAGATATCTCCTTCATCAACAACAAACATTAGAGGTTGGCAAGGGCACGCTAAAGAACATAAATGGTTTTATTGTTCATCTGGCTCTTTTACCGTTTACCTAGCACCTTTATCCTATTTTAATACTCTTAATAACCATAGCAAAAATAAGTATCAAATAAAAGAATTTAATATAACAACTAATTCTCCATCTGTACTACACATAACGGGGGGGTATGCAACAGCTTTTAAAGCAGAAGATGAAAATGCTACATTAATAGTTTTTTCTAATTTTTCTGTAGAAGAATCTGTTGCAGATGATTTTAGATTTTCATTAGAAGAATGGCCAATTAAAAATAATATAAAAACACAACCATGACAAAAATAGGAATTACTGGGCAAGCTGGCTTTGTTGGTAACCACTTGTACAACACTTTAGCTTTAGATGAAAATGTAACATTAATACCTTTTGAAAGAACTTTTTTCTCGGAACAAGAAAAATTAGAAAATTTTGTAGCATCATGTGATGTAATAGTACACCTAGCCGCTATGAACAGACATGAAGATGAAAATGTTATTTATAAAACAAATACAGCTTTAGTAGATACACTTATTAAAGCGTGTGATGCTAAAAAAGTAACACCACATATATTGTTTTCATCTTCATCGCAAGAAACTAAAGACAATCTTTACGGAAGATCTAAAAAAGAAGGCAAGGAAAAATTTATAAATTGGGCAAAAAGCACAGGAGGTAAATTTACGTCATTAACAATACCAAATGTATTTGGGCCTTTTGGTAAACCTAATTATAACTCCTTTATAGCTACTTTTTGTCATAAAATTGCAAATGGTGAAGAGCCTACAATTATTAATGATAGCGATGTAAATTTAATATATATTAATGAGCTAGTTGCTGTTATTATAAATGCTATAAATGACAAGGCTAAAAATGCCGTTACTATTGGAGAAAACTCCTTAGAAGTGGCTATTGTAGCACCGCATACCAAAAAGGTGTCAGAAATATTAAACCTTCTTAAGCAATACAAAAAAGATTATATGGAGAATGGAATTTTCCCTAGTCTTGAAGAAACTTTTGAAAAAGCACTATTCAATACATTTCGTTGCTATGTACCTATAAATCACTATCCGGTAAAATATACAAAACACACAGATCCAAGAGGTAGTTTTGTAGAAATTGCCAGAACACAAACCAGTGGACAATTTTCATTTTCTACTACTGTGCCAGGTATAACCAGAGGAAATCACTTTCATACTAGAAAAGCAGAGCGTTTTGCAGTAATTAGCGGAAAAGCCTTAATACAGTTACGTAAAATTGGTACTAATGAAGTAATAGATTATTACCTAGATGGTAAAGAACCTGCTTATGTAGATATGCCAATATGGTACACACACAATATTAAAAACATAGGGGAAGAAGAGCTAATTACCTTATTTTGGATTAATGAACCATACAATCCAGAGGATGCAGACACATATTTTGTAAACGTATAATAGTATCTAATTTTAAATTTAAAAATTTTGAAAAAACTAAAAGTACTTACAGTAGTAGGAACAAGACCAGAAATAATAAGATTAGCATGTGTTCTAAATGCATTAGATGCTAACCAAGCCATAGATCATATACTTGTACATACAGGACAAAACTATGATTATGAATTGAATGAAATATTTTTTGATGATTTAGGAATTAGAAAACCAGATCACTTTTTAAATGCTGCTGGTAAAAATGCAACAGAAACAGTAGGCAATATTTTAATAAAAATAGATCCAGTGTTAGAAGAAGTCAACCCTGACGCATTTTTAGTTTTAGGCGACACTAATTCATGTCTGTGTGCAATACCTGCTAAAAAAAGAAAAATACCAGTATTTCATATGGAAGCAGGTAATAGGTGTTTTGACCAACGAGTACCTGAAGAAACAAATCGTAAAATAGTAGACCACGTAGCAGATGTAAATTTAACATATAGTGATATAGCTAGGGAATATTTGTTAAGAGAAGGTTTGCCAGCAGATAGAATAATAAAAACAGGAAGTCCAATGTTTGAGGTTTTAGATCAATTTAGGTCTAAAATTGAAGCCTCTAATGTATTAGAAAAATTAAACCTTGAAAAGCAAAAGTATTTTGTAGTCTCTTCTCATAGAGAAGAAAACATTAGTAATCCTAAGAATTTTGAGGGGTTAATTACTTCGTTAAATCTAATAGCAGAAAAATACGATTACCCAATTATTGTATCTACACATCCTAGAACTAGAAATATGTTAGATGCGAAAAAATTAGAAACACATAAGAATATCCAATTTTTAAAACCTTTAGGTTTTTCAGATTATAATGCATTACAATACCATTCTTTTGCTGTATTGTCTGATAGTGGAACCATTTCAGAAGAATCATCTATTTTAAACTTTTATGCTTTAAATATTAGAGAAGCACATGAAAGACCAGAGGCTATGGAAGAAGCATCTGTAATGATGGTAGGTTTAAATCCAGAGCGAATTTTACAAGGTTTAGAGGCTATGGAAGTGCAAAAAAGAAACCCAGAACGTAACTTTAGGCAAGTAGCAGATTACTCAATGCCTAATGTTAGTGAAAAGGTTGTACGCATAATTATATCTTATGTAGATTATATTAATAGAGTTGTTTGGTCAAAATAAACAAAAATGAAGAAAATTATTTTTCTTGCACTTGGTTTCCCAGATGCATCAAAATCCACTAATATTTATACAGACCTTATTAGTGAATTTCACAAAAAAGGACATAATGTATTGGTTTTGGCTCCAGGAGTTAATAAAGAAGATATAGGTTTTAGAAATGAAGCAGGAGTTAAAG
This sequence comes from uncultured Cellulophaga sp., assembly GCA_947491225.1. Classification (GTDB taxonomy): domain Bacteria; phylum Bacteroidota; class Bacteroidia; order Flavobacteriales; family Flavobacteriaceae; genus Cellulophaga. Next base: position 124,428 of record CANLIE010000002.1, read on the forward strand.
TGTTAAGAGTAAAAACTTTACCTCTTTTTAATGTAGGAGCAATAAAAAAAGGAATTGCTAATTTATTATTAGCCAAACAATATAAAAAGGCTTTATTAACTAATAATATTAAGTTAGATTTTGATCTTATTTTAATGCCTACACCACCCATAACATTAACTCCTGTAGCATCATGGTTAAAGAAAAAGACAGGAGGTAAATTATATTTAATATTAAGAGATATTTTTCCCCAGAATGCTGTTGATTTAAATATGATGAAGGAAAAAGGGTTATTTCATACTTATTTCAGAAAAAAAGAAGAAGCACTTTATGCCGTTTCGGATACCATTGGGTGTATGTCCCCTGCTAATATAAATTATGTGAAAAATCATAATCCAAATATGGATTTTTCAAAACTTCACCTGCTACCAAATTGGGAAAACTTACCAGTTTATAAAGAAGAAATACAATTAGATCCTTTAGTAAATAAATATGGGTTAAAAGATAAGTTTATTTTAATTTTTGGGGGTAATATAGGAAAACCGCAAAAACTAGAGAATATTATAAATCTAGCTAAAAACTGTCTTGATTTTCCTGATATAGTATTTTTTATCATTGGAACAGGTACGGAAAAGGAAAAAATATTTAAAATGGCTAAAGATTTAAAATTACCAAATGTAATTTTAGAAAATAAACTGCCAAAAGCAGATTATAATAATTTGTTGCGTATTGCTGATGTTGGATTAATATCTTTAAGTGAAGACTTTACAATTCCAAATTTCCCGTCTAAAGTATTATCTTATTACGGAAATAAAATTCCAGTTTTAGCATCTGTAGATTTGCAAACAGATTTTGGAACAATATTAGAAGAAATTAACTCTGGTTTTTGGGCTGAAGCAGGAAAGACAGATGACTTAAAAGATAAGCTTTTATTATTGTATAGGAATTCTGATTTAAGAAAAGAAATGGGACAAAATGGATATGATTATATGAAGCAAAATTTATTGCCTGATAATGCCTATAAAACTATAATAGAAAAGACTATGAGTTAATTACTCATAGTCTTTTATTAGCTTTAGATTTTAGTACTCCTTTTACATCGTATATAATTCCAGCTTTATTTTTGTGCTTATCTAAATCAATATTCAAAAATTCATTATGAGCAACAGCAAGTACTATTGCATCATAAGTTTTGTTTGGTAACTTTTTACTTGTAGTAAGGTCATATTCTTCAATAACTTCTTCAGGAGAAGCCCACGGGTCATAAATATCTATATTTGTACCATAAGATTGTAAATTATTTATAACATCAACCACTTTTGTATTACGCACATCAGGACAATTTTCTTTAAATGTAATGCCAAGAATCAATATATTAGAACCCTTAATTTTAATGTCATTTTGAATCATAAGCTTAACGATTTCAGAAGCAATGTAATTTCCCATTCCATCATTAAGCCTTCTTCCAGCTAAGATAATTTCAGGGTGATATCCATATTCTTGAGCTTTTTGAGCTAAATAATAAGGGTCTACACCAATACAATGCCCACCCACTAAACCAGGTTTAAAGGGCAGAAAATTCCATTTTGTACCAGCAGCTTCTAGAACGTCATACGTATCTATGCCCATTAGATTAAAAATTTTAGCTAATTCATTTACAAAAGCAATATTTATATCTCGTTGAGAGTTCTCTATCACCTTTGCTGCTTCTGCTACTTTAATAGTAGGAGCTAAATATGTGCCTGCTGTAATTACAGATTTGTATAGCGTATCTACTTTTTTTCCTATTTCAGGAGTTGAACCAGATGTAACCTTTAATATTTTATCTACAGTATGCTCCTTATCTCCTGGATTAATACGTTCAGGAGAATAGCCTGCAAAAAAATCTTCATTAAATTTTAATCCACTTACTTTTTCTAAAATAGGAACACATTCATCTTCAGTTACACCTGGGTAAACTGTAGACTCATAAATTACAATATCTCCTTTTTTTAATACCTTGCCAACAGTTTCACTAGACTTATATAAAGGTCTTAAATCTGGTCTATTGCTTTTATCTACAGGAGTAGGAACTGTTATAATATAGTAATTGCAGTCTTTTATGTCTTTTAAATTATAAGAACAAAACAGCCCAGTATCCATATTTGCATTTGTGCGCAATACATTCTGTAATACATCATCTTTAACTTCTAGAGTGCTATCTGTTCCAGATTGTAATTCAGCAACTCTATCTTTGTTAATATCAAAGCCAATAACAGCGTATTTAACAGCTAATAAACGGGCTAGGGGTAAGCCAACATAGCCTAAACCTATAATTGCAATTTTTGACATAATTTTATTTTGTAATTAAATTGTTTTTTTCCCTATTTGATAATATTCAAACCCTTTACTTTTCATTAACTCATCATTGTATTGATTACGACCATCAAAAATTACAGGCTCTTTTAGTTGTATTTTTAATTCTTCAAAATCTGGAGATCTAAACTCTTTCCACTCTGTTAAAAGTATCATAGCATCAGAATTTTTTAGAGTTTCGTATTTAGAACTAAAATAGTCTATATTTTTTACATCTTTTAGGTAAAAATGTTTAGCCTCATCCATTGCTTTTGGGTCGTAAGCATGAACTTTAGCACCCATTTCTGTAAGCTTTTTAATGATGTAGATTGATGGTGCCTCACGCATATCATCTGTGCCTGGTTTAAAGGATAATCCCCATATAGCAAATGTTTTACCATCTAAATTGGTGCCATATTTGCTTATAATTTTATCAGCAATAACCAGTTTTTGTTTATCATTAACTTGCTCAACTGCTTGAATTAGCTTAGGGTTATAACCATGCTCCATAGCTGTTTTTTGTAACGCTTTTACATCTTTAGGGAAACAAGAACCGCCATATCCACTTCCTGGATAAATAAAACTATAGCCAATTCTACTATCAGAACCAATCCCTATTCTAACTTTGTTAACGTCTGCACCTATAATTTCACATATATTAGCTACCTCATTCATAAAAGATATTTTTGTAGCTAGCATAGCATTAGCTACATACTTAGTCATTTCGGCCGATCGTACATCCATAGCAATAACCCTGTCTGTAGTTACTCTAAAAAAGGGTTTATACAACTGGCGCATTTTTTCTGTAGCTTCTTCTGAATTAGAGCCTATAACAACCCTATCTGGTTTCATAAAATCACTTATAGCATCTCCTTCTTTTAAAAATTCCGGATTAGAAACTACATCAAAACTTAAGTCTACATTTCTATTGTCAAGTTCTTTTTGTATTGTTGCCTTAACTTTGTCTGCAGTTCCTACAGGAACCGTAGATTTGTCTACAACTATTAAGGAACTTGTCATATATTCACCTATTTCTTTAGCTACCTGTAAAACATACTTTAAATCTGCAGAACCATCTTGCCCCATAGGTGTACCTACGGCTATAAATGCAATATCACATTTTTTAAGACTCTCTTTTAAGTCAGTACTAAAATGTAATGTTTTATTTTTTATATTTTGCTTTACAATAGATTCTAATCCAGGTTCATATATAGGTATAATACCATTTTTTAGACCTTCTATTTTTTTTGAGTCAATGTCAATACAAGTGACATTGTTTCCCATTTCTGCAAAACAAGTTCCGCTAACTAAACCAACGTATCCAGTTCCTATTATTGTTAAATTCATTTTTTTTATTTTAAATTATTCCAATACCAATTTACAGCTTCTTTCAATCCTTTTTTTAGGTCAAATTGTGGATTGTAACCTAATAATTTTTTTGCTTTATCTATAGACGCTAGAGAATGTGGTACATCTCCTTTTCTTGTTGCACCATAATTAATATTTATATTATTTATTTCAGAGTCAAATTTACTAAGGTTTTCTTTTAGTAAAGATATTAATTCGTTTAAATTTGTGCGTTCCCCATACGCTACGTTATAGATGGTGTTTATAGCTTCTTTATTTTTGGTAGTCAAAGCTCTAATATTCATTTCAATAACATTATCTATATAGGTAAAATCTCTTGAAAAAGATCCATCCCCATTAATTGTAGGAGATTCGTGAGCCATAAATTGCAACACAAATTTTGGTATTACAGCTGCATATGCACCTTTTGGATCTTGTTTTCTACCAAAAACATTAAAGTAGCGTAACCCAATAGTTTCTAACCCATAAATTTTAGAAAATACATCTGCATACAGTTCATTTACATACTTCGTGATTGCATAAGGAGATAAAGGTTTGCCAATTGTATTTTCTATTTTTGGTAAATCTTTAGAATCTCCATACGTAGAAGAGCTGGCAGCATAAACAAAACGTTTTACTTTGTTGTCTCTGGCAGCTACCAACATATTTAAAAATCCAGATACATTTACGGAATTACTAGTTATTGGATCATTGATAGACCTTGGCACTGAACCTAAGGCCGCTTGATGTAATATATAATCTACTTTATTACTAGCTTTAAGGCAATCATCTAGATTTCTAATGTCGCCATTAATTAGTGTGAAATTTTGATGATTTACTATATGTTGTATATTTTGTTCTTTACCAGTTGAAAAATTATCTAAACATATTACTTTGTTTCCGTTTTTTAAAAGAGATTCACAAATATTTGAACCAATAAAACCTGCTCCTCCAGTAACTAAAATATGTAAATTAGAATCTAAATTTAATGTTGTAATATCCATTTTTTTTTAAAAAAAATATAATAATGAGTTTTAAAGTGCGAAATAACTGCTTTTTTACTTTATGACAATGGTATTTCCGATAAATTGCTACTTATTTGTAGCTAATTTTTTTTCTAGAAATATTTATAGCATTTAATTAATGCAATAGTTGTTTTTTTAATCATTTTTTCTGTCACATTTTAATCCTTTTTGTTAGTTGATAACTAACACCATTTGTGGTTTTAAATTACTGTAATAAAAGTGTTAAATAATAATAGAATTTTAAACTTCTAACATTGCTTTAAATTGTATTTAATTAAATTTTTTATATGTCTACGAAGTAAAGCAATGTTATGTAGTGGATTATTCTGAGGTTATTTTAGAATCTAACTCTACTGTAAACCAACTTTTTGCAATGTAACCTCAAATAAATTAAGGGTAAAGTGATTATATACATAAAAATAGACATAGGGTTGATTTTTGAATAATTTTGTCGAATAATTAAACAGTTCGTCTTTTTTTGAGAAAAAATACAATAGATTTGAAACTAATATAGTTTTTTAACGTTTATATTTGTTTTAAATTAAACACTATGCCAGAACAAAGTAAAATATGGTTGTCATCTCCACATATGGGCGGAGAAGAACAGAAATTTGTAAAAGAAGCCTTTGATACTAACTGGATAGCCCCTTTAGGACCAAATGTTACCTTATTTGAAGAAGCCATATCTAATTATATTAAGGATGATGTTTATGTAGCAGCATTAAGCTCTGGTACAGGAGCAATTCACTTGGCTTTAGAGTTATTAGGAGTTACTGCAGGAGATGAAGTTATATGCCAAAGCTTTACATTTTCAGCTTCTGCAAATCCCATAATGTATTTAGGAGCTTCCCCAATATTTGTAGATAGTGAATCAGAAACTTGGAATATATCTCCAGTACTGCTACGGAAAGCGATAGTAGATAGAATTGCAAGCGGTAAAAAACCAAAAGCTATTGTAGCTGTACATTTGTATGGTATGCCTTATAAGATTAGTGAAGTACGTACTATAGCTACGGAATTTAATATTCCAATAATAGAGGATAGTGCGGAAGCTTTAGGAAGTACATATAAAGGAGGTAAATGCGGTAGTTTTGGTGATATAGGAATCTTATCTTTTAATGGTAATAAAATAATTACAACGTCTGGTGGTGGAGCTTTGCTAACTAAAGATAAAAATAGTAAAGACAAGGCTGTTTTTTTAGCCACCCAAGCAAGGGATGAAGCACCACATTACCAGCATTCAAACGTAGGATACAATTATAGAATGAGTAATGTTTTAGCTGGTATTGGTCGTGGACAGATGCTTGTTTTAGATGAAAGGGTAGCAGCTAGAAGAGCAAATTATCAATTTTATTATGATAATCTCTCTACAATAAGTGAACTTGAATTTTTAATTGAGCCAGAGGGTTATTTTTCTAATAGGTGGTTGAGTTGTATTTTAACCCCATCTTATGAAGTTAGAGAGAAAATACGCTTGTCTTTAGAAAAAGAGAATATTGAATCCCGTCCTTTATGGAAGCCTATGCATTTGCAACCAATATTTAGTGATAAACCTAGCTATGTAGATGGTACTTCGGAAGATCTTTTCTTAAGAGGTTTGTGTTTGCCTAGTGGATCCAATTTAGAACAAAAAGATTTAGAAAGAGTAGTGAACATAATTAAGTCCCAATTGTTATGATAAAAGATTACTTAAATAATAATGTAACAAGATACGCCTCTAAATGGCTAGTACTAGGTATAGATGTGACAATAATGATTTTTGCATTTGTTTTGTCCTATTTAGTTCGGTATAATCTAACCTTGAATTTTGATATAGCGCAACTACCATTTCAACTACCCATAGTTGCTGTAGTTGCTACTATAGCATTTTTAATTACTGGCTCATATAAGGGAGTCGTAAGACATACAGGAGTTAAAGATGTTTATACTATTTTTAATGCAATATGTTTGTCAAGTATTTTAATGATATTGTTGGTGTTGGCTAATAAAAAACTAGATGTTTTTAATTGGACAACAATACCATTACAAATTATAATAATACACAGCCTAATAGCCTTTTTAGCTTTATCATCTTCTAGATATTTATTTAAAACAATTTATCATAATATGGTAAATAAAAATTTTGAAAACGCCAAGAAAGTATTAATATATGGAGCTGGTGAGTCTGGAATAATAACACATAGTGCAATTACAAACCATTCTAAAACTAACGTTAAAGTAATTGGTTATGTTGATAATAACAGTGAAAAAGCAGGGAAGAGCATTAATGGGGTAAAGGTATATGACAAGAATGAATTAAATGAAAGTTTTTTAGTTCATCACAATATATCTGAAATCATTTTTTCTATACAGAACATTACCCCAGCTGCCTTAAGAGCGCTTGTTGAAGGGATGGTTGATTTTCCAGTAAAAGTTAAAATTGTTCCTCCAGTAGAAGATTGGATTAATGGAGAATTAAACTTTTCTCAAATTAAACAAGTACAAATAGAAGATTTATTAGATAGACCTCCAATAAGTATTGAAAATTCAAAAATTTCAGATGAATTAAAAGATAAGAGAATCATTGTAACTGGAGGTGCTGGTTCTATAGGGAGTGAGCTAGTTCGGCAAATTTGTAAGTACAGTTATAAATCGTTGGTAATAATAGATCAAGCAGAATCTGCTCTATATGATCTACAGCAAGAATTAAAACAAAATGGATACCATAACTTTTTACCAATAGTTGGCGATATACGAGATAAGAATAGATTAAATCAAATATTTCAAGAGCACAAGCCAAATTTAGTTTTTCATGCAGCGGCATATAAACATGTACCCTTAATGGAGTATAATTCCTATGAAGCAATAAAAATTAATGTAGCAGGCACAAAAGCATTGGCAGATTTAGCTATACAATATAATGTAGAAAAATTCATCTTTGTTTCTACAGATAAAGCAGTGAATCCTACTAATGTAATGGGAGGAACTAAGCGAATTGCCGAAATGTATATTAGTTGTATGCAGCAGGAGAATAAAACTAAGTTTATTACTACTAGGTTCGGAAATGTCTTAGGCTCTAACGGTTCTGTAATACCATTATTTAAGAAACAAATAGAAAAAGGAGGCCCTTTAACAGTAACGCACAAAGATGTAACTCGTTTTTTTATGACTATTCCTGAAGCATCACAATTGGTTTTAGAAGCTGGGGCAATGGGTCATGGAGGAGAAATTTTTATATTTGATATGGGTGAATCTGTTAAGATTTTTAATCTTGCAAAAAATATGATTAAGTTGAGTGGGTTAAAATATCCTGAAGAAATAGATATAAAAGTTACAGGTTTAAGACCTGGTGAGAAATTATATGAAGAATTATTGGCTAACGGAGAAAATACAATGCCAACGTATCATAAAAAAATTATGATAAGCAAAGTTCGAGAATTAGATTATGTGAAAATACGATCATTAATAGACGAGCTGTGTGTAAATAATATGTTTTTTAAACCCAATACAGTAAGCTTAATGAAGGAAATTGTTCCAGAATTTATTTCTAATAATTCAGAACTTTGTGCTTTAGACAAAGAGAAAAATACTAAAATTAAAAAAGAAGTAATAGCAAACGTTAACTAAGTAAAATTATTTTATGAAGACCCTTAAATTTATACTAAATAAGTCCATTCCTCTTTTTATTATTGTAATGACAATTTCATGTGCATCTAAAAAAGATGTAGTTTATTTTCAGGATGCATCAAATTACGAAACTATTGTAAATGAAGATGTATTTGTGACTAAATTTAAAATAGATGATTTAATAAGTATTTTTGTTTCAGGAAAAACTCCAGAGGCAGGCAGACCTTTTAATTTATATAGAGGTGAACAAGTGGGAGGTAATACTGGGGGGCAAGTAGATTATTTGGTAGATATGGAGGGTATGATTGATTTTCCAATTTTAGGAAGATTAAAAGTAGTAGGTTTATCTCCTAATGAATTACGTAATGATTTAAGAGAGAAATTAGAAGTATATATAAAAGACCCTATTATAAATATTCGTTTAAAAAATTTCGAAGTTACCATTAACGGAGAGGTTAACAGACCAGGTACATATAGAGTTAATGGCGAACGTATTAATATTATGGAAGCCCTTGGTTTAGCTGGAGATTTAAAAATTAAAGGACGCAGAGATAATGTATTGATAATGCGAGATTTTAATGGGACTCGTAATTATATTAGAATAGATTTAACATCTAAAAAAGCTGTTAATTCGCCAGGGTTTTATCTAACACAAAATGATATAGTATATGTAGAACCTAATAAATCTGCAATTAACTCTTCTAATCAAGATAGTAGAGCTGGAATAATTGTTTCTATAGCTTCTGTTTTAATAACTTCTACCGTATTGTTAATTACTCGTAATTAATTACTAGTGATATATTAATTATTACACAAAATCTCAATGAATACAAAACAAAAAAATTTTAATAAAAACGCAATAGATTTAGGGTCAGTTGTTTCTTTATATTCAAAACATTGGAAATGGTTTGTAATATGTGTTTTAGTAGCTTTGGCTTTAGCATTTGTTAAGCTTAGATACTCTATTCCAGAATATAATGCAACTGCAAAAATCCAAATTGTAGAAGATAATTCTCAGCGATCAGAATTAAGTGCTTTTCAAGACTTGGATATATTATCTGGTAGTAAAAATAAAGTTGAAGATGAAATAGAGTCTATTATTTCTTGGTCTAACTTTACTCAAATTGTAAAAGGATTAAAATTAAATATAAAGATTGAAAAAATTGGTAAAATAATTGATACGGAAATATATGATGAAAGTTATCCTTTTGTTTTAGATTTAAAATTTTCAGACTCTACATTATACACTAAAAAAGGAAATTTTAATATAAAGATAATTTCTGAAGATACATATGGTATTAGTGAAATGAGTGACGAACTTGTAAAAGAAAAATCTTTTAATGAAGAAATTGTAACTGGTATAGGTACATTAGTAATTAATGCTAAGGAAAATGTTATTAAAGATCATATTGGTGCAGAATATAAAGTTTCGTTTTTTCCAGTAGATGAAATTACCGAATATTATAGAAATAAAGTTACTGTTAATCAAATAACAGATAAATCTAACATTGTCATTTTAAATATTAACACCTCTAGTAAAGAAAAGGGTAAAGATATTTTAAATATGTTAATTATGACGTATAATGATAATGCTATTGCTAATCAGAAATATTTAGCGGATAGAACATCTGAGTTTATAGATAATAGAATTTCTAAAATATATTCTAGTCTTACAGAAATAGACTCTACAGCAGAAAATTTTATGGAAGGTAGGGGTATTACAGATATTGCATCTCAATCTAATCTTAATATGAATATTAGTGCTCAGAGTGAACAAGAACTTCAAGCTACAATAGTTCAATTAGATATTGCAAATTCTATGGTAAATTCAATATCCAATGAATCTGGTTATGGTTTAATTGTTTCTAATTTAGAGAATGGAGCAATACAAGGAACTGTAGGTAGCTACAATCAGTTAGCAATGCAACGTAAAAGATTGTTAGAAAGTACAGGTTCATCTCACCCAGACGTTATTCAGCTTACCCAGCAAATGAACAGTATGAGAACCAATATTGTTTCTAACCTAAAAAGTATTGCAAATAATTATAGCGTTAGAGCCAATAATTTGAGTAAGCAGTTAGCTAAATCTAACTCAAAATTGTATTCAACTGCTGGTAATTCAAGAGCGCTAAATGAAATTTCTAGAGATCAAGATAATATGGCTGCTTTGTATCAATATTTAATTAGAAAAAGAGAAGAAGCTCAAATAAAAGCAGCTTCTACTAGTCCTAAATGCGAAATTATTGATGCGGCATACAACCCTACAACTGAACCAGTTTCGCCTAAAAAGCCAATAATTTTATTAGCTTCAGTTATATTAGGTTTGTTAGTTCCGTTTAGTTTTATTTATGTTTCAGATTTATTAGATAATAAAATCCATAACAAATTAGATTTAGAGAAGTTAACAGGTTCTATACCTGTAATAGCAGAAATCCCTAGTTTAGGAAAGAAAGCGAGTTTAATACAAAAAAATGACAGATCAGCTATAGCTGAGGCTTTTAGGATTTTGCGTACCAATATAGACTATGTTATGCAGTCTAAGAATAATGGAGGTAAGAATAATATTATATATGTTACATCTAGTGTTTCTGGAGAAGGAAAAACCTTTTTAGCCTCTAACTTGGCACTTATATTTGCTAATACAGAAAAGAAAGTTTTGTTGATAGGTGCAGATATTAGAAACCCAAAATTATATACATTTTTTGACTCTAAAGAAGATGAAAATAATTTGAGAGCTAAACATATAGGGATAACAGAATATTTAACATCAGGTGTAAGTGTAAAAGATATGATTAAACCAACTTTAGTTGGTGAAACTCAATTAGATATCATTTATTCAGGAAAAATTCCACCAAACCCAGCAGAACTATTAATGAGCGAAAAAATGAAAACTTTGTTTGATGAAGTTTCAGAAATGTACGATTATATTATTGTAGATACAGCTCCTATGGTTGTAGTTACAGATACATTATTAATTAGTAAATATGCTGATCAAATTATATATGTAACTAGAGCTGGTTCTACGGAAAGTAAAGTTATACAGCACCCAATTAACTTAAAAGAAGAGGGTAAAATAGACAATTTAAGCTTTGTTGTTAATGATGTTAGTGAATCTGATTTGGGCTATGGAGGTAAGTATGGCTATGGCTATGATGTAAACAATAAAAAGTGGTGGCAAATATTTAAAAAATAGTATAAAGAAAATAATTTCATAAAAAAACCAATTCTGAAGAGAATTGGTTTTTTTATGTAAAACTGTGAATGGTATTTTCTATTATAGGTTTTAATTTACCTATTATTTTTTTAGAAATTCTAATTTCTTTTAAAACTTTTAACTGCATTAGATTATGTATATCAGATCCAATAAAATTATATTCATTTTCATCTAATAGTTTTACTGCAATTTTTTGAACTTCTATTCCGTAAAAAGAACTTAATGAAAGTAAATTTAATTGAAAAAACATTCCTTGGTCTTTATATACTTTATATTGATTAAAGTTTTTATGAAGAAAAACATACCTTTCAGGATGCGCTAAAATTGGAAAAAGATTTATTTTTTTTAATTTATTAATTGACTCTTTAAAATTAATAGAAGCTTGTAAAAAAGACATTTCAATTAATATATAATCCTTTTTTAACGGCATAATTTCATTACTTTCAATAACGGACTCAAAAAAAGGTTCTACCATATGTTCAGCAGCAGCTTCAATGGTAAAGTCATTAATATTTTCAATCTTTAATTTGTCTTTTAGTATTATTAGGGATTCTTGAATTGTATTTGGAGTATTAGGGTAATAATCATTCATAATATGTGGTGTAGCAATAAAATTTGTTACACCAAATTCTTGAAATCCTTTTAATATGGAAATTGATTCTTCTGTGTTTTTTGCACCATCATCTATGCCTGGAAGTATGTGATTATGTATATCAACAAAACCTTCTAAGGAATCTATTAAAAATTTTTTCTTTGTAAAAAAGTGAAACATTATAGTGCAAAATAATTGTTATTAGAAAACTAAATAATTAGAGTAATATTGCAATAATGACTAAAAAATAAATTATATATCCCTTTATAGTCATATTATCACTACGTTACCCTGAATTTATTTCAGGGTCACATTACAACAAGGGGTACAGTAGAATGAGATTCTGAAACAAGTTCAGAAAGATGCTCTCCTTAAACTTACATCACTTAACGGACATACAAAAAATAAATTAGATTTTTTTTACATACTTGGTAATAATGACAATTTGTTGCCCATCTACCTTACCTTCTATGTATTCTGCATTTTCATAATCTAAAGATACCCTACGGACTGCTGTACCACGTTTAGCAATCATACTAGAGCCTTTTACCGGAAGATCTTTAATTAATATAACACTATCACCTGCATTAATAATTACTCCATTACTGTCTCTGTGTATAATTTTATCTTCAGCATCTTCTCCCTCACCTGTAGCCTGTGCCCAGGCAAGATTTTCTTCATCCAAATACATCATATCCAGTAAATCTTGTGGCCATCCTTCTTTTTTTAATCTATTTAGCATACGCCAAGCAACTATTTGTACAGCTATTTGTTCACTCCACATACTGTCATTTAAACATCGCCAATGGTTTGCATTGGTTTGTTCAGGGTTTTCAATTTGAGTTGAACAAGTATTACATAGTAGAATACTATTTTGTAGATCTTCATTTTTTGAAGGTTGTACATTATATATGACTAAATCTTCTTCATTGGAGCATAGTTCACATTTATTATCACTGCGTTTGCGTAATTCTCTTTCAATACTCATAAAATATTTTAGTTTTTCAAAAATACAGATAAACTTTATTCTATCCTTTATATGATGAAAAATTATGCCTATTCTACGACATAGTGAATTTATTACATTTTATAAGATTAATTAGACTCTAGCCCTTTTATAAACTTAGGGTAAGCTGCTATGCTTAAGTAAGAAAACAACTGTATTTATGGTATCTTCTAGCTTCTATACGGAATTCTACCACATAAAGAGAGTTAAAGTTTAAAATTTAATGAGTGCTTTTGTTTTAACTAGCAATAATTGGTTTTTATTCATAAATTCGCATTACAAACCAAACCACTAAAATAACCTTGAAGGATACTTTAAAACATCGAGGAAAGAGAAATCTTTTAGCGGAGAATTTAATTGCTAAAGGAATTACTGATAGCTTGGTCATAGAAGCTATAAAAAAAGTGCCTAGACATTTATTTTTAGATAGTAGTTTTGAAGATCATGCATATCAGGATAAAGCTTTTCCTATAGGTGCAGAACAAACTATTTCCCAACCATATACTGTAGCTTTTCAATCTCAGTTGTTAGAAGTTAAACCAAATGATGTTATTTTAGAGATAGGTACGGGGAGTGGCTATCAAACGGCTGTATTATTGCAATTAGGAGCTAGAGTTTATACTATAGAAAGGCAATCTCAATTATTTAAAAAGAATAAATTGTTTTTTCCAAAAATGGGAATTAGGCCTAAAAAGGCAATTTTGGGTGATGGTTATAAAGGATACCCAGAAGAAGCTCCTTATAACGGAATTATAGTAACAGCTGGTGCGCCCATAGTACCAAAACCCTTACTGGCACAACTTAAAATAGGTGGTAGATTAGTTATACCTGTTGGTGTAGAAGACCAAATAATGACTTTATTTGTGCGTAAGTCTGAGTTAGAGTTTGAGAAGCAAGAGTTTGGATCGTTTAAATTTGTACCACTTTTAGAAAATAAAAACTAGGTATTAAAACTCTTTTTTATTCGGTCTAAGTCACGTTTATTATCTCTGTCTTTTATAGAATCTCTCTTATCGTATAGTTTTTTACCTTTAGCTAAAGCGATGTTTATTTTGGCAAGCCCTCTGTCATTTAAAAATAAATTTAGTGGCACTATAGTTAAACCAGAATTTTTTACTTCCTTTTCTAATTTTTTAAGCTCTCCTTTATTTAGCAGTAATTTGCGTTCAGCCTTTGGTTTATGATTGTAATGAGAACCGTGCGAATATTCATCTACTTGCATATTAATAATAAAAAGTTCTCCATAGTCATTAAATTCACAAAAACTTTCGGTTATTGATGCTTTACTTTCTCTAATAGACTTTATTTCAGTACCAGATAATACTAATCCAGCAGTGTATGTATCTATCAGTTCATATTCAAACCTAGCCCTTTTATTTTTTATATTAATTTTTTTCTGCATCATAGCATACAAAAATATACTATTTTACATCAACTTTGTAAAGATTTTGAATGCATTGCTACTAATGCTATTAAGATTCTAAAATATTATGAAAATAAAATTATCTCTTTTATTGTTAATTGTTATTGTCTCTTGTAAAAACAACAGTAAAGAGATTATATCTGCCCAAAGCATTATTGACAAATCTATAGAATTATCTGGAGGAGAACTTTACAAGTTTAAAAACCTTTCATTTGATTTCAGAGATATAACCTATAGTTTAAAAAGAATAAATGGAAGTAAAGAAATGAAAAGATTTTTTTATAAAGATTCTAACAAAATAAGTGATGTTAAAGGAAAAAAATTTACACGTTATATAAATGATAGCATTGTTATTGTTCCAGATTCTATAGCTTTAAAGTATAGCAATTCAATAAATTCTGTTTTGTATTTTGCTTTGTTGCCTTATGGTTTAAACGATGCGGCAGTAAATAAAGAGTATTTAGGTGAAGTTACTCTAAAAGGTGAAAAATACTATAAAATAAAAATAACGTTTAGTAAAGAAAATGGAGGGGATGATTATAAAGATACATACGTGTACTGGTTTAATAAAGAAACATATAAGCCAGATTATTTAGCGTATAAATTTTTTGTAAATGGAGGTGGTATGCGCTTTAGGGTTGCTTATAATGAACGTATTATTAATGGGATAAGATTTGTAGATTATGAAAACTATACACCTATGATTAATAATGGAAAAATTATAAATATAGACAGGTTATATGAGAATGATAGTTTAGTATTACTCTCTAAAATTGAATTAAAAAACATTAATCTCTACTAATATCCATATTAAGTCTAGTAGCTGTTACTTGTTTCCCTATTATTGTTACTGTAAATAGACTACTATTATCATCATCTTCCATTTGAGGATATTTTTCTTCTCCTAGAATTTTATTTACAAAATCTGGTGTTGTATTACTATGACCAACAACTAATACAGTTTTTCCTATGTTTTCAGTTAGGAATTTTTGAACATCAATATTTTTTGGATCATAATAATTTACGTTTATTTTTTTTTGAATGGCTGTTGGTGCAGCTGTCATTTTTGTCCTCTCAAAATCTGTAGAATATATCATATCTAATTGAGTTGGCTCAAAAACCTTGGCCCAAAAAATAGATCTTCCTAATCCTTCTTGTTTTAATTCGGGGTCAAGATTATCTGGGTTTGACCTGTCTTTTTCAGCATGTCTTATAAAATAAAAAACAGATACTACTTCTCTATTGACTGATTGTTGAGTGTTATTATTGGTTTTGTCATTTTTACACCCAAGTAAAGCTGTAAAAAAAACAATACAAAAAATAGATTTTATAAAATTCATTAGTAAATATGTTTGCCTATTAATAACAATAACTGATATTATTTATAAATAGTATGCTTATAATTAATTTAGTTCTACACTTATTGGAAGAATAAAATTATTTTTTGACCTCTTTGTTAATTAATTGATTAATATAAGCTACAGTATTTATAAGATATTTTCTGTCTTGAGTAATTGTTGCCATTGCTACCGAGCCTTGTAGCATTGTATACAATTGTTTTGCAAATTGTAATGGAGTTACAGGGATTTTAAGTTCACCGTTGTTAACACCGTTTTCTAATACAACTGCAATTTTACCTTCAATAGTCCTTACTATTTCTTTGGCTGCACTAGATAAGATTTTGTTGTTGTACTCTGCATCTATACCTACATTAATAATGGGACACCCACCCATATCTAATGTGAATATTGCATAATTTTTATAAAAATTTGTTAAATTATATATTTTATCTAGTGAACTTCCTTCTATGTTTAGTTTTTCATCAACTTTAGCCAATACTTTATTGGTATTGTATTCAAATGCGGCTAAGGCTATATCTTGCTTATTTTTAAAATTACCATATAAAGCTCCTTTGGTTAAACCAGTAGCATTTGTAATATCACTCATACTTGTACCAACATAGCCTTGTTTACTAAATATTGGTGCAGAAGTTTTTATTATAAATTCTTTGGTTTTTTCTGCCTTGGTGGACATAAGTTTTATAGTTGTTTTTACGAATATATAAAATCTATAAAATAGAACCATAAAAAAAGCTTCCGTTATGGAAGCTTTTTCACTATTTATACTGCTTTTTGTTAATTATTGTTTCTAAACACCAATTTGTCGTCAAAACTATCTATTAAAACAATACTATCTGTAGAGATTTTCCCAGATAATATTTCTTTAGATAAATTGTTTAACACTTCTTTTTGTATAATTCTTTTTACTGGTCTTGCTCCATATTGTGGATCATATCCTTTTTCGGCTAAAAAGGCTATAGCTTCATCAGTTGCATCTATAGTTATATTTTGTTCTGCTACTAATTTTTTAAGACTGTTTATTTGAATACGTACAATTTTAGTAATATCTTTTTTAGATAATGGCGTAAACATTAAAATATCATCTATTCTATTTAAAAATTCTGGTCTAATTGTGGATCTTAATAATGTTAACACATCTGTCTTTGCTGCTTCTGTTGCTTTTATTGCATCTTTATGTGTTTCAAAGCTTTCTTGAATAATTGTGCTTCCCATATTACTTGTCATAATAATAATGGTATTCTTAAAATCTGCAACTCGCCCTTTGTTATCCGTAAGTCTGCCTTCATCCAATACTTGTAATAAAATATTAAAGGTGTCTGGATGCGCTTTTTCAATCTCATCTAACAAAATAACAGAGTATGGTCTACGCCTAACAGCTTCAGTTAGTTGTCCGCCTTCATCATACCCTACATATCCTGGAGGTGCACCAACTAACCTACTTACAGAGTGTCGCTCTTGATATTCGCTCATATCTATTCTGGTTAATGCATTCTCATCATCAAATAAATAGGAAGCAAGAGTTTTTGCTAATTCTGTTTTACCTACGCCTGTTGTTCCTAAAAATAGAAACGAACCAATTGGGCGTTTGGCATCTTGTAAGCCAGACCTACTTCTTCTAATAGCATCAGATACAGCTTGTATAGCTTCTTCTTGACCAACAACTCGCTTGTGAAGAACAGACTCAAGATCAAGCAGTTTTTCTCTTTCACTTTGTAGCATTTTACTCACTGGTATTCCAGTCCATTTTGCTACAACATCTGCAATATCTTCATAGGTTACCTCTTCTTGTATTAAAGTATCTTGGCTTTGTTGTTCTGCTAGTGTATTCTGAAGTTTTTCTAGAGTTTCTTGTGATTCTTTAATTTTTCCATATCGCAATTCGGCAACTTTACCGTAATCACCATTACGCTCTGCACGTTCTGCTTCTAGTTTGTAATTTTCTATATCTTGTTTTACTTGCTGTATATTATCTACAACTGTTTTTTCGCTATCCCATTTAGCAAAAATTTCATTACGTTCTTCTTTTATGTTAGCAAGGTCTACGTTTAAAATTTTTAGCTTATCCTTATCATTCTCCCTTTTAATAGCTTCTATTTCTATTTCTAGTTGCATTATTTTACGATCCAAAACATCTAGCTCTTCGGGTTTAGAATTAATTTCCATTCGTAACTTAGCAGCTGCTTCATCCATCAAATCTATGGCCTTGTCTGGTAAAAATCTGTTTGTAATGTAGCGTTGAGATAATTCTACGGCACCAATTACAGCTTCATCTTTTATGCGTACTTTATGATGAGCTTCATACTTTTCCTTGATTCCACGTAATATTGAAATAGAACTTTCTGTACTAGGTTCGTCTACTACTATTTTCTGGAATCTACGTTCTAATGCTTTGTCCTTTTCAAAATATTTTTGATATTCATCTAGGGTAGTAGCTCCAATTGCACGTAACTCTCCACGAGCTAATGCAGGTTTTAAAATGTTAGCTGCATCCATAGCACCATCTCCACCACCAGCACCTACAAGCGTATGTATTTCATCTATAAATAAAACTATTTCTCCATCTGCAGAAGTAACTTCTTTAATAACGGACTTTAGTCTTTCCTCAAACTCACCTTTGTATTTTGCGCCGGCAATTAAAGCACCCATATCTAGAGAGTATATAATCTTATCTTTTAGATTTTCAGGGATATCTCCTTGTATAATACGGTGTGCAATACCCTCTGCAATTGCAGTTTTACCAACTCCTGGCTCACCTACTAACATAGGGTTGTTTTTGGTTCTTCTAGATAGGATTTGTAATACTCTTCGTATTTCTTCATCTCTACCAATTACAGGGTCTAATTTACCTTCATCTGCTAATCTGTTTAAGTTTTTAGCATATTTTTCTAATGAGTTGTAATTTTCTTCTGCACTTTGTGATGTTACATTGTTACCATTTCTTAATTCATTAATTGCAGCTGTTAAATCTTTCTCTGTTACTCCCTGATCTTTTAATATCTGAGAAATTTTACTGTTAGATTTAAAAATGGCTAAGAATAAGTGTTCTATAGACACATACTCATCATTCATTTTTTTAGCAACAATAATAGCTTCATTTATGGTTTTACCTGCTTCGCGAGACATCATTATATCTGCGCCTGTTACTTTTGGTAAACTTTCTAATTCTTTATCAACTATTTGAGATAATAACGCAACATTTACATTTAGTTTTTTTAAGATAAATGGTAATACATTTTCATCTACCTTAGTTATGGCTTTAAATAAATGTTCGTTTTCTATTTGTTGATTTCCAATTTCCTGAGCAAGCAATTGTGCTTGTTGTAAGGATTCTTGAGATTTTATTGTAAAATTGTTAATATTCATATGTAATGTATTTTTATAGTATTATTACTTTTAACAGATTAAAGTCAATTACCCTACCAAATAATGCAACAAGACAAAATGGCTGTTTTTTATTAGTATTTACAAGACATTTAGTCAGTTGTAAGTTTAGGAATTTAAAGCGACTTAACTATAAAATTAAGAATTATAATGGGATTATTTACAGGTTTATTTGGTAGTAAAGACCAAAATAAAAAACAGGAAAAACAATTGCCTTGGATACCTTTAACTAGTATAGAACAATTGCAAGAGATAGAATTAAGGTCTAAAACTAAGACACAGGTTATTTTTAAACATTCTACCAGTTGCGGTGTAAGTCGTATGGTAATAAAAATGTTTAGAGATACATATAATTATACACAAGATGAGGTAGACTTATATTACTTAGATTTACTGCAATACAGGGAAGTTTCTAATGAAACAGGATATAAGTTTCAAGTTATGCATCAATCGCCACAATTACTAATTATTAAAAACGGTATAGCTGTAGCTAATGCTTCTCATGGAAGCATTTCAGAATTACATTTAGATAATTATATTTAAAAAAAAATGTCCTTACTTTTTTGCAAGGACATTTTTTTAAACACTTTAATTAGGTGTTAAAATTTATGTCTATTGATTATGTTTTTTAAGTTGGCTTTTAAATCTTGACTGGCTCTATAAACCATTTGTTCATTGTTGGGAAATTGAACAGATTTTAAGTCTAACATATCTAGTAATATACTAGTTAAAGCTCTTTTATCTCCTCTATAATTTGCATAGTTATGCTCAAAAGCATATTCGCTAACCAAAGGATAAGAATTAATTTGTTGTTTTGTGTTTAAATCTACAAAACTAACAATGCCAGTTACTTGTGCAGATTTAAATTGTGTAAATTGATAAAAATTACATCTGACAGTTTTAAATTTATCTGTTTGAACTTTATTGCCATCTTTATCTATAACAACTTGGCCGTCTTCATCTAAAACATATTTAAGACCATCTTTTACTTGCTTTTCTTTAACAAGTTCTTTTTCCCTTATTTGTTCTGGAGATATGCTAATCTCTCTAAAATCTACTTGCATTTCATAATCGTAAGTAATATTTTTTACAGGACTTGTGTGGTACTCAGCCCATAAATCATTAAGGCCGTAGGTATTAAAATTAAGTAAATCATCTTCTAAACGTACTGGAATAATTTTATTTGTACTATTTGTAAATTTAACTTTTATATAATCTATACCTTTACTGTGAGCTTCTTCAATTTTTAATCTACTATCTTTGTAATTAGGACTTAGTTTATTTAAATAACTAAAGTCATCATAAGCGTTTCTGTAATCTTCTTTTTGCGTAGCGTTTGCTAATAAATTACTAGCATTAGTGTATAAATATTCAACTAACTTCTTTTTAGATGATAAAATTTTATCATCGTAGTTTTTAAGATTAAATTTAGCATTTCTATTTTCTTTTACAATTTTTAATGGAAGAAGAGGTTTTATTTGCTCTTGAATATTTTTAAGATTATTGTATATTTTAAAAATAGTTTCAAAATTAGCAGAATTACCATCTTTTTTTAAAAACGCAATCTGGTTTAGTTCTCTTTCAGTATTTTTTTTAAACGCATCTTCTAACAAAGCAATATAAGGTTGATTGCTTTTTCTTGTTTTATTAGCAGCAAGGTTTTTTACTGATGTTTGTATAACAGATAAATAATCTCCTGTGTTTATGGCTTCTTGAGTTTTTTTAACTCCTCCACAAGATATTAAAAATATACATACTGTGGTCCCTAGTAGAAATTTTTTCATAATGTTTTGGCTTATTGTTGTAGGTATGTTGTCAATAGTCGTGCCAACATAAAAGAGCAAACGTAATATGCTACTCAATAGTATATTTTATGCTTTATTTTGTATGATAAACCTCCTTAGAGGTCTACACAAATATTGTAGACTAATAATTAGTATACAAAAAAATACATTAATTTATAAGCCTAATTTTGAGTTATAAATAGTATAAAAAAGAAAAATTCCTGATAAGGAATTTTTCTAATCAATAGTATAGTAATGTAACTTGTTGTGCATTTTGATAAAATTCTGTCAATTCAAGTAAATTTCACGATGGAAATAAGTGAAAGCTGTATCGAAAGTAAAAATTTTCATTATTAAATTAGTTCTCGATACAATTTGTTATCAAAAAATCACTTGAACCGAACATTTTGAAAACCATTTGACTCTAAATGTACAACGGGTTAATGTGATTTATTTTATAGCTACTGCAGGTAATAATTTTGTTGAAACTTCTCCAAAACCAATACGAACACTATCTTTAATACAGAAACCTCTTAGTGTTACTGTGTCATTATCTTCTATAAATTTTCTGGTTTCTCCATTTTTTAAAGTAACAGGTTTAGTACCTTGCCATGATAATTCTAGCATAGAGCCGTATGAATCTGGAGTAGGACCAGAGATTGTTCCGCTACCCATCATATCTCCACTATTTACTTTACATCCGTTAATTGTATGATGTGCCAATTGTTGAGCCATTGTCCAGTACATATACTTAAAATTAGATTTAGTTACAGTAGTTGGTTCACCACTTTCAGGAGTAATGTCTACTTCTAAACTTATATCAAAAGCCTTTTCTCCTTTTTGCTGTAAATAGGGTAGTGGTTTAGGGTCTTGTGCGGGACTGGCTGTTCTAAAAGGCTCCAATGCGTCTAAAGTTACTATCCACGGAGAAATTGAAGAAGCAAAGTTTTTAGCTAAAAATGGCCCAAGTGGAACATATTCCCATTTTTGAATATCTCTAGCGCTCCAGTCATTAAAAATAACCATACCAAATATATAATCTTCTGCTTCATCTACAGGTATTGGTTCTCCTAAAATGTTTGCATCTGTGGTTATAAAGGCTGTTTCTAGTTCAAAGTCTACAAGTCTAGAAGGGCCAAAGACTGGTGTTTCTGCTCCTTTTGGTAATGTTTGTCCGTTTGGTCTATGCACAGGAGTTCCACTAGGTATAATAGTAGAACTTCTACCATGATAACCTACAGGTATGTGTAACCAATTTGGCAAAAGTGCATTTGCAGGATCTCTAAACATTGTACCAACATTTGTAGCATGTTCTTTACTAGAATAAAAATCAGTATAATCACCTATTTGTACTGGTAATTGCATTTCTACCTCTTCCATAGTAAACAATACAATTTTTTTATGCTCTTCATTAGTTTGCAAAGCAGTATTATTTATATCAAAAATTTCACTAATTCTGTTACGAACTAAGCGCCAGGTTTTTTTACCATCTGAAATAAAATCATTTAAAGAATCTTGTAAAAAAATATCATCTGTTAAAGGAATGCCTTCAAAATATCCCAATTGGTGTAATGCTCCTAAATCAATTGCATAGTTGCCTATACGAGTACCAATGGTAATTATGTCATCTCTAGTTAAAAAAACTCCAAAAGGAATGTTTTGAATTGGAAAATCAGAATTATCATCAACAGAAATCCAGGATTTTTTAGTAGGATCGTTAGTTTTTATAGGCATATTGTACGTGTTATTTTTTTTCTTGATAAATTTATTTTCAAATATATTATTTTCTTCTGATTAAAGAATCTCAATTTGTATTTTTACGCTTTACTAACGCAATATAAGAACTTATGCAACGTGATAATCAAATTTTTGATTTAATTGATGATGAAAAAGAACGTCAATTAGAAGGACTAGAGCTAATAGCTTCAGAAAATTTTACCAGTCCACAAGTTATGGAAGCAGCTGGGTCTGTACTTACCAATAAATATGCTGAGGGTTACCCTGGAAAACGTTACTATGGTGGTTGTCAAGTTGTAGATAAAATAGAGCAATTGGCAATAGACAGGTCTAAAGAACTTTTTGGTGCAGAATATGTAAATGTACAGCCGCACTCTGGTTCACAGGCAAATGCATCTGTATACCACGCGTGTTTAAAGCCTGGTGATACTATTTTAGGTTTTGATTTATCGCATGGCGGACACTTAACTCACGGTTCTCCTGTAAACTTTTCAGGGCGTTTGTATAATCCGGTTTTTTATGGTGTAGAAGAAGAAACAGGAGTTTTAAACTATGATAAAATACAAGAAATTGCTTCTAAAGAAAAGCCTAAAATGATTATAGCAGGTGCTTCTGCTTATTCAAGAGATATAAATTTTGAGCGTTTTAGAGTTATTGCAGATAGTGTTGGAGCTTTGTTATTAGCAGATATTTCTCATCCTGCGGGTCTTATTGCTAAAGGCATATTAAATGATCCAATGCCACACTGCCATATTGTTACAACCACTACGCATAAAACATTACGTGGACCAAGAGGTGGTATGATAATGATGGGGAAAGACTTTGAAAATCCTTTTGGAATAACATTAAAAAATGGCAACCTACGTAAAATGTCTGCTTTATTAGATTTGGCTGTTTTTCCAGGTAATCAAGGTGGTCCTTTAGAACATATTATTGCTGCAAAAGCAATTGCTTTTGGAGAGGCGTTAACAGATGAATATTTGCATTATATAGTTCAGGTTAAGAAAAATGCAGCAGCTATGGCAGCAGCATTTGTTGCAAGAGATTATAAGATTATTTCTGGTGGAACAGATAATCATATGATGCTTATAGATTTAAGGAATAAAAATATAACTGGAAAAGAAGCAGAGAATGCTTTGGTAAAAGCAGATATTACTGCCAATAAAAATATGGTTCCTTTTGATGATAAATCTCCTTTCATTACCTCAGGAGTGCGTTTTGGTACAGCAGCTATTACAACTCGCGGACTTAAAGAATCTGATATGGAACCTATTGTAGATTTTATTGATACTGTTATTAATAATCCTGAAAATGCAGCGGTTATTGCTTCAGTAAAGAAAAAAGTTAATGCTTTAATGAAAGATAGAGCATTGTTTAATTAGATAATACCGTTATTATGGAAAACCTTTAAAGGTTTTCCATATTTTCAATATGATTTACCATAAATAAGTCTACCTTACTAATGGTATTGTTGTTAACATCATATATAACGGCATCTTCTTCAGATTCATAATAAAGTCCCCAGAATCCAAAGTAAGAATTTTTTATGTCGTTTGTTAATTTCTTTTTATCCTCATATAAAACTGGCATATGTATTTCTGTGGGTAATTCTAGATTAGTATCTATAAGATTATTCATATTAGTAATTACAGATGATAGTATGGCATCTAACTGATTTGTAATACTATTTTTATAGACCTTGCTAATTATTAAAGAAGTATCATGTAAATAAATTGCAAATTCTGAAATATCAATTGTAATAGCTGAGTTACTTTTTAATTCACTAAAACTACAATAAAATTGTTGTAGCCTAAAAGTATTGGGATTGCTTTCTCCTTTTAGCCAGTTGTAATTATTGTAATAGCATATACTTTCTGACAGCCAAAAATTGGACTGTATTTCTATTCCAACTTCTATAAGATTTTCTTCGTTTTTTGTAATTCTCAGTAGAACGTTAGAAAAGTATGCTCTTTCTAATTGGGTTCTAAAAGTTTCTAAATTCTCTAATACGCAACTTGGTATAGTATCTGCGTAACGAATGGTATTGTATTTTGGTTGGTTGCTCATTATGCTTCTATTGTAGGTTACACTAAAAACAAAGCTATAATGAATATTTGAGTTTGTATTATAGCAAAACCTCACATTTTATGAGGTTTTGCTGTTTTTTTATGAAATTTCGATGAAATAAATGTTAATTACGCTGAAATAGAGTTTTTTTTATATGAAACCTCTTTTTTTAGCTTCATTAATTAAGGCTAAATCATTTTCTGTTTCTATATCAAAAATAAATTTTAATTTTCGCTTTCTGGTTTCTATAGCAGTCCCAGATAAGTTAACAAATTCTACTAAATCTTTTGTTTTTATACCTAATGATAATCTATAAAGAATCTCTTTATCATCTTCATTTATCATAATATCATTGGTCATAGTTTTTCTAAAAACATCTATGGCAGAACGAGAATAATATGTACTATCATTTAATACATTGTCTAATGCTTTTTCTATCACTTTATCTGTTACTTCTGTTTTTACAATATACCCATCTGGGTTTACTGATGAAAAAATGTTGCTTATACGTAAGCTATCATTAAACGAAGATTGAAAAATTATTTTGGTTTTAGGAGAAATTTCTCTTAAAAGTATACCAAGATTTTCTCCTGTTTTGTTACCATCTATATTCTCTGCATCTGGCTTTTCAATTTGAATATCTAAAAATGCAACATCATAAATATTACTTTCTATTAATTGTTTCGCTTTTTGGTATGAGTTGGCTGTTTTTAAAACAATATTATATTTAGCAGGGTTAATATCACTAAAGGTATATTCATATCCTTTAAGTATAAGTTGATGATCATCTACGGCTAAGATTTTTAGGGTTCTCATATTTCTGAAACTTTTGTTTCGTTAGATAATTGTAGTATTATTTTCGCTTAACGGAATGGTTATGTTTATTTTAGTACCATTCCCTATTTCACTAGTAATTTTTACGTCTGCATTAATTTTTTTAGACCTAGAATATATGTTTTTAAGTCCAATACCTCTTTTCTTTTTTTGAAGGTTAAAACCTACTCCATTATCTGACAAAATTACTGATAAATTTGATTCGTCCATACTTAAATCTAGAAAAATATTTTTTGCCTTAGAGTATTTTACACAATTTTGTATACCTTCTTGTATTATTCTGTACAAATTAATTTTAATGTCTGCATTTAAATGATCCCAATCTATGTTATCATCATAGGTAAAATCTGTTTTTATATTTGTGGCTTTACTGGTGTTTGCCAACAATTCTGAAATTGAGTTGGTAAAGTTTTGTATTTTGGTTGAAGATGAAGCACTAAGTGTATGTGATATGGTTCTAATTTCTTCTGCAGTTTCTTGTAATTGTTTAATTAGGTCTAAGCGTTCATTAATTGCTTTTTCATCTGCTTTATTGTTTATTGCTTTAAGTATTAGTCCAATGCCTGTAAGGCTCCCTAACACACCGTCATGTAGCTCTTGAGAAATTCTTTGTTGCTCTTCTTGTCTAACTTGTACTAATTTACCTTTTTGAGCTAACATTAAATTAAATGTTTCTAAGTTTGTAACTTGCTGTTCTTGCTCAAACTTTAATTTTTGATTTTTTAGGTATTGATTACCAATTACAAATATAGCAAAGGCTAGTAATAAGGCACCAATTACTAGAAAAATTAGTAATTGCTTTTGCTTTTCTAAGATTTCTTTTTGTTCTAATACTTCATCTGTTTCATATTGTATACGTGTAAATTTTTCTTGTAAATTACGTTCTTCTGCAATAAGGCTATCATTTAAAACTATATATTTATGGGCATAATGGCTAGCATTTTTAGAATCTACAGTTGTGAGTAAATTATATATTTGTAATAAGCGTTTGTTGTTTTTACTTTGTAAAGAGTATTGTTCAGATTTTTTTGCATTATACAAAGCCTTAGTGGTATCTTTTTTCTGCAAATAAAATTCAGCCAAATTATAGTGGCTAATAGATAAACCAGATCTGTCTTTTAAGCTGTCTCTTAAGTGTAATGATTTTAAAAGTTGTTTTTCTATATTTAAAGTGTCTCCTTTTTTAAATTGTGTGTATGCTAAATTATCTAGCAGTTTAGCGTAGAACCTTGGTTCTTTAATTAATAAGCTATCAGTATTTAAAATTTGTGTATAATATTTTATAGCTGCTTTATAGTCTTTTTTGTCACTGTACGCATTTCCTATATTGTTTAAAGTATATAAATTATATATGTTAGATTTTTTTATTTTCTTTTGATATGCCAAGGCTTTATTGTAATACTCTATGGCTCTATTATGCTCATTTAATGCATTTGTAGAGGAACCAAGAATGTTGTAAGCGTCATAAATTCTTATTTCTTGGTTTTTAATTGCTTTTAATGCTTTTAAGGCATTAATAGCAGAAATTTCACTACCCCTATAATCCTTAACTGTAGATTGTAGGTAGGCAATATAGTTCCATACCCTACCTTCATTTTCTTTGTCATTTATTTTGTTATAAATCTGTTGAGCATTTAATAGGTTGTAATAGCTACTATCAACTTTATTATTACCATCAAACCAAAAGCCTAAGTCTCTGTATGCAGAAGCAAGTATTGTTGAGTCTTTTAATTCTATAGATAGTTTTATTACTCTTTTGTTTGTATCTCTAAATTTAGTAGAATCTCTTTGTTTGTTATAAGCTAATGATAGATCATACAATTGTTTTAATTGTAAGGAGTCTTTTTTGTCTTGTACTGTATTATTAGGGCTTTTAGTTTTAGCTGAGTTCTTATCTTTATTATTGCAAGAAAATAAAGACACCATTATAAGTATAAATACTTTTACTAAGATTTTATGTGTAGAAAAATGTTTTAACATAAATACAAGATATAAAAAAAGCCTTGAAATATACAATTCAAGGCTTGTTTTTATAATAATAAATTAGATTTTTTAATTATCCCACTGGTTTAATTTGATCATTATCAGTATCACCTACTGGTTTAATTTGATCATTGTCTGTAAACCCTACTGGTTTAATTTGATCATTGTCTGTAAACCCTACTGGTTTAATTTGATCATT
>CANLIE010000003.1 GCA_947491225.1 uncultured Cellulophaga sp.
TGGAAAATTCTTAATACTTTACAACCATCAGGACAACTTAATTTAGTGTTCAAATAAAAAACAGGGGATGGCTAATTTGTTTAAAATAAAACGTAGTCTTAGCATTTAATTTTAGTGAAGTAGATAGCAAATTTGCTCCTTTAGTACTTATGGCTGCTGCAGGAATCCTGTCTTTTATGGGCAATTCTCCATAACTCATAGATCCTGTGTGCGGATAGTCATCTAAACTAAGGCTCAAAGAGCGTACAATTACCCCAACAGCACCATACTTTGCAGCTTCGGCAGCCCCAGAATATCGCTGATCTACACATCCTCTATAAGAAGTAAAAGTCACTATATCAGTTGGGTTCATTGGTCTATTATAAAAAATAATCTTTCCTTCTATTTTTTCCTTACCTAAACTGTGTAAATCATCTATACCTTCTACCTCTATAACATTAGCTTTTATACCTAATGCTGGTGTAGCTACAGAACCACCCAAAGCACATATGGGAACATTTACAGTTGTACCATTTTCATTAACAATATTAGCATATTCTGCTATTCCCCTAACCCATTTGGGTACCATAACTGGCTGTAACCAAACACGATCTAATCCTAATTTATCTAATTCTTTTTTTGTGTAATCAACCGCCTGCTGCGCTTCAACAGAGCCAGACAAGCGGCCTCCTATTTGGTTAGACAAATGGTTTAACCAATCATAAGCCATACTATTTGTTAATGCTTTGTTATAAATTGCTCTAATTTGCTTTTCATCATCAGATTGAGAAAAACCCATTACGCATAGTAAAAGAAATAATATTTTTATTTTTTTCATCCTAATTCTGATTCTAATTGATTTCTATATTCTTCTAAATTTGATTTGATTTTATCATCTAATTCAGGTTCTTTAATATCTGTATACTTTTTAAGTTCTTGTAATAAGATTGATGCCACTATTACACGAGCTTCTTTTTTATTATCTGCTGGAACAATATACCATGGCGCACTAGGTTTTGAAGTTTTGTTTATGGCATCTTCATAACATTGCTGGTATTTATCCCACAACTTACGCTCTTTTAAATCTCCTGGAGAAAATTTCCAATTTTTTTCTTTTAATTCTAATCTACGTAACAATCTTTGACGTTGTTCTTCCTTTGATAAGTTTAGGAAAAATTTAAAAATCAAAGTTCCATTGTCTGCAATATGATTTTCAAAAGCATTTATTTGTTCAAATCGTTTAGCCCAAAATTCATTATCAATATCACTTACAGTATGTATTCCTGGTATGTGCTCACTCATAATATACTCTGGATGCACACGAGTAACCAATACATTTTCATAATGAGTTCTGTTAAAAACACCAAACTTGCCCTTAGCTGGCAATGCTATATAATGTCTCCATAAATAGTCGTGTTTTAATTCTAACTCTGTAGGCACTTTAAAGCTATGAACTACAACTCCACGTGCATTAAAATCTTTAAAAACTTCACGAATAAGGCTATCCTTACCAGAGGTATCCATTCCTTGTAGGCATACTAAAACACTGTACTTTCCGTGTGCATATAATGTATCCTGAAAACTACCAAGCTCTTCTCGTATACCTTCTAAATCTTTTTTTAATTTTTTATCAGATACTCCAAAATTTTCAATTGTTTTTTTGTTAACAAGCTTTACAACATTCCCTACTTTATACTTCTTAATATCTACACTCCTCACTATAAAATTTTTTTAGTTTAAAAAAGTTTGAATATAACCTTTTTTGATGATGTTTTTCTTCAAAAATACAACTCAATAGATTTTTTTGCCTCTTTACCGAATATAAATGGTGTTTTTTAACTTTATTGGTATCTTGCACTCTTATTTATTAAAGGACGTCCCCAAATCTGTCCAATCGTAATGACGAATAAGAAATTTTTGTACCTACTACTGACTATACAGCTATTGTATTCTTTTAAGGAGAATACAGTTTGTGATTTGGTCAACTCCAATTTAGGCTATGCCATTAAACAAGCAACTAAAGCAGAGAATTCTACCACTTTAAATAAGGTTAAATATTATACATACATAGCAGTAAACACACTACAGAAATTAGATAAACAAATAGATGAATGTGGATGTAATGATGCTGAAATAACTATAACAAAAGGACTTACTCTTTTAAAAAACGTAACCAAAACAGAGTCTATATCAAGTGCAAAATCTATATTAGGACAGGCAAAAAGAAGTATCAATATTAGTATTAATTCAATAGCAAAATATAGTTTAAAGAATAAAAATATAATTAAAAGTAATCATCCTAACAAAATTTATATTAGGCAGCTACATTCTAAAGTTGATAGTATATTGATTCCGTTTGAAAAATCTATACAAACGGTACTAGAATCTGACAATTGCAGAGAAGCATACAAATTGATGGTTGGTATACTTGATAAAACAGAATACAAATTACTTAATGGTACATTAACTGAAGCTAAAAGATATTACTATCTAAGAACAAAAAAAATTACCGAAGATGCTTTAAGTCAACTAGAAAATTGTACTAAAGATAATCAATAAAAATTAGTAATTACGTCTCTAACCCTATTAACTGAGTTCGATTAATCTAAAATGTATCAATGATAGTGAAATTCTGATAAGAATTTTGTATTGGAAACTAGCATTTCAGTACTAAATACCTATTCTTGGTAGATCTTCTAATCCTTTTGAAGAATAATTTTTCTCCTTTCTAATATGAAAAATTATTTGAATGATGGTTTTTACTACATCCAAATAGTAATTGAACTTAGGTTATTCTAATTTATTGTTACCATCATTGGTTTAGGTGTTAGTAGGTCTTTACGTTTTACAAAAAAATACAGTACAAAAACTATTTTATTTAACCTCTTTATTATATCTAGCCAAAATGTCATCAATACTTTTTATTGATTTTTTTGTCCAATCTAATCTTATTCTCATTTTATCATCTTTGGTAAGTTGCCAAGGTAAGTTTGTTTTTTTTAGTTCAACCGTTAAATCCTGTAAAATTATTGCAGCAGAAACAGATATGTTTAAACTTTCACTAAAACCTACCATTGGTATTTTTACAAAACCATCTGCTTTATCTAAAACTTCTTGACTTAACCCACTTCTTTCTGTTCCAAAAAACAAAGCTATTTTTTCATTTATCACAAAATCATCTAACAAATACGAATCTTTATGTGGTGATGTTGCTATTATTTTATACCCATTCTTTCTTAATTCATTTATACAGTCTGTTGTGGAGTTATACCTAGGCGTATCTACCCATTGCTCTGCCCCCATTGCAATGTTCTTATCCAATCGTTCACCATACTTACCCTCAATTAAATGTGCGGTTTGCACTCCAAAAGCATCACAACTCCTTACAACTGCACTTGTATTATGCATTTGAAAAACATCTTCTATGGCTACTGTAATAAAATTGGTTCTATTTTCTACTATTTTAATAAAACGTTCTCTTCGCTCAGGACTTATAATGTTCTCTAAATAAATTAACAACTTATTATCTATCATAAATCGAATATAAAAAGAAAAAGTTTAATTTTATAAAACTGAAAACTCAACAATGAAACAATGAAACAAAATATAGTTGTTTTAACTGGTGCTGGTGTAAGTGCAGAAAGTGGCATTAAGACTTTTAGAGATGCTAATGGGCTTTGGGAAGGGCATAATGTTATGGAAGTTGCATCTCCAGAGGGGTTTGCAAAAAAACCAAGCTTGGTATTAGACTTTTACAACCAAAGAAGAAGACAACTGTTAGAAGTTAAACCAAACCAAGCACATATAGCGCTTACCTTACTAGAACAATATTATACTGTAGAGACTATAACTCAAAACGTGGACGACTTACACGAGCGTGCTGGTTCTAGTAATGTATTACATTTACACGGAGAATTATTAAAAGTACGCTGTACCAAGGATAAATTTTTAATACAAAAATGGACAAAAGATTTAGTTTTAGGAGATGTGTCTTTAAATGGTAATCAATTAAGACCATATATTGTCTGGTTTGGAGAAGAAGTTCCTTTACTTCAAAAAGCTATTGAAATTACACAAACAGCAAATATTTTAATAATCATTGGCACATCTATGCAAGTCTACCCTGCTGCTAGTTTAATACATTATGCCCCCTCTAATATCCCTATTTATTTTATAGATCCTAAACCTAACGTTAAAAAAGATGATTACAACAACTTAACTATTATACCAAAAACAGCTGTTAACGGTGTCCCTACTTTGGTTGCTGACCTAATTGATAAAGCAACCTAGTTTTTTTAACCCAATCCATAACTAAGGTTATTTGTTTTTGAGTTAAGTTAGCATCGCTATGTGTCCAAATATATTCTTTTAGTGGCATTTCTCCATTTTCAACCACTTCATAAATCTCTCCCAGTTTATGATCTTTTTTATTTTTAGAATATTTTTCCCACTCAGAAAAATTTAAATGTCTTTTCCCTTCTTTTATATGGTCTGCTAACCAATAAGAAACAGGAACTATAGTATTATACCAAGGATACTCTGTAGTATTGCTATGACAATCATAACAACTAGTTTCTAATATTTTCTGCACCTCTTTTGACGGATTTGTTTCTGTTAAAAACGCTGTTTTTTCATCATTTTCCATTACGTTCTTTTCTGGTCTAATAAATTGCATAACAATAAACACAAATAATAGTGCTACAAGTATTTTTTTTATTATTTTCATAGCTTCCAAATTATTAAAGCAAAATACAACTTTTTGTGACTAAATCAGAATTATATTCTTGGCTTGTAGATAGCGTAAACCATTCAAGGGAGAAAAGATTGAAAATTTCAAATAAAATCATAGAAAATCCATCAATAATACCATCCTTAATGGATTTGATTTTAAATGTTAAGGATCCTATTTCTTGTAAGGCAAGTTGGGTTTTAGAGTTTGCAATCAAACAAAAAGTAAGCTTATTATTTCCAATTATGGATAGATTTACAAAAGGTTTACATACTTTAGAACTGGAGTCTAGTATTAGACCAAATGCAAAAATTTGTGAAATACTTGTCACTAATTACTTCTCTAAACAAGATAATGCTGTTAAATCTACATTGAAAAGCTATCATTTAGAAGAAATAACTGCTGCCTGTTTTGACTGGCTTATTGGCAATCATAAAGTTGCTTCACAAGCCTATTCTATGACTAGTTTATTCTTATTAGGAAAAAAGTATGATTGGATTCACCCAGAATTACGTATTGTTTTAGAACAAAATTACCAATCTGGCACAGCAGCATACAAAGCAAGAGCAAGAATGATATTATCAAAACTAATACCTTGATATAAAAAAACTTTATAATCAATAAACATATTAAAGCTACAGATAAAACTATAAATAGCCACACAAAGTTTAACTTTTAACTATCTTTGCAGTTTTTAAAAATCAACACAAAACAGATGTCTTTAAATCAATTAAATGCTATTTCTCCCATAGATGGAAGATACAGAAACAAAGTAAATGTATTGGGTTCTTTTTTTTCTGAAGAAGCATTAATAAAATACAGAGTTAGAGTAGAAATTGAATATTTTATTGCGTTATGTGAAATTCCGCTACCGCAACTAAAATCTTTTGATTCTACCTTATTTGAAAACTTACGTTCTATATATACAAATTTTTCTACTGAAGATGCATTAGCCATTAAAGAGATAGAAAAAGTTACAAACCACGACGTAAAAGCTGTTGAGTACTTTATAAAAAAAGAGTTTGATAAACTTGGTTTAGAAACCTATAAAGAATTCATACACTTTGGTTTAACATCACAAGATATAAATAACACTGCAATACCGCTTTCTATTAAAGAAGCAATGAATGAGGTTTATGTGCCAATGTTTTTTGATGTTGTAGAAAAATTAGAAACATTAGTTACTGAATGGGCTGAAGTGTCTATGCTTGCTAGAACTCACGGGCAACCAGCATCTCCTACTCGTTTAGGAAAAGAAATAGAGGTTTTTGTAGTTCGTTTAAAAGAACAATTTAATTTATTGAATGATATACCAAGTGCTGCTAAATTTGGTGGTGCTACTGGCAATTTTAATGCCCATAAAGTTGCTTACCCTACTATAGATTGGAGAGCATTTGGACAACAATTTGTAAAAGAAAAATTAGACTTACAACATTCTTTTCCAACTACACAAATAGAGCACTATGACCATATGGCTGCTTTGTTTGATACGCTTAAACGTATAAATACCATAGTTATAGATTTAGATAGAGATTTTTGGACATACGTGTCTATGGATTATTTTAAACAAAAAATTAAAGCTGGTGAGGTTGGGTCTTCTGCTATGCCACATAAAGTAAACCCTATAGATTTTGAGAACTCTGAAGGTAATTTAGGAATTGCAAATGCTATTTTTGAGCATTTATCTGCCAAACTACCAATTTCAAGATTACAAAGAGACTTAACAGATAGTACAGTACTTAGGAATGTAGGTATACCTTTTGCACATACAATGATTGCTTTTGGTTCTACCTTAAAAGGATTAAATAAATTGTTACTCAATAACGAAAAGTTTGAGCAAGATTTAGAGAATAATTGGGCTGTTGTTGCAGAGGCTATACAAACTATTTTACGTCGTGAGGCATATCCTAACCCATATGAAGCTTTAAAAGGTTTAACAAGAACAAATGAAAAAATTAATCAGAAATCCATTGCCAACTTTATAGACACCCTAAAGGTTTCAGATGCTATTAAAACTGAATTAAAAGCAATTACACCAAGTAATTATACTGGTATTTAATACTCATATATTTCAAAAAAATAAAACCTCAATAGTGAATACTATTGAGGTTTTATTTTTTTTTGAATTCATACCTGTCTATACTTCCTTATGTATCTCCACTTGATGAGGATATGGAATCTCAATTTTAGCTTTATCTAATGCTAATTTAGAACCTTCTACTGTTTCAAAATAAACATCCCAATAATCTTCTGGCTTACAAAAAGGACGTACTACTAAATTTACAGAACTATCTGCTAATTCAGAAACATTTACAGATGGCGCAGGATCTTTTAGTACCTTAGGATTAGCTAGCAACATTTCTAAAAGCACTTCTTTTGCTTTTTTCATATCTTCTCCGTAACCAATACCAACTGTAGTATCAACCCTCATTTTTCCTTCTGCAGTATAGTTTATGATATTTCCGTTTGCTACCGCACCATTAGGTACAATTGCTAATTTATTTTGTGGTGTAATTAATTTAGTTGTAAAAATTTCAATTTCTTTTACAGATCCTAACACGCCTTGAGCCTCTATAAAATCTCCTATTTTATAGGGCTTAAAAATCATAATTAAAACTCCTCCTGCAAAATTAGCCAACGATCCTTGTAATGCTAAGCCTATTGCCAAACCAGCTGCTGCTATCACTGCTGCTAAACTTGTTGTTTCTACACCAAGCGTAGAAATCACTGTAATAATTAAAAAAATCTTTAATCCCCAGTTTACAAGATTTAATAAAAACCGTTGCAAAGACTCATCATAATTACCTTTAGCCATTACCTTTTTAGCAACTCCAATAAGTTTTTTAATAATCCAAGAACCAATAATATAAATAATGATGGCTCCTAGTACTTTGGGACCATAATCCATTACCTTTTTAATTCCTAAATCTATCCATTTTTCTGCATTCTCCATAATTATTATTTAAATAGTTAATGTTGTTCACAATATATGAAATGCATTTAATATTTTTTTTTGATTGCTAAAATTTGTCTACTAATTTACTATTTAATAACAAAAATTCTGTCTTAACAATGCTAAAACAGAATTTTTGTTATTAA
The DNA here is from genome assembly GCA_947491225.1 of uncultured Cellulophaga sp. Classification (GTDB taxonomy): domain Bacteria; phylum Bacteroidota; class Bacteroidia; order Flavobacteriales; family Flavobacteriaceae; genus Cellulophaga. The sequence continues at coordinate 7,808 of CANLIE010000003.1, forward strand.
ACTTAGAAAATTTAGTTGTTAAAAACCTTTTTTAGATCCTTAAATGCCCCTTCATTAATATTTGATTTCTCCATAGCTCTAATTAATTGACCTAAATGAGCTGGATTCATATTATCTCCAATTACACGTATTATAGCAAAACCTTTTTCATCTGTATGACCATAAACAACAACTTCATCAATGGCGTCTTCATCCCCAATATACTTTACCACTCCTTTAGCAAACTTAGAGTTAATTTTCATTAACTGTGTAAATTTTTTATCCTTTAAAATGTTTGTTACTTTAGCTTTCTCTGCTTTGTAAGAAGCAATATTTTCTCCTGTTTTTTTAAATGCTAAGACATTCATTTTTTTAATAGATTTTACAGCTTTACTTTCTTCTGCTGTTAACTCTTCACTTGCTATGTTTAGTATACTTGCTGGTATGTCAAAAGATAAAAAGTTTTCGTTTTCACTACTATCTACATAATACTCTTGAAGACTTTGGCTAGAAGAGCAAGCCGCTAGAGATAAAACTAATAGCAAAACTGTTGTTATATTTTTAATGAAATTTTTCATACGAGTATATTTTTTATAATTATCTAAAGTGTCATTGTTTTTTTAAAATGGCACATATTAGGATTAGATTACTTTTCGTTTACTTTATTAAGTTCTTTAGGTAAATTCATCTTTTTAGTGAATGAATTTATCTTATTTAAATCTATATCACCAGTAATAGAAAGTAATACTGTCTCTATCTTTCTATTTTCTAATTTAACACCTTGTATACCACTAATGAACATTAACAATTCACTAACATGGTCTTGATTTTTCCCACTCTTTATATAAAACTTAATATTAGCTTCTTTGTCCTTTATTCTCATAAGCTCTTCTAAAGATGAAGATTTTAAATAAGATTTTACCGCTGAATGCATCTCTAACCCTATGTTTTTATCTTCAGTAATGAACACTTTTAGACTATTTGTACTTTTAGCAATATCTATAAAGTCTTGTGCTTCTTTATCATCTGCCTCTACATCAATTTTAGTAAGTAGATTAAACATACTTTTGTTTATTACCACAGATGTAACGTTATCTAAATCTTCAAACCTATCAAACATAGACTGCGAAAGTCCAGCAAATGGCAATGCAGTTAAAACTGCTATCATCAATATTTTTTTCATAATTTAATTCTTAATCGTTAATGTAAATTTTATTTGTTGTTTCTTCTAATTTTCTAAGGTAGGCTATCTTTTCTGTTCCTTTACTTAGATTTTTAGCAATAAGGTTAAATGCTTTTTCTGTTTCATTTAACACATACTCTGCTTGTTTTTGCTCCCTATAATCATTTCCAAAATAAATTCCAAAAATTAAAACTGCTGCTGCTGCAATGTATAACCACTTATAATTACTTTTTCTAGGTTTTAATGGTACATGCTTTGTAAACTGTTCTTCTTTGGCAATAGAAAAATATTGAAACATTGTTGCATATTCTTTTAAATGTGGAGCAACATTACTATTTAAAAAGTAATTTCTCAGTGTTTCTTCTTCTGTAACTGTTGTAGTAGCATCAAGATATTTTTCTACTAATTTTTCTATATTATGCAATTCCATAATTATGTTTTTCCATTAATTTTTTCCTTACTGTTTTTCTTGCTCTAGATAATGCAACTCGTACTGCTACTGGTGTCATTTCTAGTAATTTTCCTATTTCGTCAAAATCATACTGCTCTACATCTCTCAATTGTAATGTCAATTTTTGCTGCTCTGGTAAATCTTCCATAATTTTTTGCACCCAATTAACACTATCTTGTGCTTCTACCTGGCGTTGTAAAGAGGTATTATTATCTGTATAATTACTATGTACCAACTTTATATTACTTGCCTGTTTAGATTTTAATCGGTCTAGGCAAAAATTCTTAGTCATTGTCATAGCAAAAGCTTCTACATTTGCATACTCTTTTATTCGGTCATTTTTAGACCATAACTTTAATAGTATTTCTTGGGTGGCATCCTCTGCTTCCTCTGTAGAAACAAGCAATCTTTTTGCTAACCTAAAGAGCTTGTCTTTAAAAGGCAATACCACATTTAGAAATTCTGTTTGCTTCATTTTTAGTTTGGTTGTTGTTACAAACACTATTACTAGGTTTATATAAGCAAGACGACGTATAACGATTTTTGTTACAAAAAATTTTTTATTAGTAAAGATGTGAGTATTTTACGGTCATAAAAACCGACAATATACATATTACGTATATCTAAGTATTATTTAACATATAATATATGGAACAATAATTGTTATTACTACTCTTAAAGCTCCAAAGACTAAATTAAACTATTATGAAGAAAACAATATTTCTATTATCTGGATTAATCTTATTTTTATCTGCTTGTAACAAAAATGACGATGATGGCGGCAAAGATCTAGGAGGAGTAAAGCTGAATAATGAAATTAACGAATTTATCTGGAAAGGCTTAAATCATTGGTATTACTGGCAACCAGATGTTCCAAACTTAGCAGATACTAAAGATGATAATCAGAATGAATTTTATACTTACCTAAATAGTATCAAGACAACAAAAAAAGCTAAAACAACAGAAGAGGCTCTTTTTAACTCTTTAATATATAAACCAGATGTTGTAGATGATTTCTCTTGGTTCATTGATGATGTTGATGAACAATTGGCGAGTTTTAATGGTATTAGTACTACCTATGGTATTACTAGAGGGCCTTTGGTACGAGTTAGTGGCACTAATAATGTTGTACAAATTATAGGTTCAGTTGCTGCTGGATCTCCTGCTGCTGCTGCTGGTATTAAAAGAGGTGATTTAATATCGAAGGTAGATGGTACGATTATGGATGAGAACAACTACACTATAATCAACAAACTTTATACGGAAGCAAACTTAACTTTAGGTTTTGCAACAGTATCTGAAGACAACATTGTTACACAAACTGAAGAAAAATCGCTCACAGCAGAAACTATATCTACTAACCCTGTACACTTTACAAGTATTATAGAAGAAGGTGGTCGTAAAATTGGGTATTTAGTATACAATAGCTTCAATAGTACATATAATGGTGAGTTAAACGATGTGTTTGGCGAATTTAAAGCAGCTGGTGTTAACGAACTTATTTTAGATTTTAGATATAATGGTGGAGGGTCTGTATTAACATCTGCATTATTAGCAAGTATGATTTATGGTGAAGCAAATCCATACATTGAAAATTCTTCCAATGGAGATGTTTTTGCGGAGTTAAAATACAATGCAAAAAGAAGTGCAAAAAACAATTCAGTATATCCATTCTTTAAAGATGTTTATTTATATGACAAAAATACTGGGAATTCTGTAGGAACAGCTACTATGAACAGGTTAACAGGCATTAGCAAAGTTTATGTCATTGGCACAGAAAGAACTGCATCTGCCAGTGAAATGATTATTAACGGACTTAGACCATACATATCCGTTACCCTTATTGGTGAAAAAACAAAAGGAAAAAATGAAGGATCCATAACTGTTGTAGATGCTCCTAAAGGAAGTAGCAAAGAACCATTTACAAGTATAAAAAACAGAAACACCAAACACACGGTAGCTATGCAGCCAATTGTTTTTCAGATATACAACTCAAACGATGAAAGTGAATACACCAATGGTTTTATTCCTGATATTGAAATAAAAGAATGGGAATATTACAAAAACATTAAACCTTTTGGTGATACTAGTGAAGTTTTATTACGTGCAGCGTTAGATGATATGCTAGGTACTGCTGGTAAGTTTGATTTACAGAAAGACACAAACGCTACCAATGTTACAGAAGGTGTTAAATACCCTAAGTTTAGTTCAGAAATGTATATTATGCCTAACGATATAAATCCTATTGAAAAATAAAAATAAAGGGGAGATTAAATTTAATCTCCCCTTATACTACATAAATAGATTATTTATTTTTAATTGTTAAAATACACTCCACCAGGTATAAGACCTGTTGTGAATGTTTTTTCTAACTCTTTAGTATCTAAGTTATAAATGGAGATAGATCCGTTGCTTGCATAATCCTTAGCATCTGTAACATACATTTTATTATTATGTATAGTTAAATTATAATAACTAATATTTTCAATATAGGCAGTAGTAGGTAATTGTGTGTCTTCAATATTCATTTTGTATATAGCTCCTCCAAGACCATAATAAAATTCATCATTATCTATACCTAATGCACTAGGATGATCTGTTGTACTAAAAGTATAATTAATTATATCATCATAATTCTGCACACTAATCTTAGACAAAACTCCTCCTGTTTCATCTTTTGTGTAACTTGGCTTTCCACTAGCCAAAACCCACAAATAACCATCTTCTAATTGCATAGAATTAGGCACATCACCTACCTCTAATGTTCTAGAAACTTTATCTGTTACCGTATTAATTACAGAGACTTTATTATTAGTACCATATGCACCAGAATGTGCTACATATAAAACATTGTCTTTCCCTAGTAATTTTTCTGGTCCCAAAACCACAGAAATAGTACCTTCAATAGCAAAAGTACTTAAATTTATGATTGCAATATAGTCATCATTCTCATCTGCTGTATCACCCCAATTACTTATATAACCTTTGCCATTAGCAACGGCAAAATAACGAGGGTTATTAAGACCTACTGTAATCTCACCTAATTTTTTAAATGTATTTCTATTTACAATTGAAATTTTATTTGAAACATTTGCTATAATAAATGCCTCTTCGCCGTTAAAGCCTATAGATTGTACTATTGTACCTAAATCTTCTCCATTAACTTTCTTATATACTTCAGATTCTGTAATAGAATAATCATTAGAAATATATGTTATTGTACCTGTGCCACCAGAAAAAGCACCTTCATTAGTTATTATAATTCCATTTTCATAATCGCCTTTTGGTATTTTAGGAAAATTATCATCATTTTCACAAGAGACTATTAAAAGTCCTAAAGCTATTATAGATACTATTTTACTTTTCATTTTCATATTAATTAAAATTTAGTTGTCAATTGAACCATTAAGTTTCTGTTTGGCATAGGTCTATACGCCATATTTTGATATTTTTTGTTAAATAAATTGTTTATTTTAATCCCTAAAGAAGTAGAGTTTTTTATGATCTTATGTTCTATTCCAATATTTACCAAAGTATAACCTGGCAATTCATTACTATTGTCTGTCATGGTATACACTAATCCATTTTTTAACAATTGCACATAACCCTCAGATTTTTTGTAACTAAGAGCTAAGTTAGATGTTATTTTATGAAATGGCACATACATTAACTGCTTGCCATTATCATCATCTATTGACTTTGTGTATGCATAATTAGTTAACCAGATTAATTTGCCTTTTCCAATATACTTTGTTGCTCTAACTTCTACTTCTAATCCGTACTGAGTAACATCCTTAATATTTACAGGTTTCCATCCTTCTGTAGATATAGGTCTCCACTGTATCATTTCAGATAATTTAGTATAATACCCCAATACACTAAACTGAATATTTTTAAATTTAAAATAATTACCAACTTCTACTTGTTTAGATGTTTCTGGAACTAAGTCTTTATTACCAGCACCTTCCCAATACATATCATTAAAAGTGGGTATTCTATAGTTTTTAGAAGCACTAAAGGTTAAATCATAAACATTAAAGATGCTATACTCTCCATTAAAAACAAACAAAAACGGACTAGAAAAATCTTCACTATAATCCTTTCTAATATTAAATGCATATTTAAACTTGCTAGATAACTTATGCTGCATTAAAACCGATAAAGAAGTAATGTTTCTGTTAGATTCCTCTATATTTCTTCCTATTACATCTGTGTAATTATAATCTACAATACCATTTAATATTATATTTGGAAAAGTGCACTTATAATCATAGTTAAATAGATAAGAATTAGCATAACCAAAAGCGTATTCAGATCTATTTTTGTTGGCAAAATACTTGTACTTTTCATATAAATGAGCAAGCTTTAAGCGGTTAATTTTTTTATCATTAAAATTACTCCACTCTAGCATTGTTCTAACATTTGTATTCTTATAGTTTTCAATAGACTTTACTAATAAAGTACCTGAAAAATCTCTAGAACCTAGATATGTATTATGATATAGTTTTAAGATGTTATTGTCTGAAATTAAATAACCTAGGCTAAAATCTATATTTCCATTTTTATAAGCTCCATTTTCATTTTTCTGATTTGTGCCTAAGTATTTATAATCATTGTCAGATAGGTTATAATTAGCCCCTAAGCTTAATGAAACATTTTTAGAACCTATAGAAAGTTGGTAATTTAAACTCTGGGTATTAAAATCCCCATACCCAATGCGCATTTCATTTTCTAGATGCTTGTTAAAACTAAAAGAATTATTTAAATGAATACTTCCTCCTATAGCACCACTTCCATATTGCACACTACCCCCACCACTCTTCACTGTTACATTATTATAATTAGAAGTAACAATTGTATTAAAATCTGTTTGTCCGTTTAATTGAGAATTAATATTTATACCATTCCATATTACTGCTGTTTGTTGCGCATTAGTACCTCTAAAAGAAGGAGAAGATACCATACCATAGCCGTTTTCTTTAAAATATATTGTGCTATTATAACGCAATAAATCTGTAAAAGACACATTTTTGCTTAAAACAGAATCTTTTAGTACTTGTTTTTTATTCCCCAAAGAAAATAAAGTTAACTTAGCATCTGTCAAAACAATTTCGTCTAAAACAACTACGCTGTCTTTCTGTGCATAAGAAGATAAAACTGCAAAAAAGCACAGTAAAAAAAATAAAAAATTATTATGCTTCATAGTTATTAAAATATCCTTTACCCGAGGATTTTATTAAATTTTTAATGAATATGGCAGGTCTCCTGACTTGCGTCTTTTTGCCTTCCTTCCCACCTTTATAAAGGCAGTGGATTGTAGTTACAAAAAGCATTTACCCTAGGTAAACTAAGCTTACAGTTGCGGGAACAGTTTTGGATTTTCACCAAATTCCCTTTTAATCTTCCTACACTAGGTAGTTAGAACCAAAATTCGGCGCAAAAGTAATCCTTTTTACTCAATTTTTTCATTCAAATTTAAATTACATTACTTTTGGACTTTAATTCCGTATCAATGAAAAATTTAAAAATTATTCTTTTAAGTTGTTTTTTTATACTTGCTTCTTGCAAAGAAAAGACTCCACAGCCATTACCTACAACTACTGTAAAGCCTAGTAAAACAGATCTTAATTACGCTAAAGGCTTTACCATAGAAAAGCAAGCAAATGGAATTACTATTTTAAAAATTACTTCGCCTTGGCCAAAAGCAGAATCGGCTTTTACATACGCACTTGTTCCTAAAGAAAAAGTTGCCACAATAACTTTAAATAAAGACGATTATGATGCTATTGTAACTATTCCTGTACAAAAACTAGTAGTAACATCTACAACACATATACCTGCTTTAGAGGCATTAGGCGTTTTAGATAAATTAGTTGGTTTTCCTAACACAGATTACATCTCTTCTCCTAACGCAAGAACACTAATTAAAGAAGGTAAAATAGAAGAATTAGGAACTAATGAATCCATTAATACTGAAATGGTAATTGCACTAAATCCTGATGTTGTAGTTGGTTTTGGTATAGATAATAACAATAAAACATACAGTACTTTACAACGCTCTAATATTCCAGTTATTTTTAATGGAGATTGGACAGAGGAAACTCCACTAGGCAAAGCGGAATGGATTAAGTTTTTTGCTCCTTTTTTTGTAACTGAAATAAAAGCTGATTCTATTTTTAAAACAATTGAAACCTCATACAACCAAGCTAAAACCCTAGCCATAAAATCTAAAAAAAAACCTAGTATACTAACTGGTGGTTTATATAAGGATTTATGGCACGTAGCTGGCGGAAAAAGCTGGATGGCACAATTTATAAAAGATGCTAATGCTAATTATTTATGGAATGATTTACAAGAAACTGGCGGAATTGGTTTAAGTATTGAAAGTGTTTTTGATAAAGCTAATAAAGCTGATTTTTGGATTTCACCGTCTAGTAACAATAGTTACAAACAACTAAATGAAGCAAGTGAACATTACAAAAAGTTTGATGCTTTTAAGAATAAGAAAATATACACTACTACATTATCTAAAGGAGAAACTGGTGGTATGATTTTCTTTGAACTTGCACCCAATAGACCAGATATAGTACTAAAAGATCTTATACATATTTTTCATCCAGAAGTATTACCAAATTACAACCCTGTTTTTTTTAAACCATTACAATAGCGTGCAGCATTCCAAATCATATAAAACACCATTCATTATATTGTCGTTACTACTTATACTATGTTTTGGTATAAGTATAAGTTTTGGTTCTGTAAACATTCCATTTTCAGATACATTTAATGCTATTTTTGGTGGTGAAATACAAAAAGAATCTTGGAGTTATATTATTAAAAACTATAGAATACCAAAGGCCTTGACAGCTATTTTAGCGGGTAGCGGATTAGCTTTAAGCGGTTTGTTAATGCAAACATTGTTTAGAAATCCATTGGCCGGTCCTTTTGTCTTAGGCATAAGTTCTGGAGCAAGTTTAGGAGCCGCCATATTAATTATGGGGTCCTCTACGCTATCTGGCATTGTAACTTTTGGTATTGTTAATGATGTAACCTTAGCTATTGCTTCTAGCACAGGTAGTTTTTTGGTTTTATTGGCAGTGATGATAGTTGCAACAAAGGTAAAAGATACAATGGCGTTATTAATCATAGGATTAATGTTTGGCAGCATTACTGCTGCCATTGTTAGTGTGCTTTCTTATTTTACAGCTGCCGAACAATTGCAACAATACGTCTATTGGTCTTTTGGTAGTGTAGGTAACTTAACATGGAAACAGCTAGCTTTATTAGGTTCCATTATATGCTTTGGCATTATTCTTAGTATAATTTCCATAAAGTCTTTAAACGCTTTTTTATTAGGAGAAAACTATGCTCGTAGTTTGGGTGTAAACATAAAAAAACAACGCTTTATCATTATTTTAGCTACTGGTTTATTAGCTGGTGGTATTACCGCTTTTGCTGGCCCAATTGCATTTATCGGCCTAGCTGTTCCACATTTAACTAGGCAAATTTTTGACACCACAAATCATAAAATAATAATCCCCGCCGTAGTATTATATGGTGCTATATTAATGCTTGTATGCGACACTATTGCGCAATTACCATCTAGTATATATGTATTACCAATAAACGCCATAACATCTATTATTGGCGCACCAGTTGTTATATGGTTATTGGCACGTAAAAAGAAAATGATATTTTAATTAAAATAAATGATTTATACGTATTAATGTCTAACAAAGAACAACAAAATATAGCCTTAGAAGTAACCAACTTAAGTATTGGCTACAGCACCAAAAAAGAACAAAACGTTATTTCTAAGGATATAAACTTTGCTTTACAACAAGGAGAATTAACTGCTATTGTTGGCATAAATGGTATTGGAAAATCTACTCTCTTACGTACATTGGGCACGCTGCAACCAAAATTAAGCGGAGAAATACATATAAATAATATTTCTATAGAACGTTATAAATTAGTTGAACTCGCTTCTAAAATAAGTATGGTTTTAACAGAACCAATAGCTACTAAAAATTTAACGGTTTTTGAAGTTATTGCGTTGGGCAGGCAACCGTATACTAATTGGATAGGCACCTTGACGGAGTCTGACAAAAAAAAGATAACAGAAGCCATTTCACTGGTACAACTTGAAGAACTACAACATAAAAAATGTTATGAATTAAGCGATGGGCAATTACAAAAAGTAATGATTGCCAGATCTTTATCACAAGACACTTCAATAATACTTTTAGACGAGCCAACATCTCATTTAGACTTGTACCACAAAGCAACTATACTTAAACTATTAAAAAACATAGCACACAAAACCCAAAAAACTATTTTATTTACCACACACGAGATTGAAGTTGCACTACAATTATGTGATAAAATCTTAATCTTAGAAAAACAAAATAGTAATTTTGGAACACCACAAAAATTGATAGAGTCAAATAAATTTGATACTCTTTTTCCTAAAGATACTATTGTTTTTGATGCTGCAAATGGCTCTTTTAAGATTATTTAATTCATTAAAAAGAAGAAAATACTCATATGTTAATTACTTCTAAAGTTATATAGGCTAATCAATATACAAAACCATTATCTTTACTTGTTAAGAACATAGAACTCTAATGAACGATTTACTTATTTATCTTTTAGTAGCAATCCTATTCTTAGCAATAGGCTACTTTTTAGGCAATTACATACAAAATCTTAAAACAAAATCTAGCCAGAGTGCTTTATTAGAAAGGGAATCTCAGTTAAACCAAAGTCTTATTACTTTAGAAAAAAAATTGTTAGCTACCGAGGATGAAAAAAGCACTTTACGTATAGAAAAAGAACAGTTAGGAAATCAGATAACCAGATATCAAGCTGATTTAGAAAATCTTCAGCTAAAAAATACCGAACAAAAACAAGAAGTAGAAAAATTACAAGAAAAGTTTACCAAAGAGTTTGAGAATCTCGCCAATAAAATTTTAGATGAAAAAAGCAACAAGTTCACAGAACAAAATCAGATCAATATAAAAAACATCTTAAATCCGTTACAGGAAAAAATACAATTGTTTGAAAAGAAAGTTGAAGAAAGTCAAAAAGAAAACATTAGTATCCATTCTGCCCTAAAAGAACAATTAATAAACTTACAAAGTCAGAACCTTAAAATCACTCAAGAAGCAGAAAACCTAACTAAAGCATTAAAGGGTGACAGCAAAATGCAAGGAAATTGGGGTGAACTTGTCTTGGAGCGGGTCTTGGAGAAATCTGGATTAGAAAAAGGCAGAGAATATAGCGTACAACAGAGTTTTACTAGAGATGATGGCTCTCGGGTATTACCAGATGTGATTATTAATTTGCCAGATGGCAAAAAAATGGTGGTAGATTCTAAAGTATCTTTAACTGCTTATGAACGCTATGTAAATGCTAATGATGAGATAGAAAGAGAACAATTTTTAAAAGAACACATAAATTCCTTACGCAAACACGTTGATCAACTTTCTGCAAAAAAATATGAAGACCTGTATGAAATGGAAAGCCCCGACTTTGTGTTACTTTTTGTTCCTATAGAACCAGCTTTTGCCATTGCAATAAACAACGATAACAACCTCTACAACAAGGCTTTTGAACAAAATATTGTTATTGTTACACCATCTACCCTATTGGCAACATTACGTACCATAGATACAATGTGGAACAACGAAAAACAACAACGCAATGCTATTGAAATTGCTAGGCAAGCAGGTGCGTTATATGACAAATTTGAAGGTTTTGTAGGTGATTTAACCAAAGTTGGTAAAAAAATGGATGAAGCCAAAACAGAATACAAAGGCGCTATGAATAAATTGGTAGATGGCCGTGGCAACATTATAACTTCCATTGAGAAATTAAAAAAGATGGGAGCTAAAGCTAAAAAATCTATTCCAGAATCTATTTTAAAACGTGCTGAAGACAACGAAGAATAATTAGCTAAAACATAAGAAAATGAAAAAAGCATTAACCATTACACTTGTTATAATAGTAGCCCTTTTTGCTGCCATTTATGCCTTTATCTATTTTGTTCCCTATAGCAAAGGTGTCAGGTCTGGAGAATTAATAAAAATTAGTCATAAGGGAATTGTTATTAAAACTTGGGAAGGTGAAATAAGCCAAGGAATTTCTGGAGCTCAAATTTTTAAATTTTCAATCTTAGATAAAGATGCTGATGTCATCAATAAGCTAAAAGAGTATCAGGGTAATTATGTAAAAGTAACATATGTAGAGCGTTTTGCGACCTTCTTCTGGTTAGGCGATACAAAATATTTCATAACAGAAGTAAACAAGGAAGAATCTCCACACTTTAGAAAATAAAGTTATTAGTACATTCAACACATTATATGCAGTATAAAATCTATTACATCTTATAGAGCTGTTCCAAATATAGACACTTTAATTCGTTTTAGATTCTTTAGGGAAAATGTAAAATAGCTATAAAGTAATTGCGTACAAATATATATTAAAACCCTCCAAATATAAACTGGTATTATAGTAGTTATTTACTAAGCAATACATTTATATCAAATTTAAGCAATACATTTATATCAAATTAAAAATTTAAGTTTATGTCACTGTTTATTATAAATACAAAGGCAACCTACATTAAAAATATTCTACTAACAGATGATACTGTAAAATTATCTGATGAAGATTATAAAACAGTAGAAGCGTTTAATGCTAAATTGGCTTCCGAAAAAAAAGGTTTCTTAGACACTATACATATATTTACTTATACAGATATTCTTAAAATTGTTCCATTTAAAGAAGAACTAAGCATACAGATTTTTTTTACTGAAAATGATAAAGAAAAAAAGACCTATTTAGAGTTTACTACAGAAGAAGAATATCAAAACATAGTAAGTACCTTAGTTGGCAAAGCTAATTTATCTAAAAACACAATAGAGGTTAAAACCAAAGGTTGGATAAAGTCTACCTTATATTCTTTAGCAGCTGCATTTTTGACTTTTGGAGCTTATTCTAGTGCCTTAAAGTTAGAATCTGGCGAAAATGTAGCCGTGTCTGGTTCTAGAAGAGGTCTAAAAAGAGTGCTTATTTCGATATCTGAATTCTTAGGAGCTACAAACAGTCTTATTTTAGGGAGTATTATTACTGGTGTATTTATCTTCTTTGCGCTTAAATCCTATAAAAAGAGTACAGTAAAACAAATAGTCTACAATTAAGAAATTACTATAATTTTGAATAAAACTTGATTTAACATACTGAAATATAAACTTTTACTACAATTTCTTTGTGGTCTTGTTTAAAATAAAAACAATCCGCTTATACAAGTAATAGAAACATTTTCTATTACTGAAACAAAAAAAATTTTAGACGAAGAAAACCAAGATATAACAATGCTATAAACCTGATTTTCGGTCTAAGAATTTGATTAAAAAAAAGCTCTCATATTTAGTGATTTTTCATAATAAAACTAATAAAATTGTATCTCCCTTTCGGCAAACTCAAGATGACAAAGCTTTTGGTTTAAAATTTACTTATCTTCGATACAATTTTATATCGAAAATCAATCAGACTGACATAAATTTAAGTGCCTCAAAATCAGGTTATAATATAAAACCCCTATTAAAAAAGAACATAATAGGGGTTTTTAATTGTATAATTTTAATTTATTTACTTAAGTACATTTTACGTCTTGCGTATAAGTTGTAAAAGTCATCATCTTTTAAGCTATCTATAAACAAAATACTTTCTCCTGTACTCTTCATTTCTGGTCCTAAATTTTTATTTACATTAGGAAATTTGTTAAAAGAGAACACTGGTTGTTTTATTGCGTAACCTTCTAACTGAGGATTAAAATTAAAGTCTTTCACTTTCTTCTTGCCCAGCATAACTTTAGTTGCATAGTTTACATAAGGCTCTTTATATGCTTTTGCTATAAAAGGCACTGTTCTAGAGGCCCTAGGGTTAGCTTCAATAATATAAACCATATCATCTTTTATGGCAAATTGTATGTTTATTAACCCTACGGTATTTAGTGCCAATGCAATTTTTTTGGTATGATCCTTTATTTGCTGCATTACAAATTCTCCTAAGTTAAATGGTGGCAAAGTAGCATTAGAATCACCAGAGTGAACTCCACAAGGCTCAATATGCTCCATAATACCTATAATGTAAACATCTTCGCCATCGCAAATAGCATCTGCCTCAGCTTCTATTGCGCCATCTAAATAATGATCTAACAATAGTTTATTACCAGGAATAGATTTTAATAAATTAACCACATGCTCTTCTAACTCTTTCTTGTTAATTACAATTTTCATTCCTTGTCCACCTAAGACATAAGATGGTCTTACCAGTAATGGAAAATCTAACTCGTCTGCAAGTGTTAAAGCTTCATCAGCTGTTTCTGCAATTCCGTACTTTGGAAACGGAATATTATTCTCTAATAACATTTTAGAGAAGTTACCTCTATCTTCAGCTAAATCTAGTGCTTCAAAACTGGTTCCTATTATTTTTATACCGTATTTGTTTAATTTTTCTGCAAGTTTTAGTGCTGTTTGTCCTCCTAATTGAACAATAACCCCTTCAGGCTTTTCATGCTGAATGATATCGTAGATATGTTCCCAGAAAACTGGCTCAAAATATAATTTATCTGCTGTATCAAAATCGGTTGAAACCGTTTCTGGGTTACAGTTAATCATAATAGTTTCATATCCGCATTCTGCCGCCGCCAACACACCATGCACACAACAATAATCAAACTCAATTCCTTGTCCAATTCTATTAGGTCCAGAACCAAGTACTACTATTTTCTTTTTGTCTGTAACAATACTATCATTTTCTACATAACGCTTACCATCAGGCATTTCTATTTCTGCCTCAAAAGTAGAATAGTAATAAGGAGTCATTGCCTTAAATTCTGCAGCACAAGTATCTACCAATTTAAATACTCTGTTTATGCCTTGAGTAGAACGCTTAGTATGCACTTCGCTTTCATAACATTCTAACATATGCGCTATTTGCCTATCAGCAAAACCTTTTTGTTTTGCTTCTAACAACAATTCTCTTGGTAAACTTTCAATTGTATATTTAGATATTTCTTTTTCTAGAAAGTGTAATTCTTCGTACTGACGTAAGAACCACATATCTATTTTAGTAATTTCATGAATCCTACTTAACGGAATGCCTAGTTGTATTGCATCATAAATAACAAAAACTCTGTCCCAACTTGGTACTGTAAGTTTCTGTATAATTTGATCATAATCTGTATATCCTTTACCATCTGCACCTAAGCCATTACGTTTTATCTCTAAGGATTGTGTTGCTTTATGCAATGCTTCTTGAAAAGAACGCCCAATTCCCATTACTTCCCCAACAGATTTCATTTGAAGGCCTAAAGTTCTATCAGATCCTTCAAACTTATCAAAATTCCAACGTGGTATTTTTACAATAACGTAGTCTAAAGTAGGCTCAAATAAAGCAGAAGTTGATTTTGTAATTTGGTTATCTAGCTCATCTAAATGATACCCAATAGCCAATTTAGATGCGATTTTTGCAATTGGATAGCCTGTTGCTTTTGATGCCAATGCGGAAGACCTGGAAACCCTAGGATTAATTTCAATAGCAATAATATCTTCTTTCTCATCAGGGCTAACTGCAAATTGAACATTACACCCTCCTGCAAAATCACCAATACTACGCATCATATGTATGGCCATATCTCGCATTTTTTGATATGTTTTATCAGAAAGTGTCATTGCTGGTGCTACGGTTATAGAATCACCTGTATGTATCCCCATTGGATCCATATTTTCAATAGCGCAGATAATAACAACATTGTCGTTTTTATCACGAAGTAATTCTAATTCATATTCTTTCCAACCCATCATAGCCTTGTCGATCATTACCTCATGTATTGGAGAAATCTCCAAGCCCATACTTAGTAAATCATCAAAATCCTCTGGTTTATACACTATGGAAGCACCTGCCCCTCCTAAAGTATATGATGCTCTAATTACTAATGGGAAACCAAATTCTTGAGCTATTTCTTTACCTTTTAAGAATGATGTTGCCGTTGCTTGCGGTGCCATACCAACACCAATTTTAAGCATTAACTCTCTAAACTGCTCTCTATCTTCTGTAATATTAATTGCTGATATATCTACCCCTATAATTTCTACATTAAAATCTTCCCAAATCCCTTTCTCATCAGCCTCTATACATAAATTTAATGCCGTTTGCCCACCCATTGTTGGCAAAACTGCATCTATGTTAGGATGATTTTTAAGAATCTCAATTATTGATTTTGTAGTTAAGGGTTTTAAATAAATATGATCTGCCATTGATGGATCTGTCATAATTGTAGCAGGATTGCTATTAATTAAAACAGTTTCTATTCCATCTTCGTGCAAAGAACGTAATGCTTGTGATCCTGAATAATCAAATTCACACGCTTGTCCAATTACAATTGGTCCTGATCCTATTATTAAAACCGATTTAATGTCTTCTCTTTTTGGCATTGTATATTATTTTGCTTTGTGGGTGTAATGGCTGCAGCAAGTACAGCTTAGTCAAAAAAAAGGTGCTACTTTCAAAAAAGTAACACCTTTATTATTTTATAATAAATATAATCATTATTTCTTATGTCTCAACTCAGAAGATACAGTAAGTTTTTTTCTTCCCTTAGCTCTTCTTCTAGCTAGAACCTTTCTTCCGTTAACAGAAGCCATACGCTCTCTAAAACCGTGTTTGTTCTTTCTTTTCCTTTTTGATGGTTGAAACGTTCTTTTGCTCATCTTAGAATATCTTTATAGTAATATATGTAAAAATCAATTTAATTGGCTTCTGAAAAGCTGGGCGCAAATATACAAAGAGTTTTTTCTTTAGCAAACCTAATTAATAAAATATTTTAGATTGTTTTTACTACTTTTGCCAAAGCAAATCTATAACTCTATTTTAAATGAAAAAAATATTCTTTCTTGCCTCAATTTTATTGTATTCAATAACCATACAAGCTCAAACTAAATTAGAATATAAACTTAAAAAAGGTAATACTTTTATCATACAACAAAACGCAAAACAAGTAATTACTCAAGAAACTCAAGGTTCGTCGCATGAGCTTACCAATGATATTACGGGTGAATACAAAATGAAAGTAATAGATAATGTTAATGGAAATTACATTATAGAAATGTCTTTTACTGATTTAAATATGAAAATGACTTCTAATCTACAAGGTATATTAATGGACATAAAGGCAAAAGAAGTAACAGTAGATAATCCACAATCTGCAATGTTCAATGCTATATTAGATGTGCCTGTTAAAATATCATTATCCAAAAATGGAGATATCACTACTGTTACTGGTGGAGATAAAATTATAAATAAAATGATGAATGCTTCTGGAATTACAGATGAAGCAACTTTAAAAATGGCTAAAGAATCCTTGAGCAAAGAATACGGAACAAACGCTTTGGCTAGCAGTTTTGAACAAATGACATTTTTATACCCTACAACTAAAGTGAATGTGGGAGATTCATGGAAAAATGAATATACAGGTAAATTAGAAACAAAAAACAATTGGACTTTACAGGCGTATAATACAGATGAAACTGTTCTTAGCTGTGAAGCTGATGTTGTTATGATGGTTAAAGACGTTTCTGCAAATATGGATTTAACTGGTACGCAAACCACTAAAGTAACAGCAAATTCTAAAACTGGTTTTGTTAAAGAGATGGTAGTTAATGGTACTGCTTCTGGAAACTCTACTATACCAATGCTAGGAGATCAAAAAATACCAACAAAAATAATATCAACAATAACTTACAAAGTAATAGAAGAATAACAATATGTTCAACAAAAACATTAAACTGGTTATAGCTGTCTTAATTATAGCGTACGCAGTATATCAATTCATTGAAGGAAACATAGGCAATGGTATTTCGTTACTGCTATTGTCTTCAATTTTCATATTTCTTTATTTTAGAAATGAAATTATCTTACTTGCCTTTTTAAAAATGAGAAAACAAGATTTAGCTGGTACGCAAAATTGGTTATCAAAAATTAAAAACCCTGAAGCTGCTTTAACAACAAAACAGCAAGGATATTATAATTACTTACACGGTATAATTTTTTCTCAAACAAACTTAACACAAGCTGAAAAGTATTTTAAAAAGGCTTTAAAATTAGGTTTAACAATGGATTATGATCTTGCAATGGCTAAACTTAGCTTAGCAGGTATTGCAATGCAAAAAAGACGTAAAAGAGAAGCTACCTTACTTTTAAATGAAGCTAAAAAACTAGATAAACAAAATATGCTTGCTGATCAAATTAAAATGATGAAGCAACAAATGAAAAAGATATAGTTTTACAGACCAGCAAACAAAAGAGGCATCATTTAAAATGATGCCTCTTTTGTTTAAAATAATTTTAAACCTATTAATCTATAGTGTAATAGCCTTTTTTAGGAATTTCTAAAGTATACTTCTTTCTAGAATTATTGTTTAGATGGGGTTCTCTTAACCAAGGATTGTGACGTTTTAATATTTTATAATTAATCTCGTACTCACTTGCAAAATCTGCAAAATTAGAAACTGGCACATCTATATCCACTGTAAAACTGGGAATAGCTTTATACATATCTTCTTCAGAAATCTCAAAACCATACTTTTCTGGATGTGAAAGAATCTCTTTTATTGCCATAATTCTAAAAACATATCTACCTGTCTCTTGACCTAATAACAAATTGTAATATGTATTAACCTTTTGTACTCCTAAATACTTATTAATTGCACCAGCACCAGCATTATAAGATGCCGCAGCCAATGTCCAGTTACCAAATTTTTGTTTATACTTTTTTAAATACCTACAAGCAACTTCAGTCGATTTTTCTATATGATAACGTTCATCTACATTAGTGTTTACTTCTAACCCATACTCCTTACCTGTTGCTCTCATTATCTGCCAAAAACCAGTTGCCCCTGCTGGAGAAACCACATTTTGCAATCCACTCTCTGCTACCGCTAAATATTTAAAGTCATCTGGAATTCCATTCTTAGCAAGAATTGGCTCTATGATTGGAAAATATTTATTTGCTCTTTTCATTAACAACAAAGCATTAGATTGCCAATATGTGTTCACCAAAAACTCACGATCTACTCGCTCCATAACTTCAGGATCATCCATAGGAACTGCTTCACCAGCAAAATTTAAATCTTCAGGAATTTCAATTGATGTTACTTTATATGTATTTTCAGGAGATACTTCTTCTATATTTGTAACAGCCTCTGGAATTGTTGTTCCACTTTGCACGGCAAACATTAAAGAACCTGCAATAAAAACAACTCCTAAAAACATTAGTATATTTTTTACAACTTTCATCTTCTTATCTTTTCTTAAAATTCATATTATACCAAAGATATCAAATACCTTCTTATTCTAAAATTATTTGAGGTAAATGCTCATTAAACCATTTGAAACGATTAATTATCATAATATGTGTTCCATTTTTAACTGAAATAAAATCTTTTATGTGCCGTATAGGGAACACAGGATCTTTATCTCCATGAATATGTACTACATTAGGATCGCAACTCGTCTGATTCCAATTTATTATTTGATCCAAAGACCAATCTAAATAATATTTATCTTTCACAGACAAATACTCTTCATATAATTCTAAACGTTTTGTTACTGTTTCTCCAAACGCATATTTAGACAAAACTTCCATATTAGTAACCAAACCCGTGGGTAATAATTTATGTGCTTTGGTAAACTTAGCCAAACGTATTCTATTGGGTAGCTCACTTTTTGTTTTTACACTAGAAATTATAATGACTTTTCTAGTTTTTATATGTTTTGCCATTTCTTGAACCAAAATACCTCCAAAGGACACCCCAATTAATACAACGTTAGAATGTTCTATTTTAGTACACATTTTTTTTGCATAGTTTTCCAATGTCATCCCCTTAGTAGGCACAAACCATTCAAGTAAATGCTGTTTAAAAACAGTAGGTGGTAATTGTATGTTTTTAAAAATAGTTGAATTTGCCGCCAAACCTGGCATAAAGTAAACATGAATCATATTTATAGAACTGAGTTTAGTCTTATGAAAACTAGGTTTTTAGATATTTTTTGTCTAACTTTGGTAACTTGTCATTATATTTTTTTTCATATTAAAATATTTAATGATTAAATCTATATAAATATCGTCAATTCTGAACACATTGATACTTATTTTAACGATAACTTATAAACCACATACTATATGAATGAAGTAGAAATTAAAGACAATAGTTTTTTACGCCAGTACGAAACTAGAGTTGATGGGCATTTGGCAAAAATAGAATATTCATCACAAGAACGTAAAGTGTTTTTAACCAAATTAGTTATTCCTGAAGAAATCACCACCGTTGAGTTTAAAGAAGATTTTATTAAAGCTGTGTTGGTTGAGATTCAGGAAAAAAATATGAGAGTTGTTCCAACAAGCCCAGATATTGCAAGTTTTTTAAGAAGAAACAAAAGACAATATAAAGAAATGCTCCCTGTAGGTATTCGTATTTAAAGAAATTCATAAAAAATCTCTCTAAATGAGAGATTTTTTTATACCATTACCTTACTTTCTATAAAATTAAACCGAACCAAGCCGTCTTCATCTATTTCTGTGAGTTTTATTTTGTGCAATGTATTCATAAAACTTGGGTTCCAAGCTGTCTTTACTTTTACATAATTTTCTGTAAATCCATAAATATACCCTTCTTTATTTTCACTTTCAAACAAAACGGTTCTCGTAGTTCCTAACTGACTCTCATAAAAAGCCCTTCTTTTTTTAACAGATAACCCCCTAAGCATTTTACTACGCTTACTACGTACTTTTTTTGCAACTACTCCTTCCATTGTTGCTGCAGCTGTATTGTCTCTTTCTGAATATGTAAAAACGTGTAAATAGGATATGTCTAATTCATTTAAAAAATGATAAGTCTCCAAAAAATACTCATCTGTTTCCCCTGGAAAACCTACTATAACATCTACACCAATACAAGCATGCGGCATTACTTCTTTTATTTTTGTTACCCTATCTACATATAAATTGGTTAAATACCTACGACGCATTAATTTTAAGATAGCATCAGTACCACTCTGCAATGGAATATGAAAATGTGGCACAAAGGAATTACTTTCAGAAACAAAATTTATAGTTTCATTTTTCAATAAATTTGGCTCTATAGATGAAATCCTAAGCCTATGAATACCTTCTACTTCATCTAAAGCCTTAATTAGATCTAAAAATGTATGTTGATGTTTTTTGTTTCCAAATTCACCTTTTCCGTAATCACCAATATTTACGCCTGTAAGTACAATCTCCTTAATACCCTTTGCTGATATCTCTGCAGCATTAGTAAGTACATTTTCTAATGTATCACTTCTTGAAATTCCTCTTGCCAGTGGTATTGTACAATATGTACATTTATAGTCACAACCATCTTGTACTTTTAAAAAGGCTCGTGTTCTATCACCAATAGCATAACTACCTACATAAAAATCTGCATCTTCAATTTCACAAGAGTGCACCTCTCCAAAATCGTTTTTAGACAAATCATTTATATAATCTATAATTTTGAATTTCTCAGTAGCCCCCAAAACCAAATCAACACCATCTACCGCTGCTAATTCTTCTGGTTTTAATTGCGCATAACACCCCACTGCTGTAACAAATGCCTTAGGATTACTCTTTTGTGCTTGTTTTACTATAGATTTGAATCTTTTATCCGCATTTTCTGTTACAGAACACGTATTAATCACATACATATCTGCAACTTCTGAGAAGTCTACCCTATCAAAACCCTCATCAACAAAGTTTCTAGCAATGGTAGAGGTTTCAGAAAAGTTTAATTTACAACCTAGTGTATAAAAAGCCACCTTCTTCTTCATTCCTATATAATTACAGTATTTTTAGTGGGGTGCAAATATACGAATTACTTATTAAAAAGTGATTGATGATTGGTGGCTGATAAAAAATCATAACATCTGTAGATCACATAAACATATAAGCAAAAAAATATCCGCCATTTATATCAAAAAAAGAGTCAAGAGCCAAGGTTCAAGACTTTTAACTTCGTATTTCGCATATTATATTTTGACCTTTCACCATCACGGAGCCAATCTGTCTATTTTCCAATTATAATCTTCCTGTAGTTCATATCTAATTCTATCATGTAACCTATTGGGTCTACCTTGCCAAAATTCTATAGATACTGGTTTAACTATGTAACCTCCCCAATATTGTGGTCTTTCTATTTCTTTACTTTGGTATTCCTTCTCTAAAGATTTTAATTTTTCTTCCAAAAATTCTCGAGATGGTATTACTGAGCTTTGGTCTGACACTATTGCCCCTAACTTACTGCCATCAGGTCTAGATTCAAAATAACCATCAGATAAATTTGTTGCTATTTTTTCTGCCTTTCCTTTTATAATTACTTGTCGCTCAAGATTAGGCCAAAAGAAAGAAATACACATATTTGGGTTTTTCGCAATTGCCTTTCCTTTTTCACTTTCATAATTTGTATAAAAAATAAAGCCTTCGTAGGTATATTTTTTAAGTAATACTACCCTATTCTTAGGATAACCATCTAAACCTATTGTAGAAACAGTCATTGCATTGGGTTCTTCTACACCATCTGTAGCTTCTACCTCATAAAACCACTTTTGAAATAACTCCATAGGATTGTCAGATATTCCAGCTTCTAAAAGTTCACTTTTTTGATATGACTTTCTGTAGTCTCCTAAGTCTTTTTTCATTTATTATATTCTTTTATCCCATCAAAGATATGCAGATTTTAATGGTTAACATAAAAAACATAATTGGTGTTTAGTCATTTATTTCAAATTAATACTGATATAAAAATTCATTTTCAAATCAACATTAAATATTATTCTACTCAGTATTTTAGTAATGTTATTAGTCAATCAAATTCTTACATATTGTAATTTAAAATTTGTTGCTCAATAATTCTAACTACTTTTTTAGACCATAACATTTTAAAATGCCCAGTGCCTTCTATTTCAATAAACTTAGAATTTTTAATTGATAAGCTGACTGATTTTGATCTTTCTATTGGAATTATTTTATCAAATTTATCATGAATAAATGTAACATCTTTCATTTCTATGCCTTTAACAAGAGTACTTGCCCTAAGTGTTACTGGGTTGTAAGCCGTTGTTGTTTTTCTTACTTTATCAATAAGTAATTTGGTTGTTCTAGTTGTTAAACCAAACTGAGTAACTGCAAGTTCTATAAATTCTAAAAACCTACTAGGACTCGTTAATATAATCATTTGATTTACTCTATATTTTAAAGAATCCATAGCTGTAAAAGCAAATACAGTACCCATTGAATGCGTAATTATTAAATCGTATTTATCTTTTTCTAGAAACAATTTTACTAGATCCGATATTTCAAAAAAACTTGTTTTTTTCCTTGTGCTAGCTCCGTGACAAGGACCATCAAAACTTATGACTTTGTATTCATTTTTTATTAATTCAGGAATGATTGCACCAAAATTAGAAGCTCTACCTCCCCATCCATGTATGAGTAATGCTTTTTTAGTACCATTTCCCCATATATAGGTTTTTATATTAAATTTTTTAAATCGGATTGTACTCTCTTTAGCTATCTTTAATATCGATTTCTCAAACGTCCTTATTTTCCTATTTTTGGGTTTTGAAATAAAATTAAATGCTATTCTAGCTGTTAGCCTTGGAGATATTTTCTGTAATACACTAATTGCTTTTTTCAAACTCATTTGGCAGATTATTAATAACTCTGCTAAATTCCATTATTTTAGTATGTATTATATGACACATTTGTGTCATTATTTATAGATTGAATCATTTTTTTTCTAATTCTAGTTAATGTTTGTCGCTTAATTCCTAAAAAAGAAGAAAGATGTGTTTGTGAAACACGATTTAGGATATCTCTATTTTTAGAAACAAAATTAAGGTATCTTTGCTCCGCATTTTCAAATAAAAAACTTTCAATTCTATTCTGCCTTGCATTTAAATATTTTTCGGCTATTAATCTACCAAATTTTTCAAAATTTTTATATTTGGAATAGCTTTCTTGGATTAAATTAAATGGAACATTTACTAATAAACTGCATTCTATGGCTTGAATATAATATTTAGAAGGGTTTTGATTGATGAAAGCGTTATAATCTGCTGCGTAAAAATTCTCTTTTACAAAAGTAATAGTTATCTCTTCTCCCATATTGTTAATATAAAAAATTCTTAACAAACCCTTAAAAACAAAGCCTAAGTTTTTTTGAATCTCTCCAGCTATTAGATAATTTTTTTTAGCTTTTAGCTTAGTTACAGTAACTTTATTTGTATGAAAGTTTATTTCATCAGAATTTAAATCAGGGCAAATTTGCCTTAAAGCATTTGAATAAGCCTTAATTGATTTAGCTATATTACCTATTTCCATTTTCTTTACATTAAGCAAATTCTGTTTATATACAGAACTTTCGTTTAACAATTAATAGTATAGATTTATTATACAAAGAAAGTAATAAACCTCTTTAAAACTCAAAAGACTTACCATCCTCTCCCAGTTCAACTTTAGGAAAGATTTCTTCTGCCTCTTGCTTAAATAAATCTAAAGATTTGTAACGTGTAGAATAATGCCCTAAGACCAATGTGCCTACATTGGCACTTTTTGCAATGGCAGCCGCTTCTTTAGCTGTACTATGCTTTGTTTTTTTGGCTAGACCTGCCTCTGACTCTAAAAAAGTAGCCTCATGGTATAATACATCTACATTTGTGATATATGGTACAATTTTGGGTTCAAAAACGGTATCACTACAAAAAGCATAGCTTTTTGGCTTAGGCGGATTAAAAGTTAATTCTTCATTAGAAATTACGAGCCCATTCTCCAACTCAATATCTTTACCATTCTTTATTTTCTGAAAATAGCATTTGTCAATTTTATGCTCTTCTACTGCTTGTATGTTTAATTTACGTTCTGCTTCTTTCTCTTGAAACAAAAAACCATTTGTATATATCCTGTGGTTTAATGGAATAGTAGTAACCGCTACTTTAACATCTTCAAAAACCAATTCAGGTTCTTTACTTGTTAACTCGTGAAAATATAGCGGATAATTAGTCCAAGAGTCACCTAATTTCAACAACATTGTAATGGCTTCTTTTATCCCTTTTGGCCCATACACATGCAATTCTGTTTCCCTACCCAACAACCTGAATGTTGAAATTAAACCTGGTAATCCGAAAAAATGATCGCCATGTAGATGCGAAATAAAAATATGTTTAATCCTGGAAAACTTTAATTTACTTTTTCTAAGCTGTACTTGTGTACCCTCTCCACAGTCTATTAAAAATAAATGGTTTTTTATTTCTAATGTTTGAGAGGTTGGGTTTGCCAATGTTCGTGGTGTAGCCGCATGACAACCTAATATTGTTAATTGCATTTAATAAATTAAAATTCGAGATCTCGTTCTATTTCTTCCATTTCTATAACATCCTTTGCTTCTTGTATGGTTGGCACTACACAAATCTCATTAGGTACCTCATCATAAGAAACTACATCTGTCACCAATACAAAAGATTTTCTTGCCTTTTTGTGTATGTTAGATAACTCTAAAAATTCTAACACATCTGACCCTATTAGTTTAGGAAATGAAAAAAGATTAATTATGATATGATCATTCTTTAATTTTGAATATGCCTCGTTTAAATTGATCAAAAATTTAGCTAAAGAAATATTCTCTTGAGAAACGACAGTAGTTGTTCCATTTTTATCAAAAACCATACTTTTTATTTTATTTTAGAGGCAAGCAAGTATATGACAGCCATACGTATGGCAACTCCGTTTTCTACTTGATTTAATATTATTGACTGATTAGAATCTGCTACATCACTTGTAATTTCTACACCTCTGTTTATGGGGCCAGGGTGCATAATTACAATTTCCTTATCTAAGCTTTCTAATAAAGCCTTGTTTATACCAAACTGCTGTGTATATTCTCTAGCAGAAGGAAAATAACTAATATCCATACGCTCATTCTGTACGCGTAACATATTGGCAACATCACACCAGTTTAATGCTTTACGCAAATCTGTTTCTACTGTTACTCCCATAGACTCTATATGCTTTGGAATTAGTGTCATAGGACCACACACTTTAACATTTGCTCCCTGTAATTTTAATGCTAATATATTAGACAGTGCTACTCTGGAATGAAGAATATCACCAACTATCACTACATTTTTTCCTTGAACATCTCCAAGTTTTTCCCGTATGGAATAGGAGTCTAATAATGCCTGTGTAGGGTGTTCATGTGCCCCATCTCCTGCGTTTATAATTGTTGCATTAATATGTTTAGATAAAAACACACCTGCTCCAGGATTAGGATGACGCATAACTACCATATCTACTTTCATAGATAAAATATTATTCACCGTATCTATTAAGGTTTCTCCCTTTTTAACAGATGATTGTGAGGCTGAAAAATTAATTACGTCTGCTGATAATCTTTTTTCTGCTAGCTCAAAAGATAACTTGGTTCTTGTACTATTTTCGAAAAAGATATTTGCTATTGTTATATCTCGTAAAGAAGGTACTTTTTTAATAGATCTATTAATTACTTCTTTAAAATGATCTGCAGTTTCAAAAATGAGTTTAATATCGTTTTTGTTTAGATATTTAATTCCTAATAAGTGCTTTACACTCAATTCGCTCATTTTCGTTGTTTTATTCATTTATTAAATAGACAATGTCTTGTCCGTCATTCTCTTTCCAAAGTACTTGTACCTTTTCTCCGTTTATGGCATCTACTTGTCTACCTCTATAATTAGGTTGTATTGGTAAGTGCCTACTAAATCTACGATCTATTAAGGTTAATAGTTCTATTTCTGAAGGCCTGCCAAATGATTGTATTGCTGTTAAGGCAGAACGGATACTTCTACCTGTATAAAGCACATCATCTATAAAGACCACTTTTTTATCTTCTACCAAAAAATCTATATGGGTTTTACTTGCTTCTAAAGTTTTATCCCCTCTTCTAAAATCATCCCTATAAAAAGTAATATCCAATGATCCTGAGTGTATTTCTTTTACACCATAATCCTCCCTAAGAAGATTGGTTAGCCTATTTGCTAAAAAAATTCCGCGAGGCTGCAACCCTATTATAACCGTGTTTTTAAAATCTACATGGTTTTCTAATAACTGACAAGCCAATCGATGTAATATGATTTGAATTTCTTTTGAAGAAAGTAGTTCTTTTTTACTCATAGGTTAGGTGACCAACGCTTTTGTTACACAAAAATAGGAATTTATAGTGAAACAAAATTAATGAAACAATATTCTTTATTTTAAACCTTAAAGCCTTATTTATTTTCAAGCATAAAAAAAGCCTGAACAGTAGTAGTAGTTCAGGCTTTTCTAATTTATTAAAATAGAAGCTTACTTTTTATTAGCTGCATCCATTTTATCTTTTAACGCTTGTAGAGCTTCATTAGCATCACCTAAAGTAGGTTTAGCTTCGTCTGCCGCTGCTGTTTGTTTCTTAACAGCTGCTTTTACATTACGTTGTTCTTCTTCTCTAAAAATTGCAGTGTGACTAGCAACAACTCTTTTGAATTCTTTATTAAACTCAATAATTTTAAATTCTGCTTCTTCACCTTTTGCAATTTTCTTACCATCTTCTTTTTCTAAATGGCGAGTTGGTACAAATGCTGCAATGTCTTCATTAAAGTTAACAATTGCTCCTTTATCTACCATTTCATCAACAGTACCTTTATGAACAGATCCTAAAGCAAATTCTGTTTCATATTTATCCCAAGGATTTTCAGTAGTTTGTTTATGGCCTAAACTAAGTTTACGTGCATCAACATCCAATTCTAACACCTCTACTTCTAAAGTTTCACCAACTGTTACAAATTCAGATGGGTGCTTAATTTTCTTAGTCCAAGAAAGATCAGAAATATAGATTAAACCATCTATACCTTCTTCCATTTCAACAAACACACCAAAATTAGTAAAGTTCCTAACAATACCTTTATGTCTAGAACCTACTGGGTATTTACCAGTTATATCTGTCCATGGGTCTGGAGTTAATTGCTTAATACCAAGAGACATTTTACGATCATCACGATCTAAGGTTAAAATTTGAGCATCTATCTCATCTCCAACTTTTACAAAATCCTGAGCCGAACGTAGGTGCGTAGACCAAGACATTTCTGATACGTGTACTAAACCTTCAACACCTTCTGCAACTTCAATAAATGCACCGTAATCTGCAATAACAACTACTTTACCTTTTACTTTGTCACCAACTTTCATATCCTCGCTTAATGCTTCCCAAGGATGTTTTTCTAATTGTTTAAGACCTAATTGAATTCTAGATTTATTATCATCAAAATCTAAGATTACAACGTTCATTTTCTGGTCTAATTCAACCACTTCATTAGGATGATTAATTCTACTCCAAGAAAGGTCAGTAATATGGATTAATCCATCTACACCTCCAAGATCAATAAACACACCATATGAAGTAATATTTTTAACAACACCTTCTAATACTTGTCCTTTTTCTAATTGACCAATAATTTCTTTCTTCTGTTCTTCAATATCTGCCTCAATTAATGCTTTATGAGATACAACTACGTTCTTAAATTCTTGATTGATTTTAACAACCTTGAATTCCATATTTTTACCAACATATTGATCGTAATCTCTAATTGGTTTCACGTCTATTTGAGAACCAGGCAAGAATGCTTCAATTCCAAATACATCTACAATCATACCACCTTTAGTTCTGCATTTAACAAAACCATTAACGATTTCTTCTTTTTCACAAGCATTATTAACTCTGTCCCAAGCTTGAATAGTTCTTGCTTTTCTATGAGATAATACTAACTGACCACTTTTATCTTCACGAATATCTATTAAAACCTCAACATTGTCTCCTACTTTAAGGTTTGGGTTGTAACGAAATTCGTTTAATGATATAACACCTTCAGATTTAGCGTTAATATCTATGATAGCTTCACGCTCAGTTAAATGAACAACTTTACCTGTTACTACCTCTTCATCAGCAGTATCTACAAAGTTTTCAGTTACCATAGCCTCAAACTCTTCTAATTTAGAATCGTCTACACGCTCAATTCCTTCTTCGTACTTATCCCAATCAAAACTTGCCAAAAATTCTTTTGGATTCTGTTTAGGAGTTTCTGCCTTTGCTTCTGTTGTTGCCTTAGTAGTTTCTTCTACTTGGGCATTTGTTTTGTCTTCAGCCATTTGCTGATTAAAATTTGTATTTTACAATGTTATAAGAGTTAA
Organism: uncultured Cellulophaga sp.; assembly: GCA_947491225.1. GTDB lineage: Bacteria > Bacteroidota > Bacteroidia > Flavobacteriales > Flavobacteriaceae > Cellulophaga. The sequence goes on from CANLIE010000003.1 coordinate 36,758, forward strand.
ATTACCACTGCAAAAGATGTTATAATTTTTTTTTATTCCCTTTTTCTCTTATACTATTATCTAAAAAGGGGTGCAAAAATACAACTAAATAATTATTTAAACAAGTAGTGTTTTTAACTAATTTTCAAGTAATTAAATTTTCACATATTTTCTATTTTTTTATTTAAAATTAAATCAATATTTAGTATCTTGAGCCTATTAATTTAACTATAAATTACAAAACATTATGAGTGTAAAAGCAAAATATCAAGCAGTTCTAGATCTTGGTGAAGAATTAGCAATTAAAGACGGTAGTGTTACCGAAGAAGGCGGTATTTTAAAAATAAAAGGACAAGCAGCAACACAGTATGAAAAAAATGCTATTTGGGACAAAATAAAAGAAATTGGTGGGCAAAGTCCTTCTGACTTAAAAGCTAACATTACAGTTGCAGATGAATCTATTTATCATAGACACACTGTAAAAGGTGGTGAATCTTTAAGTAAAATTGCAAAACATTACTATGGAGACCCAATGAAGTACAAACAAATTTTTGAAGCTAACACCAACATTTTAAAAAACCCTGATGTAATTCACCCAGACCAAGTATTGGTAATTCCAAACTTATCGTAGTAGTTACACAAAATCACTTAAATTAAAATGGCAACCATAAGGTTGCCATTTTTATTATCCCTTTATTATCCTAAGCGCATAATTGTGCATTCTCTCAAACTGCTCAATTAATCCCATATCACTATTATCAAATTCGATAGCATCCTTAGCTATAATCAATGGTGACTCTTTACGGTTAGAATCTATATAATCTCTACTTCTAACGTTTAGTAAAACATCTTCATAGGTTACACTTTCTCCTTTATCTAATAATTCTTTATAGCGTCTATGCGCTCTAGTTTCTGGAGAAGCCGTCATAAAAACTTTAAATTCAGCATCAGGAAAAACTACAGAACCAATATCTCTACCATCCATAACTACACCTTTTTCTTTCCCCATTTCCTTTTGCATTTCTACAAGCTTAGTTCGAACTTCTTTCACCGCAGCTACTTTGCTCACTAATTTAGAGACCGCTAATGTTCTTATTTCTTTTTCTACATTTTCATCATTTAAAAACATTTCTGAAAAACCCAATTCTTCATTGTACACAAACTTTAAGTTTACACTTGGTAAAGCTGCTATTAATTTGGTAAAATGCTCACTGGTTTCTGAAACAAAACCTTTTCTTATAGCATATAAAGTTACCGCTCTATACATTGCTCCTGTGTCTACATATACATAGCCTAGAGCTTTTGCTAGTTGTTTTGCAATTGTACTTTTTCCCGTAGATGAATATCCATCTATTGCAATAGTAATTTTCTTCATATTATATGCTTAAAACAAAGATTTTTAAAACATACTAAACAGCCTTATAAATAGATTTTCTTTGCATTTTTTACTTTTTGTTTTGTAACTGCTATATCTATTACTTCACTCATATCTGAAACGTAATGAAACGTAAGACCTTTTAAATAGTCTTCCTTAATTTCTAAAATATCTTTTCTATTATCTTCACAAAGAATTATTTCTTTAATTCTAGCACGCTTGGCAGCCAATATTTTTTCTTTAATACCACCAACTGGCAAGACTTTTCCTCGCAAAGTAATTTCACCTGTCATAGCTATGCTTTTCTTAACTTTACGTTGTGTAAACAAAGAAACTAAAGAAGTTAACATTGTTACCCCTGCACTTGGTCCATCCTTTGGGGTTGCTCCTTCTGGCACGTGAATGTGCACATTATATTTTTCAAAAACCTCATCTTTAATACCAAAGTATTCTGCATTAGATTTAATATACTCTAATGCTATGGTTGCAGATTCTTTCATCACCTTTCCTAGATTTCCGGTAATGTTCATTGCTCCTTTACCTTTAGATAGAATAGACTCTATAAATAATATATCACCTCCAACACTAGTCCAAGCTAAACCTGTAACTACACCTGCAACATCATTGTTTTCATATTTATCCCTTTCCATTCGAGCAGGACCTAATACAGTTTCAATAATCTCATTTGTCACTTTTACCTCATAGGCTTCTTCCGTAGCAATGGATTTAGCTGCATAACGAACCATTTTTGCTATTTGCTTATCCAAAGATCTAACACCAGACTCCCTAGTATACCCTTCAACTATTTTTTCTAGTTGTGCCTTTCCTATTTTCAGATCCTTAGTGGTTAAACCGTGTTCTTTTAATTGTTTTGGTAATAAATGTCTTTTGGCAATTTCTACCTTTTCTTCAATAGTATAACCAGAAACATTTATGATTTCCATACGATCTCTTAGCGCTGGCTGAATTGATCCTAAATTATTAGCAGTTGCTATAAACATTACCTTGGATAAATCATATCCTATTTCCAAGAAATTATCATAGAACTCTTTATTTTGCTCTGGATCCAAAACTTCTAACATTGCAGAAGATGGATCTCCTTGATGACTGTTTGATAATTTATCAATTTCATCTAATACAAAAACAGGATTGGAATACTCTGCCTTTTTAATATTCTTTAAAACCCTCCCTGGCATTGCACCAATATAAGTTTTACGATGTCCTCTAATTTCAGACTCATCTCGCAAGCCTCCCAAAGACATTCGCACATAACTTCTTCCTAATGCTTCTGCAATTGATTTCCCCAAAGATGTTTTTCCTGTGCCTGGAGGTCCATAAAGACACAAAATTGGAGATTTCATATCATTACGTAATTTTAACACTGCCAAGTATTCTATGATTCTCTTTTTAACATCTTCTAAACCATAATGATCTCTATCTAGTATTTTTTGCGCATGTTTTAAATCAAACTTATCTTCAGAATATTCTCTCCAAGGCAGATTCACAAAGAAGTCTAAGTAATTTCTTTGAATTGCATATTCCGCAACCTGCGGGTTCATACGCTGCATTTTATTTAATTCTTTAGTAAAATATTCTCTTTCTTTTTTTGTAAACTTTTTATTCTTTCCTTGCTCCCTAAGCTCAGATAAATCATCTTCTGCTGTTGCTCCGCCTCCTAATTCTTCTTGAATAGTTCTCATTTGCTGATGCAAGAAATATTCTCGTTGTTGGCGATCCATATCATTGCGCACACGAGATTGAATGTCATTCTTTAATTGCAATTTCTGCATTTCAACATTCATATATTTTAAGGTAGCTAATGCCCTATCCTTTAAATTTTCTATTTCTAGCAGTTTTTGTTTTTCTTTAACCGATAATCTAAGATTAGAGGAGACAAAATTTATTAAAAACGAGTTGCTTTCTATATTTTTAATGGCAAAAGAAGCTTCACTAGGTATATTTGGACTTTCTGCTATTACTTTTAATGCCATTTCCTTAATGGACTCTATTATAGCTAAGAATTCTTCAGAATTTTGGTCTTCTCTTTCTTCCTTAGTTTCTCGTATAGTTGCCGTCATATACGGTTTTTCAGTTAAGACTTCTGCAACTTCAAACCTCTTTTTTCCTTGAATAATTACTGTAGTATTACCATCTGGCATTTTTAAAACACGTAATATCCTAGCTACCGTTCCCAAAGTATTGATATCATCTATACCTGGGTTTTCTGTTTCTTCATCTTTTTGGGACACCACACCAATTACCTTGGTTCCATTGTTGGCATCCTTGATTAAATTTATGGAAGCATCCCTCCCAGCAGTTATTGGAACTACTACTCCTGGAAACAATACCGTATTTCGTAATGGTAGTATTGGCAAAGTTTCTGGTAATTGTTCATTGTTCATTTCCTCTTCATCTTCTGGAGACAATAATGGAATAAGCTCTGCTTCTTCATTAATGCCTTGCAGCGCCAAATTGTCAAATTCTGAATCTTGCATATTTATATTTCAGTCATTCTGTCATAAAAAAACAGAAATCTATTATTTAAATTTAATTATTTTTATCCATAACACCCTAAAGCCTATGTTATTTAAGCTTAATTAAGCTATTTTATATAGATAATTAGTCAATTCTTATGCCAATTTGAGGAAAGAATATAAAAAAGTGTAACAATTATATTTATATTTCATCTATAGAACAAACAACACATTTTTTGAGCCAACAAGAAGAACATATCAATGCTCTATTACAGCAATGTAAAAAAGGTAAGCAAAGTGCACAGTTAGAAATCTATAACCGGTATTACAAGGCTATGTACAATACTGCTTACAGAATTGTAAAACATAGTTCAGAAGCAGAGGATATAATGCAAGAGTCGTTTTTAAGTGCATTTACAAAGTTATATACATATAAAGGTGAAGTAGCATTTGGGGCATGGTTAAAACGAATTGTAATAAACAATAGCATTCAACAGTACAGAAAGCAACTAAAAAATAATGAAGTTGCCCTAGAAGGAATAATGCACAAGGTCGAAGATGATGATGGTATTGCAGTGGATAATGGTACAACAGAACAGAAGGCTCAAAAAGTGATGTTAGCCATAAAACAATTAAAAGACAATTACAGAATTTCTTTGACCTTACATTTAATTGAAGGTTATGATTATGAAGAAGTAAGTGAGATAATGAATATTAGTTATGCAAATTGTAGAACCATAATTTCCAGAGCTAAAGAAAATTTACGAAAAAAATTAACACCCACATATCTATGAAAAATGACTACTTAGAAGGCCTCTTTATAAGTCTTAAAGATACATTTGACACAGAAGAACCTGAAATAGGACATAAAAATAGATTCCTAAAAAAGCTTGACGCCAATAATACAACGGCACTTAAAACGAGTAAAAGATTTATTTGGAAACCTTTATTCATAGCTGCTTCTATAGTATTTATATGTTCAATAGCTATTTCATATTTTTCTATGACTCCTACAACCACAGAGCAGATAACAGAAATTGCACCTGAGGTTACAGAAACAAAATTTTATTTTGCTAGCCTTATAGATGAACAAATAAAAGAATTAAAAAAAGAGGATTCTCCTGAAACCAAACAAATTATAGATGACACTCTAATACAGTTAAATAAATTAGAAAAAGACTATTTAGAATTAGAAAAGAACCTTGTAAACGGAGGCAATACAAAACTAATTTTAAGTGCTATTATAACCAATTTCCAAACTAGGATAGACCTTGTAAAAGAGGTAATGGAACAAATTGATACAATTAAAAATTTAAAACAATACAATGATGAAAACTTTACTATTTAAATATATTACAGTAATCCTACTTACCATACCGTTGGTCATTACCGCCAATAATGGTAAAGGAAAATACACAAAAGAAAAGACTATTAAAAAAGAGTTTAATGTAACTGCCAGCGCATTGTTAAAAATTAACAACAAATATGGTAACCTAAACATTACTTCTTGGAATGAAAATAGGATAGTAATTGAAATTCACATTAAAACTAGTGGAAACAATGAAGAAAAAGTACAAAAAAAACTAGATGGCATTTCTGTTGATTTTGAAACTTCTAGTAATATGGTTTCTGCAAAAACAATTTTCAACAAAAGTAATAAAAGTTGGTTTTGGGGTAGAAATAATAATATAAATATGAAAATTAACTACACCATTAAACTCCCTATAAAAAACAGTGTAGATTTAAATAATGATTATGGTTCTATAAGCTTAGACCGCATAGATGGTCATACAAAAATAAATTGTAAATATGGAAGGTTAGATATAGGAGAACTAAGAGGCAGAAACAATTATTTGAATTTTGATTACACATCTAAATCTCAAATAGACTATATAAACAGTGGAAAAATAAATGCTGATTATTCTGGATTTACAATTGATAAAGCAGGAGATTTAACTCTAAATGCAGATTATACCAGTTCTACCATCACTAAAATGGAAAATTTAGTATACTCTAGTGACTATGGAAGTCTTAAAATTGGAGAAGCTAAAAACATAAAAGGGAATGGAGACTACATAAGTGTTAAGTTTGGAAAAGTGCATGGTAATGTAGATGTAGTTGCTGATTATGGATCCATAAAGATTGGCGAATTAACAGAAAATGCTGGCAACGTAAATATCAACTCTGATTACACAGGAATAAAAATTGGACACAATTCAGCTTACAACTTTAATTTTCAATTAAAATCCTCATACGGAGGAATCAGAGGCTTAGATAATTGTAATATTCAAGTAAAAGAAATAAAAAATACACGAAAATTTTACAAAGGGAATTGTGGGTCGCAGAAAACCTCAAATTCTATAAATATTGCAACAGAATACGGAAGTATATCAATCTATAAAAACTAACTATAAAACACAAATTAAAATGAAAAAATTACTTACAATGAGTTTTGCATTACTATTAACTGTTACTGTTAATGCACAATGGGGAAAACGTGTAAAAGGAAACGGAAATGTAGTAACTATTACAAGGACAACTAACGATTATGAAGCAATTGCGGTTTCAGGTTTTTTTGATGTTGAATTAGTTGATGGAAAAGAAGGTGAAATTACTTTAAACGGTGAAGAAAATATACTACAGTACATAAAAACAGAGGTTAAAAATGGTAAACTTATAATCAAAACCAAAAAAGGAATGAACTTAAAACCTTCTAGAGGTAGCAGTATTACTATAACTATACCTATAGAAACAATTAATGCAGCATCCCTTTCTGGGTCAGGGGATATCATAGGTAAGAAAAAAATTGTAAGCAATTATTTTGAGACAAGTATTTCTGGTTCTGGAGATATTAAATTAGACATAGAAGCAAAAGAATTAAAAGCTTCTGTATCTGGTTCTGGAAATACTAATTTAAGTGGTACAGCAACAGAATTTAACATAAGAGTATCTGGATCAGGAGATATTTCTGCTTATGATTTGGAAGCTGATTTTGTTAGCGCATTAGTATCTGGTTCTGCTGACATTAAAGTAACTGCTAAACAATCAATAAATGCAAAGATATCTGGATCAGGAGATATTAGGTATAGAGGAAACCCTAAAAAGGTAGAAAGTAAGACATCTGGTTCTGGTAGTGTTTCTAAAGGATAATTATTTTTACCGTCCAAAATGTAAAATTAGCCTAGAAGTTTAAAATTAAACTTCTAGGCTAATTTCTTCTTTTTGTTTACTCTTAAAAGCAAAACTACTCCTATAACAAAAAAAATACCTAAAAACACAATAGCATTACGCATACTACCAGTTACTTGTGCAACAAAACCATAAATAAAAGTACCAATTACAATACCAATTTTTTCTGCAACATCATAAAAGCTAAAGAAAGATGCCGTATCCGTGGTTTCTGGCATAAACTTAGAATAAGTTGACCTAGATAAAGCTTGTATGCCCCCCATAACCAATCCTACACAACCTGCACCTATATAAAAATCCATAGGGGTAATCATAAAAAAAGCATATATACATATAACTACCCATAAAATATTTACACCTATGAGTGTTTTTATATTTCCAAACTTTTTTGAAACGCTTGCAGTTAACATTGCTCCCAACACTGCCACAATTTGTATTACCAAAATACTTACAATTAACCCATTTGTACGTTCACTGTCTGTCCCCCAACCTATTTCTTCTTCACCAAAATAAGTGGCGATTAGCATTACCGTCTGTACAGCCATACTGTATACAAAAAATGCAATAAGATAACGCTTAAGCCTTATCTCGCCTCCTAATTGCTTCCAAACAACTTTAAGTTCTCTAAATCCATTTAATATAACGTTCTTACGCTCACCTTCTTTCTTATTTCCTTTAGGCAAGTAATAGAATGTGTACTGGCTAAAAATAATCCACCATATACCAACAGTAACAAAAGAATATTTCATTGCTTTCAATTCAGCTACTCCATTTTCATCTGTTTCTATTCCAAAAAAATCTGGTTTCATAACCATAGCCAAATTAAATAGCAATAAAATAACACTACCTATATAGCCCATTGAAAAACCTTTGGCGCTAATACGATCCATTTGTTCTGGATGTGCAACATCTGGTAAATAAGAATTATTAATTGCAAAGCTTACCCAAAAACCAACTAACCCCATAAAAAAGCAAAGCAATCCAAAATAAATGTTCTCCAAAGAAAACCAATACAATCCAATACATGATACTCCTCCTAAATAACAAAAGAATTTCATAAACATTCTTTTGTTTCCTAAATAATCTGCAACACCAGAAATTAAAGGCGTAACAACCGCTATAAAAACAAATGCAAGAGACGTTGTATAACTTATAAGTGGTGCTCTGGCTATTTCTCCTCCAAAAATGGTAATCTTTTCTATATTTGCAGCTCTAAAAAGTGCTCCATAAAAAATTGGAAAAATAGCAGACGCTATTACTAAACTATAAACAGAATTAGCCCAATCATAAAATGCCCAAGCATTTAATAGTTTTTTACTTCCTTTTAATAATGTAATATTTGCCATACAAAAAAAATTAGAGCTGCTCATTTTATTTGAACAGCCCTAATATACAATTATAAATGAACTTTACTTTTAAATTAATATTACTTAAAAGAAGTAACTCCAAATTTTCTAGCTTCTGCTTTTGCCAACGGTGCCCATTGTGTAAGGTTATTAATTCTGGTATCATTAGATGGATGCGTACTCATAAACTCTGGTGGTGATTGACCACCACTATTAGCTTTCATTCTTTTCCAAAGCTCTGCAGCTTCATCTGGATTGTAACCAGCTATAGCCATAATTTGCAATCCTATTCTATCTGCCTCCGTTTCATGCCCTCTGCTAAATGGTAACATTACACCAACTTGTGAACCTACGCCATAGGCCTGATTAAATGTGTTTCTCACTTTATCGTCTTTAATTAAAACATTACCAGCAACTGCACCTAGTTGTTGAAAAGTACTTGCTGACATCCTTTGTGCTCCATGATCTGCTAACGCATGCGCTACTTCATGCCCCATAACCACAGCTACTCCTGTTTCCCCTTTGCAAATAGGTAGTATTCCTGTGTAAAAAACTATTTTACCGCCAGGCATACACCAAGCATTCACTGTTTTATCATCTACCAAATTATATTCCCACTTATAATCATTTAAATAACCTGGGTAACCATTAGCTGTTAACCAACGTTCTGCCGCTGCAGCTATTCGTTGCCCAACATTAGTTATCATTCTAGCATCTGCAGTACCTTCAATTGTTTTATTCTCATTTAAAAACTGATTGTACTGAGCAAATGCTGTTGGAAAAATTTGACTGTTCGGATACATATTTAACATCTTCTTACCTGTAAATGGATTCACCTTACAAGCAGAAACTGCTATAAAAATAGTTAGTATTAATATTGTTTTTTTCATAATAGTAATTGTGTTTAATGCGTTTTAAAAATACAAAAATATTCTATGTGTTTAAAATATCACACATAAATGTTATTTCTTTACTTAAAATAGTAAAAATTAAAAAGTGGAACGCTTTTTGAAATATTAAAAAGCAAACGAATTAAATTAAATAATATGAAAAAAATTACTTTTACCTTAGGATTGATATTAGCACTTATTTTAACCGCATGTAGTGGAAGCGATGGATTGGATGGAAGAGACGGAATAGATGGTGTAAACATAACAGGAAATATTTATGAAATTGAAGGTGATTTTACACCAGACAATGAATATTCTCTTTACTACAAGTTTCCAAATGGTGCAAATGATATAGAAATTTTTGAATCTGATGTTGTTTTAGTCTATATACTATGGGATCAGAAAGAAGATAATAATGGTGAAGCTGTTGACATATGGCGCTTATTACCACAAACCAGATTATTAGATCAAGGTATATTACAGTATAATTATGAACATACTTTTTTAGACACAACTATTTTTTTAGAAGCTGATTTTAACTTAAACACCCTTACCTATGGTGATACAGATAATCAAATCTTTAGGATTGCAATCCTACCAGCTGAAAAAGCAAGTGGAAAATTAAATAAAAACAACATTACAGATGTAATGGGGGTATTAGGTGTTAAAGAAACTGACATTGTACGTACTACAATAGATTAGATATAGATATACTAGACATATATTTAGCCTCCATTTTCAATCATTGAGAATGGAGGTTTTTTTATTTACTTGATAGGAATTATATTGTAAACCGACTAAATTGCAATAACCAAAAATAGATTTTTATGTATAAAAAAATAGTTAGCCTTTGTTTTTTAACATTACTTATTGGTTGTAACGGAAATTCACAAGAGAAAAAAAACAATTTTAAAAAAAATAAAATCAGCAAAGTAAAAAAAACGGATGCTGAATGGAAAGCACAATTAACACCCTTACAATATGAAATACTAAGGAAAGCAGGCACAGAAAAGGCTTTTACTAGTGATTTATTGAATATAAAAGAAAAAGGAATATATAGTTGTGCTGCCTGTGACACACCTTTATTTAAGAGTGAACACAAGTTTAAATCAGGTACTGGTTGGCCTAGTTTTGATCGTCCTATAAAAGGCAATGTTGCTTTTGACGTAGAGTACAAAATTGGAGTTAAACGTACAGAAGAACATTGTGCCATTTGTGGAGGGCACTTAGGCCACGTTTTTAACGATGGCCCTAAACAAACAACAGGTGAAAGACATTGTATTAATGGAGCAGCATTAAAATTTACACCAACAAAATGATAAAAACTACAAAATATGAATTTTGCAGAGGAGTATATGGCAAGTATATTATTTGAGCTTAAACGAAGTAAAGTTATGGGCGAAAAAACATTTGATCAACTTTCTGATAACGACATTCATTGGACGTATGGAGAAGCAGACAACAGTATTGCCATTATTGTTAAGCATATGGTTGGTAATATGTTAAGCAGATGGACTAATTTTTTTTCTGAAGATGGAGAGAAGCCTTGGCGCAATAGAGAAAATGAATTTACACAACCTTATACCTCAAAAGCCGAAATGATTGTTGCTTGGAACAAAGGTTGGGATTGTGTTTTTTCTACATTAGAAAGTATAAATAATGCCAATTTTAATCAAAAAATAAAAATACGTAATGAAGAGCACTCTGTTCTACAGGCCATTAATCGGCAATTAGCACATTACGCTGGTCACGTAGCACAAATAGCTTATGTTGGTAGAATGCTAAAAGGGTCTAAATGGATATCACTTTCTATACCCATAGGGGAATCTGACTCATTTAATAAGAAGAAATTTAAAAAGTAAAACAAGTCCAAATTTCAAAATTTCATCAAAATACATTACGGTCTACATATCCTAATTTTTAAAATTGATAAATTATAAAATTGCTAATTGGTTTTGTACATTTGTGTCTTCAAAATTAGTTATCAAAAAAATATAAATATGAGCAATTTCGATATTATTGTTTTAGGTAGTGGCCCTGGTGGTTATGTAACTGCTATTAGAGCTTCTCAATTAGGTTTGAAAACAGCTATAGTAGAAAAAGAAAATTTAGGTGGCGTATGTTTAAATTGGGGTTGTATCCCTACCAAAGCATTAATAAAATCTGCTCAAGTTTTTGACTATTTAAAACACGCATCAGATTACGGTTTAAATGCTGAAAACGTAGATAAAGATTTTGGCGCTATTGTTAATCGTAGTCGTAGTGTTGCTGAAGGTATGAGTAAAGGAGTTCAGTTTTTAATGAAAAAAAATAAAATTGAAGTCATTAACGGTTACGGTACTTTAAAGTCTGGTAAAAAAGTATCTGTTAAAGATGCTGATGGTAAAGAAACAGAATATAGTGCAGATCACGTTATAGTTGCAACTGGTGCACGTAGTAGAGAATTACCTAGTTTGCCACAAGACGGTAAAAAAATTATTGGTTACAGAGAAGCAATGTCTTTAAAAGAGCAACCTAAAAAATTAGTTGTTGTTGGTAGTGGTGCCATAGGTATGGAGTTTGCATACTTTTACAATTCAATTGGTACAGAAGTCATTGTTGTAGAATATTTACCTAATATTGTTCCTGTAGAAGATTTAGATGTGTCTAAGCAATTAGAACGTAGCTTTAAAAAAGCTGGGGTAAAAATAATGACAGCATCAGAAGTTACTAAAGTAGATACAGAAGGTAATGGCGTACAAGTATATGTTAAAACTAGTAAAGGAGAAGAAATAATACAGGCAGACATTGTTTTATCTGCCGTTGGTATAAAAACCAATATTGAAAACATTGGTCTAGAAGATGTAGGTATTGCTACGGATAGAGATAAAATTATGGTAAATGATTATTACCAAACTAACATACCAGGTTACTACGCAATTGGAGATGTTACTCCTGGTCCAGCTTTAGCACATGTTGCTTCTGCAGAAGGTATACTTTGTGTAGAAAAAATTGCAGGTTTACACGTAGATCCAATTGATTATGGTAACATACCTGGTTGTACGTACTGTATTCCAGAAATTGCTTCTGTTGGTTTAACAGAAAAGCAAGCTAAAGAAAAAGGATTTGAACTTAAGGTTGGAAAATTCCCTTTCTCTGCTAGTGGTAAAGCAAAAGCTTCCGGCACTCCAGATGGTTTTGTAAAAGTTATTTTTGATGCTAAATATGGTGAGTGGTTAGGTTGTCATATGATTGGTGTTGGCGTAACAGATATGATTGCTGAAGCAGTTGTTGCTCGTAAACTAGAAACCACTGGTCATGAAATACTAAAAGCAATACACCCACACCCAACTATGAGCGAAGCTGTTATGGAAGCTGTAGCAGATGCTTATGATGAGGTAATACACTTATAATACAGTTAATCATTACTGTGAAAACAAATGCCTAAAATTTAAGTATGTAATAATCTTAGATTTCAGGCTTTTTTTAAATTAAAGAACTATGCTTAAAGCTTTTAAAATAACGGCAATACTAGAAGGAATATCCTATTTACTTTTATTTGGTGTAGGTATGCCCTTAAAATATTTAGCAGACATAAAAGAACCTAATATTTACATTGGCAATGCGCATGGTATGTTATTTATAGCATATGTTATTTTAGCTGTTTTTGTATGTCAACAACAAAAATGGGGAGTAAAAAGATTTGCAATTCTTTTTATAGCTTCTTTACTACCCTTTGGCACATTTTATATTGATAAAAAATATTTAGAACCCCTGAATTAAGGGGTTTTAAAATTACATCTTTCCTATCTATTTGCATAGAATTCAACAACTTACAATATACTAATATATTATTACAAAGATATTTTTACCCCTATAACAACAAAGCAATTATCCACAATATGTCCAAATTGTGGTAAAGACAATTGCTTAGAGATGGTATTTTATCAAAAAACAATAGAATCTGGATTAAGCACCCTTGTAACCAATAAAGTAAGTGGTGTTTTACATTGTACTAATACAAATACTGAAATCCCTCCAGTACAATGGACAGATAGAATTGAAAGTTTTTTTTAAAATGAAAAAGCTAAACTAAAATTAGAACCAAAAGTTCGTACCTATCATAAAAGATTTTATTATTTAATGCCATTCTTACCATTATTTTTATTGGTATTACTATCGCTATTACAATTGAAGCAAACAAAGGAATAGAAAGTCCTAAGTCATACGAAAAAAACAAAGAACTAATTAAAAATCCACAGGCTGGATACAATTTTTATTCATCTTTGAATCTTATGGAAAATAACAAAATTGTTAAAAAAGGCTATACTTAGTTAAAAATAGAAAAAATTGAAGCGGTTATTGTATGGTTAAAAACACACAAAACCTTTGATACAGATTTTAAACAAGATGCAAGCAAAGACATTAATGACATTGATTTTACTACAGAAACCATTAAATGTTCATTAAAAATTTAAAACAAAGTGTTTTACAAGGATTTGATTTAAAAAATCAAACATTTTCTGGAGTTATCCTTAGTACAAAAACAACTTCTAATTAAATAACAACCTAACACAATAACAATATGAGTAATAATATGTATACAGGAAAATCTTCTAAAAACCCATATATAGGACTTATTAGATCCTCTATTTTTGTGCCGTCATAATTGGTGTTGGCATATATCTCTATATTGATTTAGCCGCTTGGGAATAAAGCTATGAAGAATATAAAATGCATGCCATTTTATGGGGTATTTATGTTCTTGGCGGGTAAATTACCGTTGCTGCTTTATTTATAGGTGTTGGATTACTAGTTTTGGTAGCTGGTATTATAACCTTTAACAAAAAACTTAAATTAAAAAAAAGCTATAGATAAACCCTAAAGATTATTTAGGTAAAAACTTGAGTTCAATATAATTTCATTATGACTGACATAAACTTTATTATATTGAATTTAAGTTTAAAAATTACTTAGGTAAAAGGTCACAATACCAAAAAGAAGTATCCCAAGCAGGTGGTTTCTCTTTATTAAAGCAATTATCTCCATCCTTATTTTGCGTATAACTTTTTAGCACCTTTTCTCCAATAGTAAATTCTACTGCTTTTGTAAAATTAGGACCATCATATACAAAAGTATGAAACTCGCCATTCTCTCCACAAGGATCTACATTTTCTGGTAAGTCATTAAAGAAACTTTCATCTACTTCTCTACCAACAAAGGAATCATCCAACAATTTAGCATTAACACATACAGTAATTGCCTTAAACCCCAATTCTAAGAACTCTTTTATGACTAAGCTTGTGTCTTTCTTCCAAAGTGGAAAAACACCTATAACATCCACTTCTTTTAATTTTTCTTCTCTGTATTTTTTTAAATCTTCCAAAAAAATATCCCCAAAAATTGCGTGCGTATAACCTTCTTTTATTAAGCCTTCCATAGTAGACTTCATAATTTTATTATAACTTGTCATAGAGACCTCTGTTTCTAACATAATAGTTTGTAACGGAAATCCTAAAGCTTTTACTTGCGCCTCTAATAATGGTAAGCGTAGACCATGCATAGAAACTCTATTATATGTTATATTTACTGAGGTAACCAACTTATCAACTTTATATGCTTTAGATTGTTGTATTTTATACAATGCCAATGCAGAATCCTTACCACTACTCCAATTAAAATATGTCTTATGCATTAACAGAAGTTATTTAGAGGCTAAAAAGCTTTGTATTGCTAAATCATAGCTTTGTAATCCAAACCCTAAGATTACACCTTTTGCATTGGGAGATATATAAGATTGATGACGAAATTCCTCTCTAGAGAACGTATTGGAGATATGAACTTCTACAACTGATGTTTCTATTGCTTTAATTGCATCTCCAATACCAATAGATGTATGTGTATATGCACCAGCATTTAAAATAATACCATCGTATGAAAAACCAACCTCTTGTATTTTATCAATAATTTCACCCTCTATATTAGATTGAAAATAACTTAACTCCACATTTTTATATGTAAGTTGTAAATGTGAAAAATATTCTACAAATGTTGTATTACCATAAATTGTAGGCTCTCTTTTTCCTAATAGATTTAGATTAGGACCATTGATGATAAATAGTTTCATACTGTAAAAATACTAAATATTATGTATAAAAAAAGGAAGCCATATGACTTCCTCTTACAATTTTATTTTAGCTGTTCTTACAACTGAAACATAACTCCTAGATTTAATGTAGACCAAGTACCATTATCTACACTAATACCTGAATAAGAAAGATTCAATTCAATTGTATCTGCTATTTTATGAGCAACTCTTGGACGATAATAAAATCCTCCGTCTACTCCATCTTTAAGACCTAAAGCATATCCTAAATCTGCTCCAATTGAAAAATCTTCTGAAACCATATATTTTCCTGAAGCTGCGATAGGTAAAAACATAATATCATCAAATTCTATTTCAATGCTACCTTCTGTTATTTTTTTTCCAAAAAAATGAGAATAACCAATTGTTCCTCCAGCTAAAAAATCATCAGAAATCTCACTTAAATAAGAAAAATCTGCACCAACATTAAACCCTGAAACATCACCAGCATCGCCTACTGGAAGACCTAAATTTATACCAGCACTAAGTCCCTCCTGCGCCTGTGCTCCAAATGTAAAACCTAAAGCAGCAATAGCCATAATAAATACTTTTTTCATAATTGATTTTTAAAATTTTGATTAATAAATTAAATACAAATGTAATAATTATAAATATAAATCAAAACCTACACAAAATTTAAGGATTCCTTTATAAAAATAATCATTATTTAAAGGTAAGTTTAACGTAGAACTAGCTCAATACTAACGTTTTCTTCTAAGAAATGTAGTATAACCATAAATTGTAGGCTCTCTTTTTCCTAATAGATTTAGATTAGAACCATTGATGATAAATAGTTTCATACTGTAAAAATACTAAATATTATGTATAAAAAAAGACTGCCTGAAAAGGCAGTCTTTCAATTTTATAAATTAAGGTTTTTTTAAAAATGTAAAGCAAAACCAATACGGAATTCAAGTATTCCTTTATCAGAATAATCTTCATTTAAAGATAAATTATAACGTAGACCTGGCTCTATACTAACGTTTTCTCCTAAGAAAATAGCGTAACCACCTTGTAAGCCTAAATAGCTAGCGTTTTCTTCTGCATCTTTTACACTTGAACCAACATAATCTACTTGTACAGGAATCATACTTGATATATAATATTTTGCTCCAATTTTGTAATTGAAAGAATTTGAATCAATATCACCTACAGAAATACCTGAGTAACCTAAACCAACCTTTACAGCTAAATCATCAGCAACAAAGTAACCACCTTCAGCTCCAATAGACCAATTACTGTTACCATCAGAAGATGACAATCCAAAAGAAGTGTTAGCTGGACTTGCAGCGCCGAAACCTGTATTAGCTTCAATTAACCATTTACCTTCTGCAGTTTGACCTGTTGCAGCATCTTGTGCTTGTGCAGCAAATGTAAAACCTAAAGCCGTGATGGCTACAATAAATAATTTTTTCATAAATTAATTTTTAAAATTTCGATTAATAAATTAAGTGCAAATGTAATAAAAAAAATAAAAAGTCATCTATAAAGAAAGTTTTTATTACTATTATAACAATGATAAAATTAAAAATGTAAAGCAAAACTTATACAAAACCCAAGGACTGCTTTGTCAGAATAATACTCCCTTAAAGATAAAATATTTATAATGTGAATCTGGCTCAATACTAACGTTTTCTTCTAAGAAATGTAGTATAACCATCCGCCTTAAAACCTATTATTCTAGTCAATTGTATAATTTTAATCTAACTTTCTACAACTCTTATTTCTTTTAAAAAGTTTAATAGTAATTCAAAAAAGTAGAAACAAAAAAAGGTTGCCTAAAATTAGACAACCTTTATTATTATTATTATGGTTTATTTAGAATTTATAAACAATTCCAAAAAGAACGTCGTTTAAATTTAAACCAAGATTAAAATTGTTAGTTGAGTCAGCACCATCAAAATCTGGTTTAGAAGTAGAATATCCTAAAACACCTATTGAAGCTTCAATAGCGAAGTTGTTAGATACAAAATAGCTAATACCTGGAGCAAAGTCTAAACCAAATCCATTATACTTAGAATCATTTAATTTGTCTTTACCTGAATTTAAGTCAACTCCTAATTCTGCAAATACAGAAAATTGACTCATTGGTGTAAAGTAGTATCTACCAAATACACCAGCAGAAAATTCATTTGTATCAAGTACATCAGTACCATCATTCTCATTTTTATAAGAAGTATAGCCAATTTGTGCACCTACAGCAATGTTTTCTGATACAAAAAATCCTACTTTTGGAGCAATATTAAAAACATTGCTACTTAAATCCCCAGTTTTTTCTGACCCAAAACCAACAGAACCTGAAATAAAAACATCACCGTTTTCAAAACCTCCATTAGCAGATGTTACATCTTGTGCTTGTGCTGCAAATGTAAAACCTAAAGCTGTGATAGCTACAATAAATAATTTTTTCATAAATTAATTTTTAGTTTATAATTAAGTTGCAAAAGTAAAACAACATTTTGTTTTATTCACAACATTTGTTGCATAATTATATGTTGATGATGTAAACTAACGTAAATATGATGTAAATAAACTTTCTTTTTTTTTCCAAATTATTAACCTAATTTTAATCTATATGAAATGGAAACAGGCACTAACTGATTATCAGCACTATTTAAAGATTGAACGTGGGCTTTCTGCTAATTCAGTTGAAAACTACACATTAGACATAGAAAAGCTTATTTTTTTTTTAACACAAAAAAATAGTACAGAAACTCCAGTTACTATAACACAGGAAACAACACAAAAATTCATATATGAAATTGCCAAAAATATAAATCCACGCTCACAAGCAAGGATTATATCTGGACTTAAAAGTTTTTTTAATTATTTAATCTTTGAGGATTACCGAAAAGATAATCCTATGGATTTAATTGAATCTCCAAAAATAGGACGAAAATTACCCGATACACTTTCTGAAGAAGAAATTAACAATCTTATTACAGCAATAGACCTATCTAAACCAGAAGGGGAACGTAATAGAGCTATGCTAGAGACTCTTTATGGCTGTGGTTTACGGGTATCTGAATTAATTAATCTTAAATTATCTGATTTATTCTTTGCCGAAGACTTTATTAAAGTTAATGGAAAAGGAGACAAACAACGCTTTGTACCCATTAGTGAAATAAATAAAAAGTATATTAACTTATATAAAGATGATATTAGAAACCACATTAGTATTAAAAAGGGTTTTGAAGATGTTTTGTTTTTAAATAGAAGAGGTAAGCAATTAACCAGAGCTATGATTTTTACCATTGTAAAGCAATTGGCAGAAAAAATAAGCCTTAAAAAAACCATTAGTCCGCATACATTACGTCATTCTTTTGCAACGCATCTATTAGAAAATGGTGCAGACTTGCGTGCCATACAACAAATGTTAGGTCATGAAAGCATTACAACAACTGAAATATATGTACATTTAGACAGAACTCATTTAGCACAAGTCATTGCAGATTTTCATCCTAGAAAATAATTTTTAAATAACTGTAACAAAACAATACTATAAGTTACTAATAAATACAACTACCAACTAAACGTGAGTAAAGACCTAGAATATGTATTTGTAACAGAACTACAGAACAATCAAAACATTGTTCACAAAGTTTGTAGTTTATATACAAATGACAGGGATGCTCATAATGATTTGTTTCAAGAAATTACAATACAACTATGGAAAGCATATCCTAAGTTTAGAGGAGACTCAAAACTAAGTACTTGGATGTATAGAGTAGCCTTAAACACAGCTATTACATTATACAGAAAGTCTAAAAGAAAGTTGGACACCCAAAACTATGACTCAATAATTTATAAGATTAAAGCAGACGAGTATGACGAAACACAAGAATTACAACTAAAATTAATGTACAAAGCCGTAAAACAATTAGGAGATATAGACAAAGCTTTAGTTTTTCTTTACCTAGAAGATAAAAATTACACTGAAATATCTGAAACACTAGGTATTTCTGAAGTAAATGCAAGAGTAAAGATGAATAGAATAAAGAACAAATTAAAAACCATTTTAAATCCTTGAATATATGGATGAATTGGAAATCTTAAAAAAAGATTGGCAAAAAAAAGGAGATGAACTTCCTAAGTTGTCATATAATGATATTTACAAAATGATATGGAAGAAATCTTCTTCTATAGTTAAATGGATTTTTATTATTAGTATTTTAGAATTTATACTACCAAATTTACTATTATTAATACCAAGCGTGAGAACTAACCATACGGAAATTTATTACGGTAATAATCTGTTTATTTGGTTAACCATTTTTCAATATCTTATTATTTTTTACTTTATGTATCAATTTTATAAAAGATATAAAGAAATCTCTGTTTTAGATAATGCTAAAACATTAATGAAAAATATTTTAAGAACTAGAAAAACCGTAAAACACTATGTTATTTATAGCCTTTCTATGATATTTTTAACTATTTTATTAATGGCTGTTAGTGTTTATTTTAATCCAGATATGTTATCAGTTTTATACAAAGAGAAAATTCCTGATGGATTAACAGAAGAAAAACTAAGAACAATATTTGCAATCAGTTTTATAATAGCAGGTATTATAATGACGATTTTTGTTGGTTTAGTTTATTTTCTATTATATGGCTTGTTAATAAAAAAATTAACTAGAAATTACAGGGAATTAAAACGAATGGAAGTTTAGTAAAAAAATTATAACTTCCATTTCCTTAGTTTGTTTTCTTCCTCTAAGGCTTTTAAATCTGCTTTAGATATTACTTTTAAAAATGAAGAATCCTGCTCTATTGCATAGCCTAATTTTTCAATAATAGATTCAAAAGATTCATTTTCATAATCTATATCTAAAGGTTCTTTTATTACCATAGATTGTAAAATACCTTTTTTCTTAATACGTAATCCCTTTTTATCAAAAGAGCGTCTAAATCCATCTATAACAACTGGTACAACAATGGGTCTATATTTTTTTATAATATGTGCTGTTCCTTTTCGTAATGGTTTCCAAGGTGTGGTTGTTCCTTGCGGAAAAGTTATTACCCAACCGTCTTCCAAAGCGGTACCTATGTTAGAAATATCGCTCATTTTTACTTGACGATTTACATTTTGCCCGTCTGCCCTCCATGTTCTTTGAATACTAATAGATCCAGCATATGCAAGAATTTTAGTCAAAAGACTTTTTTTCATAGTCTCTGCAGCTGCCACATAGTACATATTAAGTTTAGGATTCCATATATAACCTATATTACTGATAGTGTCTTTTCTACCACTAAGACTTGCATTAAAGACATGAAACATAGCCACCACATCTGCAAAATATGTTTGGTGATTAGATACAAAAAGAACTCCTGTATCTGGTAAATCCCTTATAATTTGAGATCCTTCAATCTCTAGTTTGTTAAATCCTTTGTATCTACGGTACGTTATTACAGCCGCAATACGAATTAGCCATTTCTTTAGAAACAATATGTGACCAAAAGGATTTTCTTTAAATAAGCTCATAGCTATTATTCTGTTGTCAAATTTACAAATTTATAAAGCTATAATAGTTGTTTTAACATCTCTTTTAATTCATTCATAATCATAGCTGTTGCCCCCCACACCACATAACCATTTAATTTAAAGGCTGGTACATCTATATTTTTTGCATAAGATGTTGTTAAATTTTTAGTGATGATTTTTTTATCGTCCATAAAGTCTGACAAAGAAACTTCTATTAAAGACGCTACCTCCGCTTCTTCTATTACAAATGGTGATGGATTTACATACAAACCAACATAAGGCTGAACTTCAAAATTACTTGGAGGTATATATATTGATGATAATTCCTTTATCACTTTTACCCTACTTGGCGGCACACCAACTTCTTCAAAAGTTTCTCGTAATGCTGTGTCTAATAAATTTTTATCTTTTTTTTCTACTTTACCTCCAGGAAAACTAACTTGGTTAGAATGTACTCCATTATAAGTCTTTCGCAACATTAAAAGTATGTTTGTAACCCTCTCATTTGTAGGGTAAAAAAGTATCATTACGCCTGCCTTTTTAGCAAGGATTCTTTTTTGATTTATTTTCTGCAATTCTTCAAGTCGTATTGAAGGTGCCATTTTATTATGAGATTCTTCACCTAGTAAGGGAAGATTTTTTATTTTTGATATTCGCTTGATAAAATCATCATAATTCATGAATTCAAATATATTATCTTACTATTTATTATTTATATTAATTTTAGCTGCTAGCTGTAATTCTAACCAAAAAAAGAAAACAGAAACCACACAAAAAATTGAGATTAAAAAAGATTCTATTTCCATAGATAGTACAAAAATCAATAAAAAAGAAGAGAAGTTTATACTAACTGAAGAAAATGCAATAGAATTTTTCTTTAATTACAATAAAACATTAAAAGAGAACACTGTAAAAATAACCACCAATTTGGGGAGTTTTACATTGGAACTATATGACAATGTACCATACCACAAAGCTAATTTTATATACTTAACAAAAAAAGGATATTTTGATGGTACTTATTTTCATAGAGTAGTTAAAAACTTTATTATTCAAGGTGGTAATGCTGATAATATTGAAACTTCAAAAAAGAGAAGAGAAATAGGCAGGTATTTACTGCCTCCAGACACAAGAAAAGGACATAAACACCATAGAGGAACTATATCTATGCCTAGTAGCGAAAATGACAACCCACATAAATTAGCATCTCCTTATGAGTTTTTCATTGTGGTTACCAAACCAGGATCATATCATTTAGATGGCGATTATACTCCTTTTGGAAGAGTAATTGAAGGAATGAATGTTGTTGACATAATTAACAAACAACCTGTGGACTCTGGTGACTGGCCAAAACAAAATATTTTTATCATAAAAGCTGAAGTAATTAAATGAAAAACTTAATAAACAATATTTACTTATGCCTTTGAATTATATATGGTAGGTAATGTAATTTTAAATTTTACAGCCAACAATCGTATTACAATTACAACTAGAATACATACAATGTGCACATAAGTAGTTTTTATAGGGAATTGAATTAATAAAAAATAACTAAACCCTCCTAAAATACAGGCAGTAGCATATACCTCTTTTCTAAATATAACGGGTATTTCATTACATAATATATCACGAATAACACCTCCAAAACAAGCAGTCATAGTACCTAATGCTACACACATAATTGGCATTAACTCTGCAATAACTCCCTTCTCTACTCCTACCAGTGTATATAATCCAATTCCTATTGTATCAAACAAAAACAAGGAGGTTCGCAAATACTTTAATTGCCTTCTAAAAATTATAGCTAATATCACGGTAGTCAAAATAGTATAGACATACACAGACTCTTGCATCCAAACTACTGGCGTACTCCCTAATAAAATATCTCTAAGTGTACCACCACCTACTGCAGTAACAAATGCGATAATAAATACTCCAAATGGGTCTAATTTCTTATCCATTGCTACTAAAACACCAGAAATAGCAAATGCTATTGTTCCTAAAATATCTATTACAAAATAAAACATTTACTATAATTCTTGTGTGTAATATACATAATCCTTTACAACAATGTCTACAAACTCTAACGGTGTTTTATCTGTTACAATGTTTGTAACTTCTTTAATTTTATTGGAAAGACTAACAATTACATTATGATCTCCATTTGCCCTAGCTAAGCGATACAATTCTTTTATGGTTTGCATCTCAGAATCTTTAAAAACAGTTACTTGTGGAAAAGTTGGTTTATAATCTTTTGGAAATTGAACCAACATAGTATCTTGAAGCTTAATTTTTCTTTTTTCCGTTATTACGGTTGTGCCTGCAGCAATATCTCCCAAACGCTGCCCATTACCTCTTAATAAAATAGTAAGTACAGCTATACCCCCCGTGGACAAAACCACATCTACAAGTCGCATAATCCATCTAATAAAATAACTAGAAAAATTTGGTTTAGAACCATCAACTTTTACAACCCTAATGGACATTAGTGTCTTTCCAATGGTTTTGCCGTTCATAAACGTCTCTAGCAATACATAATACAAAAAAGAAGGCAACATTACCAAAAGATATAAAGACCACATATTTTCAAAATCTATGTCCATATATACCAACAATAGTATCATAAGTATGGAATAAACCCAAATAATGATACTGTCTATTATATAAGCCAGCATTCTATCACCCAAATGTGCAGCATTTTGATTAATGCTAATATTTTGAGCAGTTTCTATTTGAATTTCATTCATATTTTAGTTTCTTTGATATAAATCTTAAAAGCCAATGCGAGAAGCTGCCTTTGTAAAGCAAAATAAAGACAAATGGACTACTTTTGAAAGTGTCCTGGCAAAGAAAACGGAAATTGACCCAAACAAATTGTCAGATTTGTATATCGAAATTACCGATCACCTTAGCTATGCAAAGACTTTTTACCCTGGCAGCAACACTTCTTTTTTTTTAAATGCATTAGCTTCTGAAGCCCATCAAAAAATATATAAGACCAAAAAAGAGTCAAAAAACAGGATTATCTCCTTTTGGAAAACGGAATTTCCAACATTATTTTACTTTCATCAACGAGAATTACTGATTTCTTTTCTAGTTTTTGCTTTTTTTACTATGGTTGGTGCCTTTTCTGCAGCCAATGAAGGGGACTTTGTTCGCTCTTTTTTAGGTGATGGTTATGTAAATATGACTTTAGAAAACATAGAAAAAAATGATCCTATGGCCGTTTACAAACAACAAGGAGAATTTCATATGTTTTTAGGCATTACCATAAACAACATAAAAGTGGCTATAATGGCATTTATTTATGGTATTTTGGTTGGCGTTGGTTCATTGTTTATAATGATGCAAAACGGAATAATGCTAGGTAGTTTTCAATATATGTTTTATGAAAAAGGACTGCTTTGGGAATCTGCCAGAACCATATGGATACACGGAACCATAGAAATATCGGTAATAATTATAGCAGGCTGTGCAGGCTTAGTCTTAGCCAAAGGCATACTATTTCCAGATACATACTCTAGATTAGAATCATTTAAGAAAGGAACAATAAATGGGTTGAAAATTATGTTGGCAACAGTACCTTTTTTCATTATAGCTGGTTTTCTAGAAGGTTATGTTACCAGACATACAGAAATGCCAGATTGGTTGGCAATATTAATCATAGCCAGCTCATTAGCATTAATTGTATTTTATTTCGTTATATACCCATATAAACTACATAAACAGAACAAATATGCATAAAGACAATTACATAGAATTTAAAAAGAAAAGGGAGTTAGGAGAAATATTAGGAGACACATTTGCTTTTTTACGTACACAATTCAAACCTTTTTTTACTACATTTTTTAAAATTGCAGGCCCTTATATTGTTGCTTTACTACTTTCTACAGCTTTCTATATGTACGCCTTTAAAGGATTAATGAATTTTACCATAGAACGTTCTAATGATTTTTACAATCCATTTTTAATGTTAATAGCTGGTTTATTATTAATTGCTTCAATGATAATTGCCTATGCCATATCACAATCAGTAACTTTACACTATATAAAAAACTATATTGATAATAACGGAACAACTAATTATTCTGAAATAAAGTCTGATGTGTATAAAAATCTTTGGAAATTTATAGGGTTATCATTCTTAGTAGGCATTTGTTTGGTATTTGGTTTAATGTTTTGTGTAATTCCTGGCATTTATCTATTTGTACCATTATCCCTTTCATATAGCATTTTAATATTCAATAAAAAAGGAGCTACGGAAGCCTTTAGTGACAGCTTTTCTTTAGTTAATGGTCATTGGTGGATTACTTTTGCATATTTACTTATAATCACAATCATTGTTATGGTAGCTGGCTATGCTTTTAATATTCCGGCAGCAATATACACTTATGCGAAAATGGGAATTTTCTCAGGTGAAATAGATCCGGAAAATATGATGAATGACATTGTTGACCCCGTTAGTGTAATACTTAATATGCTAAGCACCTTGTTTCAATATTTATTAAGTATTATTTCTGTAGTAGCTGGAGCTATTATTTACTTTGATTTAAATGAAAAAAAGAACTTAACAGGCACAATGGAACGTATTCAAAATTTAGGAAACTCTTCTAAGCTTTAAAATGCAGAAACTTCTTTTTTTATTACTTTTAGGTATCACTTTTTCAACATCTGCTTGGGGTTTTCAAGATTCCACAACAGTAAAGTATGATGATGCACCTATTTCTGTAAAGAAAATAACAAAAGAAGATCTACAACCGTATAAAGAAAATTCTAAGTATGATTATAGTTTAGAAAAAGTTGATAATTCTTGGTGGCAAGATTTTAAAAACTGGTTGTACTCATATTGGTTACGTTTTTTTCAGTGGCTTTTTGGTGCAGAAAAAGCTGTAGGATTCTTAGCATCTTTTTTAAGGATAATACCATACGTATTATTAGGTATTCTTATTTTTATCCTAATAAAATTCTTTTTAAAAGCTAATATGCAAAATATATCATTATCTAAAAAGAATGAAAACATAGTTACATTATCTGAAGAAGAACATATCATTAAAAATGAAGATATACAGCAACTTATAAAAGAAGCCTTAGAAGATAAAAATTATAGGTTGGCCATACGCTACTATTACTTGTACATTTTAAAAACATTAAGTGAGAAAGAGCTTATAGATTGGCAATTACAAAAAACAAATGATGATTATCAACAAGAATTAAAAAATTCTAACCTTTCAGATTCTTTTTATACCATTACTAGGTTATATGATTATGTTTGGTATGGTGGTTTTGTAATTGATGAGTTAAAATATAAAAAAGCTGCCACTGAGTTTATTAAACTACAAAACACAATAACAAAATCGTGATAAAAAAGGGAGGTATATACATAATATTAGCGGTAATTACACTGGTCATATTTATGGCGTTGGAATATAACAAGCCTAAAGAGGTGAATTGGTTTCCGTCCTTTGCTACACACCACAAAATTCCATACGGCACCAAAGTACTCAATGATCTTATGGAGCAACGGTTTGGAGATAAAATGATTCCTGTTTTTAGACCTCCATATGAATATTTAAAACAGAATGATTCTATTTCGGGAACATATTTTTTACTAAATAACGATTTAAAGCTAGACAAAACAGAAGTTGAAGAATTACTAGAATGGACTGCCAAAGGAAACACACTATTTCTAGCTGGTTCATCCTTTGGACAGAGTTTACCAGATGAATTAGAGTTTGAAACAAGAATTTTATATAGTGATGACATTCAACATAATTTTTATATGCAATTGGTAAATCCACATATAAAAACCGATGAGCCTATTATTTTTAGTAAAAAATCTAATTTTAGTTATTTTCATAAAATAGATACTTTAAAAACAACTGTTCTAGGTGTTATAGATAATTTTGAAACCATATCTGTTAAAAACGCTAATGTAATTAAACAAAATTATGGAAAAGGAACTATAATCCTTAGCACTTTCCCCATTGCATTTACCAATTATTTTATATTAGAAAACAATAATAACACAAACCATACTTCTGGTTTACTATCTTATCTAGACAATTCTAAAAACATTTATGTAGATAACCATCATAAAACTGGAAAAACGTTTTACACCTCTCCTATGCGTATTTTTCTAAGTGCCAAAGAGCTAAAATGGGCGTACTATATTGTTTTAATAGGTGTATTATTTTATGTGTTTTTTGAAGGAAAAAGAAAACAACGTGCCATACCCATTGTAACTCCTTTAAAAAATCAAACCCTTGCATTTACTCGTACCATTGCTGATATGTATTATGAAAAAAGTAGACAAAAAGAAATTACCGAACACAAAATAAACTTTTTTATGGAGTACATAAGATCTAAGTTTTATGTAAATACTCTAGAAAAGAATGATGATTTTTACAATAGCATTGCAGCAAGAAGCTTTCACACTAAAGATGAGGTAAAAGAACTGTTTTCTTACATAGAGCAACTAACAAATCAACCAAACATAACAAACGAAGAACTTAAAAAATTAAACACTACTATTGAAGAATTTAAAGTAAAAGCAAATGGAAGAAAATAATGACATTAATTTTTATAACAGAATACCATTAGAAGATTTAAAAAATGCTGTTAATAGTATTAAAGCAGAACTTTCAAAGGTAATCATTGGCCAAGATCGTTTTGTTGAATTACTAATTGTATCACTTCTTGTAGATGGTCACGTTTTAATAGAGGGTGTTCCTGGCATTGCAAAAACGGTAACTGCTAAGCTATTTGCTATGACATTAAAAACCAATTTTAGTCGTATTCAGTTTACACCAGATTTAATGCCTAGCGATATTTTAGGCACATCTATCTTTAATGTAAAATCATCTGAATTTGAATTTAAACAAGGTCCTATTTTTTCAAACATCATTCTAATAGATGAAATTAATAGGGCGCCAGCAAAAACCCAAGCTGCATTGTTTGAAATAATGGAAGAAGCCCAAGTGACAATGGATGGAACCACTTATAAAATGGAAGCTCCGTTTATGGTGTTGGCAACCCAAAACCCAATTGAGCAAGAAGGTACCTATGCATTACCAGAAGCACAGTTAGACCGTTTTCTTTTTAAAATAAAAATACAATACCCTACTTTGGAAGAAGAGGTAAAAATACTTACTACCCATCATGAACGTAAAGGTTTAAAACCACAAACATTAATAAAAAGCGTATTAACACCGTCTAAACTTAAAGACTATAAAAAGAGCATACAAGAAGTGGTGGTTGAAGAAAAAATTATACGCTACGTAGCAGAAATAATTTCAAAAACACGTAATCATCCACATTTATATCTAGGAGGCTCACCAAGAGCATCAATTGCTACTTTAAATGCCGCCAAGGCTTTTGCTGCAATTAGCGGTCGTGATTTTGTTATACCAGAAGATATTAAAAAAGCATTAGAGCCTGTATTAAATCACAGAGTAATTTTAACACCAGAACGTGAAATGGAAGGTATGACAACAGAAAGTGTTGTAAATATGATCGTGGAATCTGTGGAAATACCAAGATAATACATGCGTTTCTTAAAATCATTTTACATACATAACACTTTTTTTTGGTACATAGCCATACTTGCTGCCTTATTTATGACATCATACTGGGTAAAATGGTTATATCCAATTGCGTGGATAAGCACAATGATTTTAGTTGCTTTATTTTTGTTGGATATTTATTTGCTGTACAATACTAAGAATGGCTTAAAAGCAACACGTAGTTTACCTCAAAAACTATCAAACAGTGATCACAACCCAATACAAATGGAATTTTCTACCTTTTATCCCTTTAAAACAGGAATTTCCGTGGTAGAAGAGTTGCCTGAGCAGTTTCAAAAAAGAGATTTTGAGCATAAGACTATCCTTATAAAAGGTATTCCTCACTTATTTGAGTATACTGTTCGCCCAGTAGAACGTGGTGAATATGTATTTGGCAACCTTAACATATTTGCTTCTACTCCTCTACGAATTGTAAAGCGCAGGTATTTGTTTCAAAAAGATCAAATGGTACCTGTATACCCATCAATCATACAAATGCAACAATATGATTTTTTGGCAATTAGTAATAAATTGTCAGAATTTGGTATGAAAAAAATTCGCCGCATAGGACACACTCAAGAATTTGAACAAATTAAAGAATACGTACAGGGTGATGATTTTAGAACTATAAACTGGAAAGCCACGGCAAAAAGCAATCATTTAATGGTTAATCAATACC
The DNA here is from genome assembly GCA_947491225.1 of uncultured Cellulophaga sp. Classification (GTDB taxonomy): domain Bacteria; phylum Bacteroidota; class Bacteroidia; order Flavobacteriales; family Flavobacteriaceae; genus Cellulophaga. The sequence goes on from CANLIE010000003.1 coordinate 65,861, forward strand.
AAGATGAGAAATCACAACCCATTTATTCTATTATAGATACAGGGCGTGTAATGAAAATGCCTTTTAATGGTTTAAAGCTTTTAGATTATGCAATTAACAGCACATTGGCATTCTCTAATGTAGCATTAAAAAAGAACGATAAAACAGGAATGCTATCCTTCTCAAAAAACATAGAAACTTTTTTGCCTGCTGTACAAAAACCAACATATTTAAACATTATTTTAGAAAAACTATACAATATAACAACAGAATACACAGATTCTGATTTTGGGTTACTCTATGCACATATAAAACGTAAAATAAACCATAGAAGTTTATTACTACTCTATACAAACTTTGAGCATATAACAGCAATGCGTAGGCAGCTGCCTTTTTTATTAGCCATTGCAAAAAAGCATATGTTAGTTGTCATTTTTTTTGAAAATACAGAGCTAGAAGCGTTGGTTAACACGGATGCAGAAGACTTACAAAGTATTTACCATAAAACCATAGGAGAAAAATTTGCAATGGAAAAAAAATTAATGCAAAAAGAATTACAACAATATGGTATACAAACTATACTAACTAAACCTGAACAACTTACAATTAATACAATAAATAAATATTTAGAAATTAAAGCTAGAGGTATTCTATAACTCTTTTAAAAACTTATTTTCACAAAACATAAGTAACTAACTAAGCTATAAAACAGCAAAGCCTATTAAAATATTATGGTAAAAACTCCTAGCAGAATTTTACACGCGTTAGCTATTTTAGCACTGACTCAAAATTGTATTTGTCTTTAACCCTTTTTATACAGTAGAATTTCGTAATAAATCATAGTCTTAATGCTGTTAGAATTATTTAATAATTTAGTGTATAATTATTTTTATTAAGCAACAAAACATATCCAAAACCTAACAGTGAATATTTTCAATACTAGGGACATACACATACAGTATAAATATTATAATAAGTAGAAATTACATTAATAATCAAAAATTAAATACAAAGTTATTAGCTACCATTACTGTACTATATACAATGCACATAAATATTAGTATACACATAGATTATTATAGATATATGAAGTTTTACACTCTCTTTTTAACGAATTTTATAAAAAGATAATAGTTAAAATATTATATTGCTGTTAATAACAATAACCCCCCAGTTAAAAATGACCACATATATTGCTGCATACAAAACTACGCACCGAATTATTCAGATAGAAGAAAACTCTTGCTTTACTTGGCAACAAGAAAGTGGAGAAATAGATTTAGAGATGTTAGCTGGTAAAATAAAAAGAGAACGTTCTCTACACTTTTTTAACCTTATGGTAGGCGCACAATATAACACTAATATAAAGGATATTAAGGTAGAAGTCATAAAAACAGAAATTTTTAAAGGGTAGTTTATCTAAAATTAAATCACTTTTTGAACCTAGTAGTTTTAACTATTTTAAATATCTTTAAAACTATGAAAACTCATAGACTTTTTTCAATCTATATCTCTGTTTTTATTTTAGCTTTATTTATTAACTGTAAAAAAAAGGAAGCTAAAAAAAATAACATAGCGGAAATTTATACTAACACCCCTTCTCTACAAATTATTTTAGACAACGCTCAACTAAATGGTTCTATTTTAATATATGATATAGAAAAAAACATATATTATTCCAACGATTTTGAATGGGCGAAAACAGGTAGATTACCTGCCTCAACGTTTAAGATACCAAATACTATAATAGGTTTAGAAACAGGTGTTATTGCCAATGATAGTACTAAATTTAAATGGGATGGAATTAACCGTTCCGTACAAAACTGGAATCAGGATTTAGTCTTAAAAAATGCCTTTCATTATTCTTGCGTTCCCTGTTATCAAAAAATTGCCAGAAAAATTGGTTCTACCCGTATGAAAAACTATTTACAAAAATTAAACTATGATAAAATGGTAGTAAATAGTACTAATATTGACTTATTTTGGTTAGAAGGAGATTCAAAAATAAATCAGTTTCAGCAAATAGATTTTTTAAAACGTTTTACAAATTCCAAACTACCAATAACAAAAAGAACTCACACTATAATGAAAAACATATTGGTTATAGATTCAACAAAAAATTATACTATTAGTGGAAAAACAGGTTGGTCTATTAGAAACAATGCAAATAATGGTTGGTTTGTAGGGTATATCAAAAAGAAAGACAAAATGTATTATTTTGCAACTAATATAACACCTAAACCTACATTTAATATGGGTTTATTTCCCAGTATACGTAAAATTATTACATACAACGCCTTAAAAGAATTAAATTATATAATAGAATGATAACTCTAGAACGAACAAACATCAACAATTTTACTTTTATAAATTTAGTAAAAGAACTTGATGCAGATTTAGCCATTAAAGACGGAAAAGACCATACCTTTTACAACCAATATAACAAACTAGACACTATTAAAAACGTTATTGTTGCCTACGAATATGGAAAGGCCGTTGGCTGTGGAGCACTAAAAGAGTATTCTAATGACACTGTGGAAATAAAACGTATGTTTGTATCTAAAAACCAAAGAAATAAAGGTATAGCAACTAAAATATTATTGGGCTTAGAAAAATGGTCAAGAGAATTAGGGTATAAAAAGAGTATTTTAGAAACAGGCAAACGACAACCAGATGCAATTAGTTTATATAAAAAAAATGGTTATATAATTACGGCAAACTATGGGCAATATACAACTGTAGAGAATAGTGTTTGTTTTGAAAAATTATTATAGAATATAATTTTAAAACCATTATGATTTCTTATTTTTTCTTATCTTAATTGCCTAAATCTGTAAAAGTATATGAACTCTAATTATAAAAAAATATATAGTGGTAGCCAAATAGATGTACAATTATTAGTTTCTAAACTGCGTAGTATTGGCATTGAAGGTATTGTTAAAGATGAATCGGAATCAGGTAGGTTAGCAGGTTTTGGAGCTCCTATTCAAGGGCAGCAAGACTTATATGTTCATAATGATGAAATTAATAGTGCCACTACACACATTAAATCTTATTTAAATGAGGGTAAAATAAAATAAAAACCATACTATTTTAAAATAGTACAAAAAAAGTAAGAATTTTACTTTATTATTTTATTATATCTTATAATACATCCCTATTTTTGTAGTAATTTATTATCCAAATAATGGAAATTTCAATTAAAGAAACTGAATTAAAATTCTCAAAAATATTTATATATGCAACAATATTAGTTTGTATACTCCCATATATACTCCAACTATTAGGAGTAAACTTTGGAAATGAAGATTTTAAAGGTAAGTATGTACATCTATTATTAGAATGGAGTGCAGTATGTATTGCTTTCTGTACAGCAATTTTAGCATTTATTCAATACAGGTTAACAAATAATCCTGCTACTCCTATTATAGGAATGGCATTATTATGTGCAGGTAGTATAGATGCTTTTCATGCATTAGCAGCAATTAAAATATTAACATCTGTTGCAGAGAATGACAATTTTACACCTTTCTCTTGGGCTTTATCAAGAATGTTCAATGGATTTATTCTAATCATTGGTATTTGTATTTTTTTATTTAAAGTTAATGATAGGATTGCACCAAAAAGAGAACGAATATTTATTTTTACCATAAGTGGTCTTTTTTTATTATTGGCTTATGCTTCTGTAAAATTTTGTGCTTTAAGTAGTAAACTTCCAAACACAACGTTTCCTAATAGTTTTATTACAAGACCATATGATATTATTCCTCTAATACTTTTTATATTTATGGGATTATGGCTTCTTCCAAAATTTCATAGAAAAGAAAAAAATATTTTTTCTAGTGCATTAATGTGGAGTATGATACCTGCAATAGCGACACAGTTACATATGGCTTTTGGTTCAAAAATACTTTATGATTCAGATTTTAACATAGGTCACTTCTTAAAAGCTATATCTTATTTCATTCCTTTTATAGGTATAACATTAGATTATATTTCTACTTACAGAAAAGAAAAAAATAGAATTACTGAACTTAATAATGCTCAATTAATATTAAAGAAAAAAAACAAAGAACTAGAACAGTTTGCGTATATAACATCTCATGATTTACAAGAGCCTTTACGTACAGTTATGAACTTTACTAGTTTGTTTAAAAATGAATATGAAGAACAATTAGACGAAAACGCAACAATCTATTTAACATTTATTGCTCAAGCATCTAATAGAATGAGTCTACTAATAAAAGGGCTATTAGATTACTCTAGAATTGGTAGTAAAAGAGAAACAGTATCTGTTGATTGCACACAACTCTTGAAAGAACTAGAAATAGACTTACATACAAGCATAAAGGAATCGGGTACTACCTTTGTCACTGACAATTTGCCTACAATAAAAGCTTATAAAACTGAATTAAGAATGTTATTCCAGAATTTAATTTCTAATGCTATAAAATTTAGAAAAAAAGATGTTCCTCCATTAATAACTATTACTGGAAAAAATAAAAATGATTTCTGGGAGTTTTCAATAGAAGATAACGGTATTGGTATTGCTGATAAAAATAAAGAAAAAGTATTTTCTATTTTTCAGCGATTACATTCTAAAGATGAGTACGAAGGAACTGGAATAGGTTTGGCACATTGTCAAAAAATTGTAGATTTACATGAGGGTGATATATGGGTTACATCTGAACTTAATAAAGGGAGTGTATTTAATTTTACTATTAAAAAATGAAAAATAAATTAAAAAGTATTTTACTTGTTGATGACGATGATGCTACCAATTTTTTACATAAAATGGTAATAAAAAAATTAGATTGCACAGAGGAGATTGTCGTGAAAAATAATGGTGAAGAAGCAATTACTTACTTAAGAACTTTAAAAGATGGAAAGTATCCACAGCCTAACTTAATCCTCTTAGATATAAATATGCCCGTTATGAATGGCTGGGAGTTTTTGCAAGAATATAAAAAACTAGATAAAAATCAAATGGCAGAAACTGTGGTTACTATGCTAACCACTTCATTAAACCCTGATGATAAAGAGAGGTCTTTTAGCCTTAATGAAATTAATGACTTTATGAGTAAGCCTTTGACAGTGGAAATGTTAAAAGATTTACTAGATAGGTTTTTCCTATTTTCTGATTAAACGCATAATAATAAGATTTCTTTAAATTTATGCAAGTTTGTTTTAAAGATCAAATAGGCAGAGTATTAGTTAAACCTAAAAAAATTACAAAAATTATCTCTTTAGTCCCCTCGCAAACAGAGCTTTTGGTTGATTTAGGCTTAGAGGATTACATTGTAGGGATTACAAAATTCTGTATACATCCTAAACATTTAAAAACATCTAAAAAAGTTGTAGGTGGAACAAAAACTATTTCATTAGAAAAAATTAAAGCCTTAAATCCAGATATTATTCTTTGTAATAAAGAGGAGAACACACAACAAATTGTTGAAGAGTTAGAGAAATCATATACTGTTCACGTATCTAACATAAATACAATAAATGATTCTCTAAATCTCATTATTCAATATGGTTCTTTATTTAATTGCACAGTAGCTGCCTCTAGAATTTGTGCAAACATTAAAAATGAAGTATTATCATTTAAATCATTTATAAAAGATAAACCAAATAAAGATGTTGTATATTTTATATGGAAGAATCCTTGGATGACTATAGGAAAGGATACTTTTATTCATCACTTATTAAGTTTTAACAATTACTCAAACATTTATAAAAATCAAAAACGCTATCCAAAAGTAACTTTAGAAGAAGTAAAGAAAAAATCCCCAGAACTAATTTTATTATCGTCAGAACCATTTCCATTTAAGGAAATTCATTGTAAGGAAATTCAAAAACAATTTCCAAATTCTAAAGTGCTATTGGTAGATGGGGAATATTTTTCTTGGTATGGGAGTAGACTACAAAAAGCATTTGCTTATTTTAAAAGTCTACACTACTAAAAACATAAATTTGAAGCCTCTTTTTTAGCTGCTTTAAATTCATTCACCAGCTCCTTAACAATATCTGCTGCGGGCATTATATTATGAATTATGGCTGCAACCTGTCCTATTTCTAACTCTCCTTCTTCCATATCACCTTCAAACATTCCTCTTTTTGCTCTTGCTCTTCCTAATAGATTTTTTAATTCTTCTGGTGTAGCACAATCTTTATAAGCCTGTTGTACATCATCATAAAACTTATTTTTTAGTAAGCGTACTGGTGCCAACTCTTTAAGTGTTAATTGTGTATCTCCTTCTTGTGCAGCCACTACCCTTTCTTTAAATAAATGGTGAGATGATGCTTCTTCACTAGCAACAAACCGGCTACCAATCTGTACAGCATCTGCACCTAATATCATAACTGCCAATATTGCCTTTCCTGTTGCAATACCACCCGCAGCTATTAATGGAATGTTTAATTTTTCTTTCACTGCAGGTATTAATGTCAAAGTAGTTGATTCATTACGTCCATTATGTCCTCCTGCTTCAAAACCTTCGGCAACAATAGCATCTACACCTGCTTCTTCAGATTTTAATGCAAATTTTAGACTACTAACCACGTGTACAACCGTAATACTATTTTCTTTTAGGTGGTTTGTCCATATTTTTGGATTACCCGCGGAAGTAAAAACTATTTTTACACCAAGCTCCACTATTATTTTTATAATCTGTTCTACGTTTGGGTATAACATAGGAACATTAACAGCAAAAGGTTTGCTTGTTGCCTGTTGACATTTTATAATATGTTCCCGTAAAATATCTGGATACATAGAACCTGCACCAATAATGCCTAATCCTCCTGCATTGGAAACAGCAGAAGCCAATTTCCAACCACTAGCCCATATCATTCCTCCTTGTATGATTGGATATTCAATTTTAAACAATGATGTAATTCTATTCTTCATAATCCTTATTCTTTTATGAGATAACACCGGATCCAATTAATTCATCTTCTAAATACCACGCTACAAACTGACCCTCTGTCATTGCTGATTGCTTTTCTTTAAAGTCAACATACAAACCACTATCTACCTTATATAAGATTGCTTTTTGTAAAGCTTGTCTGTAACGTATGCGTGCCATAACCTCCATTGTTTCATCTGCTTTTATTGCTAAATCTGGACGCACCCAATGCAATTCTTCATTAGAAACAAAAAGAGTTCTACGGTATAAACCTGGATGGTCTTTTCCTTGACCCGTATAGATTATATTTTCATCTACATCTGTTTCAATCACAAATAAAGGTTCTTTGGTACCACCTACTGCTAAACCTTTACGTTGACCTTTTGTAAAATAATGCGCTCCTTGATGTTCTCCAACTATTTTTCCATCATCTAATTGGTAGATTGGTTTTTCTGAAAAATAAGCCAGTTCTGCTGCTTTATTATCAAATTTTGGAATACTGTTCGCATATATATCTAAAGAAGAAGGAATCTCTATTATAACTCCTTTTTTTGGTTTCAGTTTCTGCTGCAAAAAATCTGGTAAACGTACCTTTCCTATAAAACAAAGTCCTTGAGAATCTTTTTTATTGGCGGTAATCAAATCATTTTCAGCAGCAATTTTACGAACTTCTGGTTTTGTTAATTCTCCAATAGGAAACAATGTCTTTGCCAATTGCTCTTGAGATAATTGACATAAAAAATAAGATTGATCCTTATTACTATCTTTTCCTGCTAAAAGTTGATGAACATCAGTACCGTCCTCTTGTTTAAAGGTAGTTTTTCTACAATAATGACCAGTAGCAACATAATCTGCGTCAAGTTGTAATGCTATTTTTAAAAATACATCAAATTTAATTTCCCTATTACATAACACATCAGGATTTGGCGTTCTTCCTTTCTCGTACTCATTAAACATATAATCTACTATACGCTCTTTATACTCTACACTTAAATCAACTGTTTGAAAAGGTATACCTAGTTTTTCAGCAACTATTAATGCGTCATTACTATCTTCCAACCACGGACATTCATTAGAAATCGTTACGGAATCATCATGCCAATTCTTCATAAACAACCCAATAACGTCATAACCTTGCTCTTTTAAAAGATAAGCTGTAACGCTAGAATCTACTCCTCCTGAAAGTCCTACTACTACTTTTTTCATATTTATATTATGAGCTGTAAAAATACAAAAAACAAAAATGAAATGTATTTTCATTTATTATTGCAAACTATATTTTGTATAACAAAATATGCAATTCATCGATATTTTTTACCGTTGAAAATTTAAACATCAAAATCACATCCTTTAGCATACAAAAATGATGCTTTTACAACTTATGTTTTTTTTAAGTGTAAATAGACCGCATCTTTGTAATCCCAAATGTTAACATATTTAACCTACTTATTGCTAAAAGCTCTCTTACTAAGGGAGCTTTTTTATTTTCTAAACTTAAACAAAAAAATCCTGCTTCTGAAGAAGCAGGATTCCTATATATACTTTAAAGAAATTTATTTTTTCTTTTGTGCTTCTGCTTGCTCCATCATTTCACGCATTTTTTTCTGAAACTTATTTTCTTTTTTAGGCTTCTTCTTATTCTCTTGTATTTGAGCATGTATCTTATCTTCATCCAATATAAATTTCTTAATTGCCAACATTATAAAAATTGTAATTAAGTTAGATACAAAATAATACAAACTAAGTCCACTCGCGTAGCTATTAAAGAAAACCAACATCATTAATGGTGATAGATATAATATGAACTTCATATTTGGCATACCAGGTTGCTGCTGCATATTCTGTCCAGATGTCATCATCATATAAAAGAAGATTGCTATAGAAGCCAATATTGGAAATAAACTAACATGATCGCCATATAACGGAATATGAAAAGGCAATTTAGCAATGGTATCATACGATGATAAATCCTCTGCCCATAAAAATGATTTTTGTCGTAAAGCAAAAGATGTTGGGAAGAACATAAACAATGCATAAAAAATTGGTAATTGTAACAATGCAGGTAGACAACCACTCATAGGACTGGCGCCAGCTTTACGATACAATTTCATTGTTTCTTGCTGTTTCTTCATAGCGTTATCCTTATACTTCTCATTTAACTCAGTAATTTCTGGCTTTAAAACCTTCATTTTAGCTTGAGATAAATAAGACTTATATGTTACAGGAGACATAATTAAACGCACTAATATTGTCATTACAATAATTGCAATACCATAGGGCAAGAATCCACTTAAAAAGGCATACGCAGGTGTAAACACATACCTGTTAATAAATCCAAAAATACCCCAACCGTAAGGAATGGAATCTTCAAGACCTAGTTCTTTATATTTAGATAATACTGCTATATCTGTAGGTCCATAGTACCAGTTCATTGCATAAGAAATCTCTCCTGCTGTGGTCTTTAATGGTATAATTGCTGTATTTTCTTTTGTAAAAACTGTTTCTAAACTTTCTTCTTCAACTAAATTTTTGGAACTTAATTTTGCTGATTCAAAAAGAGTATTGGTTGCTAAAATTGAGCTAAAAAAGTGTTGTCTATAAGATATCCATTTTATATCTTCCTCTTCTTCTTCGTCATCACTACTTTCAGATAGCTTACTAATACTACCATTATCGTGATTGTATGTTAAGCGTGTATATCTGTTTTCATACTGAACACTTTTACTGTGGCGTATTCCTTTTTGTTGCCACTCTAAATTAATAGGTTTACTGCTATTGATTACATTACTTAAGCCTTGAGAACGAATTGTAAAATCTACCAAATAATCATCTGGTTTCATTTCATATCTATATTCCAAAAAGTTATTTGAGGAAACTTTTGCTTTCATAGAAAGAACTGTGTTTTCACCATTAGATGAAACAGTAGGTTCAAAAAACAAATCTTTTGTATGTAAGATTCTATTATCTGATGTTGAAAAACTTAATCCAAAAGTAGCATTATTATCTTTTACTAAATATACTGGTACAGAATCATAGGTAACAAAAGTCTTCATTTTTGCTTCTACAATCTGCCCACCTTTATTACTTACAACCAAATATACCAAATCGTTTTCTAAGATAGTAGTAGCATCTGAAGATGGAGTATAACCAAAAGCACCTATAGTACTTTTATAATTGGCAACTGCAGTAGAATCTGTAAGATTCAATGTTGCTGGTTTTACAGCTTCTTTTTCTGTCTCTTTGTTTTCTTTTTGGGCAGCAGCTTCTATTTTTGCTTGTTCAATCTTTTGAGCTTCTAGCTCTTCAGCTGTTGGTTGCGTGGTATTAAACCATAAAATAAATAATCCAAATATCAGTAAAAAGCCGATAATGGTATTCACATCAAATTTCTTTTCTTCCATTATATTGTATCAAAGATTTATGAAAAAACATAAATCAATTTTATTAGTAAGTGATTTGCAAATATATGCCCAATTGTATACTTTATGCCATAGTGGCACTATTTTATTGATTTTTATGATTTAAAGAAGCTTTTACTAAGCCAACAAACAATGGATGAGGGCTTGCTACAGTGCTTTTATACTCAGGGTGATATTGTACACCTACAAACCATGGATGTTTATCTCTTGGAAGCTCAACAATTTCTACAAGACCAGTATCTTTATTTATACCTGAAGCTATTAAACCTGCTGCTTCTATTTTTTCTTTATAATCATTATTAAACTCATATCTATGTCTGTGACGTTCAGATATATCTGATTTTCCTGCATAAATATCTTTAACCAATGAATTATCTTTTAAATGACAACCCCACGAACCTAAACGCATTGTACCTCCTTTATTTACAACCGTTTTCTGCTCTTCCATTAAATTAATAACAGGGTTTTTAGTATTCTCATCCATTTCCTTAGAGTTTGCATTAGATAAACCTAATACATTTCTAGAGAACTCTATGACAGCCATTTGCATTCCCAAACAAATACCTAAAAAAGGAATTTTATTTTCTCTTGCATATTGCACAGCTGATATTTTACCTTCTATACCTCTTTCTCCAAAACCTGGAGCAACCAAGATACCATTTAAATCTTTTAATTTTTCAGCAATGTTTTTGACTGAAATATGTTCTGAGTGAATAGATTTTACTTCAACCTTCACTTCATTTTCCGCTCCTGCATGTATAAAGGCTTCCAAAATAGATTTATATGAGTCTTGCAGTTCTACATATTTACCAATAAGACCTATAGTTACTTGATCTTTTGGATTTTTATGTCTTGCTAAAAATTGATTCCATCCAGTTAAATTTGGCTTTTCTGTATCTGACAATGCTAATCTTTCTAGTACAACAGTATCCAAACCTTCTTCCTGCATCAACAATGGTACATCATAAATAGTAGATGCATCTATGGATTGTATTACTGCTTCTCGCTTAACGTTACAAAACAGTGCTAATTTATGTTTAATCTCATCTGAGATTTCATGCTCTGTTCTACAAACTAAGATATCAGCCTTAATTCCACTCTCCATTAATGTTTTAACTGAATGTTGAGTTGGTTTTGTTTTAAGTTCTCCAGCTGCTGAAAGAAAAGGAACCAATGTTAAGTGTATTACAATTCCATTACTATCACCTAACTCCCATAATAATTGCCTAACTGCTTCTATATATGGTAATGACTCTATATCACCTACTGTCCCCCCTATTTCTGTAATAACAATATCATAATCTCCACTATTACCTAAAATTTGTACACGTTCTTTTATCTCATTGGTAATATGAGGAACAACTTGAACTGTTTTGCCTAAAAACTCACCACGGCGTTCTTTTTCAATAACACTTTGGTAAATTCGTCCTGTAGTGACATTATTAGCCTGTGATGTTCTAACATTTAAAAATCGTTCATAATGACCAAGATCCAAATCAGTTTCTGCACCATCATCTGTAACATAACATTCTCCATGTTCATATGGGTTCAGTGTTCCTGGATCCACATTAATATATGGATCTAATTTTTGAATGGTAGTTCTATATCCTCTAGCTTGTAGTAATTTAGCCAAAGATGCCGCAATAATTCCTTTCCCCAGAGAAGATGTAACCCCTCCGGTTACAAAAATGTACTTAGTGTTCAACATGAAACGTTAGGTTGTTTTCTTAACGCAAGCAAAAATACAAATTGCAACTAGAAAAGAAGTCTATTCTTTAGGAAAATCTTTCTGAATTTTTAGAATGATGTTCTCAAGCCCATTAACTTTTATTTCTAGTATGGATTTTAACAAAAGACCAAGTTTACCATTGGGAAATCCGTTTTGGTTAAACCATACCAGATAAGGTTCTGGTAAGTCTACTAAATATCTTCCTTTGTATTTCCCAAATGGCATTTTATAATGTGCTAATTCTACTAATCTTTCTCTTTCACTTTTTAACATATTACAAATATCTAAAAGTTTTAATTCATTAACACATCAACATTATATAAATTTAATCAAATTAAAACTCATTAAAGTCAACTTCATTCAATACATAATTTTAATACGAATAATAAGTAATAACATACAAATTCATTAAAAAAACCTACTAATTATAATTTCGAGTAAAATAAATCTTAACATATATTACTTTTACATAGAAATAAATGATAACCCAATATACCATAAACACCTTTATGAATAATTTAAAAAGCTATTTTTTAATTTTATCCTTAATTACACTCACCAATTGTAGCAATGAAGAAAATGAATCTGACGATATCACCAATAATGCGTACGGCATTATAACACTCTCTGGTGAAGAAACATCTGAAATTGGAACTAGTTTAAAAGTAGGGAAAATTTACATTGAAGATCCCCAAACTGAATCTTTTAATTCTGTATCATTGCTTCATAAAGATGTGAAAATCGAAAATGATGAATTAAAACCCATTGATCCAAAAAATAGTTTTGGAATATATCTTGTTTCTAACAAAACTACTGCATCAAAAGCCATATCAATGGCTATAGTTGTAAATGGAAAAAGATATGAGTTAGGTTGTTATTCCCCTAACAATGATGAAACCATTGTTGACTGTGGAGATAATTTAGCAATAAATACAGACAAAAAAAGAGTAACATTCAACAATACCACTGTAGTTAATATCAAATCTGGTAAAATTTTAACTATGGATGGTATAATTACTTGGAAATAACAAAATTTACCATAAACAAATAAGTAGTACTTAATATATAACAAAAAAAGTATCACTTCTTATCAAAATACTTATCTTAAGTTTAAATAAACAATGACTCATATAATTTCTTACACTAACAACTCCTTATGAAAAATTTAAAAAACTATCTTCTAATTTTATCCTTAATTATACTAACCAATTGTAGTAATGAAGATAATGAATCTGACAATGTCACTAACAATGTTCAGGGTACTATAACACTATCTGGCAAAGAAACATCAGAAGTAGGAACCAGTCTAAAAGTTGAAAATATTTTAGTTGGCGGTAGCCAAACAGGAACATCTAAATCTGTAACATTGTTACATAAAAACGTAACAATTGAAAATGGAGAATTAAATTTTACTGATCCAAAAAATACTTTTGTAATAGTAGCTACAGAATTTGATAGTTCTGATAATTCTTCTGTTACAAAAGCCATATCAATGGCTATAAATGTAAATGGAGAAGAGTATAAATTTGCTTGTAGCACACCAGAAATAGGGTCATTTGTGAGTTGTGGAGATAATTTTAAAGTTGATAAAAACGGAAAAAAAGTAACGTTTAACAATACAACTGTAGTAAATACAAAATCAGATGAAATCTTAACTATGAACGGTACTATTACATGGAAATAAGTTTTACTAATCTATATACTAGCTGATTCTCTTGTTATTTTTTATTCCAAGTTAATTTGCTCTATATCTCTAGAATAATTGGTTGAAGTATCATATAAATTTTGATATTCAACCAATTTTTTATTGATTTCTTGTGAATAGATTGTATTTGAGATTTAGTATTATTAGAAATCAGTTGTTACGTTTTCTTATATATTAGAATATTTATAGGAAATAGCATTTGCTATAATAGCAGATGTTTTCTCTGTTTTTGGAATAGAGATCTTAAAATTCAGCCAATTTAATTTTACATCTTTATTCCTTAAAATACTTTCTCGTTTAAGAAACATAATAAAGCATTATTCTTGAGATTTAGGCTGTACTTCTACTATTTCCATGTCTTTATATTCCATAATATATACGGCTGTATTAACAAAACCTGAATTAGTAGCCTTGTTCACATAATTAAATTTATTAGCTATATATTCTGTTTCACCAACAATTTTTGACACTTCAAACAAATCATTCTTATAGGCTAGCTTCAAAAGCATATCATACATTAAGTCAAACCCCCTAGCTGCATACTTATCAGGATCAGTTCCAAATTTGTTTTTATACAACTCTTTAAACTCACTATCTTTTATCTCTCTATGCATAGAAGGATATGTAAAGTTTAAATTTGAAAGTATCATATTATCAACTTCATCCCTATCAAAAGCTTTACTCAAGTTTGTAGTAAACATCTTAACCTCTGTACTTTTTGTGTTAAGTGAATTAATAACGGAGCTTGCGTGTTTAGAAAGGGCAATATTACTTGTTTCTACAAAAACCCAATTTTTAGAACTCTTAGATAAAAGACGTCTAAACTTATCTATATGTATTGTTATATCTTTAATTAAATTTACAACTTTTGCTTTAGGAAATTTTGCAAGTATTGCTTTACTTACTTCAGCATTTTTTGAATCTGCTATTATTATGATATTTTCATTTGTATAAATATTAGATACATAATCCAACATTTTTTCTCTCATAAAATCATCAGAAGGTTTAGAATAAAAAATATTTTTAAACCCTATTCCTTCTTCTGATATGTAAGGAGCTACAACTGGTAAATTATAAAATGATGCTTTTTTAGCCACTTCTTGTACAGAGTTAGAATCTAAGGGTCCAATAATTGCACTAAATTTGTTTAAGTCCTCAGTTGCTAGAATTTCCTTAACTACATCTACACTACTAGTAGATTGCGTATCAAAAGTTTTAACATCTACAGAAAGACCTTTAGATTTTATATAATCTAAGGCTATTTGCATACCAGAATACAATCCTAAACTGAGTTTTGTATCTGTTCTTCTATCTATACCTCTTTTAACTTCAGACTTATCGTTTATATCTAAAATATCTAATCTAAAAGGTAACAAAACCATTAACTTAGGCTTATGCGCAACATTTATACTATCTGCTAAATTTATTTTTGGAAGGATTAGAGAGTTCTTAACATTAAAATCATTACTTCTATCTATGGGTATTTTTAAAACCATCCCATTTTTTATCCCATCTTTTAAATCAGGATTGTATGATACCAACTCTTTAAAAGGAATTCCTAAATCTCTACTTAATGACATTTCTCCTTGACCTTGTCTAACAACATAAAAGATAAAATTATTGGAATTTATAGCTCCTTTATTTTCTAAAGCCTGTTTTTTAAGTGTCGGTATTTTAATTTGCATTCCTTCTTGCAAACCTTTTTCCCCTATACTTGGGTTTAGCTCCTTAACTTTACTTTCTGAAACACCATATGCTTTTTCTAAACTATAATAAGTCATTTTAGCTGGTACTGTATAAAGTATAAATTGTGGTATTGGTGTAGCTGAACTACCATCTATACTATCCCTAACAATAATATTCCTTTCTGGTATTTTTAATTGTTGTCCTTCCGCTAAATAGTTTGAGGATTTAGGCAATTCAGGATTTAACAATAATAAACTATCTACAGTAATTCCATATTTATGAGCAATGCTCCATCTTGTTTCCTTGGCTTTTACCGTATAAGATGTTAATAGCACTTCTTTTTCTATTGGAGTGATGTAATGAGGAATTCTTAATTGCATTCCCTTTCTAACACCTCTAGAGTATAAAATCTTATTATGTCGTTTTATCTGCTCTTGGGTAATACTAAACTTCCTAGCTATACCATACAAGGTTTCTCTTTTCTTTACTTTATAGCGTGTAAAACTATCTGGTTCTGCATCTACTTCTACTTTTATCTGATTTTGATTTTCTAAACCTGAATCTATTTTTTTATACACAGGAATTCTTAGAATCATTCCTTTTTTAAGTTGTTCTGAGTAAAGCTTTGGATTATACTTCTTTATATCTTCCTCTTTAACACTGTATTCTTTTGTTAAACTATATAATGTTTCTTTTCTCTTTGTTTTATGTTCTATAAACCGAATTGGTTTTTCCTGTTCTACAACTTCCTTTTCTATCTTTGATATACTGTCTATATCATTTTTAGCTGCTGGAACAATTAAAATGGTGTTAACAGACAGTTTTTGCCCCTTTTTAACTTCTTTATTATAAGTTAGAATATCATCTATACTAATATTGTACATTTTAGAAATACTTTCTAAAGATTCTCCAACTTTTACTGCATGCGATTTAAATTTTTGCGCATAAGATACTATGCTAAGTAAAAAAAATGCAAAAAGACAAATAACTGTTTTTAAAAATTTACTATTCATATTTATTCCCATTCTATAGTTGCTGGTGGTTTAGAACTGATATCATAGACAACCCTATTTACACCTTTCACTTTATTAATAATGTTATTAGAGACTTTCTGTAAAAATTCATAAGGTAAATTAACCCAATCAGCAGTCATACCATCTGTACTTTCTACTGCTCTTAATGCCACACATTTTTCATAAGTACGCTCATCGCCCATAACTCCTACACTATTTACGGGCAAAAGTATGGCTCCAGCTTGCCAAACCTTATCATAAAGTCCACTTTTTTTCAATTCTCCAATAAAAACGGCATCTACCTCTTGTAAAATTGCTACTTTTTCTGGTGTAATATCCCCTAAAATACGAATTGCCAACCCAGGTCCAGGAAAAGGGTGACGACCTAAAAGGTCTTTTTCCATATTCATTGATGCTCCAACACGTCTTACTTCATCTTTAAATAAAGCCTTCAGTGGTTCTACAATCTTAAGTTTCATAAAATCTGGCAAACCTCCAACATTATGATGGCTTTTTATTGTTGCACTAGGTCCTCCTGTTGCAGAAACACTTTCTATTACATCTGGATAAATAGTTCCTTGTGCCAACCAACTTACTCCTTGAATTTTATGTGCTTCATCATCAAAAACCTCTATAAATACACGACCTATGGCCTTACGCTTTTGTTCTGGATCACTCAACCCAGCTAAAGCATCCAAAAAGCGTGCCGAAGCGTCTACGCCCTTTACATTTAAACCCATTCCCTTGTATTGCTCCAATACATCAATAAATTCATTTTTACGCAACAATCCATTATTCACAAAAATACAATAGAGGTTTTCTCCTATTGCTTTGTGTAATAACATAGCTGCAACTGAAGAGTCTACTCCTCCTGATAATCCTAATACAACTTTATCATTCCCTAATTGAACCTTTAAAGATTCAACTGTTTCTTCTACAAAACTATCTGGTGTCCAGTCAGGGTTAACATCTGCTATAGATACTAAAAAATTTTCTAGTAATTGTTTACCATCTGTAGAGTGATATACTTCTGGATGAAATTGTATTGCGTATGTAGTTTCACCTTCTATTTTATATGCTGCATTCTGTACGTCATGTGTACTTGCTAACAATACTCCATTAGTTGGTAATGATTTAATAGTATCACTATGGCTCATCCAAACTTGGCTGCCAACATTTATGTTTTTAAGAAATTCATCTTCCTTTACAAAACTTAAATTAGCTCTGCCATATTCCCTAGTATTAGAAGGTGCTACTTCTCCGCCAGAAAAATGTGCTAAATACTGTGCCCCGTAACAAACGGCTAGTATTGGTTTTTCTCCCCTGATGTCTTTTAGCTCTGGATGAAAAGCATCTTTAGAACGAACAGACATTGGACTACCTGATAAGATAACCGCCTTATAATCTGCTAAGTTTATTGGAATTTTATTGAATGGGTGAATCTCAGAATATATATTGAGTTCTCTAACTCTACGAGCAATAAGCTGTGTGTATTGCGATCCGAAGTCTAAAATTAATACCTTGTCATGTTGCATACGCAAAAGTAATATTTAATTACAAAAAAGTTTAATGAAATTATTGAAAAATTATTTCATAGAATCTAATATCAATTCTATGTCTTTTTCAGTTGTATCTGGGTTAATAAAACAAAAGCGGGAAACAGTTTCATATACATCTCCTTGCTTCCATTTTGTAGGGGTCACTAAAGCAAATCCTTTTTTATGGTTTTCATAAGTCCAGTGTGTATAATCTTCTGGTCTCCATCCTTTTTTTCTATACAACACACAAGACAAACTTGGTTCTCTTACCAATTCTAAATCTGGATGCTCTTCAATCATTTTTCCAGCAATTTTTGCTAGCTCTAACCCACGTTCTACAGCTGTTTTATATCTATCCGTACCATGCATTGCCAAAGAGAACCATAACGGCAATCCCCTTACCCTACGTGTTAGTTGTATTTGATAATCTGTTGGATTAAATCCGTGAGCTCCTTCATCTTTAAAAATATCTAAGTAAGAACCTTGCTGTGAGTGTGCATTTTTAGCAAGCTCCATATTTTTATATATAACTGCTCCACAATCATACGGAGAAAACATCCATTTATGAGGGTCTATGGTTATACTATCTGCTCTTTCTATTCCTTTAAACAAGTGTTTAACAGAATCTGCAGCTAATGCTCCTCCTCCATAAGCAGCATCTACGTGAAACCACAAACTCTCTTGTTCACATACATCTGCTATACCCTCTAAATCATCTATTATTCCTGCATTTGTTGTTCCTCCTGTAGCAACAACAGCAAATAAATGTTTCCTCTCCGTAATAGACAATTCATTTATTGTTCTTTTTAATTGCTCTCCTAACAAACTATCTTCTGAATCTATAAGTAATACATCTAGATCTATTACTTTAGCCATTGCCTTTACAGAGGAATGTGCTCCTATTGAGGTTATTATTAATCCTTTTTCTCTTCTATTAGCTTCTTTTTCCCTCCAATGTTCCCTAGCTGTGACAAGTGCAGATAAGTTTGCTGCAGTACCTCCACTTGTAAAAACACCAAAAGCTCCTTTTGGCAAACCTGTTAAAGAAACAATCCATTTCATTGCCTCATTTTCACAAAAAATACCTCCAGCGCCTTCCATCCAATACGCTCCATGAATACTGGATGCTGATACAACCAAATCAAACATTACTGCAGCCTTTGTTGGAGAAGCGGGTACAAATGCTAAATGCCTTGGATGGTCTACTTGAACATTTGCATTAGCTAAGTGTTTTTTCCATAAATTGAAAGCATTCTCTCCTCCAATTCCTTTACTTGTTATTGTTTCTCCTACTATTTTTTTTAATTCTTCTGCTTTTATAGGCTTACCTATTTCTCTCTCCGTTGCTGAAATTCTATCAATGGCGTATTTCATAACATCCATTGTCATTTCTACTAGGTCTATATCTATTTTATGCATTTTTTACAATTCTAATATTAAAAAATTGCCATTTAAAGGTTTTAGATGTTCTATTAATAGCGGAATTAAATTAGCTCCATATTCTAAATAAGACTCAGAAAAATTGCGACTTCTTTCTTGTAAAGATTTATTAGGAAATAACTCATCCTGTATCTTAGTCATACGAACCACTTGGTCTTTTAACTTCCTTTTTTGAGCCTTTAACATACGCCTTTCTAATAACTCTAGACCCTTTATTTGCTTAATTTCTTGTGCTGCAACCGCACCTAAAAAAGACTTATCAGTTTGTTTAGCTAAATCATACAACGCCTTAAACTGATTTCTTAAATGCTTTTTTTGTTCAGAAAAATCTATATCAATATTAGATATTTCTCTAATTTTTTTATTTACCAAGTTGTTTTGTTTTAAAAACAAATCCTCAATAGATATGTTAAGTTTCTGTAATTTTTCTGATTGCTTCTCAGAAATCAATAAAACAGAATTACGTAACAACACTATTGGAAATGATATCTTTTGACTTTTAAAATAAGACTTCAACTCTAACCAATAAGCCAACTCACCACCACCGCCAATGTAACAAAGGTTAGGTAATACAACTTCTTGAAACAATGGTCTTGCTACTACATTTGGTGAAAATCGTTCAGGAAAACTTTCCAATTCAATGACAATCTCTTCCTTAGAAAAAGAAATGCTTGTATTGTTTACAAAGTACCTATCTTCTTTCTCTATTATTCTTTCGCGAGTACCATCAATCAAATAAAAATAATTGATTTCTCTAGGGTTTACCTGAATCTTATAATCGTTAGATATAGAAGTAAGGTTCTTTATAGTTTCTTCTATTTTACTTTGAGCCGTATGACTAAATAAATCTTCTTTAACAAAAGGAATTTGCAACGTTTTTAATTTTCTATCATCACCATCAACAATGACAAGACCATACGCTCCAAAAAGCTTATTTGCTAAAAAACGTGTAGCATTTGTTAAATTAGAATTATTTAAATATGCTTCTTCAAATAAGGATTTAAGCTCATCTGAATTTACACCACCACCTACGCTATTAGACAAAGCATTAAAAACTTGCTCTAAACCACTTGTGTTTAACCTGCCTACTCCTCCTGATGCTTCTATATTCCACTGTATTTTTTTTCCTTTAAAATTAAAATAGTTTATTTCCTCAAAATCATGATCCTCCGTTGCCATCCAATAAACTGGAACAAAATTATATTCTGGATACTCTTTCTTTAATTGTTTTGTAAGATTAATAGTAGATATAATCTTGTATAAAAAATATAACGGTCCAGTGAACAAATTTAATTGATGCCCTGTGACAACGGTAAATGTATTATCATCTCTAAGCAATGAAATATTGTCCTGTGTGTATTTAGAAGTATTTACGTTTACATATTGGTTAGTCAACGCATTAAATAGTATAGTCCTATTAACACTAGGATATGTAGAAGCCTTCTCTTCTATTTGTTCTTTAAAGTTTTCAATACTAGGAAATCTGCCATAAAAAGACTGTAGCACATCCTTTTCATCCAAATAATCGCGCATTAAACTAGAAAAATAGCCAGTGTTTTTATAGGGTATATTTTTTACTTTCATATATACGATTATATTCTTTACAAAGATAAAATTCTTTAGTTATCAATTTCTATAAATGAATGATGTCTTTTTTAAATATAAAACTAATGAAACATTTATAAGCAAATTCAGTAAATTTAAGACTTAAAACTATGATTCCTTATCAATAAAAACTTAAAAAGTGTTGAAAAAATACTATCTTTAGAATACACAGAACTATTTACTAAATCAATAATTTAAATTCTTTGCTATGCTACTTGTTAAATTTAGAATGCTAAAGCTAATACCAAGTCATATATTACTCATTTCTCTATGCTTATTTTTCATTGGAGGAATTGATTCTTATGCCTTTTTTCAAGAAAGTACAAATACTACAATAGACTATAAACAATATAAAGGAGAGGTTTTGGATAGTAACTCTAAAAAACCATTGGTTTTTGCCTCGTTATCACTTGAAAATTCTAATATAAGTTCTATAACTAATGTCGATGGGAAATTCTCATTAAAAATTCCCGAAAATATCACAAATGGAATGATTAAAATATCCTTTTTGGGGTACAAAACAAGAACTATAAACCTTAACCAGTTTAAAACATCAAAGAACAAAATTCTTTTAGATATTGCTGTAACTGAGTTAAGTGAAATTAGCATTTCTGCTCCTAAGGATGCTAAAGAATTAGTTTTAGAAACTCTTGCTAAAAAAGGAGAAAATTATTTTCAAGAGCCAATATTGATGACCGCCTTCTACAGGGAAAGTATAAAAAAGAGAAGAAAAAATATCTCTCTATCTGAAGCTGTAGTAAACATATACAAAGCTCCTTATTCTTCAGTACGTAGAGATGCTGTAGAATTATATAAAGCCAGAAAAAGCACCAATTATTCCAAAATGGACACCCTTGCTCTAAAATTACAAGGTGGACCATTCAATGCGCTTTATGTTGATGTTATAAAATACCCAGAATATGTTTTTAATAAAGAGTATTTAAAACATTATGTGTTTACTTTTAATCATTCAACTAGAATCAATGATAAACTAATTTATGTCATAAATTTTAAACAAGCTGATAATGTTGAAGATCCAATGTATCAAGGAAAATTATTTATAGATGCTGATAAAAAAATATTAATAAGCGCCATATATTCTTTGAACATAACTGATAAAAGAAAAGCTGCTAAAATGTTTGTGAGAAGAAAACCTGAAAAAGCATTAGTATGGCCAACGAAAATTGCATACAGAGTAGATTATATAGAGAAAAATAATAAGTGGTATTACGGATATAGTAATGCAATGTTAGAGTTTAAAGTAGATTGGGACTATAGGTGGTTTAATTCCGTATACAGTATGAGCTGCGAAATGGCTGTTACTGATTGGGTAAAAAACACAAATAAAACTATGCCCAAAGGGAAAGATAAGCTTAAAACTTCAATAATTCTAGGTGATGAAGCTGATGGGTTTTCTGATCCTGATTTTTGGGGAGAGTATAACATAATAGAACCTGACAAGTCTATTGAGTCTGCCATTAAAAAAATTAAACGTAAGTTAAAAAAGCGTAACTAAATGGCTACCATTAAAAATGGTAAAAACACATATTTAGTTCAAAAAATTATTAGCTTAATGTTAAAAAGAAGAAAATTCATTACTAATGCTACTGGTAGTGTAACAACAGCAAGTCTTATTCCTACAAGCCTTGATACTCATTTAATTTATAGAAAATAAACAAAACTCTAACTTAAAGATAAGCGATTAAAAAAGATGACACCATAGGCCTAATTTCCTTAGGCTATACTATTATACCTGAAAGTTTAAAAAAGCCAAAATACTTTGCGTGAATTGGGTTTTATAACATACTACACAGACCGTATAATAGGTAATTATAGATATTTTGTAATACAGATAAAGAAAGGCTAAGTACTTTAACGAAATCTTTGACAATAAAATATTAATGGTATTTTGTGTGCTCGTGGAGGCTATGGATGTATTTGTATTATGCAAATGACAGATTATAAAATCATTAAAAACAACCCTAAAGTACTTATTGGTCTCAGCAATATTACTACACTAGTTAGTGACCTTTTTACAGAAGTAGGTCTTGTTTCTTTTATGAGCCAGTAACCTGAGTTCGGTCTAAGAATTTGATTAAAAAAAGCTGCCATATTGAGTGATTTTTCATAGTGAAACTAATAAAAATTGTATCGACCTTTCGGCAAACTCAAGATGACAAAGCTTTTGGTTTAAAATTTACTTGCCTTACATACAATTTTCTATCGAAAATCACTTAGACTGACATAAATTTTCTTACATAGAACTCAGGTCAGTAGATACTACCTTGGGTAATGACTATACTATATCATATCATCTAACCCTAAGTCATTCTCGCCTAAAGAAGTTATACTAAACCGAATAAAACTATTAAAATACCAGCAGTTTATTGGATGTCTTTTGGACATATACCTAATAATTTTACTTTTCCCTTTGGCGTAAAAGCAAAATTAAGCACGGCCAATATGACCTTAAAAATCATACATAAAGCCGTACTCTTATAGTGCTATTATTTTTTAAATTTCATTAAAGTAGTAGTTATTATAGAAACACAATCCAACAATTGTTCTCTTGTCATAACTAATGGTGGTGCAAACCTAATAATGTTTCCATGTGTAGGTTTAGCCAGCAATCCGTTTTCTTTTAATGCCATACAAATATCCCAAGCTGTTGAACTTTCTTCTGTATCGTTTATTAAAATTGCATTTAACAACCCTTTTCCTCTGACCATAGAAACCAGATCACAAGAAGGTATAAACTTATTAAGCTCTTCCCTAAACAATTCTCCTAAAACTTGAGCATTATCAGCTAATTCTTCGTTCTTTACAACTTCCAATGCAGCAATTCCTACAGCAGCTGCAATAGGGTTCCCTCCAAACGTACTGCCATGATTGCCAGGCGTTATTACACTCATTACATTATCATCTGCCAAAACTCCAGAAACTGGATATGCACCTCCAGAAAGTGCTTTCCCCAACACAAGAATATCTGGTTTAACATTTTCATGATCTACCGCTAACATTTTTCCTGTACGTGCAATACCTGTTTGTACCTCATCTGCTATAAATAAAACATTATGCTTTTCGCATAATTCCTTTGCTTTAGCTAAATAACCCTCAGATGGCACAAATACTCCTGCTTCACCCTGTATTGGTTCTACAAGAAAACCTGCTACATTTTTATTAGCAATAATTGCTTCTTCTAAAGCAGATAAATCATTATAACCAATTTTAATAAAACCTTCTGTATATGGACCAAAATTTTTGCGTGCCACTGGGTCATTAGAAAATGAAATTATGGTAGTTGTTCGTCCGTGGAAATTATTTTCACAAACAATAATCTCAGCTTTATTCTCAGGAATTCCTTTCTTTTCGTACGCCCATTTTCTGCATATTTTTAATGCAGTTTCAACAGCTTCTGCACCAGTGTTCATTGGTAAATATTTATCAAAACCAAAAGTCCCCGTAATATATTTTTCAAACTTACCAAGCATATCATTATAAAAAGCCCTTGAAGTTAAAGTCAGTGTTTGCGCCTGATTAATCATTGCTTCTACAATCTTTGGGTGACAATGACCTTGGTTTACTGCCGAATATGCTGATAAAAAATCGTAATATTTTTTCCCTTCAACATCCCAAACAAAAACACCTTTACCCTTATTTAAAACTACAGGTAACGGATGGTAATTGTGTGCTCCATACTTTTGTTCCAATGCAATAGCCTCTGCAGATGCTGATCCTTGAATAACTGACATAATCTAATTCTTTTTGTATAATACTTAAACAATTCCTACTTAAGGAGAGAAATCACCCTGATTCTTGAAGCTCTCGCAAATTACGAATTGTAGTTCTCTCTTAAAAATAATTAAGGGTAATTATTGAAATATATTTTTAAATTAAAAGTATTCACTTAGCTGAATACACCTAAAAGAATACACTATTATGTGTTTAATTTTGCGGTATTCATTAATTGATTTTGCTTAAAACAAACAGAGTTTCAGCACCCGTAAGTGTTTTTTCTATGATCAGAATTAAATTTTACCACTACTATGGTAAATCTATTTTATTTTCTATTTATTACTTTAAGAATTTTTGAAAACAATTCATTATTTTCATAAACCCCTTGGAATTCTTGAGAATGTGGTCCGTAGGCAAATACAGGAACCATTACTGCTGTATGATCGTGTGTTACAAAGCCTCCTTCTATAGTATTAGACTCTAGGTTACCACTTGTGACAGTGAATCCTGAAGTTTCATGGTCTGCCGTAATTACTACTAAAGTTTGCCCATCAGCATCAGCAAATTTTAGTGCTTCGGTAATAGCACGATCAAAATCTATAGTTTCTGTAACAATCCCTTTTGTATTATTTTGATGACCAAAACTATCTATTTTTGCTGCTTCTACCATTAAAAAAAACGGTTTATTTTTTCTATCTAAATACTGAATTCCAGCCTTAGTGGTCGCTGCCAATAAGTTTCCTCTTCCTTCCATCATTGATGGGACTCCTTGTGCAGATAGAAAAACGCCCACTCTGCTAGACTCAATAGTATTAAGGGCTTCAATATTATTTATAACTTTAAAGGTATCTGATAAGGGTAAGCCCATAAATGCATTTGCTCCTCCTCCAGCAAAAAAATGCAATTTACTAGATAACAAATCCTTAGCTATTGCATCAGTATGTGAACGGTCTATTTGATGTGCATAAAAAGAAGCTGGTGTTGCACCCGTCATTTTGTCTGTTGTGATAATGCCTGTTTTGTAATTTTTATCAAATAGTAATTCTGTAATTGACTGCAATGGTTCTCCATTTACATTGGTACCTATTGCTCTGTTATTGGTTTTTTCTCCTGTTGCTATTGCTGTTCCTGCTCCAGCGGAATCTGTAGTTAAATCATCTGCAGATTGGGTTTTTATAAATCCTATACTTTTTAATTGTGTTAATGACAAGGCTCCATTATTTGCTAAAACGGCAGATGATATTTGTGATAATCCATTGCCATCACCTATCAATAAAATAACATTCTTAATTGGAGAACTTTTTTGATCCACATAATATGTTGGTATGTATACTTCTGAAAAAACAGTGGCTACAGCTGTTCTTTTAGAAAGATTACTCACATAAGTTTCACATGCATAGGGAGTATCAGTATTTATGATATCTACTTTAAGTTCTGTAAATGTTCTCCAAGCTGTTTTTGTATCTGGAGTTGCCCAAAAACGGAATGGTTTTCCTAATTTCTTTGCTTTTTTTAACACCGCAGAAACTTTATCAAAATCTTTATGTGTCAATCTACCTAATCCATTCCATTCAGAATAATTTCTAAAACTAGTACTAACCATAGCTACTTTAGTCCAATTTTTTGCAGCTAAAGTATTTTCTATCACTTGGTGATCAAAATAGATATAATTTGGGTAGGTGGCATATTTATTTGGGTTTGGTCTATTACCAGAGATTATAATCTTTATGTTGGAGCTATTTATTATTTTAGAATATGCAGCTAAAACGTCAATTAGTTTATTTAAGGTTTTATTAGCATCAGATTTTATATCTATTAACAGAAATAATTCTTGATTCTTTCTATATTTCATTTTTAAAGCCGATTCTAAAGGTTTTAGATATAATGCCTCCAATGTTCTTGTTGGCACAATATCTTCCTCATTATGAGCAACATATAAATCGTTATTTTTTAAAAAAATATCCGCTTCTATTGAATTTGCTCCATTTGAATAAGCGTTCCAAAATGGAATTGTTTGGTTATAATCATTATGAGAATGTATTTTAGGTGCATTCTGAGCTATTGATAGATTGTAATTTATAATAAAAAATAAAATAAAGTAATAATTTCTTAATGTTTTCATTTTCACTTTAGTTGTTATTTAGAACTTCAAACATTTTGTTGTAAATCTTGTTGTTTTCATAAATACCTTGAAATACCTCTGCTCCTTTACCTTTTGCAAAAACTGGTATTAATTCTGCTGTATGCTGATTAGAATTAAAATATACAGCTACTTTTTCAGGAACTTCCTTTTTTTCTCCTGTAGATTTATTTGTTTCATAAAACTTACCTACACTTACCCCTCCTGTTTCGTGATCTGCAGTTACAATAAGTAAAGTATTTGGGTGGTTTTCTACATATTTTAAAACAGTTCCTAATGTTCTATCAAAATCTGCGACTTCAGTTATCAACATTTCTGAGTTTTCAGCGTGTCCGCCCCAATCTATAAAAGAACCTTCTATCATTATGAAAAAAGGTGCTTTTTTTTCATCAAAATAATTAAGAGCCATAGAAGTAGCCTCATTTAAAAAATCTTTCCTTCCTTTTATTATAGAAGGCAATTCATCATCCGCTAAGATATAAGCGTTAGGTCTATCTAAAACTGCTTTAGAAAGTTGTACTGTATCTAAATGATAATCATTCTCATATAGCTTTGTAAAAAGGTTTTTACCATCGGTACGATTATTAAAAAACTTTTGCCCTCCTCCTGCAAAAAAATCTACTTTGGTATTAATTAATTGTTCGGCAATTTCTTCATGCATATCTCTATCTAACACATGTGCATAAAAGGCTGCTGGGGTAGCGTGTGTAATACTTGTTAAACTAATTAACCCTGTTTGATAACCTTTTTTCTTAAGTTGTTCCAGAATAGTTTCTTGTATAATACTGTCTTTAGAAACCCCAATAGCTCTATTATAGGTTTTCTTTCCTGTTGAGAAAGCAGTTGCTCCTGCAGCTGAATCTGTTACAGTATTACTTGTACTAGAAGTTTTTATTAAGCCAATATGCTGAAATTGCTGAAAGTTAGGAGTGTTTTCTCCAAAATAAAAGGCGGTGGTTATTTGTGGAAGCCCCATACCATCTCCAATCATAAAGATTATACTTAAAGGCTCTCTAGCTTCTTTTTCAATTTCTAACTTTTTTTGTTTAGGGTTTTCTGAACAACCAACATACAATAAACAAGTGAAAACTAAATATTTGATTTTTAATGGATTTTTCATCATTAAAATAAATTATAAATTTTTAATATTATTTTTGTTACATATCCGTTTTTAATCATATAATGACTATGTTACCTTGAATTTATTTCAGGATCACATTACACTGTTTTACAGCAGAATAGATTCATAAACAAGTTCTGAATAACACTATCCTTAACCTTACATCACTTAACGGGGATATAAATTATTTTTTATTAAAAGGGAGCCTTTTACAACTCCCTTAAAAAAACTAAGTCAAAAAAAACTAAGTCAAAAAAAAATACTTTAATATCTTATACTTTGATTTAATAACATTGCTTTTATTTCGTTTATTTTTTAGATTATAAAACGGACAGTATGATTGCCCATTTTTGAAACTTTTATTAATAACCTTGGTTTTGTTTTAAGAATCCCTCTATACCAGAAGCACCATCAATAGCACTTTGCGGAATTGGAAATAATCGTTTATTTACATCAGTACTGGTTTTTTCCGTCCAAGAATCTTCGTATTTACCAAAACGAATTTGATCCGTTCTTCTGAAACCTTCCCAATACAATTCAAAACCACGCTCTCTAAATAAAATATCTAAATCAATTACTTTTAATGCTGCAGGAGTTTGATTTGGTCTCGCTGTTCTTGAAGTTCTCACAATGTTCACGTCTTCCAATGCACCTCCAATATCTCCATTTCTTAATTTTGCTTCTGCTCGAATTAGGTAAATCTCTGCTAAACGCATCAACACTAAATCTACACTACTGAAATTGTTACCATTGGGTGAAGTACGACTAAATTGGTATTTAGCAGGTCGGTAGCCTTTGTTGTGTAAAGAGCCTTCAATGGTAAAGTTAACATCTAAAGTATGATTTACATAGCCTACATCTCTATCTGGCCCATTTCCTTTTCGTTGTAGTACAGGATAAATTCTAACACCATCATCGCAGGTCAAAAACGCACCATCATCACCTTTTCTAGGCCCCCATTGAATACCACGTAAAATACCTCTATCCATTTCAAACTCTTTAGGTGCTATACAGTAATAACTATTATCGGTTTCTGTTGCAACTAATTTCTCTCGATTTGCAAAATCTTGTAATTGTACATCAGGTATTATAGTGTTTTTTTGATAGAATCTTGCATCGGCCTCTGCTGGATCAACAGCCCCGTATGCATCAACCCATGTTTGATAAAAGTCTGAAGTAATTGATGGTCCATCTGTACCATCTGCACTTGTAAATTCAGGCCTAGGAAACATAGATCCTGCTATAGGCCAATATGCCCAACGACTGTGCTCTCTTTTTAATACTCCACGTTGATCTAAAGCAAAAATCAATTCTGGATTATCACGATTATCATCATTAAACAATTCAAAATATTCTGGAGATAAACTAAACTGACCCGAGTTAATGATATTATTGGCATACTGAATTGCCTTATCCATATCAGCAGTTGTAAAATCAGGAGTACCATAAGGGTCACGATACACTGGGCTATTCAAATATAGTCTTGCCAATACTCCCCAGACAACTGATTGGTTCATCCTACCTGATCCTCTATCGGTATTGATGACATCTACTACAGCCAATAGTTCGCTTTCAATATAGTCTATAGCCTTTTGTGTTCTTAAGACTTCAGAAAGCTCATTTGAAGCTTCTTTTTTAAATACAACACCCCAACTATCTAAACTTAGCATATTCAAATACGCTCTTAATGCTCTCATTTCATACAAAGCTTCGGTAGCTTCGTTATCACCTTCCTTAGATAACGGCGTTAATACTTCAATGGCCGCTAAGGTCCTTGATATATTAGTGGTAAGCTCATTCCACGAACTGCCTACTAAATCATTGGACGGTGTAACAGTATGCGAATGTGTTGCTATAAATTTACCCCCATCAAACCAATCTGTACCGCCACGGTATGGCAATATAGCTTCATCAGAAGCAATTAATTGTAACCCATAGTAATTGGTATGTCTCCAGGTCCAAGAAACCTGACCATATGCAGGTGCAATTGCACCACTAATGGTCTTGGCCTGCCCTCCAAATTCTGATTCATCAAGTCTTTCTTCCTCTAAATCTGTACAACTCCAATTTAAAAGAGAAGCAATCAATAGTACTGTAATTAAGATTTTATTTTGCATGTTTAAAACAATTTTTTTATTAGAATGATACGTTTAAGCCAAATAAAAATGTTCTTGGCGTAGGATAAGTAAATCTATCTATACCAAAGGTTTGAATACCATCTATATCACTACCTGTATTTACCTCTGGATCAAACCCAGTATAATTGGTAATTACAAATAAGTTTTGCCCCGTTATAGAAAAACGGATACTGTTAAAATAGTCTTCAAACCCGCCTGTTGGGTTTAGGGTATAGGCCAAAGTAGCGTTGTTTAGCCTAAGGAAACCACCATCTTCTAAATAACGTGTTGACACCTCATTTGAATTACTAATGTCTTCATTAGGAAACTGTCTTGCAAAATCTGTACTGTTCAAGTTTCTACTCAATTGACCTTTGCTAAATAATGTCATCGCTGTATGGTTATAAATTTTATTGCCTGAAACTCCATTGAAGTTTAGGCCTAATGATAAATCTTTGTATTTAAAATTTAGGAAGAAAGCGTAGAGCAAATTAGGTAATGCACTACCTGCAGCAAAACGGTCATTATCTAAAGATTCCCCATCAGCAACCACATCTCTAAACTCATTAAAACCATCAGCATTTATACCCATAAAATCTTTTATATAGAATGTACCTACTGGCTCATTGTTAAGATATCCATTGATTGTGGCTCCTGTTTGTCCACTACCACTTGCTGCCCCTGTGGTAAGAATGGAATAAGGTGAATTAACCACTTTATTATTGGTATGGGAAAAATTACCCCCAATATTATATAAAAAATCTTTTGTGATATCGCTACTATAATCCAACGCAAATTCAATACCTGAGTTTTGAATCTCCATATCCTCTATATTTGTCCAGAATTTTTGAGTAGGCTGAATAGGATCAATCTTAAAAGCAAACAAAACCACATTGCTGGTTACTTTATTAAAGTAATCTAAAGATCCTGTTAATCTATTGTTTAATAGACCAAAATCTAGCCCAATAGTAGTTTGTGTTGCAACTTCCCATTGCAAATCTGGATTGGCCGTACGTACTGCTACAGTTCCAAATGGATAATCATCTAAGGTGGCAGCATTAGGATCTAATGGGTAGGTATCATTATTATTCTTTGAATCAATAAAACTTGCCAAACTTACTTTACTATCTATACCATCTTGATTACCTGTTTGCCCCCAACTTGCGCGTAGTTTTAAAACATTGAACAAGTTACTATTCTCCATAAAATTTTCATTTGTAATATTCCATCCCAAACCAATAGAAGGGAAATAACCATATTTATTATTTTTTCCAAATTTTGATGAGCCATCTGCTCTCATAGTAGCAGTTAATAAATATTTTCTGTCATATGAATAGTTTAACCTACCAAAAAAAGATTGAAGCTCATTTTTAGTAGCTACTGTACTGAGTGTTGTTGGTAAGTTATCTGTACTTATTTGATCTTGAAATCTGGGTTCAATTCCGTTATCGGCAAAACCATCTAATTCTAGTCGTTTGAACTCCAATTCGGTTTTCTGATAGGAATGCCCCGCTAAAACAACTGCATTATGCTTCCCTTTATCAAAAACATAGGTCAAGGTATTTTCAATCAAGGTATTGCTATTGGTTGTTGTAAAGGTGTTTAAAAAACCGTCTTCACTTCCTTCCAATTGAGGAAAAGGCATTTGCTGTTGGTCTCTTACTGTAGAAGAATAATCTACACCTAAATTTATCTTATAAGTTAAGCCTTTCATAATTTCTAATGAAGGAGCAATATTTGCTAGAATTCGGTTGCTTTTTGCTAAATCAGTATAAATTTGATTTCGAAGAATAGGGTTTAATCGTTCGTCTAAAAAAGTAGGTTCTCCATTCGTATATACTGGAATGGTTGGGTTTAACCCTAGCATATCGGAAGTTGTAGAAGCTGCATTTGCCCTTTCATTTAAAATTCTAGAAGCCGTTAAATTAAAGTCTACTTTAAAACGATTTTTCAATGCTTTTTGAGTAATATTTACTCGCCCTGAATATCTTTTTAAAGAACTATTTTCAAAAATGCCTTCCTGATTATTAAGACCAGTAGATACAAAATAGGAAAACTCATCACTAACTCCTCCGCTCATAGAAAAGTTTATATTCTTTGTAATACCTGTTCTGGTTAACTCATCTTGCCAGTCAGTATTACCACCTTGATCATCTAAAGTACCCCCTGCAGCAATAACCTGTTGTCTAAATTCATCTGCGCTAAAAACATCGATTTTGTTTGAAATTGACGACATTGCTGTGGACACAGATAAGTTCATTTCCATTTTACCAGATTTTCCTTTTTTGGTTGTGATAACAACTACTCCATTAGCAGCACGTGCTCCATAAATAGCGGTAGCAGAAGCATCTTTTAAGACATCTATTGCAGCAATATCTTCTGGATTGATAAAGTTTAAAGGATTTGATACCAAACCAGTTGTACTATTATCTATTACAAAACCATCAATTACAAAAAGTGGTGTTGTACCTGATCGTAAACTTCCCATACCACGGATGATTATGTTTTGAGAAGCTCCAGGCTCACCACTTACAGATGTAACGTTTACACCTGCTAATTTGCCTTGTAATAATTGACCAGGATTAGTTACTACCCCTTTGTTAAAATTTTTGCTCTTAACAGAAGCAATTGAACCTGTTACATCCGATTTTTTTTGCGAACCGTATCCTACAATAACCACTTCATCCAAAACACTAGTTTTTTCATTTAAAACAACTGTTAAAGTTTGGTTTCCAGAATAAGGAACTTCTTTTGTTTCATACCCTAAGTACGAAAAAACTAAAATGCCTTTCTCGTCTTTTAATTGTATGGTAAAATCCCCATCAAAGTTTGTAGATACACCTTTAGTTGATTCTCCTTTTAAAACAATTGTAACGCCAGGCAATGACATCTGGTCAGTATTGGAAACAACGGTTCCAGACACAGTTACTTGTGAAAAGGAGTATGATATACTCCCTAAAACAAGAATTAATATTAAGTACTTTTTTTTCATGTGAATGTAATTTTTATTTACATCAAAATTATTTTAACTTTAGCTATACTTAGAGGATTTTTGTTTCCAAGAGGAGGATTAGTCATTCAAATTAGCGTAAAAAACAGATATAAGAAGTGTACTTTGGTTGCACTAACAATAACCTAACATTGAGAATATATTACAGTAACAATTCTATTGGGCAATATGTTTTTTAAATTCTTTTGGACTTTTTCCAGAATACTTTTTAAAAGAGCGCCCAAAATATTTTGGATCATTGTAGCCACACTCAAAACTAACCTCAGAAATATTCAACTTATTTGTTTTTAGTAAAGATTCTGCTTTCTGTAGCCTAAGAGATGTGATTATATCTGACGGTGATTGTTTTAATGTTTCTTTAAATAAACGGTAGCATTTTACTCTTGATATGCCTAATTGTTCAACAAGCATCTCCACATTAAATGATGGGTTGTGCAATTCTTTTTTAATAAAATCTAACCCTTTTTTAAGTAATTTATCATTAGAAGTTGTTATTGGGCATTTTTCAGTTAAAATACCAAATATTTTTTGTTGATACTCATTTTCTTCTATAACCTTCTGCTTTTTATTAATTAAGGATTTTATTTTTTTCGTAATAAAAATCTTACTGACAGGTAATTGAATAAGTGTATCTATAGCAAGCTCCACAGATTGCTCTTGTAATTCATAATTAATCTCTTCAGAGATATAAATCAGAGGTATTTTTATGCGGTTGGTGTCTTTTTTATGAAAATTAAGAAAGTACATTAATTCTTTTGAGAATGCCGCTTGATAAAAGACTAAAGCTTCAATCTTTACTTGCTTTAAAGCTGAATTTAAATTGTTGACTGAATTTTCAAAAAATAAGTTATAGTTTTCGTTTTCTAAAACTTGTATGGCTGTTGCATAATTTTCTTCTTTGGTATAGACTAAAACATTTTGTTTGTTTAATACTAAATTTTCCTGTTGATTAAAATGTTTCCAAGAAATCGTTTCTGTTAGTTTCATTTCTGGATTAATAACCGTTAAGGGTATCTGTAAAACAACTTTAAATTCCTCATCTGCTTCATAGCTATTAACAAATACTCCTTTTAAGTCTTCTAATAATACTTCCAGAGCTTTAAAATATGGGCTATAATGTACTATGCTATACCAATTATTTTTTAAAATGGTACTGTTTGATTTAAGTTGAATCTCTAAAAAATTACTTTTATGATTTATGCCTATGTTTAAATTAATACTTGTATCTGAATATTTACCAATAGCATTGAAAAAATATTGCAACAATAGCCGAAACCGTAATACGTCTACTTCTACCCAGCCAATAGTAGCATCAATTTCGCAATTAAAACTTACATTGTTAGACTGTAAATATTTTTTAAATTTTTTAATACTAGACTTTAAAACTGGAAGCAAATTGATTGCTGATATTTTTATGGAACCGATGTCTTTGACATAATCAAGATAATTCCATTCCGAAATAAGATTTACCAATTTACTGGATTGATGTATTAAATCGCGTTGTACTAAAGAATCATCTTTTAGTGTATTTGATATTTTTATTATTTTAGATATAGGTTCTTGAAACTGCGATAATACAAAGATTTTAAATTTTTCTATTTCAAAATCTTCATTTTTAAGATTGTTATGCAACTTTATAAGCTTTTCTTTTTGCATTAAAATTTTTTTGTTCTTCTCATTGAGCATTACATTGACTGTATGTATATCTTTTTTCTGATTTTCAATAACTTTCGTTCGTTCAGCAATTTGTGCTTCTAAATATATTTGTTTGGCAGCTGTTTTTCTATTTTTAAAATGGATGAATACTATTGAAGCTATTAGAAAAAAAATCGTTAATGAAACATAAAATAAAATCGTTTCATAAAAAGCCTTTCTAATGTGTATTGAGAAAAGTACGGGCTCAGCAATACTATTTTTACCTTCTTTAACAAGAAAACCATAATTACCTGAAGCTAAATTAGTATACTTTATTTTATTTGTGGTATCTAATAAATTCCAGTTTTCATCTTTTCCTTCTAGTTTATAATAAATATCTATTTTGTTTTTTTTTGGAAATCTAATAGGTACGAGTTCAATATTCAATTGATTGTCTCTATAACTCTTTTCAATAGTTGATGCATAGGTTTCACTACCATCTACCAACAGTTTTATTTTAGACTTTGAGTTACTAAATTGAATGCTGGTAGGGTTAAAACAATTTAGTCCATTTACACCTCCAAAAAACAAAACCCCTTTGGCATCTTGATAATAAGCTCCTTCCGAAAATTCCGAAGCTTGCCATCCCTGATTAGGATCAAACGTCGTAATTTTAAAATCATCTTTTTTAATTGTAGCTATGCCTTTTGTTGTACTAAGCCAAACCTCATCTTTATTGGCTAAAAGCCCATAAACCATATGACTAGGAAGACCATTAACTTCTGTAATGTTCTTTATTATTTTTTTTTCTCTGTTAAAGATACTAATACCCCCTAATGAGGCTATCCAATAATTATCAGAAACATTATCTATATAAATCGAGTAGATACTGTTGCCTAAAATACCGTCTTCCGTTTTAATATGCTCTAACGCTTTGTTATACAAGTCTAATATTAAAACCCCATTTTTTTCTGTTCCCAATATTAAAGATTGTCCTTTTTTCTTCACACATCTAATATGATAGTCTGTAAGTAAATCTTGACCATTAAAAGTTTCAAAGGTGTTTTTCTTTAAATTAAATTTAGCTAAACCACCCCAACAAGCTATCCAAAGTTGTTTATCCTTATCTTCATAAATAGAATAGTTTCTATTATTGGGTAATTCTTTAATTTTACTAGCCTCATAACAGACATATTCATTTGCTTTTATACGTAAAACACCTGCATAGGTACCCACCCAAATAGAGCCATCACTTGCAGTAAATAATGTTCTAATACGATTCCAATCTGTATTTAAAGATGCTTCTTTCACTTTAAATTTTTGATAGCAATGGGTTTCATCACTATAGAAATAAAGTCCATTATTATAATACCCTAACCAAATTCTCCCTGTATTATCTTTGGTTATTGCTCTTATGGTTTCATTAGGTAAATGCGGATATTTAACAGGGTGTGGAACAACCAATGATATTTTTTCTGAACCAGTATAAGCCATACTTAAACCACCATCTTTTTGCCCTATCCAAATGTTCCCAAAATCATCTTCGTGAAGTTTTTCTATTTCATTACTTTTAAATGCATAAGGCAAATATAAATCATAAGTATAATGATCTATTTGAGTATTATTTAAATTATCTAGGCTGTTTGGAATTATATAAATACCGTTTCTAAGGGTAGCAAACCATATATTCCCTGTTTTGTCTTTTAAAACATCATTTATAGTAAGACTTGGGAACTTGGCTAATAATATATGTTTTAAGGCTCTATAATCTTCCTTTTCTACAGATTTGTATGGCTTTTTTTCAAAAGATCCATTAAGATATTCATAGTAATCATTATTCGTTTTTACTACAATGTTTCCTTGTAGGGATAATTTTATACTCTCAGGAATGGTTTTAAACTTAAAGCTTTCAAATTCCCCATTTCCAATATATCTATTTATGTTACCCTCTTTACTAATTGTCCATATAAAACCATTGGCATCTTTTTCAATGTTTAACAAATAGTTACTAGAAATCGTTTTTGGATTGTTAACACTGTGCTTATACACTTTAAAGCTATAACCATCAAAATAGTTAAGTCCATCCCAAGTTGCAACCCATAACCCCCCATCTTTATCGTTCTCTATGTCTACTACTGAATTATTAGACAACCCTTCACTGGTAGTAAAATTTTCAAACTTTATTTGTTGACCAAAAGATTGAAATACAATAAAATAAAATATTAGTAATAGCCTAACCATTGTTTCTTTTTCATCTTGTAATTATACGGTTATAAGATTGCTCAAACATAAAGATTGAGTTAAATTAAAGTTCAATGTAAATCAAAAAAATGAGTGCTTTTCTCTCCTTAAATACCAAGCACACATAACTCCAAACAATTATGTAATACACTATAAGAATATATATAAAGCTGATAAATTAAATTCTAGAGGCTACTTTCTAGTAATAAACATCTAAGGTTTTTCAATTAAAGAAAAAAAACATATATGCATATGCCTTGGTTGGTTCATCTAGAAAACTAGACAACACCATTTTTTTGTTAATTTACTCTTTATTAAAAAAAATCAAATCAATCTAAAAATATAGGAGAGGAAAAGGGAGTTATTGAACTTTATGGGTAAGTAATGGCTGTCTACTATATTACCGCTAATACTGGGTAGAAGAAACTAATAGAAAACATCTAAAGTATAAGAATTTATATACTCATTGCTTTAACCATAATACTCAAAATTATTTTTAAATAAAAAATAGTATAAGAGTATTTTTGCCATTCATAACAAACAAATTAGTTTTCTCTTGAGAGAAAGAAAAACAATAAATAAAAATGTAACAATTGATAGTATTATATTTTTATGATTACATCTTCTTTAAAATTAATTTGACATACTTTATTTCTATTTTATGGAACTGATATAAACCCATACCACAAATAAAATTTGCAAAGGAACTCTAAACCATAAATAAGCTAGTCCATTACCATCGTAAGCAGCATTTTGATAATTTACTTGATCTATGGATGCCTTAATATTAGCTGGTAGTATTAGCACAAAAAATAAAATCAATAACCAAGCAGTGATTGACTTAAGGCTTGGAACGTGAAGTGTAATAGCACCTAATATTTCTATAATTGCAGTAAAATATACCAGTTCCTTTTTGAAAGGAATAAAATTAGGAATCATCATAGACATTCCTTCAGTATATAAAAAATGTCCTAAAGCGGTAAAGAGTAACATAACGGACATTCCTATACGAGCAGATAAAGCATAATCGTATTTGCCTGTAACAATTTTTAAAATAAACACAGCTATTGTAAAAGTAAAAATCAGTATTAAAAGTGGCTTCATTTTTTTTTCACAAACTTCTATAAAGCTAGCTATTTAAACAATGAACCTATGTTAAGAAATATTTCTTCTAATTCTACTCAATGCCTGTGGAGTAATTCCAATATATGAAGCTATATACTTTAGAGGTATCTCTTTAATTAACTCTGGTCTTTCCGTAAATAAATTTAAATACCTTTCTTCTGCTGTCTCATTAAGAAAAGATTGTTCTCGCTGAGATTTTATCAAAAAAAGATTTTCTGCTGTAATCCTTCCAATTAAATTTCCGATCTCTGTCTGTTTATAAATATCTTGTAAATCCTTGTATGTTATTCTCCAAAGAACAACATTAGATAAAGTCTCAGTCTGGTATGCACTTGGCTTTTGAGTTAAAAAAGAATCATAAGCGCTCATAAATTGACCGCTGAAGCAAAACGCAAAAGTAATGTCGTTCTCTTCTTTTGGCACAAAAAGTCTAATAGAGCCTTTTTCTATGAAACTAAGATGGTTTTCTACCTTGCCTAACTCTAAAAGTGTTGTCTTTTTCTTGTACTCACTTTTTTTAAGCTTAGAAGAAAATATTTTCCAATCCGCATCACTTAATTTAGTAATCTTTTCAAAATATTTTCTTACTTGATTCATTATAAAATTTTAGGGAAAGAATCTGTTATAAACTTTATTGCTAAATTAACAATAATGAGGTATTTGGATAACAAATAATTCTGCTATTTTTGCGCTATGCGAAAAAAAAACAAAAGAGTCGTTTTTGAAAATGTAGAGGTAGTAGATGCTGGGGCAAAAGGAAAAACAATAGGTAAAGCTCCAGACGGACGTGTAATTTTCTTAAACAATGCTGTTCCTGGAGATATAGTAGATGTACAGACTACAAAAAAGAGAAAAGCTTATTTTGAAGGTACTGCTATAAATTACCACACATTATCTGATAAAAGAACCGAACCAAAATGTGAACACTTTGGAGTTTGTGGTGGTTGTAAATGGCAACATATGAGCTATA
The DNA here is from genome assembly GCA_947491225.1 of uncultured Cellulophaga sp. Classification (GTDB taxonomy): domain Bacteria; phylum Bacteroidota; class Bacteroidia; order Flavobacteriales; family Flavobacteriaceae; genus Cellulophaga. Next base: position 104,973 of record CANLIE010000003.1, read on the forward strand.
ATCATCAATTGTTTTATAAACAAAAAGAGGTTGAAAATAACTTAACAAGAATTGGGCATTTGCATCTACCATATGTAACTCCAATTTTAGGGTCAGAAAAACAATATTTCTATCGTAACAAAATGGAATTTTCATTTTCTGATAGTCGATGGTTAACTTTAGATGAAGTAAAATCCAATGAAGAAATTGAAGATCGTAATGCTTTGGGGTTTCATATTCCTGGAATGTGGGATAAAATACTGGACATAAAAAAATGTCATTTACAAACAGACCCATCTAATGCAATTAGGTTGGAAGCTAAAGAATTTGCAACAAAAAACAATATTACCTTTTTTAACCCAAGACACCATAAAGGTGAATTACGTACTTTAATGATACGTACATCTTCAATTGGTGAAATTATGGTTTTAATTCAGTTTTTTGATAACAATAAAGAAAACAGGGAACTTTTATTAAATCACTTGGCTAGTACTTTTCCAGAGATTACATCTTTGTTATACGTAATTAACCAAAAACAGAATGATACTATTTATGATCAAGATATAATATGTTTTTCTGGTCGTGATCATATTTTTGAAGAGATGGAGGGACTACAGTTTAAAATTAATCCAAAATCTTTTTACCAAACCAACTCAGAACAAGCATACGAATTGTATAAAATTACACGAGATTTTGCAGAACTTAATGGAGATGAGTTGGTGTACGATTTATATACAGGAACAGGAACCATTGCTCAGTTTGTTGCCAAAAAAGCAAAAAAAGTTGTTGGTATAGAAGCTGTTCCTGAAGCTATTGAAGACGCTAAAGCCAACGCCAAACACAACAATATAGATAATACAGTTTTTTATGCTGGTGATATGAAAAAAATTTTTAATCCAGAGTTTATTACTCAAAATGGTACACCAGACGTAATTATTACGGATCCACCAAGAGAAGGTATGCACAAAGATGTTGTAGCCCAAATTTTAGCAATTGCTCCCAACAAAGTAGTTTATGTAAGCTGTAATAGTGCTACACAAGCTAGGGATTTAGAATTAATGAATGATATGTACAAAATTACTAAACTACAAGCAGTAGATATGTTTCCACAAACACATCATGTAGAAAATGTTGTACTTTTGAAAAAGAGGGCACATTAATTGCTCATAAAAACATTATAAAATATGTTTATGAAAAAAACTGGATTATTATTATTAATTCTAATTTCAATAGTTATCTCATCTTGTGAAAAAGATGACATCTGTGTTGGTGAAGAAATTCCTTTGTTAGTAATTGAATTCTTTGATAATGATGTTACAGAGGAAACAGCAAAAGCTGTTAAAAAACTTAGAGTATTAGGAGAAGGAAAGGTTGATGCGGTTAACCCTAAAACTGACCGTACTGACTTAAAAAGTATAAAGCTTCCTTTACGATCCAATGAAAATTCAACAGCATTTAATCTTATTTCTAATTCCGCAGATGATGACAATAATGTTGAAACAGGAAATACAGATACTTTAACATTTAATTACGATAAAAAAGAAGTCTTTGTATCAAGAGCCTGTGGCTATGTAATTCATTATGAAAATTTATCGCATATTTTGCAAACAGATACGGATAACTGGATTAAGAAAATAGAAATAAAAGAAACCTTAGTTGAAAACCAAGCCATAACACATGTTAAAATATTTCACTAGCATTTGCTTACTTTTTATATGTCTTATAAGCACAGGACAAAGTAAAACAATAGATTTCAATAAAAAGGATTCTATTGTTTACAAACAACCATACGGTATACGTGCAGGTATTGACCTAAGTAGGCTGGCAAAAAACTTTTACAATAGTGAGTACAGTGGTCTAGAGTTAACTGGTGACTACAGATTAAGTCAAAACTTATATATTGCTGCTGAGCTTGGGAATGAAAAAAACACTAGACAAGAAGACCAATATAATTTTACTACCACAGGTAGTTATGGTAAACTTGGTATAGACTTTAACGTCTATGAAAATTGGTATGGAATGAACAATTCTATATTTATTGGAGGAAGGTATGCATACAGCACATTTAAACATAAAATAAACAATTACCAAATATATAACACCAGTAGATATTGGAATGATGATTTTATAACTGGAGTAGAAAATCTTTCTGAGTTTGATGGTTTAAGTGCCTCTTGGTTAGAGTTTGTTTTTGGAACAAAAGTTGAGCTTTTCAACAATTTATATCTTGGCGCCAGCGTGCGTTTAGGTTACTTGGTCAGCAATACAAGAGATGAACAGTTTGCTAACATTTGGATTCCTGGTTTTAATAAGACCACTGAAGGTAGTAATTTTGGAACTGGATACAACTATACAATTAGTTATTTAATTCCATTATACAGAAAAGCAAAAAAGAAGAAAAAGGAAGAAAAAACAAGTTCTGATTCAGAAACTGACTGACTCAGAACAATAACTATTCTTGTTTATCCTTATTATACTTTGCTTTTTTGCTACCAGCGTACATTACATACTTTACTAATCTAGATTCTAAATGGCTATTAAATACTTTTATTTTTCTTGATGGTCGTAAACCAACGTATTTTAGGGCTTCTAAATTAGATGTAATAAACCAAGCATCAGTTCCTGGATAACTTTTCTTTAATGTATTTCCTATCTCTGCATAAAACTCCTCCATTTCAATATTCAATCGTTCACCATAAGGAGGGTTAAAAACCATATGCAAATGCCCATCTATTTCTTTACTGGAATCAAAAAAGTTTTTCCTTTCTACAGTAATGTATTCTGTTAAATTAGCATTTTCAACATTATCTTTTGCTTTTTTAACCGCAGAAGGTGCTTTATCGTAACCAACTATTTTAAAGTGAAACTCTCTTACTTTATTTAAACTACTATCTATTATTTTTTCAAAAAGAGCTTCATCAAAATTTATCCACTTTTCAAAAGCAAACTCTTTTCTATTAATATTTGCTGGAATGTTGCAAGCAATCATAGCTGCTTCAGTTAAAAAAGTACCACTACCACACATTGGATCTATGAAATCACATTGTCCATCCCAACCACTTAATAACAAACAACCAGCAGCTAATACTTCATTAATAGGAGCTATGTTTGTAGCTGTCCTATATCCTCTTTGGTGCAAAGAACGCCCTGAAGAATCTAAAGCTACATTACACGTATCATTTTGTATGTGAATGTTAAAGCGTACATCTGGAAATTTTATATCTACATTTGGTCTATCGCCATCGGTATCTCTAAATTTGTCAACAATGGCATCTTTTACTTTTTGAGACACATAAAGTGAATGTGCAAATATATCTGATTTTATGGTCGTATCTATAGCAAAGGTGGTATCTGTAGAAAGAAATTCTCCCCAATCCATTGCATAGATTTTTCTATACAAATCATTTTCATTATACACTTTAAAGGAATGTATAGGTTTTATGATTTTTATAGCTGTACGCAAGCAAAGGTTAGCTTTATACATAAATCCTTTATCACCCTCAAAAAAGACACAACGCACACCTTCCTTTACATTCATTGCGCCTAGATTTCTCAATTCTTTCGCCAAAATTTCCTCAAAACCAAATAAGGTTTTGGCTATCATTTTATAATTATTCATAGGTATATTAAAGAATAGGCAAAAATACATTAATTTTATACCCTTATCGTATTTAGATACTAAAAATAGTATAATACCAATATTTATATGATCTATATTTTGCCCATTCTTGGGGTATTACTTAGTTTTATTTTTGTTTTAGTCACCAAACCAAAAAACAAAGAAACATTTAAACTTTTATTAGCATTTAGTGGCGCTTTTTTATTAGCCATCACTGTTTTTGAACTATTTCCTGAAGTCTATGGATATGAGAACTCAAAAACTGTAGGAGTGTTTATAATGCTAGGTATATTATTCCAAATATTTTTGGAGTTTTTTTCAAAAGGCGCAGAACACGGGCATGTTCATATAAATACTGAAAATTCAAATTTTCCGTGGATGCTTTTTTTAAGTCTATCTATTCACTCTTTATTAGAAGGTCTTCCTATAGAACACCAACATAATATTGTATATGGTATTTTAATACACAAAATACCCATTGCCATTATACTAAGCATATTCTTATTAAACTCTAAAATAAAACTGGTACAAGCTATTTTTTTTATAGTTCTATTTTCTTTTATGACTCCTTTGGGCAGCTTATTATCTGCTAATTTAGAATTTATAAATACATACCGTGTACAAATAACCGCGTTGGTCATTGGTGTATTATTGCATATTTCTACTATTATACTTTTTGAAAGTTCTGAAGATCATAAATTTAATCTAAGAAAACTACTAGTTATTATGGTTGGTATAGCTTTAGCTTATGTTATGTAATATAAATTTAAAATAATGCATATTGAATCCTTCGTTTTAATTCTAAAGACCTTGTTCATAAATTACGCAGCTAAGGTTATGCATATTAATTTCATTAATATCAGCGTTTTTAGAACAAGAAATAGCTACACCATTGATACAACTTTTTAAAATTAAATTGTATAAGATGTTTAGTAAAGAAGAATCTAAAAAAATACGCGAAGAATTCTGGATTTCTTTTGGAAAATCTTTCCCTAGAAAATGGATTTTATACAATACCAAAATAAAAAATCTATCTTTTAAGTTTTCTTTTGATAAAAAAGAAGCTTTAGTTTCTTTAAATCTAGAACATAAAGATTTAGAAAAACAAATTGAAATATGGGAGAAATTATCCTCCTTAAAAACTATACTTACATCAGATTTTTTACCTGATGCAATTTTTGATGATGCATACATTTTAGACAACCATAAGGAAATATCCAGAATATATGTTATAAAGGAAAATGTAAATATCCATAACAAAAATACCTGGCAAGAAACTATGGTTTTTTTAAACGAAAAAATGCTACAGTTTGAAGCTTTTTTTGAAGACTATAAGGAAATTATAAAGTTTTGAGAGTATTCATAATTCTACTCTTTAATTACTTCTCTGTACAAATATTATTATCTACTATTAATGTGAATCAAGAGTTTAAAATATACTAAAAAACAAGCTTAATTAGTTAAAAAAACTACGTCTTAAACAAGTTTAAGACGTAGTTTTTAAGTGTTTTAATAGTTAATTATTTTGAAGACAAGCCTCAATAAGACTATATTACCTATATAGTGTAAAATGCCCAACATAGCGTTGCTTCTCTTTATCATTGGCATTTACAACATACCAATAATCCCCAGTAGGCACCTCTTTACCTTCATACGTTCCATCCCAAGAGCTTACTTTATCTAATCTGGCTACTACTCTACCATATCTATCATAAATAATAATTTCAATGTGTGGGAAATATTCTCTATTCTTTGGATACCATACATCGTGTAAATTATCACCGTTTGGCGTAAAATAATTGGGTATATCTAACATTCCAGTAAAATTAAACTCCATTACAACTTCTGCAACACATCCGCCTTGGTCTTCTACTCGTATAGTTACTAATTCATCTGCATTTAACGTAAAAACGTTATTACTACCTTCTGAATTTCCTTGAAAGAAAAATTTATACCCTCCAAATCCACCTTCAGCTGTAGCTGTTATTTCATTAGGTCCTGTTTTAATAGCTGTTAGTGTTAAAGGGTTATAGGCATCTAACGTAAAATCAACAGATGTTGTACAACCATTACTATGATAAATGTAAACTGTATGTTCTATATCTGGCTCTAAATCTCCGAACGTATTTTGAGTATTGGCAAGGTTTATATCATCTACATCTAAAGAAAAAAGCAATTCTGGCATTAGACTATTATCTGCCATATCTATTGTTACTGTGCTATATGGAAATATACCATTACAACCATAATCTATGATAGGAGTTGCAGATAAATCTACACCATATCCTATGTTTATTATGGTATTGGTCTCACACATATTAGCATCTCTTATAAAGACCACATATGTTCCACCTCCAGCTAAATTATCAAAAAACAAATTATCATTCCTTGTAAAATTGGTAGGATCTGAAGAATTTAGGCTAGTCTCATAATATTCTACTCCCGTTATTGGATCTACAAAAGGTGTGCCCCCTTGTACTGTAAGAGTTGCTGTACCATCTGATGCATTAATACATAGTTCTGGAGTAGTATCTACATTGGAAACAACAAGTTGTGAAGGTTCTTCTATAGTAACCTCTCTTAAAATACTACAACCTGCTTCATCTTGTACTATTATAGAATAAGTTCCTGGAGATAAATCTGAAAATGTAATAGCGTTAGGGTTTCCATCATCGCCTACAAAAAACTCGCTTAATGTATCAGAAATTGAAAACTTTATTTGACCAGTACCGCCCCTAGCTTCTATACTAATTTCCCCATCATAATCTCCTATACAACTGACAGGATTAGCTTCTAATCGTACCAATTCTAAAGGATCTTTAGGTATAATATTAATGATATTTGATATTGCAGTACAACCACTACTCTGTGCATATACATAATACGTACCTGGGCCTAAATCTCTAAATATTCCTGACACCTGAGGACCAGCTTCAATATCACTAGCTGTTGGCACTCTAGGCACTCCACCATTTATACTACTATCCAAATCATTGTTTACTAATGTATACATATAATTTCCTATACCTCCATAAGCCTCAGATCTAATAATAGCTGTTTGCTCTCCTTCACACTTTATATTGGCATCTACAAGATCTAAACCAATAACAAGAGGCAGTGCCTTATCTAAGCCAATTTCATTAGACTGTTGTTCTGGACATCCATTTCCGTTCTGTACATCATATTGGAATGGTCCTGGATCTAAATCAATATTTGGTATAGTAATAACTACAGAAGTAACATCTACTGCTCCAAAACTTACAAAAGGGTCAGCAGTTCCAGATCTTCTATAAAAGTATTCCATTCCTGCAATTGGGTTTGTTACACTTAACTCCATTCTACCTAAATCTCCACATCCTGGAGGCGTAAGCTCTACCAATTCAGCTTCTACTGGTTCTGGATCTTCAATATGTATTTCTGGTGTTGTAAAACTACAATTCCAACCATCAAAAACGTTAATAGTATAATAGCCAGATGATAGGTTTGGAAATATAGGAGACTCCTGTAATCCGCTTGTATTAGTTATAGTGCCTCCAGACCCATCTAACCTGTTTAATTGAAATAAATATTCTTCTCCATTACCATCTAAATCTTCTCCTCCGGTTACGTTAAATGCCTCTATAATACCATTATTAGATCCAGGACATAGAAGTGGTTGAACAATTTGTATGTCTGAATTAATTGCTACTGGCAATCTTAATTCAATTGTTTCAAAAACAATACAATTACCAGAATCTCTAACACTAACTCTGTAAAACCCCTCTGATAAGTCACTAAATATATTGTTTGAAGAAAAAGCTTCTACAATAGTATATGTACCAGCAACAGCTGTTTCTTGTTCTAATTGATACTCATAAGTTCCCCATCCACCATCACTGGTAGCCGTAATTTCTCCTATGCCTGGAATGGCGCAAGTAACATGTGACGTTTGTTCAGGAATTAAAGTTAATTCCCTATCTGGTGATCTTACTGTAGCAGTATTACTAGCTGTATCACAAAACGGAGTATTTAATGCTTCAACCCTAACAATAAGGTTTCCTGCGGGTAATCCTGTTATTATTTCTGGTGTTGCAATAGGGTTTGTTGTATCAAAAGAACCTGTAACACCTGTTGTTACTTCTGCTCCTGAATTATCTACTAAGAACACCTCATAATTATAAACACCTACATAGTTATTAATATCTATGCTTATTTCTCCATCTCTAGCATTAAAACAAGAAACAGGTTTTTCTTCACTTATAACTGCTTCAATTGCATTGTATTCTGGAACATTATAAATAGGTGTTACATATAAACAACTGCCACTATCTATATCTCTAACAGCAAATATATAATCCCCTGGCACTGTTATATCCCAAACAACACGATCGCTACCATTAGACAATATTTCTGGCTGAGACCCTAGAGGTAAAACCTCAACTCCATAATTACCTGGACCTTCATTTATTATTATCTCTAATTGACCAGCAGTTGAACCACTACCCGAATTATCACAGGTAATAGGAGTTAACATATTGTAACTAAATGTTATATCTGTTGGAGTAAGTATTGTTATGGATTCTATGGTCTCACACCCTTTATCATCTCTTACTATTACATCTATGGTCTGATCTGTTCCATTGTCTATAATTTCAAAAGTATTAGAAGATTGAAAGTTTGTGCCATCATAAAATGGTGTACCATCATTTAAACTGTAACTATACCCTCCATTTCCTGTTGCGTTTCCTGTACCATTTCCATTATCATCTGTATATATTGTAATTGTTGTTGTACTAAATGAATTTGCTGATGGATTACACGTAAATTCAGGTGCAACTGGATTAACTTGAAGTATAGTAGGCTCCGTTACAGGTATGTCTATAGACCTTACTGAACATCCTCTATCTGATACTACTTCTACTTGATAATTATTTCTTGGTTCTAGATTTTGAAAAGTAGCATCTTGAATAGATTGTAATGGTGTGGTACTACTACCTACATAAATATTATATGTAAATGGTGCATCTGTAGCAGAAGCAGGATCTAGTTCTACCGTAATACTACCATCATCTGCTCCGTTACATGATACATTTTCTACAATAGTATTATCTATGACAGGTGTATTTACAGTTATAATATCTACGGTAGTTATATCTGAACATAAAGGAATTATATTGGAATTTAAATCTGTTACCGTAATTGTGTAATTTCCTGGTGGTAATCCTGTAAAAATATGCGGGTTAGTATCACCACTACCTTGAGTTGTAGTTGTTGAACCATCGTCTAATACATATTCAAAATTACCACTACCTCCTGTTGTGTTAACCGTAATTATACCATCTGCATTGTTACACGATGGTTCTGATGACGCACTTGCAGTAATAGAGAAGAAATCAAACACCTCAGCGACTACCGAACTGGTACACCCATTACCATTACGTACGGTAATTGTATATGTTCCAGGGTTTGCCACTGTAAAATTAGGACTATCTTGAAAGCCATTACCTATATCATATTGAAAAGTGGTTTCTGGTCCACTAGCAGGAACAGTTAAAGGTGATGTTACTTCAATATTATAATTAACAACTGCAAAACATTGGTTAGTAACATCTACAGTTGGCGTTGCCATAACTGGATCATTACTAACTGATATATTTGGTAACATAGAGGTACAACCTTGACTATCTTCTATATACACATCATAAGTACCAGGAGGTAAATCATATATATTATTAGTTGTTAATGTTGGTGCTGGGTCTCCTGTTGGCACTACACCAAAAGTATATGCTGGTGAACCACCCACACCACGCAATACTAATTGTCCGTTTGGATTTATACAATTTGCATTTGTATTACTATCTATGACAACGGATGGTGTGTTACTTGTAATGGACACCAATGTACTTGCATTACAAATATTGTTAACAGGACTGGTATCTTCTTGTACTATTATTTGATAGTTACCAATAGGCAAGCTACCAAAAGTATCAGTATATGGAAAAGTTACATTTGTTACAGTTGTTGGCCCACTAATTATAGCTCCTGTATCCGTATTCGTTAATTGGATTATTATGTCTGAACCATTAGGTAAACCATCAATTTCATAAGCTATATTAGCATTATCTGGAACAGTACAAGAAGCTGCGTCTGCAGTTGCTGTAACCGTTAAAGGTGTTGGTGTTAGAATAGGATCTATTTGTTCTATGTACGTACAACCCAGAGCATCTATTACCTGAACAAAATAGGTTACTCCATACTCAACAACTCCTATAAAATCATGCGTATCAGCATCTACATTAGGATCATGTGTAGGACTAACCAAAGTTTCACCTACTAAGCCAATTAAATAGGGGGCAGTACCACCAACTATGTCTACTACATAAGCAAAATCCGTAGTACAATCAGGAGTTCCTAGTGGTTGAGGGATTAAATCCAAGCTATTCTGTCTTAAATTAATTACATCCCTGTCTTCACAACCAGCATCATCATTTGTTACTACTATATAATCTCCTTCTGGTAAATTAGGAAAATTAGCTGTAGTACTTGCTGTAGGCCCTACAGTGGCTATTAAAACCCCAGCTGTATCTAAAAGTGTATATGTAAAAGGTGCTGTACCATTAGTAACTGCCGTTACGTTTATTTCTCCATTGACTATAGGTACTGCACAAGCAGGAGGGTTAAAATTAACCGTAGCATCTACACCAGGACTTGCTGGGCCTATGGTAAATGGCACTGCTATACTACAACCTCTGCTATCCCTTACATAATAGGTATAACTACCTGATGTTAAATTTGCAAAAACTGCCTGATTGCCCCAAGTAGAATTATCTGTACTATATTGATATGGAGCTACTCCTACTGTAGTATCTGGGATTAATTCTACCATACCCGTTGACGAATCATCACATCTTGGATCTGTAACATTTGCAGAAGCTGCAATTATCTCTGTTGGATTAATGGTAACTACATTAGTTTCTACAGAACAATTTTCATTATCCACTATCCTAAATTGATACGTTCCTGGTGAAGCTGTGGTATATACAAAAGATGTACCAGCAAAACTAACAGGAGCAGTGTATGCTCCACTATTAAAACTTACTTCATATGTTTGGTATGGTGTATTACCATTAGATAAATTTACTACTATTTCTGCATCACCATCTCCTGGTATTATACTACAAGTAAGTTCTTTTTGTATACTAACCGTAGAAGTTGTTTGCGGTTCTATATCTCTACTAACCGTATCTATACAATTATTACCGTCCCTTACTTGTATTGTGTGACTTCCTGCTCCTAAACCTGTAAATGATTCTATTGCTCCGCCAGCAACCCAAGCACCGCCATTTATTCTATATTCATAATTACCATCTCCTCCTGATGCTGTTACACTTATGGTTGCAGCATCTATATTATCGTAACAAAAATCAGATGCACCAGTATCTATAACCAAAGAAGGAGAACTTATTGGTGTTAGTGTAAAGTTATACGTAAATGTACAGCCTTCACCATCTTCAACAGTTAACACATAATTTCCAGGATAATTTAACCCAGTAAAATTAGGATTACTTCTTGGCCCTATATCAGTGCCTACTGGTCTATCCAATGTGTATTTATAACCTCCCCATCCACCAGAAGCATTTGCCCTAATAGAGCCTCTATTATTGTTGTCACAACTCATTGGCGTAAGGTCTGGAGTCATCGTTAATGGTGCCGCTGGTTCATTGATTGTAAGCGTTGCTGTTTCTACACAATTAGTTTCTTCATCTGTAACTGTTATAGCATAATTACCTGCTGCTAAGCCACTAACACTTATAAAATTACCAGAATGACCTGTTACCACAGGGTTTGCATCTATTTGGTAAGTGTATGTAGATGCAAAACCATCTACAACAAAACGTCCACGACCATCTGTATCTCCAACACAAGTTACATTGTCTTGCAATTGTGCTGTGACTTTGATAGAACTAATATCATTAATGGCAAAACTTTCTGTGTAAGAACATCCGCCAGCATCTGTTATTCTAAATGTGTAACTCCCTATACCCAAACCTGTAAAAACATTGGAAGTTCCATTGGTAATCACACTTGGTGCTATGATTTCATAATTGGTTATTGTTCCTCCTCCTGTTACTGCTAATGTAACGGAAGCTGTACCTGTTGAACAATCTATACTAGAAACCGTAAAATCCAAATCGGTAGGTTTATTTAATGCAGGAAAAGGTACATCTGATAATGTTTCTACACATCCGTTAGCATCTCTAATCTGTGGCGTATATGTACTACCTTGTGATAAACCTGAAAAAACAGTTTGCCCTAAAACAAAACCAGAACCTACACTGTATTCATAAGGTCCAGTACCACCGGTAGCTGGCGCAAATGTTATTTCTCCTCCATTTTCATTAGCACAACTTGGGTTTGCTGTTACAGTTGTAGATGACATAATTGTAGAAGGTGTACCTATAGTCTCCGTAACTGCTGTTGTAGTACAAGTAAAAGTATCCTGATGATATCTTACAACAACACTATATGTACCAGGGGCTAAACTAGAAAACACATTACTATTTTGAAAAGTTCCTCCATTATTAGTACTGTACTCTAAAGTATACCCATTACTATTTGTAACATTTACAGTTAATCGTCCATTATTTGCCCCTCCACAATTTGCGTCTTCTGTAATAATATTAAAATCTGGTGGTGGAATATTTTGTACTTCTACAGCTGCATCTTTAGTACAACCATTTACATCTTCTACTATGATATTATATGTTCCTGCAGAGTTAACAGGAAAAACTACAGAGCTTGTAAAAGTCGTACTAAAAGCGCCACCATCTACACTATATCTGTATGGTGATGTACCTCCTGTTACTTCCAATGTAACATCTACACTTGTAGCGCCACATCCAAAACTATCTGTAGCAAATGCTTTAGCCTCTATTGGAGATAGACCATTACCTATTGTAATTGGACTTCCAGCAATATCATTTACTGTAACATTACAATCATTCGTTTGTACTTGAACGGAATATGTTCCAGGTCCTAAATTATTAAAGGTATAATTAGTATTAGCACTTGGTCCAAAAGTATCTAAGGTAACCCCTCCTTTTAATAATCTATAACTATAAAAACCAGATGCTCCTGAAACATTTACTGAGATATTTCCTTTCTCCCCACTACACACAATATCTGTCATAGTTACATCTACAGTCATTGATTGTTCTGAAATTGTTATAATTTCAGAAGGAAAGAGACATGAGGTAGCTGGCGCATTTTTTAACTGAGCAAAAACCTGATAAGAGCCTGGTGTTGTAATTGAAAAAAACGGACTATCTTGAAAAGGTCCTGTTGAAGAATTTAAACTATATTCATATCCTGCTGGTACATTAGTTACTTCAATGTTTCCAGAATTCCCACATATAATGTTCTTATATGTAAGTTGCGGATCTAAAGGATTAGATGTTACTCTAAAATGATAATATGATCCAGAATCTATCCTTACCCTATATTCAGCAGCTACATTTGTATCGCTAGCGTCAAGAAAAAAAGTAGGACCGTTACCAACTGTAACCCAATCACTGTTACAAGCACTATTGTATGTTGGGCATTCATCTGATCCAACAAATGCACAACCAGAACCAAGTTTTTGCCAAGTGTATAAACTCCCTGATGTACTTAAAGACACTGTTCTATCATCACCAGTTCCACAAAGAAAAAACTTAGCTAGTGTACTACCATCATCAGGACAAGTAACTTCCTCATTTGCTCCACTTATGATTGTAGCAAACATAGTAGGCATTGTTACCTTATTCTTTATACTTTCTTCTCTTTTAGAGGTTACAAATTTTGATTCTGTTGCTATCAGGGATTTTTCTGATTTTGTTGTTGACTCTATAAAAAAATCATCATTAAGAGCCACAACATCAGTAATAAAATCGTAAATTTTAGGTAGTGATAGTGCGTAAGAGCATACTATTGATCCTAGAATCAAGAGTATAGTATATAACGCAAGCTTTTGTTTACTTGGTTGCATAGGTTAAGTATATTTTATAGGAATAAAACAGATTTGAGGTCAATAATATTCCTTAATGTAATTTTGTATAATTATATTTACTTTTGATTTCTATTTTAATTTTAACGTAAAAATATGAAAAATAGTGTTGTAAGTATATATTTATTCGTTGTAATGACTACATTATCTTGTGGCCAACAATCAAAAAAAGAGGTTCTTGAACCTGAAAATATCGGTTTCACTATTGAAAAAGTGGTAAAAAGCCTAGAAAACCCATGGGGTATGGTTTTTCTTCCAGATGGTAGTATTTTAGTATCTGAAAAAGGTGGAAAACTTTTGCTTTGTAAGGATGGTCTTAAAACTGAGATATCTAACTTACCAGAAATTTATCAACGAGGACAAGGTGGTTTATTGGATTTAGAGCTGCATCCAAATTATGAAAAAAACGGGTGGTTGTACTTCTCATATTCATCACAACAAGGTGAAGGAAAAGGAGGACACACAGCAATTATGCGTGCCAAAATTGAAAATAACTCATTGACAAATAAAGAATTATTATATAAAGCTTCTCCAAATATAAATACAGGTGTACATTACGGTTCTAGAATTGAATTTGATAATGATAACTACCTTTATTTTTCTATTGGCGAAAGAGGCGAAAGAGATATTAACCCCCAAGATTTAACCAAGGACGGCGGAAAAATATACAGGCTTTATGATGATGGAAGAATACCTGAAGATAATCCTTTTGTAGACAAAGAAGGAGCAAAAAAAGCTATCTACACTTATGGCAACAGAAACCCACAAGGTATGGTTAAACATTATGAAACTGGAAAAATATGGATACATGAACACGGTCCTCGTGGAGGTGATGAAATAAACATCATAAAAAAAGGCGCAAATTATGGTTGGCCTACTGTAACGTATGGTATAAACTATAATGGTACATCAATAACTGAAAAAACTGAAATGGAAGGAATGGAACAGCCAATTCATTATTGGACACCCTCTATTGCACCTAGTGGAATGACTTTTATAACTTCTGACAAATACAATGGATGGAAGAATAGTCTTCTAGTAGGCTCTTTATCTTTTCAATACTTAGAGCGACTAGAAGTAAAAGACAATAAAGTGATTTATAGGGAGAAATTACTTGATAAAATTGGGCGTGTACGCAATGTACGTCAAGGTCCTGATGGTTTTATCTATGTAGGTGTTGAAGGAAAGGGTATTTTAAAGTTAGTCCCTAAAGGCTAAATTAAAAACCTACTTTCCATATGCTTCAATTGCATTTTTAACTGAGCCATATTTATCTAATAAAATTTTGGCTTCGTCATAATCAATACGTAATTCTTCAACAACGTAACGTACACCTCTATCCACCAATTTATTGTTACTTAGTTGCATATTGACCATTTTATTTCCCTTTACACGACCTATTTTTATCATTAACGCAGTAGAAATCATATTTAAAACTAATTTCTGAGCAGTACCACTTTTCATTCTTGTACTCCCAGTCACAAACTCTGGACCTACATTTATTGCTATAGCAATTTCAACAACTTTAGTTAATGGAGAATCTGGATTATTTGTAATACAAGCTGTCAACAAACCTCTTTCTTTTGCTGTTTTTACTCCACCAATAACATATGGTGTTGTACCAGATGCTGCAATACCAACCACTGCATCGTTTGCACCAATATTATGACTTTCAAGATCTTTCCATGCTTGCTTTTCATCATCTTCTGCATTTTCAACAGGTGTTCTAATGGCTGTATCTCCACCTGCTATTATACCAATAACTCTTGTATGAGGTAACCCATAAGTTGGTGGTATTTCAGATGCGTCTAAAATCCCTAAACGACCACTAGTACCTGCTCCTATATAGAATAGGCGTCCTCCTTTCACAAACCTTTCCGCCAAGAAATCTACAAATTTTGTAATTTCAGGTATACATAATGCTACGGCATCTGCTATTTTATGGTCTTCAGCATTTATACCTAAAAGAATAGCTTTAGTATCCATTAATTCCAAATCATCATAATTAGAAGACGCTTCTGTAATCTTTATATAATCTGACATAGTATATGTAAAAAGTATGTAATGGTTGATTAAATTATTTTTCAAATTTAAGTTATTTATATACTTTACACAGAATTTTTATAAAAGGTATTTATTTACCTACGCACTTAAAAACCTTATTTTAGCATAAGAATCTTTTAATTTTAAAAATGAACATACCAACATACGTAAAAATAAGAATAACATCTACTATTACTAACGCACTTATTATCATCTTACTAACGGTACTTTGTAGTTGCGCAAGTAAAAGAAAACAAAAAGAGAATAATGAATACAAAAACATAGCTCTAATAGATTCGTATGATAAAGTAAAAACCACTATGTCTAAAACTGAAAAGGTTGGGCAATTATTTATGCCTGCGGCATATATAAATGATACTGAAGAAGAAATACAAGCATTAGAAAAGCTTATAAAAGAAGAGAATATTGGATTCTTATGTTTTTTTAAAAGTAGAAGTGCTGCTGCTGCAAATTTAGAAGAAGATACCAATACTGACAAGCAAAGCTTAAATAAGCTAAAAAAAATGATTCTGCGTTATCAAAAAGCAGCAAAATACCCATTACTTATTGCTATTGATGCCGAATGGGGATTAGCGATGCGTGTAGAAAATGCACCTCAATACCCTTACGCCATTACATTAGGTGCAATACAAGGTAATGATGACTTAATTTTTCAGGTTGGTAAAAATATAGCCAACGACTGTAAAGAGGCTGGCATACATTGGAATTTATCACCAGTAGTTGATATTAACAACAACCCAAACAACCCTGTAATTGGATATCGTTCTTTTGGAGAAAACAAAAATTTAGTTGCAAGAAAAGCTACTGCCTATTTAAAAGGATTGCAAAGTGAAGGAATTATTGGTAGTTTAAAACATTTTCCTGGGCATGGCGATACAGGTACAGATTCGCACATAGGTTTACCTGTAATAGATAAAACAAAAGAAGAATTACTAAATAATGAGCTATATCCTTTTCAAAAATTAATAGATAATGGTGTAGAAAGTGTTATGATTGGTCATTTAGCTGTACCAGCTTTAACTAAGGATAAAAGTACACCCACAACGCTATCCAAAGAAACAATAAAAGGAGTTTTAAGAAGTGAAATGAATTTTAAAAATGTTGTAATTTCTGATGCCTTAAATATGCGAAGTGTTTCTAAATTATACCCAACCAAAGGAGAATTGGAATGGATTGCCTTTGCTGCTGGAAATGATGTTTTGTGTTTTGCTGAAAACACAAAAGAAGGTATTACTACGATAATAAGTAATGCTTCAAAAGAACAAATTGAAGAAAGTTTTAATCGTGTATGGAAAATGAAAGAAAAGGTATTTAATTCCCAACCTTTGTCTGCCACTAAAAAAAGAATATCTGAAAATGATTTAAATACTAAAATTGCCAATGAAAGTTTAACAGTACTAAAAAACAATGAAAATAGCATCACTAATTTTAGATCCAATGGTTTTACAGGAATAGAAATTTCAAAAAAAGATATTGAAAATCATTTTTTTAAATCTATTAAAAATAAAATTGATTTTGACAAGTATTCTACTTCTGAAAATGATATAGCCATAATTAAGAATAAGATAAAAACAGAAGAAAATGTTCTTTTGGCTATATATCCTCCACAAATAAAGCCTAAGAATAATTTTGGGTTAAGTAGTGACGAAATAAAATTTATATCTGATTTAGTTGCTACTAAAAATGTTATTCTATACATTTTTGGAAACCCGTATGTTTTGACTATTCTAAATATTAACAATGCAAAAGAAATAGTAATAGCATACCAAAATTTTGAAGTTTTTCAAGAAAATGCTGCTGCACATTTTTTAGGTAAAACAGAAGCAAAAGGTAAACTTCCCGTATTCATAAAATAAATATATGAAAATTTATAAAGTTATTGGTCTAATGTCAGGAACCTCTTTAGATGGACTAGATCTTGCTTATTGTCATTTTTGGAAAGATGCATTAGAATGGCAATTTAAGATTGTTACCACCAAAAGTATAAGTTACAAATCTGAGTTAAAAACTAAACTGAAGAGTTCTATTAATTTATCTGCTTCTGAATTACTTGAATTTAATAATACATATGGCGTTTGGCTAGGAGAACAGACAAAATTATTTATTACTGAAAAAAAATTAGAAGTAGATTTTATAGCTAGTCACGGACACACAACCCATCACCAACCAGAAAAAGGGTTTACTTTTCAAATTGGATCAGGGCAACATATTGCTAATACTAGTGGCTTAAAAACTATTTCTGATTTTAGAACCAATGACATTTCTTTAGGTGGTCAAGGAGCTCCTCTTGTTCCAATTGGTGATAAACTTCTTTTTTCTAAATATGATTTTTGTATTAACCTTGGTGGTATTAGCAATGTCTCTTTTGAACAAAACAGCAAAAGAATTGCATATGACATTGGCTTAGCTAATATGGCATTAAACCACGTCACTCAAAAAATAGATTTAGAGTATGACAAAGATGGTGCTTTAGCTAAAAAAGGGAAAGTAAACCAAAAAATGTTGCAACAATTAAACCAGTTGGAATACTACAACCTACCTTATCCAAAATCTACTGGGTATGAATGGTTTTTAAAAGAGGTTGTTCCAATAATAGACACTACTCAAGATTCAATTGAAAATTTATTACACACTATTGTAATGCATATATGCAGCAAAATTTCTCTGGACTTAAAAGCTGCATCAAAAAAAGAAGAAAACACGGTTCTAGTAACAGGAGGCGGGGCATTAAATGAGTTTCTGATGTCTACACTTCAAGAAAAATTAGGCTCTATGTTTTCTATTAAAACTACATCTAATATACTAATAGAATTTAAAGAAGCTATGATATTTGCCTTTATGGGCGTATTGAGAAATGAAGAAAAAAACAATGTATTGGCATCTGTAACTGGCGCAAAAAAAGACTCTTCATCTGGGGTTATTTATATACCTTAATAATATTCATATTTTAGCAATTACTCTAGATGAGCTTCTCTTAATATAAAGAAAAATAACTAATGACAAAAACCCGCATATAAATAATCCTAAAAATAGTGGTAAAACTGTTTTATCCACATAATTTCCTATTAAAGTAGCAATTGGTATAGCTAACAATGTAGAGATAAAACCATTAATTGCAGCACCAATACCAGCTATATGACCAATAGGCTCCATAGCTATAGATCTTAAATTTCCCCATATAAATCCTAAGCAAAAAAATTGAAAAGTTAAGAAAATAAGTAAGACTGGTAATGATGGGTTAGGTAAACCTAAAAACAGAATTACATAAAGTAAACCTACACCACAAAAAACTGATAACGAAATTAAAAGTAATTTTCTCATCCCAAACCTTAGCACCAAAGTTCCGTTTAAAAAAGTAGACAGTCCAATGGAAACTGCAAGACCAGCAAAAATATAAGGGAATTCTTCAACCAAATGATACTGACTTTCAAAAATATGCTGAGAAGCACTTAAATACACCAAAAATGCACCAGTTATAAGACCAGATATAACAGTAAAGCCTACTGTTTCCTTATACTTACAAAACTCTCGTAAACCATCTATAAAAATGGTTTTACTAAAAGGAATTTTATACGCTAATTTTAATGTCTCTGGCTGTCTTTTCCAAAACCAAATACTTACCAATAAAGCAAAAAATAATTGCACATAAAAAATAGATCTCCATCCAAAATTATCTAATGAAGCCTTTCCTACTGCTGGAGCCACAACAGGAATTAAAATAAAAAAAGCTGTAACAAAAGACATAATCTTAGCCATATAATCTCCTTTGTACAAATCCCTAATAATGGATATTGTAATGGTTCTAGGAGCAGACAATCCAACACCTTGTAAAATACGCCCAACTATCATCCATTCCAAACTTGGTGAAAGCACACATATAATACTCGCAATAGCAAAAATAGTAAAGCCTAAATACACTATAGGTTTTCTACCATAACTATCAGACAATGGCCCAAAAAATAGCTGTCCCACACCTAAACCTAAAAAAATCATTGTTATTAACAGCTGATTTCTTGTTGGATTTAAACTATTTATATCAATTCCAATATGAGAAATAGCAGGTAATAACGCATCTATTGTTAAAGCAACAATAGACATTAAAGAAGCCATTAATGCTACAAATTCAAACTGAGGTTTTACCATTGTTTTTTGCATTCTGCAAAAGTAAGCCTTCATACAGAATAAAACAGGCATAGCATTTGATTAAAATATTAAATGTTAGTCTTAAACTTGTCTCAAAAAGAACACTAATTAAATAATCAAAATTATATTATATCAAATCCGTATTTTTGATAAAAAAATTGATTTTATGTTAATTATCGGGATAGCTGGTGGTACAGGTTGTGGTAAAACCACAGTAGTAAATCAAATCGTTACTGAATTGCCAGCTAATGAAGTTCGCGTAATTTCTCAAGATTCTTATTACAACGATCTTTCTCATTTATCATTGGAAGATAGAAGAAAAACAAATTTTGACCATCCTAGCTCTATTGATTTTAAATTACTTAAAACACATTTAGAAGAACTAAGAAAAGGAAAAACCATTACTCAACCTGTATACTCCTTTTTAGAATGTAACAGAACACCTGAAGTAGTACTTACAGAACCAACTAAAGTTGTTATTGTGGAAGGTATATTAATTATGACAGATCCAGAAATAAGGAAAATGATGGATATTAAAATATTTGTACATGTAGATTCTGATGAGCGCTTAATTAGAAGAATTAAAAGAGATGTTAATGAAAGGGGATGGAATTTAGATGAAACACTGGAAAATTATCAATATACTATTAAACCAATGCACTCACAATTCATAGAACCAACTAAAGAATATGCAGACATCATAATACCTAACAATAAACACAACACTGTTGCTATAGATATTGTACGCACAATTATTAATGATAAATTAGTTTAATTTTAATGAATTTTAAAGAGCTTAAAAGCAAAAAATGGTTTAGTATAGCTACCAATATGTATGTACTTGTACTTACTGTTTTTGCTATATGGATGATTTTTTTTGACACCAATTCTCTACTTATTCACAATGAATTGCAAGATCAGATTAAAAAGCTGAAAGAGCAGAAAGAGTTTTTAAAAAAGGAAATTGCAAAAGACAAGATAATAATTGAAAAGCTCAGCAATCCTATAGAGTTAGAAAAATTTGCACGTGAACAATACTATCTAAAAAAGAAAAACGAAGAAATATATTTAATAGAATACGAGGATAGCCTTAAAACTAAAAAGAATGACTAAAAAAGGATTATTTGATGAATTTCCTGATATTTCTGCAAAAGAATGGAAGCAAAAAATTCAATTTGATTTAAAGGGTGCAGACTATAATGAAACTTTAGTGTGGGAGTCTCTGGAAGGAATTAAGGTAAAACCTTTTTATTCTAGTGAAGATATAAAAGAGGAAACAGCCAACGTAAATCATACGCCAAAGTGGAGAATTGGTCAATCAATTTTTGTTCAAAATGAAACAGCTGCAAACAAAAAAGCGATAGACGCTTTAAAAAGAGGTGCAGAAGATTTAGTTTTTACAATCCCTACAGAAGCTATTAAAATTGATGCTCTTTTAAAAAACATAAATCTAAAAGATACAACAGTATATTTTAATTTTCAGTTTTTATCATCAGAATATGTAGCTAAAATTGAAGAATTATATAAGGATGATACTGTAAATATACACTACAATATAGATATTATTAGTAATTTAGTTACTTCTGGCAACTGGTTTTACAATCTTACCAAAGATTACGAAGAATTAGATAAAATAGCAAAAATCACCAATGCTAAAAATACTATTGGTATAAATGTTAGTACCTATCAAAACGCAGGTGCAACAATGGTACAACAATTGGCTTATGCTATAGCACATGCTAATGAATACCTAAATCATTTTAAAGATACTAGTATTCCTAAATTCACATTTACAGTTAGTCTTTCTGGTAATTATTTTTTTGAAATTGCAAAGCTAAGAGCCTTACGTTTACTTTGGAAAACATTAATTATAGAATATAGTACAGATGCTAATTGTACAATTTTAGCAACACCTAGTAAACGTAATAAAACATTGTATGATTATAATGTAAATATGCTACGCACAACCACTGAGTGTATGGCAGCTAGTATGGGTGGTGCAGATACTATATATAATATGCCTTATGATGCCATTTATCATAAAGACAATGAGTTTGGTGAGCGTATTGCTAGAAATCAATTACTTATATTAAAAAAAGAAAGCTATTTAGATGTTGTTGCTAACCCTGCAGATGGTGCTTATTATATAGAATCTATAACACATCAACTAGCAGAAAAAGCATTGGATCTTTTTAAATCAATAGAAACTAATGGTGGTTTTTTGTCAAACCTAAAATCACATCAAATTCAGAAAAAAATAAAAGAAAGTGCTATTAAAGAGCAAGAACTTTTTGATGCAGAAAAAGAAATCTTAGTAGGTACTAACAAGTACCAGAATAAAGCTGACAAAATAAAGCAAGATTTAGAATTATACCCCTTTGTGAAAAAGAATGCCCGTAAAACACGATTAGAACCACTTATTGAAAAAAGATTGGCTGAAACCCTGGAACAAAACAGATTAAAAGATGAGTAGAAAAGATATACAGCACTTAAAACTTAATATAGATAACTGTAGTAAAAAATCTGATACTTCTATTTTTAATACAGCAGAGGGTATTCCTGTAAAAAACACATATACAAAAGAAGATTTAGAAGGTGTAGATCATTTAAATTTTGTTGCTGGCATAGCCCCAAATTTAAGAGGCCCCTACTCTACTATGTATGTGCGTAGACCTTGGACTATTAGACAATATGCTGGTTTTTCCACGGCAGAAGAAAGCAATGCTTTTTACAGGCGTAATTTAGCTGCTGGACAAAAAGGCCTATCCGTTGCTTTTGATTTACCAACACATAGAGGATATGATAGTGATCATAAGCGTGTAGTTGGAGATGTTGGTAAAGCTGGTGTTGCCATTGATTCTGTTGAGGATATGAAAATTTTATTTGGAGGTATACCACTAGATAAAATGTCTGTTTCTATGACAATGAATGGTGCTGTACTACCAATATTAGCATTTTATATAGTTGCCGCAGAAGAACAAGGTGTTGCTTTAGACCAATTAGCTGGTACTATACAGAACGATATTTTAAAAGAGTTTATGGTGCGTAATACATATATTTATCCACCAACACCATCTATGCAAATTATTGCAGACATTTTTGAATATACCAGTAAGTTTATGCCAAAATTTAATAGCATAAGTATATCTGGTTATCATATGCAAGAAGCAGGCGCTACAGCAGATATTGAGCTTGCATACACTTTAGCAGATGGCTTAGAGTATATAAAAACTGGACTTAAAACTGGGATGAATATTGATACTTTTGCTCCTAGACTATCTTTCTTTTGGGCTATTGGAATGAATCATTTTATGGAAATTGCAAAGCTACGCGCAGGTCGTATGTTATGGGCAAAACTGGTAAAACAATTTAATCCTAAAAATCAAAAATCTTTGGCTCTACGTACACACTGTCAAACAAGTGGTTGGAGCTTAACAGAACAAGATCCCTTTAACAATGTTGCCAGAACCACAATAGAGGCTGCTGCTGCTGCTTTTGGTGGTACACAAAGCTTACATACAAATGCATTGGATGAAGCTATTGCGTTACCAACAGATTTTTCGGCTAGAATTGCACGTAATACTCAAATTTATCTACAAGAAGAAACCAAGATTACTAAAACAGTAGATCCTTGGGCTGGTAGTTACTATGTAGAAAAACTTACGGAAGAAATTGCACAAAAAGCATGGAAACTCATTGAAGAAGTAGATGAACTAGGAGGTATGACTAAGGCTATTGAAGCTGGGATACCAAAAATGAGAATTGAAGAAGCTGCAGCTAAAAAGCAAGCACGTATAGATAGTAATGAAGATGTAATTGTTGGCGTTAATAAGTACCAATTAGAAAACGAAGACGATTTACATATTTTAGAAGTAGATAATGAGCAAGTTCGTAAACAACAAATAGAAAGACTTGCACAAATTAGAGCTACTAGAGATACTAAATTAGTAACAAAAGCTTTAGAAAATCTTACTAAAGCTGCTGAAGAAAGTAAAAACAGTACAACTAGTAGTGGTCTTGATAAAAATTTACTAGCTTTAGCAGTAAAAGCTGCTAGATACAGAGCTACGCTAGGAGAAATTAGTGATGCCTTAGAAAAAGCTTTTGGCAGACATAAAGCAAAAATACAATCATTTACAGGCGTGTATTCTAAAGAAATTAAAAACGACGAAAGTTTTAAAAAGGCATTGGCTATGGCAAATGCTTTTGCTGAAACTGAAGGTAGAAGACCAAGAATAATGGTTGCAAAAATGGGACAAGATGGTCACGACCGTGGCGCTAAAGTTGTAGCAACAGGTTATGCAGATTTAGGTTTTGATGTAGATATAGGTCCGCTTTTTCAAACACCTGAAGAAGCTGCAAAACAAGCTATAGAAAATGATGTACACATTCTAGGGGTATCATCTTTAGCTGCTGGACACAAAACACTAGTCCCAGCTGTTATTAATGAACTTAAAAAACACGGCAGAGAAGATATTATGGTTATTGTTGGTGGCGTTGTTCCAAAACAAGATTATCAGTTTTTATTTGATGCTGGCGCAGTTGCTGTTTTTGGACCTGGAACCAAACTCAGTGAAGCAGCCATACAAATTTTAGAAATTTTAATAGAATAAAAAATTATAGCTAACAGCTACAAAATGAACGACATAAATATTAATCTTATTAACGTAATTGGAATAATATCTGTTGTTATTTGTATACTATTAGCCTTGTTTTTATTTACGACTACCACAAAAAATAAACTTAGCAATAGGCTTTTTGGTGCCTATCTAATTTTAATAGCATTAGATCTTACTGGCTTTTTTTCTAGTCTGTTATACCAGAGTCCATCAAGCCTAGGTATGATGAAAAATTTAACCAGCGCATTACAATTGCCTGTTTTTTACTTATATGTACTATCTGTATGCTACTCAGATTTTAAACTAAGGGTTAAGCATTTAGCCCATTTAATTCCTTTTATAATTCTAAATGCAATACTTTTCCCCCGTTATTATAGCGTAGACTATGATGCCAAAGTAGATTTCATTAAAAATATAACTACTATGGTTGAAATACAGGCCACACATATTATAATACATCTACAAGTAATCCTATATTTAATTGTAATTTTTTTAGTATTAAGAAGAGCAAAAAAATTGTTTCTGGAAAATTATACCAATACTAGTATAAATTCATACAAATGGTTATTTCAGCTTACTGCTGTATTAGCTTTTTTTCATACCATAGCTATTTTAAAGAATATTTTCAAGTTTACAATTTATGATGCCATATATGACTGGATTTTACTTTTTATGGGAATCTGTGAACTCATTATCATATGTTGGTATGTATTAAAAGCTCTAAGGCACCCTGATCTCTTTAATGGAGTAAATTCTAAATTATTTTTAGCTTATGATATGGTTAAGACTAAAAAAAGTGAAATTGAAACTAATGATAATCAAGAAATAACAGTCATAAAACAGTATATGATTACAGAAGAGCCTTATTTAGACCCTTCTTTAAGCATTCAAGATTTATCAAATAGACTTAACATCCCCACTAAAGAATTATCAATATCCATAAATCATAAAATAGGACAACATTTTTTTGATTTTGTAAATCAATATAGAATTAAGAAGGCAATGAAAATTTTAGAAAATCCTGCTAATGCAAAACTAACGGTATTAGAAATTTTATATAAAGTTGGTTTTAACTCTAAATCTTCATTCAATACTGCTTTTAAAAAACATACAGGAACAACACCTACTTTATACCGTAAAACACACTCATAATGAACATATTAGAAAAAAGTCGAACGTTTTACCTGAAAAAGTCGAACTCATTTTTTTATAGAAATGAGTTCGACTTTTTTTTATCGGTCACATAAGATATACTTCTATTAGATATTTGCTTCAAACAAATATTAATTAATAAAAGCTTTAATCTTATGAAACGTATTATTTTATGTGTCCTATTTACTCTTCCATTATTAGTTTCTTCGCAAATAAAATTAAAAGGAACTGTAATAAATAATAATTTACCCATAGAATGGGTCAATGTTGTATTAATAAATACAAATGGGGAAATTACTACAGGTAGTATCACAGATAACAATGGAAATTTCTCTTTATCTGCCAAAAAAAACACATATACTCTTTCAATTAGTTTTATGGGTTATACTACTTGGACAAAAGAAATTGTTTTAGAAAAAAACTTAGATTTAGAAAAAATTATATTAAAAGAAGACTCTAATACTCTAGATGAAGTTGTATTGATAAAAAGAAAAAACATAATTGAACAAAAAGCAGATCGCATTATTTTTAATGTAGAGAATAGTTTAGCTGCAACTGGTGGAGATGCATTGGATGCCCTTAAATTAGCTCCAGGTCTAAAAATACAAAACAACAGTATAGGTATGTTAGGTAGAAATGAAGCCTCAGTAATGGCTAATGGTAGAATTTTACCTCTATCTGGAGAGGAATTAATTACTTATTTAAATTCAATTCCTTCAGATGCAATTAAAAAAATAGAAATCATAACCACACCTCCTGCCAAATATGAAGCATCTGGAAATGGTGGTCTTATAAATATAGTTCTAAAAAAAGGTATTAGAGATTCTTGGAAAAATACTACTACAGTAATTTACAACCAAGACAATTATAATTATACTTCATTACGCAATAATTTACTTTACAACAAAAAAAAACTAAGCCTTTCTCTAGGGTTAGATGGTGCTTTGGGAAACATTAAAGGAGACGAAAATTTTCAAGTTTACTACCCAGAAAGTACTTGGGACATAGATATAGATACAAAAGATAAAAAAGATAATTTAGCTGCCCGTTTACTTTTAGATTATGATGTCACAAAAAAAACAACCATCGGTATCCAATATTTAGGATACACAAAAAATCCAGGCATAGAAGATACCAGCACTTCAAAAATTTACAACCAAAATAATATATTAGACTCTCTACTCATTAATAACGGAAAAGAAAATGTAGATACAAAAAGCCAATCTATTAACTTACATTCTATAACAGAATTAGATACTCTTGGAAAAAATATTTCATTTGATTTTGATTATTTCTCATATAATTCAGACAGGAACAGAAACTTTAAAACAGACACGTATAATATAAACAATGAGTTTACGGGAATAAATTCTGCAGCAAATACAATTTCTAATCAAGGTATTAAAAATTACAGTGCAAAGGTAGACATAGAACATCCACTTACATTTTTAAATCTAACATACGGAGCAAAAATAACCAAGACAGAAAGTAATAGTGAAATTTTATTCTTCAATACAATTACTAGCACACCTGAATATGACCCAACCATCTCTAATTCATTTAAATACAATGAGAATAACCAAATGTTTTATATTAGTAGTACAAAGCAAATAAATGATAATTGGAACTTAAAACTAGGACTTAGGTTAGAAAATACACAGACAAAAGGTTACTCTGTTAATCTAAACCAAACCAACAAAAATAAATATGCTAAGCTTTTTCCAACATTTTACGCTTCATATAAAAAAGATGAAAACAATAGTCTCTCTTTTAGTTATAGTAAAAGAATAAGAAGACCACGTTTTCACAATTTAAACCCGTTTAGAGTATATATAAGTAGTAATACATATAGTGAAGGAAATCCATTTTTGCAACCATCTTTCTATGATAATTTTGAATTTAAACATACGTATAAAAATAACCTGACTACTAATGTTTTCTTAAATATAGAAAATGACGGGTTAAATGTAATTTTTAGATCAAATGTTGAAAATAGTACTCAAATAGTAACCAGAGAAAATTATTACAAACAATATATTTATGGCTTAGGTGAAAGCTTTATGTATAACAAAATAGCTTGGTGGCAAAGTCAAAATAGTTTAAGCCTTATTGGCTCAAAAACAGAATTCATAAAAGACATAGAAGCCACTCCGCAGAATGGAATTACGTTTAGTGCATCAACAAACAACACATTTATAATAAATGAAACCACAAAATTACAAGTAAACGCATCTTATGACTCCCCTTTTAAGGCTGGTTTATTTAGCTTAGGAGAAATGTACAGTTTAGATATTGGTGCTAGCAAGCATTTTTTCAATAAAAGTTTACAAGCATCAATACTCTTTAAAGATATATTTAACACATCTAGTTTAAATAACTATAAATCTACAGTAAGTTCAGTAAAACAAGTATATGGGCAAAGTAGAAATAATAAATATTTTAGATTTTCTTTAAGTTACAATTTTGGAAATAGCAATATAAATACAAAAAGAAGAAGCTTTGGAAATGAGGAAGAAACAAGGCGTGCCAATTAAAATCTCAACAATTTTACCTATAAAAATAAAAAGCATCTTTTAAAAGATGCTTTTTATTTACAAACTATTAACGACTTACATTTTATAAAGTCGTAAATAATCGTATTTTTAGCCCCTAAACTTACTATGAAGATGGGTAAAATAATAGCTATTGCAAACCAAAAAGGTGGAGTTGGTAAAACAACGACCACTGTTAACCTTGCAGCTTCTTTAGGTGTACTAGAGAAAAAAGTATTGCTTATAGATGCTGATCCCCAAGCAAATGCAACTTCTGGCTTAGGCATAGATGTTGATAGTGTAGAAATAGGCACTTATCAATTGTTAGAGCATACCAAATCTGCTTCTGAAACAATTATAAAAACAACTTCTCCAAATGTAGACCTTATTCCGTCTCATATAGACTTAGTAGCCATAGAGATAGAGTTGGTAGATAAAGATGAACGTGAGTATATGATGCTTAAAGTTATTAAAGAGCTTAAAAATTCTTATGACTACATTCTTATAGATTGTGCGCCATCTCTGGGTCTATTAACTTTAAACGCTTTAACTGCAGCAGATTCTGTAATTATTCCCATTCAATGCGAGTATTTTGCTTTAGAAGGACTTGGCAAATTACTAAACACCATAAAAAGTGTTCAAAAAATTCATAATCCAGAATTAGATATTGAAGGATTGTTACTTACAATGTTTGACTCTAGGTTAAGACTTTCTAACCAAGTTGTTGAAGAAGTTAAAAAACACTTCTCTGAAATGGTATTTGATACAATTATTCAACGAAATGTAAGATTAAGTGAAGCTCCTAGTTACGGAGAAAGTATAATTAAATATGATGCCAGTAGTAAAGGAGCCACCAATTATTTAAATTTGGCTAATGAAGTAATAAATAAAAACAAGGAGAAAGTATAATGGCGAAAGCAACAAAAAAACAGGCTCTTGGCAGAGGCTTATCTGCTTTATTAAAAGATCCTGAAAATGATATTAATTCTGCTGAAGATAAGAATGCAGACAAAGTTGTAGGGAACATCATTGAATTAGATTTAGATTTAATTGAAGTAAACCCTTTTCAACCAAGATCTCATTTTAATGAAGAAGCACTACAAGAATTAGCAACTTCTATTAAAGAATTAGGTGTTATACAACCAATAACTGTTCGTAAACTAGAATTTAACAAATACCAGCTAGTTTCAGGAGAACGTAGGTTTAGGGCTTCTAAATTACTAAAATTAGAAACAATACCTGCTTACATAAGAATTGCCAATGACCAAGAATCATTGGAAATGGCTTTAGTAGAAAATATACAAAGACAAGACCTAGACCCTATTGAAATAGCATTGTCTTACCAAAGATTAATAGATGAAATTCAACTAACACAAGAAAAATTAAGTGAACGTGTTGGCAAAAAAAGATCTACCATTACCAATTATATGCGTCTATTAAAACTAGATCCTATTATACAAACTGGTATTCGTGATGGATTTGTAAGTATGGGTCATGGTAGAGCCTTGGTTAATATTGATAAAAAATCTGATCAAATAGATTTATATGAAAAGATAGTTGAAGGAAATTTGTCTGTTAGAGAGACTGAAAAAGCTGTAAAAAGCTATCAAGAATCTGAAAACACCAATAAACCTACTGTTAAAAAAACATCTAAATTACCAGATTTCGTAAATGAAGGTATTCAAAAAATAGAGCAGCATTTAGATACTAAAGTTACTGTAACTGCTACTGAAAAAGGAAAAGGAAAAATTACCATTTCTTTTGACTCTCTAGATGAATTCAACAGATTAAAAAAATTAATAACTGGTGCTTAAAACCTTTGCTTTCATACTATTTTCTAGCCTATTTGTTGCTTTGGGTTGGTCTCAAGAACCAGAAAAACCTAAGCAAGAAATAGACTCTCTTAAAAGAGATTTAAAAGAACAAGGAGTTTTAGTTAATGATGCCCTATTTAAAAAAAACAAAGAAATTAATCCACTTGCTCCAAGTAAAGCTGCTTTTTATTCTGCTGTTTTACCTGGTCTGGGTCAAATCTACAATAAAAAGTATTGGAAGTTACCTATAGTATATGGAGCCATAGGCACTGGTATTTATGCCTATACATATAATAACAATCAATACAATAGAACAAGAAAAGCTTTTAAAAGAAGAAAAGCTGGCTTTATGGATGATGAATTCTATGCTTTTAATGGTCAAGAAATTAAACCAGGAGAACCAAGGCTAGGTGATGATGATTTACAAAGAGCGCAAGAACGTTTTCAAGAAGACAGGGATTTATCATTATTAATAACAATAGGGCTTTATGTTTTAAATATTGTAGATGCCAATGTAGATGCTCATCTAAAACAGTTTAATGTAAATGATGATTTAAGTTTTGATATTAAACCTTTTTTAGAATACAATACTATAACAGCAAACCCTAATTACGGGATTGCATTACAAATAAAATTTTAAATATGAATATTGCATTGTTTGGATATGGAAGAATGGGAAAGATGATTGAGCAAATTGCAATCCGCCGAAACCATACTATTGTAGCAAAAATAAATACAGATACAGTTGAAATAGATTTTTCCAATATAGATGTAGCCATAGACTTTAGTTTGCCAAATGCTGCTTTTAGTAACATAGAAAAATGCATTAACAACAATATCCCTATGATAAGCGGTACAACTGGCTGGCTAGAAAAATATGATAACATTGTCTCTCTATGTAAAGAAAAACAAGGTGCTTTTATCTATGCTTCTAATTATAGTTTGGGCGTAAATATCTTTTTTGAGTTAAATAATTATCTAGCAAAAATGATGAATACCATAGAACAATACAAAGTGTCTATGGAAGAAATTCATCACACAAAAAAGCTAGATGCTCCTAGTGGAACAGCAATTACACTTGCAGAAGGAATTGTTGCTAAATCTAATTATAAAGGATGGAAACTAGACAAAGCGGACGATGACCATATTCCAATCGTTGCTAAAAGAATACCAGATGTTCCTGGAACTCATAGTGTTACTTACAGTAGTGATATAGACAGTATTAACATAAAGCATACTGCACACAGCCGTGAAGGTTTTGCATTAGGTGCCGTAATTGCTGCTGAATGGATCATAGGAAAAACTGGTGTTTTTTCTATGAAAGATGTTTTAGAACTTAATTAAAAGTTAAAAATTAGACTAAAGTGACTTGTTTAGTACAAAATACTATAGTTTTAAAACAAGTATTTTAATTAGACAATACACTATTTAACCAATAAATACAAAAAATGAATAGTACACAGTGGATTATTTTTATCCTAATAATACAAGTCATCCATTTTCTAGGAACTTGGAAATTATATGTAAAAGCAGGCAGAAAATCTTGGGAAGCAGCAATACCTGTTTATAATGCTATTGTTTTAATGCAGATTATTAGAAGACCTAAATGGTGGGTTATACTGTTATTTATACCCATAATTAATCTTTTAATGTTCCCTGTTGTTTGGGTAGAAACAATCAGAAGTTTTGGAAAAAATAAACTTACAGATACATGGCTAGTTATTTTAACACTAGGTTTTTACATCTATTATATTAATTATGCTTTAGACGTAAAATACATAGAAGACCGTAGTTTACAGCCAACTACTGGACTTGGAGAATGGGTAAGTTCTATTGTATTTGCAATTGTAGCCGCTACATTTGTACATACTTATTTTATACAACCTTACGTAATACCAACATCTTCTTTAGAAAAAACACTTTTAGTAGGTGATTTTTTGTTTGTAAGTAAGTTCCATTATGGTGCACGTACACCAATGACAACGGTTGCTGCTCCAATGGTGCATGACACATTACCACTACTAGGTATAAAATCTTATCTAAATAAACCACAACTACCGTATTTTAGAATTCCTGGGTTTCAAAAAATAAAGCGAAATGAAATTGTAGTTTTTAGTTGGCCAGCAGATACAGTAAGACAATTTTTTGTAAAAGAAAAAGGAGTAAAAAAACCAATAGACAAGAAATCTAATTATGTAAAACGTTGTGTTGGTATAGCAGGAGACACTCTCTCTATTATTGATGGATATGTTCATATAAATGGAAAAAGAACAGTTTTACCAGACAGAGCCCAACCTATGTTTTTCCATATAGTAACAACAAAAAATCCTTTAGACAATAATGTACTTAATGCATTAGGAAGAAAAAACTTTACAGGTTATACAGTGCGTATACCTAAAGAAATATTACAAAAAAATAATGTACCTAAACTAATGGAAAAAGGTACTAGCTTAGATGAAATAAAACAAGACTCTACCTATGTTTACTATACGGGAAGCTTTGGCAGTGATAAAATAAAAAAATATCTAAAAGCTGAAGATGTAAGAAATATAAACCTTTTTAATCTTACTGAAGCTGAAGCTAAAAAAATTGAACAATTAACAGCAGTAGAGAGCATTACTAAATTTAGCTTAAAAAAACCATCAACCAAAATATTCCCACAAAACACAAATTTATCGGGCACTGTAGATAATTTAGGTTCAATCTACATTCCAAAAGCAAATAGCACCATTACATTAACTGCTAAAAATTTACCTTTATACAAAAAGATAATTAAAGAATATGAAGGCAATACACTTTCTCAATCTGGAAATCAGATTTCTATTAATGGACAAGTGACAGATAAATATACTTTTAAACAAGACTATTATTGGATGATGGGTGACAACAGACACCAATCTGAAGATAGTAGGTATTGGGGGTTTGTACCAGAAAACCATATTGTAGGAAAACCCGTGTTCATATGGATGAGTATTGACGGAATAAATGATGGAATTAGTAATTGGAAACCCCGTTGGGATCGTCTTTTTACAACTGTAGGAGGTACTGGTGAACCTACTTCGTATTTCAGATATTTTTTACTGCTTTTAGTTGGCTACTTCGTATTTGACTATTTTAGAAAAAAGAGGAAATCAAGTTAATTTGTTTTTTTGAGTATAAAAACGAGTAGTAAGAAAATGAATAATCAACAAACACCACTCTTGCTTCATCCTGGTTATTTTTTAAACATTGCAAATTTTGTTGCTATAGCAAAAAACAATGTTTGTTGGGAGGTAAATGACAATTACCAAAAACAAACCTATAGAAATCGTACTTACATAAGTGCAGATATCGGAAAACTTATGCTTAATATTCCTATAAAACACGTTGGTAAAGACAAAGGCAAGCAAAAATACAAGGATGTAAAAATAGAAAACGATTATGCTTGGCAAAGACAACATTGGAGAACACTAGAAACAGCATACAGAACATCTGCTTTTTTTGAGTTTTATGAAGATGAAATTGCTCCATTTTACGAAAAAAAACATAATTTTTTATTGGACTTAAATCTAGAATCTACTGCTTTAATTTGTGATTGTTTACAAATTGATATACCTGAAAAGAAGACTACTATTTTTGAAAAACAACCCACAAATAGTATTGATGGGCGCTTTTTAATATCATCTAAAAATAAAATAAACTTTAATCAGGAAAACTATTTTCAAGTTTTTAATGACCGTAATAGCTTTATAGAAAACTGCAGTATCCTAGATTTACTTTTTAATGAAGGCAGCAATGCTTTGTCTTATCTACAAAACCAAAACTTAGATTTTATTAATGCTTAGGTTTTGCTTACACTATGGAATACATTTCATTGTACCTATATGCATTGGACTACTATTTTATAAAGAACAAAAAATAAAAGCTATTATAATCTTATTAGCTGCTATTTGTATTGATATAGACCATTTACTAGCTGATCCTATTTTTGATGCAGATAGATGTAGCATTAACTTTCATCCGCTGCATACCTATTGGGCAATTGGTTGTTACTTTGGATTATTATTTTTTAAGAAAACAAGAATATTTGGCGTAGCCTTACTACTCCACATACTGGCAGATTGTGTAGATTGTTTATTCATTATCTTTTAATCATATACTGATTTTGAAAATAAACCCCTCATTAACAAACTTGGCACCTTTACTATACTTAAATGAATAAACGCAAATAGAACCGCTATCACAATTATAGCTGTTATTGGCATTTTTGTTTTTAAAAGACAATCTATTAATATTCCTTTCATTATAAGTTCTTCAAATATTAGAGCAAATACTAATGAATTTATTAAATCATAATTTTTACATTTTTTCTTAGAAATAAAATGCAATATAGCAAAAGACAATCCGTATGATAAAAAATATTTAGCAAAGGACAAAAGCTTAGTAATGTTTGAGTTTTGATTAGCTAAAAAAAACTCTATAAAATAGCAATAATCATTACTAGCAAAACCATTAAAAAAGATGACCTTATTGTTACTGGGTAAGAAAATATTTTTTTGTTAGACATTTTTATGTATTTGTTGTAAATCACATTTATTTAAAAAATAAAGTTTATACACACAATAAACAAAACCTATTAAACATCCTAAGAAAATAAATGCAGACAAATAATAGTCATAATAATCTGCTGTTTCAGCTACGGAAAAATCAATCAGAAAGTTTAAAAAAGAATGAAAACATATAATTACCCATAAGGATTTTGTTTTATAAAAAATTAAACATAAAACCAACCCACTAACAAAAAACTGCATGAAATGAGTAAAATCCAAATGCATAAAAGCAAACAAAAAACTAGATACTATTGCCCCTATAATAGGATTACAATATTCATTTAACTTCTTAAATACTATTTTTCTATACAATATTTCCTCATATATAGGAGCTAAGGCAATTCCTTTAACGTGTTTGTGTATGAGCAGTAGCGGATTATACGCAACTACTTTTCGGATAACAATATACTTTTTTAAAATGAAAAAACGGTTCAAGTTAACAACCGAACCGCTATTGCTTATACACCGTGTTGTGCAAAGTTTATTTATTCAAATCAGATTTTTTTTAATGTCATTAGGAATAGCATCCTTATGAACTAAAATCGAAATTGTTTTCAATAATAATGCTTTTTTTGACATATAGACATAACCTCCATATTTGTTATCTCCCTCGGAATTTTTTAGTAAATAATATGGATTACCTTTAGTGTCTTGAGCAATACCAATAATATGCATATTATGTTCATCGGTAGTCGTTTTGTTTTCAAAAGTTGTTTGTCTTAATTCTTGGGTGACTGCATTCTCTTCCTCACTCGCAGTCAATTTTAATAATCCTGTGTCAAAATCAAAGTTTGGTTCAGACGCATCTCCATCCCAGGCTAAACTATAACCAGATTCTAAAGCAGAATCAATTACTCTTTCAAAGTCTTTTATAGGTAAGTTTAAATACTTATTTGAGTTCCAGTTTGCAGGAATATCTAGCACGAACATTTTATAGAAGTCATTGTGGGAATAGCTGGTAATTTCTATATAATCATCAGGGCTTATACCAACGTATTCCCTAGCAAATGAGGTAGGCGAGTAAAGCTTTCCTTTATAAAGAAAAGCACTAGGTGCAGTTCCTAAATATGCATCTAAAACTGCTTTAATTGATTTTTTCCAGCTATACGGTTTTATACGTCCATAACCAGATGTACCAATAGACTTTACCATTTCACGAAGAAGATTATCCATTTCCGCGTGGTCGTGTTGCCAATCTTTCTCAATGATACCATCATAAACCTTTTCTGGTATTGCTCCAAATTTATCATAGCCATCTAAAACGCTAAATGTCAAATCGCCTGCGTCAAACCAACTTTCCCCTTTTTTGTCAATAAATTTTTCTGCTTTTCCCATATAAGCTGGTGTGACATAAAACATTGGTGATAGTGAAATTTCATCTTTACCTAAACGGATGGCTTCAGTTTCTATAAAAGAGGTAGTTGCAAAACTCCAGCAAGTTCCCGATGATTGTTGATTTTTTAATGGCGAGGTTTTTACTGATTTCAAAATCTTAAATTCTTTCTTTTCTTGGGAATAAGAATTATAGTTTATTAAAACAAATAAAAAGATGAATTGGTATATTTTCATATTTTTTTCTTTAAAGACAAAGAAGTAATTAATTTGTTACAGTCGGATAATTTTAAGGTGAGTCAAAATTTTGCACAACAAGTAGATATACTTCATATTTAACATTTAATTTTGGAATTTGAAACCTAAAAAAGTCCAATTTACCTAACATTAAATTTTTTAAAAAATTATTAGGAATAAAAATTGGGTGAATGACAAATAAAAAAAAACATAATGAAAAAAGTAAAAAAATGGTATTTAACTTAGGTCTTTTTATATTCTCAGTCTAAGTACATGACAAAAAACAGAATCAAGTGATAATCAGCAAATTAATTGTCAAAAAATTAGATTAAAGCATTGATTTTCATTAT
>CANLIE010000004.1 GCA_947491225.1 uncultured Cellulophaga sp.
GACTTAATATTTATACTTTTCTGTGTGATACTAGAATACTTAAACTGTAAAATTACATTCACAAAATAGTAGAAAAATCCTTAATTCCTGATTATAATATGTACGTTATCTAAAAACTTACATCTGATTTTTCATATGAGAATGAAAGAAAATTATACTTCTACAGGCTCAGCAACGCTATTGAGAATAGGTTTTAGCTCTAAAATGCTAGTTTTTGACACAAAATTCTTATCAAAATTTTACTCAAACTAATGCATTTTCTGATGAATTGAACTCAGGTTCTTATATAAATATTCGCTTTTTTTGTTGCAAGTCTACTTTGGTTGTCAAATAAAAACAGGACAACTTACAAAAATTTGCTATTGTCCTGTTGAGTGACCCCGGAGGGATTCAAACCCCCAACCCTCAGAGCCGAAATCTGATGCGCTATTCAGTTGCGCCACGGAGCCTAAATTAAATTAAAGAATTATACTAATTTATTTTTTACAATAGTAGAAATAGTTTTACCGTCTGCCTTACCTGCTAATTGAGAAGATACCATACCCATAACTTTCCCCATATCTTTCATACCTTCTGCTCCTGTTTTGGCAATAACACTTTCTACAACTTTTTCTATTTCTTCTTCTGATAATTGCTCTGGTAAGAACTGAGCAATAACTTCTGCCTGAGCCAATTCTGGCGCTGCTAAATCTTCCCTTTGTTGCTCTATATATATTGCAGCACTATCCTTGCGCTGTTTTACAAGTTTTTGAATTATTTTTATTTCTTCTTCCTGAGTCAATTCTGTTTTTGCACCAGATTCTGTCTGTGCCATTAACAAAACAGATTTTATGGCTCGTAATGATTCCAATGCTACGCTATCTTTAGCTTTCATTGCTGTTTTCATTGCTGTCATTACATCTTGCTGTAAACTCATACTATATATTTTAAGACTACGAAGATAAAAAAATAAACCCGAAAATGCTTATTGCTTTTCGGGTTTATGAAATTATAAATATGTACTTACATTAATCTACATTATCATGCAGAAAAGAATTATTGGAACGTAGTTGAATTTCGTCATTGCTATCTTCACTTAAAGTAGTTCTAGAAACCCTATTCTCTGGAGAATTCTGATTTAAATCTACTCCTTGACGTAAATAAGCTGGCTTGTTTTCCATATCATTTACATTGCTTATGCTATTCTTAAACTTATGATTAAAATCTTTTAATTTTCTTCTACGTTCATCTGCCCTGCCTTTTAACAATTTTTCTATAGGACTATTAATTGGATCTACTTCAACTTTTTCCGTTTCACTGACATTTTCTTCTTTTGCTGTTATCTTTTTTTGAAAAACTAGTTCCTCTTCAACTATTTTAGATTTCACTTTTTCTGTTTTAGATTTTGCCTTGGTAAGTTCATTTTCTAACTCCATATAATCATCTAGACTATATCTAGTCTCCCCTTCTTTATTATATTCCAAAACAGGTACAACTTCTGTATGTTCATTAACATCCATTTCATTTATGTTATCATCTAAACTAAAAGTAATTGTATGTTCTTTTTCTTCTTCCTCTTCATGTTTTGCTACTCTCTTGGGGATGTCAAAACTAAATGCAAATTGATTTTCTTCTTTTTCTACTTTTATTTCTTCTGCATCAACAACATTTATATCTTTTACATCTACAATTACAAAATCATCTTCCTTGATATGATCAGCTACAACTTCATCATAAAATACATTAAAATTTTTGATGAAATTTGTCGTAGGTATTAAATCCATTTCTGGATCCTCATCTACTGACAAAGTATGCTTTACCACTTTCTCTTTTACAGGGATAGCTTCTGGTTCTACTAATTCATAAACAACATTAGAATTTGAAGGAGTTAAATTATGTACTGCTTTTTGTTCATCTTCTAAGGTGTGAATTATTTTTTTAGATTCTGTATTTACAATATCGTCTTGTTGGTCTACATTAAATCCGGTGGCAATTACTGTTACTGCAATAGCATCACCAAGGTTTTCATCTTCACCAACACCCATTATTATATTTGCGCTATGGCCAGCTTCTGCTTGTATATGGTCATTAATTTCACCTATTTCGTCAATAGTTATTTCCTGAGCACCAGAAACTATTAGCAACAATACATTTTTAGCACCAGCTATTTTATTGTCATTTAACAATGGTGAATCTAATGCCTTCATAATGGCTTCTTGTGCTCTTGAAGATCCAGATGAGTTAGCTGAACCCATTATTGCTGTACCACTATTAGATAGCACTGTTTTTGCGTCGCGTAAATCTATGTTTTGTGTATAGTGATGTGTAATAACTTCTGCAATACCTCTTGCTGCTGTTGCTAATACTTCATCTGCCTTTGAGAAACCAGCTTTAAAACCTAAATTACCGTATACTTCTCTAAGCTTATTATTATTAATTACAATTAATGAATCTACATTAGCACGAAGTTTTTCTATACCAGTCTGAGCTTGCTGACATCTCATTTTTCCTTCGAACAAAAAGGGCATTGTAACGATACCCACAGTTAGGATATCCATACCTTTAGCTTGTTTTGCTATAACTGGAGCCGCACCAGTACCTGTACCTCCTCCCATACCAGCGGTAATAAAAACCATTTTGGTATTCTTATCTAACATAGCCTTAATATCTTCCATACTTTCTATGGCTGCCTCTTCTCCTATTTCTGGATTTGCACCAGCACCCAAACCTTCTGTTAACGTAACACCTAATCTAATTTTATTAGGCACACTACTATTATCCAGCGCTTGCGAATCTGTATTACAGACCACAAAATCTACTCCGTTTATACCAGCTTGAAACATATGGTTAATGGCATTACTACCACCACCTCCTACGCCAATGACTTTTATTACGTTACTCTGATTTTTAGGTAAATCAAAAGATATGCTACTTTCTAATTCAGTGTTCTTGCTCATACTGTTTTTTTACTGATTTATTTTTTTCAATTTTATCTATGCATTATTCTGCATTATCCAAAAAGTCTTTCAACTTATCTGACCATTTTTCAAAAATGGATTTACGTTCTGTTTTTACTATTGCCTTTGCTGCCCCTGCATTGATTGTTGCTTCTTCGTAATTTCCTTGCTCGCTTACTATTTCCTCTTCTCTTTCTGCCTCTTCCTTTTCTGCCTTTTTCTTTGCATTGGCTTCTATTGCATTCATTAACAAACCTACACCAGTTGCATATAGAGGGCTTGCTATATCTTGATCAGAGTCACCTGCCAAATGTTCATTAGGATACCCTATCCTGGTATCCATACCAGTTATATATTCTACTAATTGTTTTAGATGATTTAATTGGCTTCCTCCTCCTGTTAAAACAATACCTCCTATAAGCTTTTTCTTTTGGTCTTCATGGCCATAATTCTTTATTTCCATATAAACCTGTTCTACAATCTCAACCACTCTGGCATGAATAATCTTAGAAAGGTTTTTTAGTGTAATTTCTTTTGGCTCTCTGCCTCTTAAACCTGGTATGGAAACAATTTCATTATCTTTATTCTCTCCTGGCCATGCTGAACCAAATTTTATTTTTAAAAGTTCTGCTTGCTTCT
This sequence comes from uncultured Cellulophaga sp., assembly GCA_947491225.1. Classification (GTDB taxonomy): domain Bacteria; phylum Bacteroidota; class Bacteroidia; order Flavobacteriales; family Flavobacteriaceae; genus Cellulophaga. The sequence continues at coordinate 3,576 of CANLIE010000004.1, forward strand.
CAATTATGGAACAACCTTCTTTTATGTCTTCTGTGATAACATTACCTCCAAAAGGAATAACAGCTGTATGACGAATAATACCATCTTTAAAAATAGCAACATCCGTTGTACCTCCTCCTATGTCTATTAGAGCTACGCCAGCTTCTTTTTCTTCTTGGCTTAATACTGCATTTGCAGATGCTAAAGGTTCTAAGGTAATGCTACCCATATCTAACCCAGCACTCTTAATACACCTACCTACATTTTTAATGGAAGACACTTGCCCAACAACAACATGGAAATTGGCTTCTAGCCTGCCTCCATACATTCCTATAGGTTCTTTTATCTCTGCCTGCCCATCTACTTTATATTCTTGTGGCAACACATGTATTATTTCTTCTCCAGGAAGCATTATTAACTTATATACTTGATTGCATAACCTATCTAAATCATCTTCATTTATAACCAATTCTGAGTCGCTCCTTGTAATGTAATCACTATGTTGTAAGCTACGGATGTGCTGCCCAGCAATACCAACAACAACAGAACTTATCTTTAGACCAGAATTAGCTTCTGCTTCTTCTACTGCCTGTTGAATAGATGTTATAGTTTGTGTTATATTATTTACCACACCTCTGTGAACACCTAAACTTTTAGATCTACCAATACCTAAAACTTCTATTTTACCATACTCATTCTCCTTACCTATTATGGCAACAATCTTGGTTGTTCCTATATCTAATCCTACTGAATATTTAACTGGTTCCATAACTTATATTTTGGTGCACACAACTTGATTGTTGTACTCTAAACTAACTGTTTTATAGTTTTTTAAAGCTTTATCTTTTAATGCTTTCCTGTAAAAAGCCTTGTAATTATTAAACTTACCTTCTAGATTATCAACACTTCCTAAATTCACCACATAATCTTCTAATCGAAGTTTTAACAGCAAATTATCTTTCTTTGTTATGTGAATGCCTATGATATTTTTTTTAAGAAATTCATCTGCATTCATAAACTGTAAAATTTCATAACAATTTTTTAAGCTTTCATCTGTAATCTTACCTGTAATCATTGGCACTCTTGCAGAATAATTCTTAGACAACGGCATACGTTTACCCTCATCATCCAAATAAAACTTGGAATACCCTTCTATACGCCCTAAAGGTTTACGTTGAACAATTTTAGATGTAAGCTCCCCATTTACAGTGAGATAAACCTGAGCACTTTTAACCATTTCATTGGTTTCTAAAACTTTTTCTACAGTATTCAAAACTAGCGCATCTTTTGGCACGTTTTTAAGGCTGCCCAAATTTTGTATTAACAATTTATTAACCATTTGCTGCGTAATAAATAAATTGTCTTCTCCAACGAATTCTACTTTCGAATTTTTTATTCTTTTGGCTTCATTTCTAAAACCTGAAAAAGCGTAAACACCTGACAACAAGACTAAAAGAAAACAAAACTTTATGTAATTCCAATTTATTCTCATACTTCAAAAGCGTTTTTCATTTTTATGACTTCCTGACCAATATCACCAGCTCCCATTGCCACAAGTACTTCTGGGTCTTGATTTTTAATTTCTTTTATCAAATTTATTTTTGTACAGATTTTTTTATTTGGATTTTTTATCTTCCCCAGTAGCCATTCTGATGTAACACCCTCTATAGGTTCCTCTCTAGCTGGATATATATCTAATAAAATTATGCTTTGAAATTGCGACAAACTAGCCGCAAAATCATCTATAAAATCTCTAGTTCTAGAAAACAAATGCGGCTGAAAAACAGCAACTGTTTTTTTGTTGGGGTGCATTTCTGAAACAGCATCATATACTGCATTTATTTCTGTGGGGTGGTGTGCATAATCATCTATAAAAATAAAATCATCTCTCTTTATACGATATGAAAACCTACGTTCTACACCTTTAAATGTTGCTAATTCCGCAGCCACAACCTCAGGAGATTTGCCAGCTTCCAAAGCCATTGCAAATGCAACCAACCCATTTAATAAATTATGCCTTCCTGGCTTATTAAATTTTACACCCTTTAATAAAACATCTGGTGTTTTTATTGAAAACACATACGAACCATTATCTATTTCAATATCAGAAATACAATAATCAGAATTATCTTCTATACCATATGTAATACCACCTAAAGGCAACCCTTTGCGAACAAATAATTTACCGTTTGGTTTTAACCTGTCTACATAAGCAGCAAAAGCATCTTTTAAATCTTCACCTGTACCATAAATATCTAAATGATCTGAATCCATAGAAGTAATACATGCAACATTTGGAGATAATCTTAAAAAGGAACGATCAAACTCATCTGCTTCAACAACAGAATACTCAGTGCCTTCAAGTAAAAAATTGCTATTAAAATCTTCTGATATACCTCCTAAAAATGCAGTAATTGGAGTTCCTGTAGCATATAACAAATGTGCTAAAATACTAGATGTTGTTGTTTTTCCATGCGTGCCAGCCACACCAAAACAAAATGTGTTTTCTGTAATAATACCCAGCACCTCAGATCTCTTTTTAACACTAAAACCATTAGATAAATAATAATTTAATTCTATATGGCTTTTTGGCAACGCTGGTGTGTACACCACTAATGTATTTTTTAGATTTTTATATCCATTTGGAATATCAGAAATTTGATCTGTATAATGAATTTCTATGCCAGAAGCAGAAAGTTCTTCAGTTAAAGGAGTTTTTGTCTTATCATAGCCCGCAACCTCTTTTCCAATAAATTTAAAATAACGAGCTAAAGCAGACATTCCAATGCCTCCTATACCTAGAAAATAAACACTATGTATATCTTTTAAATTCATTTCTTAATTAACTTTTCCACTTCCAAAGCAATATTTTTCGTTGCATTTGGCAATGCTTGCTTTTTTATATTTTTACCCAATTCTAACTGTCTTTCCTTATTACTTAACAACTCTTTAAAAACAGTTTTAAAATTAGCTTCTAAATCTTTTTCTTTTATTAACACAGCAGCATCTTTGTCTGTATATGCCATTGCATTTTTGGTCTGATGATCTTCTGCTACATTTGGTGATGGTATAAACACAACGGGCTTACCCACTATACTTAATTCTGACACAGAACCTGCGCCTGCCCTAGATATTATGACATCTGCTGCTGCGTAAGCAAAATCCATCTTATTTAAAAAATCAAATACCAAAACATCTTTTGTCTGGTAAGATTTATACTCATCATAATACAGCTTACCACACTGCCAAACTATTTGCACATCTAAAGATGAAAATAAAGACAACTGCTCTTTTACAAGCATATTTATTCTTTTTGCACCTAGACTACCACCTAAAATAAGCAATACAGGTTTTTCTGGTTTCAATCCAAAAAACGCCAATGCTTCTTCTTTAGACACTTTCATTTCAACCAAATCCTTACGTACAGGATTGCCAGTTTTTACTATTTTATTTGCTGGAAAAAAACGTTCCATACCATCATAAGCTACACAAATTTTCTTTACTTTATTTGCCAATAATTTATTGGTAATACCTGCATAAGAATTTTGTTCTTGTAACACGCAAGGAATGTTTTTACTTGCCGCCATACGTAATAAAGGACCACTTGCAAAACCTCCTGTGCCTATTACTACGTCTGGCTTAAACTTTTTTACTATACTATTAGCCTTTAACAGGCTACTAATTAATTTAAAAGGAAAAAGTATATTCTTTAACGTTAACTTACGCTGCAATCCAGAAATCCACAATCCTTGTATAATATAACCTGCTTGTGGTACTTTTTCCATTTCCATCCTGTCTTTTGCACCCACAAATAGGAACTCTGCATTAGGATACATTTCTTTTAACTGGTTTGCTATTGCTATTGCCGGATAAATATGTCCGCCAGTTCCTCCCCCTGATACTATAAATCTATAGTTGTCCACTTAATATTTCTAAAGGATTAGTTTCATCTATAATTTCCGATTCTTCTTCTGTTTTCTTGTTACTGGCACTAAGCACAATACCAATAGCTAAGCAGGTCATCCAAATAGATGTACCACCACTACTTATGAGCGGCAACGTTTGTCCTGTTACTGGAAACAACTCCACAGCTACAGCCATATTTATAAATGCCTGAAAAACAATAGGTAAGCCAACTCCTACTACTAACAGCTTACCAAACACAGTTGAATTTGCATTTGCAACAACAACTATTCTAAACAATAATAAGAGATAAAAAAACATTAATACTAAACCTCCAACCAAACCATATTCTTCAACAATAATTGCATATATAAAATCTGAAGAACTCTGTGGTAAAAAATTCTTTTGTACACTTTTTCCTGAGCCTTTGCCTACAATACCGCCAGAAGCAATAGCTATCTTGGCACGCTCTATCTGGTAGTCTTCTTCAGAATCTACACCGTTAAAAAAATTAGTTACTCTGTTTTCCCATGTATCTATCCTATTGTCAAATAAATCTGGAACTGCTTTAGCTATAAGAATAAATAAAGCTAAACTTGCAATTCCTGTACCTACAATCATCACTAAATATTTTATTGGATACCCTCCTAAAAAGGTTAACATAAGCACCATAAAAAATATGATAGCCGCAGTTGAAAAGTTAGCAGGCAAGATTAATACTATTACCAAAAATACTGGAAGCCATAATGGCAAAACACTATCTTTAAAAGTAATTACACTATCCTTTACTTTTGCTAAATAACGAGCTACATATACCATTAAAACAACTGCTGCCAATGTAGAAGTCTGAAACGAAAAACCTACAAACGGAATATTTATCCATCTACTTGCATTAGCCCCTCCAATTGTTTTGCCCTGCGCCAAAGTATACACTAGCAACAACAATACCAAAGGCATCGCTATCATTGATAATCCTTTAAAAAAGTGCATTGGAATTTTATGCACTCCATATATAATACCAAAACCTAACAACAACAAAAACCCATGTTTTATTAAATGACTTATTGTTGTACCATTACCAACTACATAAACCAAGTTGCTACTAGCACTATAAACGGGCAGAAATGAAAATAGAGCCAATAGGGCAACAATACCCCAAATAGCCTTATCTCCGTTTATTTTTTTGATAAAATTAAACACCCTTATAATTTTTTAACTGCAGTTTTAAATTGGTTTCCCCTGTCTTCATAATCATCAAACAAATCAAAACTAGCACACGCAGGAGATAGTAATACTGTATCTCCACGCTTACCAATTTTATATGCTACTTTTACAGCTTCATCCATAGCACAAGTTTCTACTATTAAATCTACAACATTGCCAAATGCTTCTATAATTTTAGAATTATCAATACCCAAACATACAATTGCTTTTACCTTTTCTCTCACTAAAGGCATTAATGACTTATAATCATTTCCTTTATCGACACCACCAACAATCCAAACAGTTGGTGCTTTCATACTTTCCAACGCATAATATGTAGCATTGACATTGGTTGCCTTAGAGTCATTCACATATTGAACATGTGCAATTTTCAATACACTCTCTAAACGATGGGGTGCTCCTTGAAAATTTTCAATACTTGCTCTTATGGTAGCCTTTCTTATTTTTATTAATTTAGCTGCTGCTGTTGCTGCCATAGTATTTTTAAGATTGTGCTTTCCTTCTAAAGCTAAGTTATTTGTCATCATCTGTATTGTATTATTTTGAGTCGTTATATTTATTTTACCATCCTTAAGACATACCCCTTCTTCAACCTCATTTTTAATTGAAAAAGGTATTAATTTTGATTTTACTGGATGCCTTTTTAACCAATCTACCAACGCATCATCATCCGCATCATAGATTAAAAAATCTTCCTTGGTTTGATTTTGTGCTATTTTAAATTTTGATGCTTTATAGTTATCAAAATTATAATTATACCTATCTAAATGATCTGGTGTAATATTGGTAATTATGGCTATATGCGGTTTAAAATCTAGTATTCCGTCTAACTGAAAACTACTAATCTCTAACACATAATAATCAAAATTACTTTCTGCTACCATCTTGGCATAACTATCGCCTATGTTTCCTGCCATACCCACATTAATACCATCTTCTTTTAAGATATGATTTACCAACATTGTGGTAGTTGTTTTTCCGTTACTTCCTGTTATTCCTATTATTATTGCATTTGTATATTTAGAAGCAAATTCAATTTCAGAAATCACAGGAATATTTAATTCAATCAATTTTTGCACCAACGCCACTTTATCTGGTATTCCAGGGCTTTTCATAACTACATTAGCATTTAAAATTTTAGCTTCTGTATGTTTTTCTTCTTCCCAGTCTATTTTAAAATGTTTAAGAACTTTTTTATATTTTTCTTTTATCTTTCCTTTGTCAGATACAAAAACATCATATCCTTTTTTTTGTCCTAAAAGCGCTGTTCCTATACCACTTTCTCCCCCACCAAGTATCACCAATCTTTTCACTTATCTTACCTTTAAGGTTACAAATGTTATAATTGCAAGTAAAATGCTAACAATCCAGAAACGAGTTACTATTTTACTTTCATGGTGTCCTTTTTTTTGATAATGATGATGTAGGGGCGCCATTAAAAAAATACGTTTCCCTTCACCAGTCCTTTTCTTTGTGTATTTAAAATATGCCACCTGAAGCATTACTGATATAGATTCTGCAAAGAAAATTCCACACAACACAGGAATAATTAATTCTTTTCTAATGATAATGGCAATTACAGCAATTACTCCGCCTATGGTTAAACTACCTGTATCTCCCATAAAAACGGATGCAGGAAAAGCATTATACCACAAGAACCCAATTAAGGCTCCAACAAAGGCAGCAATGAACACTACAAGTTCTCCAGATCTAGGTATAAACATAATATCTAAATAATCTGAAAAAATAATATTACCAGACACCCAAGCAAAAATTCCTAACGTGAGTACTATTATTGCAGATGTGCCTGCTGCAAGACCGTCTATACCATCTGTTAGGTTTGCACCATTAGACACTGCTGTTACTATTAACATTACAATTGGAATAAAGATTAACCAGGCATAATCTGCAGCTCCATCACCCATCCATGAAATAAAAGCCGTATAATCTAATTCATTATTTTTCACTAATGGCACTGTAGTTTTCATTGATTTTATTTCAGGTACAGCTATTGGAGTAACATTAGATCCTTTTTGAACAATACCCACAATAGCATTTTCCTTGATAGTAACTTCTGGATGAAAATAAAGTGTAGCTCCCACAATTAAACCAAGTACAACCTGGCCTAATATTTTAAATTTCCCCTTTAATCCTTCTTTGTCTTTTTTAAATATTTTTATGTAGTCATCTATGAACCCAATAGTCCCCATCCAAAGTGTGGTGACTATCAACAAAATGATGTATAAATTATCTAACCTTGCAAACAACAATACTGGTATTAAAGTAGCTAGGATAATTATTAGACCTCCCATAGTAGGCGTACCTGCTTTTTGTTTTTGCCCATCTAACCCTAAATCCCGTACTGTTTCACCTATTTGCTTTTTTTGAAGAAAAAGAATTATTTTTTTACCATAAACAGTTGCTATTAATAACGAAACCATAACTGCCATAGCAGCCCTAAATGTTATGAATTGGAACAAGGTTGCTCCAGGTAATTGGTATTCTTTTTCTAAAAACTCAAATAAATAATATAACATATAACATTTCTTATCTTATTGATTTACTTGTTTAAATCAATTAATATTTTTTTTACAATTTTAAAATCATCAAAATCCTCTCGCATACCATTTATTTCTTGATATGTTTCATGTCCTTTTCCTGCCACAAGAATTATATCCTTGACATTTGCCAATTGACAGGCTGTTTTTATGGCTTGTTTTCTATTTTCTATTAACAGAACTTTATGTGCATTTTGTGCTTCTACTCCAGACTCTACCTCTGCAATTATTGCTGATGGTGATTCCGATCTGGGATTGTCTGATGTAAAAATTACCTGACTGCTCATTTCTGAAGCGATATGACCCATAACCGGACGTTTAGACTTGTCTCGGTCGCCACCACACCCCACAACGGTGATGACGTTTTCATTTCCTGTCCTCAATGCATTGATAGTATTCAATACATTTTTTAAAGCATCCGGAGTATGGGCATAATCAACAATAGCTATAATTTTTTCTCTTGATATATAATACTGAAACCTTCCGTCCACGTTTTTTAATTCACTCAAAAGACGTAAGGTTTCCATTCTTTCTAAGCCTAATAATTCTGCAGTGGCATAAATTGCCAACATATTGTATGCATTAAATTCACCTATTAAATTAGACCACAGTTCATTATCTCCAATCTTAATCAATTGTCCCCCAAATTGATTTTCTAATATTTTCGCTCTAAAATCTGCATAGGTTTTTAATGCATAGGTCTGCTTTCTTGCTTTTGTATTTTGCAACATAACAGCGCCATTTTTATCATCTATATTGGTCAGTGCAAAAGCAGTTTTAGACAGCCCATCAAAAAGTAATTTTTTAGTATCTCTATATTCTGCAAATGTTTTATGGTAGTCTAAATGATCATGCGATAGATTTGTAAATATTGCTCCTTTAAAAACCAACCCTTCTATTCTTTTTTGGTGTATGCCATGCGAGCTAACTTCCATAAAACAGAACTCAACTCCAATATCACTCATCTCAGATAGTGATTTATTAATGGTTAAAGCGTCTGGGGTTGTATGTATTGTTGGTATTTGTTTATCATCTATCATTATTTTAATAGTAGACAACAAACCGACTTTATAACCTGCCTTTTTAAATAATTGATACAACAAACTACTTATTGTGGTTTTTCCATTTGTACCTGTAACCCCAACCAGTTTTAAATTTTTTGATGGATTACCATAATAATTAGAAGCCATTATAGCTAATGCTTTATTGCTATTATTTACTTGCACATAGGTAACACCATTAACCAGTTTTTCTGGCATATCTTCACAGACTATTGTATTTGCACCAGAGCTTAATGCCAAATCTATGTAATTATGACCATCTACAAGTATACCCTTAATTGCAATAAACAAATCATCTAACTGAACCTTTCTAGAATCAAAACATATAGCATTTATCATACTATTAGTAGAACCGTTAACAGCAACAATATTTACACCATACAATATGTCTTTTACTAACTTCATGATAACTCCAATGTTATTTTAGACACTCCTTTAACAGCTGTTCCTTGATTAACAGACTGACTTTTAACTTTTCCGTTTCCTTTAACTTCTACTTGTATTCCTAAATTTTCCAAAAGTGAAATAGCATCCATACCACTCATTCCTTTTACATTAGGAATTGTACTGTGTTGCTTTTGAGCGTTCACATAGTATTTTTTATACGCTTTATCTAACACTGAACTATCAATCTCTAAGCCTTCTATTATATCTGTTCTTGGTGATGTTGCATATATTTTGTGTGCTACGGATTTAAACACGGGACCAGCTACATCTGCTCCATAAATACCTGCTTTTTTATCTGGCTCATGAATTATTACAATACATGAATATTTTGGATTAACAGCAGGAAAATAACCTGCAAAAGAGGATATGTATTGTAATTTATCAGGATCTTTAGTCACATAATTTTTTTGTGCTGTACCTGTTTTTCCTGCCATAGAAAAATTAGGAGAATACAGTCCATTTCCCGTACCCTTTTTACTCTCTACCACACTCTTTAACAAGGCTTGTACCTTTTTAACTGTTTCCTTGGAACAAATAGCATTGTTAATCACTTCTTTATCAAACTTATGTATCGTTTTATTCCATTCCTTAACTTCTTTTATAAGCCTGGGTCTAACCATTTCTCCATCATTGGCAATAGCATTATAAAAGGTTAATGTCTGTAATGGTGTTAAAGACACCTCATACCCATGAGACATCCACGCCAATGAAATACCAGACCATCCTTTATCTCCAGGGTATCTTATTACTGGCTTACCCTCTCCTATTATTGGCAAATCCAAATCCCTGTTTAAATTCATACTCATTAACCTATCTACAAATTTTTCTGGATTTTTTTTATAGCCGTTGTGAATTATTTTAGCAAATGCTGTATTTGAAGAATACACGAAAGCATTTCCAAAGGATACTTTTCCATAACCTCCCCATTTTGAATCTCTTACTGTTCTATCGTAAATTTTCCAACGTCCATTCTCTGTATCAACAACTGTACTTGTATCAACAACCTTATCTTCTAATGCAGCCACCATAGACATAAGCTTAAACGTAGATCCAGGTTCATGAGATTCTCCCACAGCATAATTTAAACGCTCATAATATGTATTCGCCTTAGTACGCCCTAGATTTGATATTGCCTTTACCTCTCCAGTTGTTACCTCCATAACTATAACACATCCATGATCTGCACTATATTTCTCTAACTGCGCCAATAGAGCATGGTGTGCAATGTCTTGTATATTTATGTCTATAGTAGAAACAACATCATACCCATCTTTGGGTTCAACATCATTATCTAGACCTATAGGCTTCCATTGTCCTTTAGCAATCTTTTGCTTTAACCTTCTTCCTTCTTCTCCTCGTAAATACGCTCCAAAAGCACCTTCTAAACCTACCCTTGTATAATGCCCTTCTTCATCTACTCTTTCATACCCAACACTACGCTCCGCAATTTTACCTAATGGGTGTTCACGAACGGTTTTTTGCTCAACAATGATTCCTCCTCTATTAGGACCTTTTTCAAAAAGAGGGAATTTCTTTATTTTTATATAGTCTGAATAATCTAAGTTTCTTGCTATTAATTTGTACCTATTTTTATTAGATCTCGCTGTTCTTAATAACTTTTGATAATAGGATGATGGTTTATGAAGCATTTTACTTAAAGCATCTGATAAAGGCTTTACATTTTCGTTAAAGTCTGAATTACGGACTGTAACAGCATCAAAACGAATAGTATACTTAGAAACTGAAGTTGCTAATAAACTACCGTCGTCTGATATTAAATTACCACGATTAGGCTCTATAACAAACACTCTTTCTGTACGATCCAATGCCAGTTTTTTGTATTTTTCACCATCAACCAACTGTATACTCACCAATTTTACAGCAACTGCAATAGCAAACAGGAATAAAAAACCTGCAACTACGTACAAACGGGTCAATATTTTCTTCTCTGTTGTTGGCACTATTTGACTGATTTTACTTTTATTTTTTTTGGTGGTGTTTCTGATGGATACAATCCTGACTTTTTAACCTCTTCTACTATTGAAGATTCTAATTTTAACTTTTGAACATCTGAACGACCATCTAAAAACTGACTACGCAATTCCTTAACTTCTTCATTTAATGCAGCTATCTTATGCACCTTTCCATCTGCACTATGTGCACTGGCAATCATTAAAGCGGCTAAAAAAGCAGCAAAAAGAATAAACATCCAGTTCTTAGGAGCGTCACCACTTACCAAAAACTTACCTTTTAGTATGTCTAATAGCCTTTTTCTCACAATTATCTTTTTTCTGCAATTCTTAATTTTGCACTCCTAGCCCTGTTATTACTAGCTATTTCTTCTTTTGATGGCATTATTAACCCCCCTACTTTTTTAAAAGGAACATCTATGTTTCCGTAAAAATCCTTTTCTGGTTCCCCATCAAACTGACCTGCTCTTATATATCTTTTCACTAACCTATCCTCCAAAGAGTGATAACTAATAAGACTTATTCTTCCTTTTTCATTTAACAAATCAGCAGTCTGTTCTAAAAACTCTTTTATTACCTGTATCTCCTGATTTACCTCTATGCGTATTGCTTGATAAATTTGAGCTAAGATTTTATGCTCCTTAAAACTTGGTAAAAATTTACGCAACACCTCTTTTAATTGGTCTGTAGTCTTAATTACCTGCTCTTCTCTGCTAGCCAAAATTGCACTTGCCATTGCATTTGCATTACGCAAATCTCCATATTGAAACAACACTTTTCTTAAATCATCATATGAATAATTATTAACTACATCATATGCAGAAACCGTGTTTTTCTTACTCATTCTCATATCCAAATCAGCATCAAAACGAGTAGAAAAACCTCTATCTGCCTTATCAAACTGATGAGATGAAACTCCAAAATCACCAAGAATTCCATCTACTTTACGAATACCATTAAATTTCAGAAACTGTGCTATATACCTAAAGTTTTCATTAATCAACAAAAACCGATCATCATTCAACTCATTTGCTAAAGCATCTTCATCCTGATCAAAAGCTATTAACCTACCCTTTACACCCAACCTACTTAAAATCTCTCTAGAGTGCCCACCACCACCAAAGGTGACATCCACATAAATGCCATCTTCTTTTATGTTAAGCCCATCAATAGACTCTCTCAACAAAACCGGATTATGATAACTCATCTTCATCACCTCCCATCACTTCTTCTGCCAAGTCTGCAAAATTTTCTGCATCCTCTTCAATTACTTTTTCATAACTATCCTTATCCCAAATCTCAATTATGTTAATTGCAGAACTTAAGACCACGTCCTTTGTTATATTTGCAATTTCTACTAAATTTTTAGGGATTAATAAGCGACCTGTAGCATCTAATTCTACTATTTTTACACCAGCAGAAAAACGACGAATAAAGTCATTATTCTTTTTCTTAAAACGATTTTTTTTATTCATCTTCTCCATTAGAAGATTCCACTCATCCATAGGATACAACTCTAGACAAGGCTGAAAAACAGAACGTTTTACCACAAAACCTTTATCTAAAACAGAAGCCATCTGACCTTTAAGAGCCGTAGGCATCATTACCCTACCCTTAACGTCTGCTTTACATTCGTATGTTCCTATAAAATTTACCATTTTAAATTAACTGAATCTTAAAATTCATATCAAAGATAAAAATAAATACCACAATTTACCACTAAATACCACATTGTTAATAAGTTTAGCCACAATAACTACAATTTATAGATTAACAGTCTATAAAACAGGATATAAAGAAGTGGATTAAATATGATTTTAAACCCTAAAAAGAATACTGTATTCTTTTTAGGGAAATGCCTATATTTGCTACCTAATAGCATAAGAGCTATCCTTTTAATGAAAGAAAAAATTATTACAGAAGGTAAATACAGATATATTGAAATTGGCGAAGGAGAACCAATCATTATCCTACACGGGTTAATGGGAGGTTTAAGCAATTTTCAAGGCGTAATGGAATATTTTCCTAAAAAGGGTTATAAGGTTCTTGTTCCTGAGCTTCCTATCTATGATAAACCTCTTTTAAAAACCACAGTTAAAAGTTTTGCAAAATTTGTTGAAGAATTTATAGAACACAAAGGGTTTAAAAATGTTATCTTGTTAGGCAATTCACTGGGAGGTCATATTGGTTTATTACATACAAAAATGTTTCCTGATACGGTAAAAGCACTTATAATAACAGGGAGTTCTGGTCTTTATGAAAGTGCTATGGGCGATGGATACCCTAAAAGAGGAGATTATGAATTTATAAAAAAGAAAGCCCAAGATGTATTTTATGACCCTGAAGTAGCCACAAAAGAAATTGTTGATGAAGTCTTTGCTACTGTTAATGACCGTATAAAATTAGTAAAAACATTAGCAATTGCCAAGAGTGCAATACGCCATAATATGGCAAAAGATTTGCCTAAAATGCAAACACCAACTTGTATTATATGGGGAGAAAATGACACTGTAACCCCTCCTAATGTTGCAGATGAATTTCATAAATTATTACCAGATTCTGATTTATTTTGGATTGAAAAATGTGGACACGCTCCAATGATGGAACATCCAGATAAATTTAACACCATTTTAAGCAATTGGTTACAAAAACGAAAGTTTTAAATAGCCCAATATAAAAAACAAAGTTTTGAAAATAAAATCAGCCAATTTTGTAATTAGCAATTCCAATGTGCGTTTATGTCCCAACGAGCTAATTCCGGAATATGCTTTTATTGGCAGGTCTAATGTTGGAAAATCTTCATTGATAAATATGCTAATGCAAAAAAAAAGCTTAGCTAAAACATCTGGAAGACCTGGAAAAACACAACTAATAAACCATTTTAAAATAAATGACAACTGGTTCTTAGTTGATTTACCTGGTTATGGATATGCCAGAGTTTCAAAAAAAGAAAAAAAAACATTTCAAAAATATATAACAGATTATTTTAAAGAAAGAGAACAATTAGTTTGTGCTTTTGTTTTAGTAGACATTCGCCACGAACCTCAAAATGTGGATTTAGAATTTATGGAATGGATGGGAGAGAATCAAATTCCATTTGTATTACTATTCACTAAAGCTGATAAATTAAAACCACAAGTAATAACAAAACAAGCAGAGAAATACATTACCGCATTATTATCTGGTATTTGGGAAGAGGCTCCTCAATACTTTATTACTTCATCATCAAACAATACCGGAAGAGAAGATGTATTAGAATTCATTGATAACATTAATGAACAGTACTTTAAAGCGACTAAGAAATAGCTCTACCTGTTTTTTTTATTTTTCAATTTAATTAATTTCTAGTGAACAAATCTAAAGGAGTTATTTTTTGTATTGGAATAGAGAAAAATTGTATCAATAATAAACTTTAGTACTGAAATGGTAGTTCTAGATACAAAACTCTTATCAGAATTTTATAGCTGGACAATCTAATGAATTTCAGATGAATCGAACTCTGGTTTTTACATCTTATAACTGCTGCAAATGACAAACGCTTTGCTTCTTTTTTAATTTAACTGTACCCCTTAGATAAATTCAGGGTAATTGTTATGCTAAAAAAAGGAAACAATTGTATATATGGTATCTCTTTACTTCATTACAAAATTCTAGTTAAAACCTGAGTTCTATTTAACAAAGCCATCAAGATTAAGCCATTCCTGTTTGGTAAAACCAAAAAAAATGTATCGTGACAAGTTTATTAGAATTGTCAAAATAATTTTGACTGATATAAATTTTATTATATTACACCTATATTTACAACTAAATAATGATTAATATTTTGTTAATTAGTATAACAATACATGTATTTACCACTTAAAAAGAGTAATTTTGCATTCTTATGAAGCTAAAGGAGTTTTTTTTATTGGTTTTTAGCCTTATATTCACTGGTATCCTTACTTTGGGTTCTCACAATGTACACTCGCTTATTTGCCATTCTTCTAGTGATAGCGAAACGGCTATTACTCATTGTGAACAATGTGATTTTATCTATGTCAATAATACTACTTCATTTATAAACTTTAATTATTATCAACTAAACTTTGTAAATTTATTCAATAATATAAAGTTAGATTTTAACACAAATCACAAAGAACCTACCACACAAAGCCTTTGTGAACTTTATTTTTTTAATAGACCTCCTCCTCCTTTTTTAGTGTAAACACTCAATTATTCTATTTTCTTTTTAAACTCAAAAAGAAAATCTGTTTATTTTAAATATTTTTTAAACATGCGAAATACGCTAATAGTACTATGTATTATGGTATTTCAGTCGGTATTTTATTCTCAAGAATGCAATAACATCCTTATAGGAGAAGTTATTGATTTTCATAACAAAAAACCGTTAGCTGATGCCATAATACAAATTAAAAGTAATGATAAGTCATTTTATTCTGATAATCTTGGGAAATTTACAATAACAAACCTTTGTAATGGAACTATAGAGTTAGAGGTTTATCATCCAGATTGTAGCACTAGATTTATTACCATAGACATAAAAGGAAATACATATAAAAAAATAACCTTAGAACATCATTTAGAAGAGCTAGAAGAAGTTAAAGTTACAGGTAGTATTTTAGACAAAACCAACTCTGCTCAAGAGACTGTTTTGAAATCTGAAGAATTGGAGAGCTACAGCAGTAGCACCCTTGGTGATGCATTAAAACAAATAAACGGTGTATCTTCTTTAAATACAGGATCCAATATTGTAAAACCTATAATACAAGGTTTAGGAGGCAGCCGTATTCTTATTTTAAACAATGGCGTTCGTATGCAAGATATGGAATGGGGAGATGAACACGCACCAAACATTGATATAAACGCCACAAACCAAGCCCGCGTTGTAAAAGGTGCTGCCGCTTTGCAATATGGCGGAGATGCAATTGGCGGTATAATTTTACTAGAGCAAAATAAAATTCCCAAGAAAGATTCTATTTATGGCAAAACTATACTAAATGGAGTTTCTAACGGAAGAGGAGGCTCTATTTCTTCTGAACTCACAAAAACATATAAAAATGGATATTATATTAAGGGGCAAGCATCTTATAAAAAACTTGGAGATGTAGAAACTCCTAATTATATTTTATCCAATACTGGGGTTTCTCAATATGGAGCATCATTGGATTTAGGCAAATTAACTTTTGAAAAAGGATGGAGTGCGTATTATTCTTATTTCAATACTACCATTGGTATTTTAAAGTCTTCACACATTGGCAATGTTGACGATCTTATTACAGCAATTAACAGTAGTGAGCCCCGTATAGCAAACAGCTTTACATACACTATAAGTAATCCTCGCCAAAAGGTAAGGCATCACTTAGGAAAACTAAAATACCATAGACGTTTTGAAGGGTTAGGAAAATTAAATGTGCAATATGACCTGCAACAAAATCAAAGATATGAATATGATACTAGAGTTGGGAAAGACGAAGGCAAAGCATCTTTAGACTTAAAACTAACTACGCAAACTTTATCTGTAGATTTCAAATTAGACGCTAATGAAAGTAAAAAATATCTTTTTGGATTATTAGGGAGATATCAAGAGAATTTTGCAAATCCTGATACCGGAGTACGTAGACTTATACCTGATTATGACAAATTTGATTTTGGAATATTTGCCACAACTGAGTATAAGTTTTTAGATAATGGAACTATTGACGCAGGAATACGGTATGATTTTAGTAAAATTGATGCTCAAAAATATTATAAGAAATCAAGATGGGAAGAACGCAATTATTCTACTGATTTTTCTGGCATTATAATTGAAGATTTTCCAACACAATTACTAGCTAACCCCATTTTTAAATACCATAATTTTTCTGGTACAGTGGGCTTTCAATACTATTTTAAAAATGAAAATCAATTTAGATTTAATTATGCGTTATCTCAACGCATACCCAATCCATCTGAGCTATTTAGTGATGGTTTACATCATTCAGCTGCACGTATAGAGCTAGGCGATTTGCGTATAAAGAGTGAAACTTCTCACAGGTTTTCATCTTCCATAAATAAGAAAAATGATAAATGGGGTTATGAGTTTTTACCTTTCATCAATTTTATTTCTGGTTATATCTTACTAGAACCAACTGGAGTAGAGTTATCTATTCGTGGTGCCTTTCCTGTATCAGAATATAGACAAACAGATGCAAGACTAATTGGATTAGATGCCTCTTTATATTCTATATGGACTACTAATTTAAGAACAGATCATAAATTTTCAATAGTAAAAGGAAAGGATGTAAAAAATAACATACCTCTTATTAATATTCCACCTGTAAGGCTACAGAATGGAATTACATTTTCAAAAAAAGAATGGCTTAACTTAAATATTGAATTACAAAGTGAATATGTTTTTAGACAAAATGAATACCCTGATAACATATATGTATATTCACCTCAACAAAAGCAAGAAGTAGAATTAGACATAAACACCCCTCCAAATTCATATCAATTATTAAAATTAGATTCTGAAATTAAGCTCCCGCTCAAAAACAAAAATACTCTTACAGTTGGTTTGGGTATAAGTAACTTATTAAACACAACGTATCGTGATTATTTAAATCGTCTACGCCTTTTTTCTGATGATTTAGGAAGAAATTTAACTATAAGATTAAAATTAAATTATTAACACTCACAATTAAAATTAAGTAAAAATGAAAACAATTAAATTAAATTCAACAATTATGAACATTAAAAAAATAAGCACACTAGCTTTAATTGGTCTATTTTTTATAGCTTGCTCTAATGACGACGATAAACCAGATCTCCTTAACGAAGAAGAGGTTATAACAACTATGACAGTTACACTTACGCCTGCTAGCGGAGGTGATGCTATTATATTAGAATCTAGAGATATTGATGGCCCTAATGGTCCCAAAGAACCAGTTAGAACCGTATCTGGTAACCTACAGGCTAACACAAGCTATAATGGTTCCATTGTTTTACTAAATGAAACTGAAAGCCCTGCTGAAGACATCACTGAAGAAGTTGCAGAAAAAGACAAAGAACATCAATTCTTTTTCTCCTCTGAAGGCTCTATAGGTACTACTACTTATGCTGATGAAGATGGTGATGGCAACCCTGTTGGTCTTAAATTTACAGTAGCAACTACAGATGCAGGAGAAGGAAAATTAGGCATAACTTTAAGACATGAACCTAAAAAACCAAACAATGGAACATTAGAAGATGCTGGTGGCTCAACAGACATAGCGCAAACATTTGACATTACTATAGAGTAATTAAAAACCTGAGTATCGGTGTTAGAAAATTTATCTCAGTCTGATTGATTTTCGATAGAAAATTGTATGTAAGACAAGTAAATTTTAAACCAAAAGCTTTGTCATTTTGAGCTTGCCGAAAGGGCGATACAATTTTTATTAGTTTCACTATGAAAAATCACTCAATATGACAGCTTTTTTTAATCAAATTCTTAGACCTAACTTAGGTTAAAAGTTAATTTAAGCTAAAACTCCCAGATTTCTCTGGGAGTTTTTAACTATAACAAGTAAAGGTTCTTATTTTTTGAGTTCTAATTTCTCAGCAAAATATTCGCAAAAATCTTTCATTGTTGCTGTCATTTTTTCATCTTGAGTGGCTTTCATAAAAGTATCTGATAATGAGACCAATGTTTGATGAAAGAAAATCTTCATTTCATCAACAGGCATATCTTTTGTCCATAAATCTATTTTTAAAGATTCCTGATTTTTACTGTCCCAAACAGACAAAAGCATAGCCTTAGCTTCTTCATTATTAACTCCTCCATCTTGTGCAGACCAGTTTAATGTTTCTGGCACCCTATTTTCATCTAAACCAACTGTTAGTTTAATCTCAGAAGTATGTATTTTTGACATTTGTTTATTGTTTCGGTTTATAATTAGATTTTTTAAATATTTCTTCAGCTTTCAAACTTAGCATTTGGCGTAAGCTAACTTTGCTATTTTTCATAAAAGAGCGCACCACTTGCCAGCCTAAATACCTTCCTAACCTTCCTGGAGATTCGCTATCCAGTTCTAATTGAAACTTAGAAAAAGGTGCAGGATCTAAAAATCTTCTAGACAATTGCTTATCCGTGCTATATAAATATTCGTTTTCAATAAAATTACGCCATATTTGTTCTTCATTAGAAATAGCCCAATCTAAATCTTCTTGAGAATATTTTATCTTCTGCGCATCACTAATGAATGGTACTAATTTATCTTTTAGATATAATTCTTTGCCGTAATATATTAACTGAGCCAAAAAGGTTCTATCATTAACTGGATAAGGCACAACT
Organism: uncultured Cellulophaga sp.; assembly: GCA_947491225.1. Lineage (GTDB taxonomy): Bacteria > Bacteroidota > Bacteroidia > Flavobacteriales > Flavobacteriaceae > Cellulophaga. The sequence continues at coordinate 23,032 of CANLIE010000004.1, forward strand.
TTTTTTGAAAACACATTAGCAACATCACTAAGCAAATATTGTTTATCTAACCCATCTGCTATATAGTTCTGAAATCCTTGGTAAAATCTATGATCTGGACCAAGATAATTATCTAGTCCTATTAACAATAACTCATCTGTGAGTATAACTGGATCATTATAGTTTACATCAGATATTACAGTAATCACTTTTGGCTCCTTTTCTCTTGGAAAATAATATAAAACATGCTTATAAAACTGTTCTATATTATCTTTTTCTTTTTGAAAATTACCAAAAACAGCGTCTACTTCTTTCAATAAAGATATTTGCAACGTATCCGTTAATTTGTTAATCCATATACTATCAGGATACTGAACAGGGAAAAGATAGGGATATTTCTTTTTTAATTTAGGAATTTCCTTTTCATTTGCTCTTGCTATCTCCCTATCAAATCTGGAAACGCTAATCTCTACTTTTATCTTATTTATTTCCGCTACTTCTTTAGATTCCTCTTTACATCCAAAAATGAATAAAAAAAGAGCAAAAATCATATAAATTGATTGTTTCATAGAAAACTAATTGCTTTAAGGTTTTAATATTAAAATGTTACACTTTATTTTTACAGTGACAAAGTTAACAGTTTTAAATATAACAAAGGAAATCAATGCAAACGGAAAAAGTAACAACCCATATAATTAAGTGGCTTAAAGATTATGCTACAAAAGCCAATATAAAAGGGTTTGTCATAGGAGTTTCTGGTGGTATAGACTCTGCTGTAACGTCTACACTTTGCGCTAAAACTGGTCTAGAATTGCTATGTTTAGAAATGCCAATACATCAGGCAGAAAACCAATCAGATAGGGCTGCTAAACATATTGAGTGGCTACAACAGAATTTTAATAATGTAAATAGGCAACTGGTAAACTTAACTCCTGTTTTTGATAGTTTTGTTAGCTCTTTACCTACTGTAAATAATGAAAGTGACAGATTTTTATCACTTGCCAATTCTAGGGCAAGGTTACGAATGACAACATTATATTACTTTGCAGGTTTACACGGATATTTGGTTGCTGGAACGGGAAACAAAGTAGAGGATTTTGGCGTAGGTTTTTATACTAAGTATGGAGATGGAGGAGTAGATTTAAGTCCAATAGCTGATTTAATGAAAAGTGAAGTATATGAAATAGCAAAATTTATAGGCATTAATTCTGATATCATTAAAGCGGCACCAACAGATGGTCTTTGGGGAGATGACAGAACAGATGAAGATCAAATTGGCGCATCTTATCCTGAACTAGAGTGGGCTATGAAAGCTAACGAAAAAGGAAAAACTAAAGAAGATTTTACAGGAAGAGAAAAAGAAGTCTTTCTATTATACAAAAAACTAAATTTATCTAACCAACATAAAATGAATCCAATACCAATATGTAACATTCCAATTGATTTAAAATAACCAGTCATCCTAAAATATACATAATAAAACGAAAAAAACAATAAATATGTGCTTATGTGGTAAAAAAAACACATTTTTGCTTTATAAACATATAATTTAACCTTACATTGCTTGTCGGAAATTTATCAATTCAGACAAGATTGCTTAAATTTTAATAAAAACGAAGAAATGAAAACAGTATTTATTGCAGATAGTCACCCGGTTGTGCAAGTAGGTATTACACAGATGTTGACTGTTGACACAGGCTTTGAAGTAATTGGCACTGCTAGAACTTCCTCTGAACTTTTTGAAAAACTGGAAAATGAAAAACCAGATATTTTGATGTTGGAGATGGATTTTCCAGAAATTAATGGAATTGCATGTTTAAGAAAAATGAAAAAAGATCATCCAGATGTTAAAGTACTTATGTACAGTGGACAATCTGAAGATGTTTATGCAATTAGTTCTATTAGAGCTGGTGCTCAAGGATATTTATCTAAGTCAGCTGACCTAGATTACATTTTAGCCGCTTTAGAAAAAATTAGTGATGGTAAAATGTTTATCACTAATGAACTAGCACAAAGATTAGCTTTTGATGAAGGGACTCAAAAGCCAAGAAGATTATTTAGAAAACTATCTACAAGAGAAATAGAAGTTTTAAAAATGCTTGCCAGTGGTAAAAGAAACAAAGATGTTGCTCAAGGCCTTGGTCTTAATGAAAAAACCATAAGTACTTATAAGGCTCGTTTAATGAAAAAATTAAATGTAGATAATATGGTAGATTTATTGCAGCAAGCAAAAGCTTTAGATATTTTCTAAAAAATAAAATATCTTTCATTATAAAAAAGCCAGCTTTTAGCTGGCTTTTTTACGCTTAACACATAAAACCGTTTTAAGAAAGTACTCTTGCTAGTTTTTTTCCTAAAAGTACATTAAGTTGCAAATAACTCATAATCTCTTCTAAAATCTCCTTGTTATCTATATGCTTATCTTGTGTTCTCTCTTGCAACTCCCCTATTCTTTTCTTTATTAAATAGCAGCGTAATGTTAATATGGTCTCACTTACCAATTGACCAATTCCAACTGACTTCTCTTTAGGATAAATTTCTTTTCTTTCCCAATTATGTAAAATATATTTTTCTTCCTCCATTAATATTGAGGAAATCTCCATAATTAATTCTTGATCTAAATTTGCCATAAACTTATTTGCTTCAAATTGCTCTTTTTCATTAAGCTCCTCCATCAATTTAAAATAAATATTTTTGAATTTCTGGTTAGTAAGTTCAATCTCGTCTTCTTGTAAATCTAGATATATTTTCTCATAAACCTTAGCCTGTATGGTTTCATTCTCTAGTACTAATTCTCCTTTTTCATCTTCTTTTAATACCAAATCATCAAAATCTTGTTGCATATCACCATACAACAACAATAATTCAATAATTTTCTTTTCTAGTACATATTGAACATCTAATTTTTCTTGTACAGCATCATTCTTGACAACCTGAAACGATTTCTGCTCTTGTTTTTCTTTCTTTTTTGCATCAGAAATATCTTTTTTTCCTATTTGCGCAAGTGTATTAAAAAGAACAGCTTCTGATATATTCATTAATTGTGCACACTCCTGAATATAAATTTCTTTCTTTATCCTATCAGGAATCTTAGAAATACTATTAACTATATCTCTAACAGTTTCTGCTTTTTTTATAGGGTCGTTAGCAGCTTCATGTATTAATAATGATGCTTTGAATTGTATAAAGTCTTTTGAGTTTTGCTCTAAATAGTGGTTAACATCTTCAAGCGAATTGTTTTTAGAAAAACTATCAGGATCTTCTCCTTCAGGAAAAGTACAAACCCTAACATTCATTCCTTGCTCCAATATTAAATCTATACCACGCAGTGATGCTCTTAAACCAGCTGCATCACCATCAAACAAAACAGTAATATTCTTGGTAAGTCTATTTACTAATCTAATCTGGTCTGATGTTAATGCCGTCCCGCTAGAAGCCACAACATTATGTATTCCTCTTTGATGAAATTGAATTACATCTGTGTACCCTTCTACCAAATAACAATTATCCTCTTTTGCTATGGCTTGCTTGGCATAATAAATACCGTAAAGAACCTTACTTTTATGGTAAATATCACTTTCTGGCGAATTTAAGTATTTTGCAGCTTTTTTATCATTGGTTAATATACGCCCTCCAAAACCTAAGACTCTACCACTCATAGAATGAATTGGAAACATTACCCGACCCTTAAACCTATCAAATTTTCTAGATTCTTGACCTTCTTGCTGTTTTACTATAGTTAATCCAGTTTTTTCAAGATATTCTAACTTATACCCTTTGTTCAATGCTGTACTTGTGAAAGCATCCCATTGATCCAAACAGTATCCTAAGCCAAACTTTTTAATAGTATCTTCGGTAAACCCTCTTTCCTTAAAATAACTTAAACCAATTGCCTTGCCCATTTCCCGTTCCCACAGCACTTCAGAAAAATATTTTTGAGCATACTCAGAAACCAAGTACATACTTTCTTTCTCATTTGCTTGCTCTTTCTCTTCATTGGTACGCTCTGTTTCTTCAATTTCAATATTATACTTTTTAGCTAAGTATTTTATAGCTTCAGGATAGGTGAAATGCTCGTGTTCCATTAAAAAAGCAACAACATTGCCTCCTTTTCCACTACTAAAGTCTTTCCAAATTTGTTTTACAGGAGATACCATAAAACTTGGCGAACGTTCATCCGTAAACGGACTTAGTCCTTTAAAATTAGATCCAGATTTTTTCAACTGAACAAAATCACCTATAACCTCCTCTAAACGGGCAGTTTCATATACTTGGTCTATGGTAGATTTTGATATCAATTTTAGTTAATTTTTGTGAGAAGGTAAATATAATGAACTCTATTATCATTTTTCATCATTGATTAAAACATTTCCCTGTTTTCAGGGAGTTTATTTTAGCTAGCTAAGGGGTTATTTTATCTCTACAATGTCTTCATCTTTGCTGCAATAAAATTATTAAAATCAATATTAATCTAAAAACAAAATAATATGATTTGGGGAATTTCATTAGTCTTATTAAGTGTTTTAGCTGTACCATCTTTACTATTATCAAAAAAACCAAATGCAAAAGAATTATTAGAAAAAATTGAACCTTACCAAGGTTGGATAGGAATGATCTTTTGTTTTTTGGGAATCTGGGGAATTATTAGTTCTGTATTAACAACAGGGTGGTTAAGTTATTGGCCAATATTATGGATAACATATTTAATTGGAAACATAGTAACAGCTGCACTTGGTTTTATGCTGGGCTATGGATTAATTAACAAATATATATTATCTAAAAATGAAGAAGCTAAAACCACAATAGAAGAAATGCGTACTAAAATAGCTCCTAAACAAGGTAAGTTGGGTTTAATTGGATTAGTACTTGGTGCTTGGATGATTGTCTCATCTTTCCTGTTTGGAATAGTATAAAACTACAGAACCAGTATATTTAACAATTTAAGTATATTGGTTTAATTTATTTACATATTTTTATTTTAAAAAACTTCACAATGAAAAAAACAATTTTATTTTTTGTATTCACTCTACTAACATTTAGTTCTTTTTGTCAAACACAAAAGAATATAATTAATGTTACAGGAACGTATTCTTACAACCCAAAACCTACATACGTAGCAAAAATGAATGCTAGTATGTCTAATGTATATTATCAAGAGCAAGATATGGACATAGAAAAAATTAAAAGTAATTATTATAATAAATTGAAAAGTGCAGGTGTTGATATTTCTAAAATTAAAGAGAATCATCTTTCTTATGCTTTAAAAGGTTATCAGAAAGACGGTGTCGTTTTAGAATTCACTACATCAGACATAAATGAACTTCAAAAATTTCTAACTATATATGCTACAGGAATTACTAAACAGGAAATCACTAATACAGTAAATCTAAGCTATGAAGAAATGGCAAAAAACTCTAAACTTGCTTATGATGATGCTAAAAAGAAAGCTGAATTAATTGCTAAAAAATTAGGGAAAAAATTGGGAGAGATTGTCACTTATAACGACCATAACGAAAGAGAAGTATTAGATTATTCTTATGACGAAAGATACTTAACCAAAAGAAACTATAGTATTAGTGTTTCTTTTGAAATCTTATAATACATTATTTAGTTGGCTGAAAAGAACCTTGCGAAGTCTATGAATTATCTCCATAGTTCTAACTTATGTAAGGTTCTTTAGTTTACAAATATTAAGCAGGCATTATTTTTGCTATATAAATTTTATGAAAAAATATCTTCTCTTTTTATCTTTAATACTATCCTTACAATCCTGTGCTCAAAAGCCTAGTACTAGCAGTAATATAAAAGAAAATACCATCATATCTAGATTTACTCCTCCTAAAGGATATATAAGAAAAGAAGTAGATAGTACTTCTTTTGCATACCATCTTAGAAATCTTCCGTTAAAACCATACGGCACTACTGTAAAATATCATAACGGAAAAACAAAAAACAACAATAATACCTATGCTGCTGTTATAGATTTACCTATTGGAAAAAGAGATTTACACCAATGTGCGGATGCAATTATTAGACTAAGAGCAGAATACCTATATAAACAAAAGAAATATGATTCCATTCATTTTAATTTTACCAACGGGTTTAAAGCAGATTATAATAATTGGAAGAAAGGAAAACGTATTATAGTAAAAGGGAATACTGTTTTCTGGAAACAACAAGCAAAAGCAAAAAATGATTATTATACCTTTTGGAAATATCTAGAAATGGTCTTTAGTTATGCAGGAACTGCATCGCTTGAAAAAGAATTGAAACCAACTACCTTAGCTAACATTCAAATAGGTGATGTATTTATTAAAGGAGGGTTTCCAGGGCATGCTATAATTGTTGTTGATATGGTTTTTCATAAAAAAACAAACCAAAAGTTATTTATTTTAGCACAAAGCTATATGCCCGCTCAAGAATTGCAAATTTTAACAAACCCCAATGACACTTCATTAAGCCCTTGGTATACTTCTGATTTTGATGAAATATTGGTTACACCTGAATGGGTTTTTAAAAAGTTAAACTTAAAACGATTTTAAACAAAAAGAGAATCCTAAAGCTAAAACAGTCAGCTTTAGGATTCCATAACTACTTAATTTTACAGATCAAACCTAAGTCCTAATGATATATTATGCTGTTCTACCAAAGCATTCTTAAATACTGGGTTTAAATCGTATTTAACGTATAACAATGTTTCCCCTGCACCTATGTAAGCACTTAAGCCATATATTAAATCTGATGTATTATAGTCTCTCTTAAGCTTGTCCTTTATAGGATTACCATCAATAGTATACTTTAATTTTTGGCGTGTTCCTATATTAAAACCTCCATACGCTCCTATACCAAATCTAAATTTTTTATCCAAATAGTAACGTACTGTCTTTTCTGTTTCTTCTTTTGTAGATGGTCCAAATTCTATATGTACGGGAAATACCAAATTATCCATTCTAAATTTGGATTTTTTTAACTCGTGCTCAAATTCTTGCAATTCCGTTTGATTACCGTTCATTACAAAATATTGATTATCCACTGGCTTTAAACCATTAAACTGAAAGGAAAAACCATAATGTAAACGTATGGCATTTGAATGTTTAAAAACCCTTGTTCGCCACGTTATTCCCATTTCAAAAAACCTACTTCCTCCTATTTTATATGGTGAATCATCCAAAGATTGACCCTCAATAATCACATTATTTAAACCAACAGCCCAAACAAAATCTAGTTTTGTTCTAATATCATATTTAATTTCTGATTTATCCCTACTTACATAAAACAGAGACTTATTGTTTATTTTTATATCAAAAATATCTACTTCTCCTTTTGTTCCTAATGAGTCTACAACTGCTAATTTATCTGTTCCGTTTCTTTCCAATAGCGCTATCTTATTATCTAAAATAGTTACTCTGTTCTCTATGTTCAACGCTCTATTTTTTGCCACCTCTGATTTTAAATTTTGAGCTTCTTGAAATGTAATTTCCTTTTTATCTAAACGCTTATTAATTTTTTCAATTTCTAGTTTTAACGCTTCTTTCTCATAGGTCTTAATTTGTTCTCTCTCTTTTGTTAACACTTCTATTTTCTTCTGAATTGTCTCTTGAGCCATCAATTTTTGTATGGTTAACGACATTAACAACAAGGTAATGTAAATTGTAATTTTTCTCATAATTGTTTAATTTTAGATGTGTCTTACCTCCCTTCTAACTGATTAATATATTAGAAGGGATTTGTAAAACTTGATTGATGAATGTGTGATTATTATTTAATTATTACGTGCTACCACAGCAGTTTTCAATTTTATATATCCTTTTTTTAAGTTATCAAAAATTTGATCTCTAAATGTTTTGTCCAACTCGTCCTCTGCCTCCATAAGCAACGCCATAGCATCAACTGAAATACCTGCTTCAATAGCTTTCTCTGTAAGGATTTCTTGTTGCGCTTTTCGTAATAAAGAATCTACTTCTGCATTTGTTACAGCTACATTATTCTCTTCTAATAAAGCTAGTTTCTCCATTACTACGTTTAACTTTTTATCTAAAATTGTTTTTTCAGGAGTATTAGACTCTATTGGTAAAACCTTAGTTTCTTGAACTGTAACTACTACACCTTTTTTACTACCTTGTAAATTAGCATCTACTAGAATTTCTTTTTTATCAGTTTCTTTTGTTATCTCTGTACCGACTACTCCTGTGTTGCTCTCCACATTATCCTCAAAAGAATTATTTTTTATCGTTGAAGGCACTTCTTTATTTATATCGACAACCTGTGGCAGTGTGTCTAAATCAGGAGGTGTATTAAAAAACCAAACTGAAGCAATTAACAAACCTATAAGACACGCTGCAATAGCATAATATACAGGCTTTTTATTGTTGCTTTTTTTAGGTTTATTGTCTAAACCCGCAGTAATTGTAGACCAAGCATTTTTAGATGGATTAATTTCCCGTTCTTGGAGCTTGTCTTTTAAATGTTCTTCAAATTTTAAAGGTGCCATTTTACATACTTTTAAGATTCTTTTTTTACAGAACCTGATTCTTTTATTTTTTCTAACTTCTCTTGCAACATTTTTCTAGCCTTAAACAGTTGTGTTCTGGAAGTACTTTCTGTAATTTGTAATTGTTCTGCAATTTCTGAATGTTTATATCCTTCTATTGCATACATTACAAAAACTATTTTATAACCATCTGGCAATGCATCTATTAATAATTGCACTTGTTCTACATCTAAATCTGGTGTGCTTGTTACATATTTTGGTGTAGAATGCTCATACACTTCATCATCAAAAATTATATGCTGTTTTTTACGAAGAAACGTAATACTCTCTCTCACCATAATTTTACGAATCCAACCTTCAAAACTCCCTTCAAACTTAAATGTATCTAAATATTTAAACACTTTTAAAAATGCGCTCACCATAACATCCTCAGCAAACTGAAGATCTTTTACATACTGCCTACAAACACCAAGCATTTTAGGAGCATATTTGTTGTACAAAAGTTCTTGCGCTTCCCTATCTGATGCTACTGCTTTTTTTATAAGCGTACTCTCGTTATTATAGAGTTTAATAATTTTCACATTAATGGTGTTCTATTAGTATAGACAATAAACATTACATTAATGTTGCCCAAAAAATAGATTTATTTTAAGATAAATTGTAAAATACTGATTATTAATATTTTAAAAACATAATTTTCTATATGTCCGTTAAGGAGAGTGTTATTCTAAACTTGTTTCAGAATCTCATTCTATTGCATACACCTTCTGTAATGTGACTCCTGAAATAAATTCAGGGTAATGTAGAGATTATATGACTAAAAACGGATACACATTATTTTTTTCTATCAACTACATAATTCACCATAAGTTTTAGTGAATTTTTATAATCAGATTCTGGATATCTGTTTAATAAAGAAAGAGCTTCAAGCTTAAAAGTGTTCATTTTTTCTTCTGCATAAGTTAATCCTCCCCGTTCTTTTACAAAAGCAATTACTTCTTTTACACGTTTTTTGTCTTTATTATGCTTTTTTACTGAATTAATTAACCAGCTTTTTTCTTTTTTAGAGCAATTATTTAAGGTATAAATTAACGGAAGTGTCATTTTTTGCTCTTTAATATCTATACCTATAGGTTTTCCTATCTTATCGTCTCCGTAATCAAATAAATCATCTTTTATTTGAAACGCCATACCTATCAGTTCTCCAAATTTTCTAAATGTTTCTACATCATCAGAATCAGGATGTACAGAACACGCCCCCAAGCTACAGCAAGCAGCAATAAGGGTAGCTGTTTTTTGTCTAATTATTTCGTAGTAAATATCTTCAGTAATGTCTAATCTTCTTGCTTTTTCTATTTGCAATAATTCGCCCTCACTCATTTCTCTTACTGCAACAGAAATAATTTTCAAAAGATCAAAATCTCCATTATCTATAGAAAGTAATAATCCTTTAGATAATAAAAAATCGCCTACAAGAACTGCTATTTTGTTTTTCCATAAAGCATTCACAGAAAAAAAACCACGTCGCTTATTACTATCATCTACAACATCATCATGTACCAATGTAGCCGTATGAATTAACTCTATTACAGATGCTCCCCTATAGGTACGATCGTTTACTGCTCCTCCAGAAACAAGCTTTGCTGTAAGGAATACAAACATGGGGCGCATTTGCTTACCCTTTCTGTTTACTATGTAATATGTTATTCTATTAAGTAGAGCTACCTTAGAAGACATAGATTCATAAAACTTTTTCTCAAAAAGTTCCATCTCCTTGTCTACAGGATCCTTTATTTGTGCTACAATTTTCAAAAAGGTAATTAGTTGAGTTTGGAAGGTAAAAGTAATTAAAATATTGTACTCCCAAGCAATACTTCTTGTTGTGTTACAAAAAAATAACAAACATTCACTCATAAACAAACACAAGGTATCCCTGTAAACCGGGATTTACTTTTGGCAACTTACAGTCTTAATTTTTATACTAGATCCATTTATCTTTGCTGTATTTAACAAAAATTACTAAAAAAATGAAGAAAAAATTATTTATATTTTCAATAGCTTTAATAAGTTGTTCCATAGGATTAAATGCTCAAATAAAATAATTTATAAATATTGATTTTGCTTTCAATATGTTTTTTTGGAAAAAAGCAGGTAACCTAGGTTACCTGCTTTTTTAACTTTTATTTGCTAATTGTCCACAAGCAGCATCTATGTCTTTACCTCTAGAACGCCTTACTGTTACTGTTATACCATTACGCTCCAAAGTTGCTACATACATTTCTATAGCTGCATTAGATGCTTGTTGAAACTCACCATATTCTATTGGGTTATACTCTATTAAATTTACTTTTGAGGGTGCAAACTTGCAAAATTCTACCAATGCATTAGCATCTTTTTGTGTATCGTTAATACCATCCCAAACCACATATTCATATGTAATTCTACTTTTTGTTTTAGAATACCAATACTCTAATGCTTCTCTTAAATCTTTTAATGGAAACGTGGCATTAAAAGGCATAATGGATGTTCTTATTTCATCTATAGCAGAATGTAATGAAACAGCAAGTTTAAACTTAACCTCTTCATCTGCCATTTTTTTAATCATTTTTGGAACTCCAGATGTAGATACAATAATTCTTTTGGGTGACATTCCTAAACCTTCTGGAGAAGTAATTTTTTCTATTGCCTTTAAAACATTATTATAGTTCATTAAGGGTTCTCCCATACCCATAAAAACAATATTACTTAGTTTACGGTCAAAATACAATCTACTTTCATTATCTATTGCAACTACTTGATCATAAATTTCATCAGGATTAAGATTACGCATACGTTTTAATCTAGACGTGGCACAAAACCTACAATCTAAACTACAGCCTACTTGGCTAGATACACATGCTGTAGTTCTTTTTTCAGTTGGAATTAAAACCGATTCTACAATTAATCCATCGTATAATTGCAGTGCATTTTTTATTGTTCCGTCACTACTACGCTGCATTTGATCTACTTTTATGTGATTTATCACAAAATGATTATTTAACAACTGCCTAGTATCTTTAGAGACATTTGTCATATCATCAAAAGAATGCGCTCCTTTTTGCCACAACCACTCATAAACTTGACTACCTCTAAAAGCTTTATCTCCTTGCTTAACAAAAAAATCCTTTATCTGTTCTTTAGTTAAGGCTCTTATATCTTTTTTCTTATTTGTTTCCACGTTATTAAAGGTACTAGATAAAAGTTAATCCCGCCAATTTTCATTTATAATGAAAAACAAGCGGGATTTTTATTATGTTTAAATTACTTTTAATTATATAATGAGCATTGCATCTCCGTATGAATAAAACTCATAACTTTCCAAAATAGCCTCTTTATATGCTCTTTTCATTAAATCATGTCCCATAAAGGCTGAAATCATCATTAACAATGTAGATTTTGGTAAATGAAAGTTTGTAACCATACAATTAGCGATACTAAAATCATATGGAGGAAAGATAAACTTATTTGTCCAACCTTGATATGAATTTAATTGTCCATTAGAAGAAACTGCGCTCTCTAAACCTCGCATTACTGTTGTGCCTACAGCACATATTTTACGCTTGTTTAATTTAGCATTGTTAACAATCTCCGTTGCTTTTTCATCAATTATTAATTCTTCACTATCCATTTTATGTTTAGAAAGATCTTCTACCTCTACGGGGTTAAAAGTACCTAAACCTACATGTAGCGTCAACTCTGCAAAATCTACACCTTTAATCTCTAATCTTTTCAATAAATGTTTAGAAAAATGCAAACCTGCAGTTGGTGCAGCTACAGCTCCTTCGTGCTTTGCGTAGATTGTTTGATATCTATCCTCATCTGACTGTTCTACCTCTCTTTTTATATACTTTGGAAGTGGCGTCTCTCCTAATTCCTTTAATTTTCTTCTAAAATCTGGATAGGAACCGTCATATAAAAAACGAAGTGTTCTTCCTCTAGATGTTGTATTATCTATAACTTCAGCAACTAAGGTTTCATCATCTCCAAAGTATAGTTTATTACCAATTCTTATTTTTCGTGCAGGATCTACCAATACGTCCCACAGACGTTGTTCTGAATTTAACTCACGTAACAAAAACACTTCTATTCTTGCTCCAGTTTTTTCTTTATTACCGTATAAACGAGCCGGAAAAACTTTTGTATTGTTTAAAACCATTACATCACCTTCGTCAAAATAATCAATAAGGTCTTTGAACATTTTGTGCTCAATTTTTCCCGTTTCCCTATTTATAACCATCAATTTTGCTTCATCCCTGTGCTCGGCTGGGTATTCTGCTAGTAAATTATCTGGAAGTTCAAAATTAAAGCTCGATAGTTTCATTAAGTGTAATTTTAGTTATCATTTTTGCGATTGCAAATATACTACCCTTGCATAGCCGTTGTCAAGTAAAATACCAATTAAATAATTTTAAGCCTCTTTTATGTTAAATTGAAGTTGTTTTAAATCTTTCCAGAAATCAGGATAAGACTTAGAAACTACACCTGCATCATTAATAAAAATGGAAGTTTTTAACGCTAGTGGAGCAAAAGCCATCCCCATTCTATGATCATTATATGTGTCTATGACTACGTTTTTATTTATTGTTTTTGATGGCTCTAATATTAAACTATCGTTGGTCACTTTAATGTTTGCTCCCAATTTTGATAACTCAACATGTAAAGCCTCTAACCTATCAGTTTCTTTTATTTTTAATGTATGCAATCCTGTTAAACAACAGCCTATACCTATACCAAAACAAGTTACGGCAATAGTTTGCGCTATATCTGGCGCATTACTTAAATCACAATTAATTATTGATTCTTGGTTGTTATCTATCTTTTTTAAGATGATATAATTCTCCTTAAATTTTGTTTCAACACCAAAATCTTTATAGATGTTAGCCAAAACACTATCTCCTTGTAGGCTATCGTTTTTATATGAAGATAATTTTATTTCCGTACCAACATTACATAGAGCAGCAATACTATAAAAATAAGAAGCTGAGCTCCAGTCAGATTCAACAACCATTGTAGTTTTTGCAATTGCTTTTTTTGATGATACTTTAACTGTGTTTCCTTCAAAAGAATTTTCAACACCAATCTGAGTCAATAAAGCCAATGTCATTTTTATATATGGTACAGATGTTATTTTACCTACCAATTCTATTTCCAAGCCATTTTCCAAATTAGGAGCGGTTAATAATAGTGATGATATATACTGGCTACTAATATTTGCAGGCAAACTTACTTTATCTTTCGTTATTTTTTTTCCTTTTATCTGCAATGGTGGATACCCTTCATTTTTTACATAACTTATTTCTGCTCCTAAAATCCTTAAAGCATCTACCAAGATGCCAATTGGTCTTTCCGTCATTCTTTTAGAGCCTGTAAGAATAACTTCTTTACCCTCTTGAGAAGCAAAATATGTTGTTAAAAAACGCATCGCAGTACCAGCATGATGTATGTCTACTTCACCGTTAGAAATAGCAAGGCCTTTTTCCATTACCTGAGCATCGTCTGAATTAGATATATTCTTGATTTCTATGTTTGGATATAATGCTTTTAAAAGCAGTAAACGGTTAGATTCACTCTTACTACCCGTTATTTGTATTGTTGATTGTAATGTATTAGACGGTGGTGGGGAAAGGTATAATTTCAACTTTTAGTACTTTAGGTAATTATTATTTTAGTTTTTGATTATTATGGTGACGATTATGGTCTCGTTTTGTTTTAAGGTCTAGTTTTTTATCAAATGCCTCTTGTAAATTTATTCCTGTTTGGTTGGCTAAGCAAAGAACAACAAAAAGAACATCTGCCAACTCTTCTCCTAAATCCTTAGATTTATCAGATTCTTTTTCACTTTGTTCCCCATACCTACGGGCAATAATACGGGCAACTTCTCCTACTTCCTCAGTTAGTTGTGCCATATTGGTAAGCTCATTAAAGTAACGTACCCCATGCTCTTTTATCCAATTATCTACAGTTTTTTGTGCATTTTCTATGTTCATTATTCTTTATTTTTTGTATCTATTATTATAGTAACTGGACCATCATTTAACAACTCTACTTTCATATCTGCCCCAAAAACACCAGTACCTATTGCTTTTTTAATATCTGCTTCTAATTGTTTAACAAATTGCTCATATAGAGGCACTGCAATTTCTGGTCGTGCTGCATTACTATAAGAGGGTCTATTCCCTTTTTTTGTAGTTGCATATAATGTAAACTGACTTACAACTATTACATTACCCTTTACATCTAACAAAGACTTATTCATAACACCTTCACCATCATTAAAAATTCTTAGATTGGCTATCTTACGAGAAAGCCATTTTATATCTTCCTTAGTATCTTCACCTTCAATACCCAATAAAATTAATAGTCCTCTATCTATTTTAGAAATAATTTTTTCTTCTACAGTGACACTTGCTTTTGTAACCCTTTGTATAACTGCTCTCATTTTTCTTCTGCGTATATGTCCATTCTATAATTATCATTCTCATCTGTAATCATTTGTACATAACTCTTATACCTGCTCCAAGCAACCTCATCATTATCTAAAGCATCTTTTACTCCACATTTTGGCTCATCTAAATGCAAACAATTATTGAACTTGCAACGGCTTTTTAAAGCAAAAAACTCTGGAAAATAATCTCCTATCTCTTCTTTATCCATATCTACAATACCAAACCCCCTAATACCCGGCGTATCTATAATTTGAGCGTTAAAATCCAAATCATACATTTCTGCAAAAGTTGTGGTATGCTGCCCTTGCATATGTTGTTCTGATATTTCTTTTGTTTTTATATCTAAATTTTTATCTATTGTATTTATTAATGTAGACTTGCCAACACCAGAATGACCTGAAAACATACTTGTTTTACCAATCATTAATTCTTTTACTTTGTCTACATTATGCCCTGTTTTTGCAGAAACACCGATACACTTGTATCCTATATTCCTATACATGGCCGCCAAATATTTAATTTCTACTAGCTCCTCTTCATCATAAGAGTCTATTTTATTAAACAATAAAACAGCAGGTATCCTATATGCTTCCGCTGTTACCAAAAATCGATCTATGAAACTTGTGAATGTTTGTGGGTTATTTAATGTAATTAATAAAAAAACTTGATCCAGATTTGCAGCAATAATATGTGTTTGCTTAGATAGGTTAACTGATTTTCTAACGATATAGTTTTTCCTGTCCTTTATATCCGTAATAGTTGCATTGGTTTCATCTCCGCTTTTCTCTACTTCAAATTCCACTTTATCACCAACGGCAATAGGATTAGTACTTTTTATACCTTTTATACGAAACTTACCTTTTATTCTACAATCATAAAAAACACCTCCATCACTTTTTACAGTGTACCAGCTTCCAGTAGATTTATAGACAATTCCTATCATTCTTATTCTTTTTTACAAAGAAACAATATAACCATTATACTTTGGTACTTTTTTTGTCGTTAGTAATTCATTAACTAAAAAATTAACAATTATGAAAAAATTATTATTTTTTGTATTTATTCTTTGTGCATCTTCATTAGAATTATCTGCTCAACAGTATAAAATAATTACTAGTGTGGAATCTATTGTCCCTAACGGATTAGGTCGCTCCAGAATTATTTCTGCCAATGTAAAGAAAGACTATAAAGAATATACTTCTACACAAACTGAAGAAGATAACACACGAAATAAATCTAAAAGAAGCGATATAAGAGTTAAAGATTTTGATGAAACAAAGTTATTAAACTTCTACAATATTGGTGGTATTAGGTTTCAAAACATTGCTGCTAATGATGCTGTTATTACTTCTAAAATTAATACTATGGTAGAAGAAGGATGGGAACTTGCCTTTGTAACTAGTGCTGTTGAAAGCGAAGCTGGAAAAGGTGATGGTCAAGGTATCTTTATTACCAGATATATTTTTAAGAAAAAATAATTTCTTCAGAAAAATCATTATAAATCCCGATGGTTAACCATCGGGATTTTTTTATACATTTTTTATTGCTTAATAATCTTCTCTTGGTGATTAATAGATTCTTGGTGTATTGCCTTAAACATTTTTAAAACAAATTCTTCACTTAAACCTTTAGATTCACCTTCTAATATCATAGCTCCCAATATTTGATTCCATCTATTAGATTGTAATACAGCAACATTTTTTTGCTTTTTTAATGCTCCTATACCATCAGATATCTTCATTCTTTTACCTAATATTTCTATTAATTGAGAGTCTATAACATCTATCTGGGCACGTAAATTACTTAGTTCTCTATTATATTCTGCTTCTGGGTCAGATTCTTTTCTAATTTTTAAATCACGCATAATTTGCACTAATTTATCTGGTGTTACTTGTTGTGCAGCATCACTCCAAGCATTCTCTGGATCAAAATGAGTTTCTATCATTAACCCGTCAAAATTAAGATCCAATGCTGTCTGTGAAACATCAAAAATCATTTCCCTGTTTCCTGTAATATGAGAAGGGTCGCTAATTAATGGCAAATCTGGAAATTTATTCTGAAACTCGATTGCTAATTGCCATTCTGGTATATTTCTATATTTGGTCTTTTCATATGTAGAGAAACCTCTGTGTATAGCGCCAAGATTTTTAATTCCAGCTGTATACAAACGTTCAATTCCTCCTAACCATAAAGACAGGTCTGGATTTATTGGGTTTTTTACCAATACTATTTTATCTGTCCCTTTTAAAGCATCTGCAATTTCTTGCATTATAAACGGACTTACTGTAGACCTAGCTCCAATCCATAATAAATCTACATCATTTTCCAGTGCTAACTCTACATGGGCTCTATTTGCAACTTCTGTTGCTGTTTTTAATCCTGTTTCTTCTTTTACTTTTTTAAGCCATTTGAGTCCTAATGAACCAACACCTTCAAAATTACCTGGTCTTGTACGTGGCTTCCAGATACCTGCACGGTAATAATTTACATCTGTATCTTTTAATTGATGAGCAATTTTTAATACCTGTTCCTCTGTTTCTGCACTACAAGGGCCTGCAATTACTAACGGATGGTCCAATTTCATATCGTCCAACCAAGTTCTCATTTGTTTTGAATTTTCCATTTTATTATTTAAATTTTATTTTGGGGTATTCCTTTTAATATTTCTTTTATTTTATTTGTATTTTCCATTTCAGCATAAACACCTTTGTAATCATCCTCTAAAATCATTTTTTTAAAGGCTTCTAAATTTTGTATGTATTCTTCAAGTGTTTCCAAGACATTTTCTTTATTTTGTTTAAAAATAGGTGTCCACATAGCTGGTGAACTTTTTGCTAAACGTACTGTACTTTCAAACCCACTACCTGCCATATCAAATATATCTCGCTCATTCTTTTCTTTCTCAATAACAGTTTTTCCTAACATAAAAGAGCTTATATGAGATAAATGTGAGACATAAGCTATGTGTTTATCATGTGCATCAGCATTCATATAACGAATACGCATACCCATTTTCTGAAAAATATCCAATGCTTTTTCTTGTAACTTAAAAGCCGTTTTTTCTACTTCGCATATAATATTTGTCTTACCTAAAAATAAATTCTCTATTGCAGCAGATGGACCTGAAAACTCTGTTCCTGCAATAGGATGGCACGCTATGTAATTTCTTCTTTTTGGGTGATCTATTACTGATCTACATACTAAACCTTTTGTAGATCCAGCATCTATAACTATAGCATTATCATATACCGCATCTAAAATTTTTGGCAATTCAACTACCAATACATCTACAGGAATACCAACTATTACAATATCTGCAATATTTAAATCTAAATATGTTGCTTTTTGGTCTATTATTCCTAAAGAAATTGCCTCTTCTAAGTGTGCGTCACTAATATCTATACCATAAATTTTGGCATTGGGATTAAATCGCTTAATATCCTTGGCCATTGAGCCTCCTATTAATCCTATACCAATTACAAATACATTCATTCTACCTTATTCTAATCTTTTAATTGCTTCTTTTATTTTTTCTTCTGTAACACATAATGAAAACCTTACAAAACCTTTACCATTACTTCCAAAAATTGTTCCTGGTGTAATAAATATGTCTTTATTATATAAAATTGTATCTATAAATTCTTCAGCAGATGAAACATTGATAGGTAGTTTTGCCCAAACAAACATACCTACAGCATTTTCATCATATGTACAATTCAGTTTTTCTGCTAACTGAAAAATTAATTGTCTACGAGAAGCATATTCTTTATTTAAATCTTTAAACCATTGTTTACTACTTTTTAACGCCGCAATTGCTCCTTTTTGTATACCATAAAACATACCAGAGTCCATATTGCTTTTTACCTTTAAAACAGCTTCTAAGTGGTCACTACTACCCAAAACCATACCTACACGCCAACCTGCTATGTTAAATGTCTTGCTCAATGAATTAAGCTCTAACGCACAATCTTTAGCCCCATCTACACTTAATATACTTTTAGGTTTTTCATTAAGAACAAAGCTATATGGATTGTCATTCACCAATAGAATATTGTTCTTTTTAGCAAATTTTACCAATTCTTTTAACTGGGCATTGCTAGCTATTGCTCCTGTTGGCATATGGGGGTAGCATACCCACATTAACTTTACTTTAGACAGGTTTTGCTGTTGTATCAATTCCAAATTAGGAAACCAATTATTCTCTTCTAATAAATCATAATATACTGGTACAGCTCCAACCAAATTGGTCACAGAAGTATATGTTGGATATCCTGGGTTAGGAATTAAAACTTGATCTCCTTCATTTAAGAAAGCCATACTAATGTGTAGAATACCTTCTTTTGAACCCATTAGAGGTAATACCTCTGTATTTGAATTTAGAGAAACACCAAAATTGGCAGTGTAAAACTCAGCAATACTTTCCCGTAGTTCTGGTAAACCTTGATAACTTTGGTATTGATGTGCGCCATCTTCTTCCAATGCTTTTTTTATAGCATTAACAACCACTTTAGATGGTTTTAAGTCAGGGCTACCAATACCCATATTGATTATTGGACGACCTTGTGCCATTAAGCCCCGTACTTCTCTTAATTTCTTGGAAAAATAGTATTCCTGAATATGTTCTAATCTATCTGCCGTTTTCATATTCTTCCATTTTTGTATTCTCCTAAAACTTTAAACTCTTCTGCCATTATTTCCAAAAGCACTTTACTCTTCTCATAATTTTCATATTTCTCAAAAGTAACATCTACAAAAAATGAATATTTCCAAGGCTTCTCTATAACTGGTAGGGATTGTATTTTTGTTAAATTTAAATTGCAATCGCTCATTACATTTAAAACAGTTGCTAAACTACCTCTCTTATGATCCAATACAAACCGTAAAGAAGCTTTATTTATCTCTTTTTTGGGTAATTCTTTATTTTTCTTTTTAAGAATAATAAAACGTGTTGAATTATTGGTTATCGTTTGTATCTCAGAAGCTAATACCTCTAGACCATACAATTCTGCTGCTACTTTTGGAGCTATTGCCGCTATTCCTTTTAATTTATTTTCTTGTATTCTTTGTGCAGTTTCTGCCGTATCTACAGATTCTACCAATTTAATATGTGGATAAGATTTTAAAAATTCTTTACACTGAAGCAAGGCCATTGGATGCGAATGTACTTCTTGTATATCCTCTATTATTTGTCCACTTAAAGCCATTAAATGGTGGTGTATGTTTAAATAATGCTCTCCAATAATATGCAGATTGTTACCATACACTAAAGCATAGTTAGGAATAATTGAGCCTGCTATAGAATTCTCTATTGCCATTACAGCTTTATCTGCATAACCAGTTATAAGCTGATGAATTAACTCATCAAAAGAAAGACATTCTATTAAACTTACATCATCTCCAAAAAACTCATTAGCGACTTGATGATGATTAGATCCTTTTACACCCTGTATTGCAACCTTTAATTTCATTTATTTTACTACTTTTTAAAATTTATCCATAAAAAAAGCCCCGTTGTTTACGGGACTTTTTTTTATATCTATATTAAATATACTACAACAGTCCCTAACCTCTCTTATAAAAGAAGTAAAAATAAAAACCGTTCCAGAAATATTTCTTGCTCATTATCCTTGTAAATTTGCGGCTAAGGTAATTATTAAATTTATAAAACAAATTTTATCATTCTTTTTTTTTGCACTTATAACAACATTTAATACCCTTGTTAATTTTTTTAACATAATATTTTAATGTCAATTTTTGAATATGTTAATATTATGTTAAAAATAACGCTATAATAGCTTCAATCTTATTTCATTTAATGAATTAATTAAAAATGAAACTCGTTTATTTACATTATTTTTGATAAAAAATCTGCAAGTATGTCTATTTCTGTACAAAACATTTGTAAAACATTTGGCAAACAAAAGGCCTTAAACAATGTATCCTTTTCTATTAATAAAGGTGAGGTTGTTGGTTTTCTGGGGCCAAATGGTGCTGGAAAATCTACTTTAATGAAAATACTTACAACATATATTGTAGCAGATAGTGGTGAAGCTGCTATAAATGAGTTTAGTGTTTCTGATAAGATAAACGTACAAAAAAGTATTGGGTATTTACCAGAACACAACCCTTTGTATTTAGATATGTATGTAAAAGAATACTTAGCTTTTAATGCAAATGTATACAAAGTTTCTAAAGCAAGAATTAATGAGGTTATTGAGCAAACTGGTTTAATACCTGAAGCTCATAAAAAAATAGACCAGCTATCTAAAGGGTACAGACAACGTGTTGGTTTAGCTGCTGCTCTTCTTCATAATCCTGAAGTTTTAATCTTAGATGAACCCACAACAGGTTTAGACCCAAACCAATTATTAGACATACGTAAACTCATTAAGGAGATAGGAAAAGAAAAAACCATTTTACTATCTACACATATTATGAAAGAGGTTGAAGCTGTTTGTGACCGTGTAGTAATTATTAATAAAGGTGTGGTTGTTGCAGATAAAAAACTAAATGATTTACGAGATACAAAAGAACAAATAATAGAAGTAGAATTTGATTATAGGGTTGAAGAACAATTACTAAACAAATTACCAAACGTAGTTACTGTTAACAACACTGCTGGTTTTGTTTATGAAATTACATTTGATACAGATGTAGATATGCGCCCCGTTGTGTTTGATTTTGCACACGACAACCAATTAAAAACACTACAACTTAGCCGTAAAAACAAAAACTTAGAAAGTTTATTTACAGAGATAACTGGTTAACTTACTAATTTTTATCAAGAAATAACTCCACCACCTCATCCAAAACATCTTGTATGCTAGGATTAGTACAATTTGTTAAAATACTAATAACCAGCTCTTCTTTTGGATATACAAAAAAATTAGAATAAGCACCAATACTATTTCCTATATGCCCGTAATAGGCATTCCCATTTTTATCAGTGCTTACTTGCCATCCTAAACCGTAATAAGTAGATTCATTATTTACTTTTTGTGCAGTTAAAAATTCTTTCTGTACCTTTTCTGTTAAAAAGTCATTCGTTAAATAAGCATTTCCTAATTTTAAAATATCTGCTGTAGTAGATAAATAGCCGCCGCCCGCCAATTTATAAAAATTATTTACTGGCATTGCAACCCTGAATCCTTTCCTTTTTTTAGAATAAAATTCAACACTATTAACTATGGTTTTTCCTTCTAATTCTGGAAAAGTATCTAACATCTTTAAAGGTTTCAAGACCTTTTCTTGCACGTATTTTTCAAAAGGAACGCCACTTGCTTCCTGTATTGCTAGTGAAATCATTACCCAATCATAACTATTGTAATAATATCCTTTTCCTGGTTTAAATAATAAATCATCATCTTTAAAAATAGTAATGCTATCCTTTATTGTATATGGTAGGTTTAATCCATATTCCTTTCCTCTATATCCACGCATACCTGCTGTATGACTTGCCAATTGCCTAATTGTAAAATCATATCCTTTTTTGGGGTAGTAAGGAACATAATCATAAAAAGAAGCATCTAAATCTATTAGATTCTCTTGCACCATTATCGCCAAAGCAGTTGCTGCAATTGGTTTTGAAACACTGGCTACCCTAAAAATTGATTTTTGAGGATAAACTGGAGTCTTATTTTCTAAATTTGAAAAACCATACCCTTTTTCAAATACAATTTTATTTTTCCTTGATACAGATATTGATAATCCTGGAATCCTGTTTTCAGTTATTAAAGGTTGAAGAAGCTCATCTATCATATCTGAATTTGATAATTTTTTGACCTTCATATTATGAGGCTCTTTAAATAAATTATTTAAATGTGATAAGAATGATTTCAAAATCAATTTATGTGTTTTTTTTCGCCAAAAACATTATTTAAAAATAAGTTTTCCTTTATACAACTCTTTAACTGATACTGATGATGGCTTGGTATAACAAATTACATTTCCCGTTCCTCTGATTTCTCCACTAATTGATTGCTTTGGATTTACTAACATATCATTAGAACTTCTATGATTGATACTTATATTTTTCGCAATTAAACTTTTGGCACTAAGTCTGGAGTCTCCTGCTGCAAACCCTATATAAAAATTATCTGTAGTGCCTTTTAGTTTAAAAAATGCCAATCCGTTAGAAACTATGGAAACAGTATTGCTTTCTACTTCCATATCAAATAAACCACTAGTTGAATCTGCTTCAGGATTATTAAAATTTTCTGAAATAAGTGAAAGACTGTCATATCCTAAAATACCATTGCTTTTAATGTCTAAACCAGTACTACTTCTAATTTCTACAATGTTGGGAGATGTAACATAAAACTTTGTAAGCCCATAATCTCGTATAAAATTACAACCATTACTATTTTTTAAAACCAGTCTACCATCTATGACCTCTGCAGTAACGTCATTACGTAAAAATTTACCAGTTTCTAGTTCTACTTTTTGTATTGGACCATCTTTTAAAATGAGTTCAATATTCTGAAAAACAGTGATTCTATTAAAATCTGGCACTACTATTTCTTGTCTTATAATTTTGCCAGAATTCTGAAAACAGTCAGATACATTTTCACTATTACAACTATATAATAAAAGCATAAGATTAAAAAACAATACAATTTTATATACTACCTTCATACTATTACAATCTAACACCTATACCTAATTCAACAGCCTCTGCCTTTGCGCCATGAGATTTTAAAGTTATGGCTCCAAAGACTTTATTACCAAAATATCGCTTTAATCCTATTCTATTATACAATCGTCCTTCAAAATCAAAAGGATAATAAACATAATATCCTAATTGGGCAATTAAAGACATCTCATTTATATACAACTCGTGCCCTAAAAACACTCCTACTCTTTTATAATCGTCATTTGGGTCTACGCTTAACTCAGGAAAAGCAATGGACTTATATACTATTAACTCTTTTAAAAAGTTAGAGAAAAAAACATCTGCACCTAACTGCAAACCACTTTTTCTTCCAACTCTCTTATCTGCATAAGCAGACATAATATAAAATGGAGATTGCCCCATATGTATGACATCACTCTCATTTATTCCGCCTCTAAAAACAAAATTATAACATATAGGCTGTTTAAAATTGATTGTATCATTTATTGTTTTATATGCTATTTTTTTACCTCCATCTAAATCATAAGTAACACCAGCATTTAACGCAAAGGTATTTGTTGATGTATTTGGTGCTTTAAAATTTGCATTGGAGTAGTGGATTAAAGAAATACCAGTCTTAAAACCTAATCCCTTATATATATTTTCTTTGTGATAATTAAGCATTAAATAGGTAGAACTCATTATATGTGAGCCATAGGCATTGTTTCTAAAATTGGTTTCTTTATCATAAGGATTTGTATTGTATGCAATGCCTTGACCAATCCTGAATTGAACGTTGCGCTTAAAGAAATAAAAATTATAATGGGCATACAAACTATAGTTTTCTCCCAAAGTTCTATTATTCATATTTTGGTAAATAAAAGAATATCCTAAATCTGGATAATTGTAATGTTGTTGCCACGCTTCATCTCCATAAGTTTTTATATTATAACTAAAGATTAAACCTGCTGGATGTGCAGTAATTAAATGAGATATATCATTATTGTGCAACAGAATGGAGCCATAAAATTGGGTAACATCTAGTACTATCTTGTCTTTTTGTTGTGCATAACAACCAACACAAAAAAGAGCATAAAAAAGAAATCTTTTATTCATTACCTACAAAAGTAGGGATTTTAGTTGATGGTCTACAATTAGTCTTTAATTGATAAATATTAACCAACAACTAAAAGCTCTACTAAAACAACTCTTTTGAATCTAGCTTTAATAGTATTGGATATACCCATAGAATAGAACTAATTAAGTTGCAAAGTAACAGCACATCCTTCTTAAACCCATATACTAAAATATATGAGTATATAGTTTTAACCCTTTATGATATGCTTTGTACTACTTCTTTCTTAGCTTCTTTTTTGCTACCATCAAAACCTTCTACACCACCTACGGTTGTGTATTTCATTACATATCTTTTATCTGGGTTAATACGTTGGTATGCACTTTGGCACATTACTGCTGCTTCATGAAAACCTGATAAAATTAATTTTAATTTTCCTTTATAGGTGTTTACATCGCCAATTGCATAAACACCAGGTATGTTGGTTTGATAATCATAAGAATTATCTACTTTTATAGCGTTTTTTTCTATTTCTAAACCCCAATTTCCTATTGGTCCTAACTTAGGTGATAAACCAAACAATGGAATAAAATTATCTACTTCTACGTATCTTTCTCCTTTTTCTTCGCCGTTATATTTTACAACAACTGCTTCTAGGTTTTCATCGCCATACAATTTAGTTACTTGTGCTTCTGTAAACAGTTTTATTTTACCAGATTTTGCAAGTTCTGCGGCTTTTTCTACTGAATCTAATGCACCTCTAAATTCGTTTCTTCTATGTACTAAAGATACTTCTAATGCTACATCTGCTAGGAAAATTGCCCAATCTAAAGCGGAGTCTCCACCACCTGCTATAACCACCTTTTTATTACGGTATACTTCTGGATCTTTAATCATATAAGCAACACCTTTATCTTCAAAATTAAGGATATTCTCTATCTGTGGTTTTCTTGGTTCAAAAGAACCTAAACCACCAGCAATTACAACTACAGGAGCATTGTGCTTTGTGCCTTTATTAGTAGTAATTACAAACGTACCATCTTCTAGGGTATCTAACGTATCTGCTCTTTCTCCTAAAGTAAAACTAGGTTCAAAAGGTTTTATTTGCTCCATTAAATTATTTACTAAATCTCCTGCTAATATTTCTGGAAAAGCAGGAATATCATAAATTGGTTTTTTAGGATATATTTCTGAACATTGCCCGCCTGGTTGCGGCAATGCATCTATTAAATGACATTTAAGTTTTAATAAACCTGCCTCAAAAACGGTAAACAATCCTGTTGGTCCTGCACCTATAATTAATAGATCTGTCTTAATCATAATTTATGTTTTATATTGAGTACTTACTACTTTATGCTTTAATTATCTGCTGTGCATTTTGAGTCAAATAGTTCCTTAAATGTCAGTTCGAGTTGTTTTTTTATAAAAATTGTATCGAGAACTAATTTGAGAATGAAAAATTCTTATTCTCGATACAAATTTTACTTATTTCCATTGTAAAACTTACTCGAATTGACAGAATTTATCAAAATGCACAACGGGTTTTAATTATCTTTTTTATCTACTAATGAACTAGTAATCTGATTCATTTTATCTACTTTTTCTTCAAAATCGCCTTTTATGGTTTTTCTGTAGGCATTTAAATTCTGAACCATTTTATTAATATCTTCTGGTATTACGTCTTCAAAAAACTGACGCAAACGTTTAGCTGTTGTTGGCGATTTACCATTGGTTGAAATACCAATTTTTACATTGCCTTTGGTAACAATTCCGCCCATATAAAAATCGCAATACGGAGGGTTATCTGCTACGTTTACCAATTTACATTGTGCTCTACAATCTTTATATACTTGAACATTAACTTCTATATTATTTGTAGTTGCTACTACCATATGTTTGGCATTTAAATAGCTAACATTGTACACATCTGTAATAATTGTAACGTTAAACTTTTTTGCCAGTTCTAGTGTTTGTTCTGCATACCACGGTGAGACCATTGTTACTATAGCATCTGGACTTGACTTGGTTAAGAAGCGTAATTTTTCTTCTGCCACACTGCCACCACCTACAATTAGTATGTGTAGTTGAGATGTTTTTAAAAAAACTGGATATAAATTATTACGTTCCATTACGAGTAAATTAATTCTCTGGTTTGTGCCTCTTGTTGTACTTTTTTCAATTGTGCTCTATGGTTAACAACCTCTCCAATTATAATAATTGCAGGATTAGATAACTGATTTTCTTGTACTACTTTTTCTATGGTTGATATGGTACCAATGCCAACTTTTTCGTTAATCGTAGTTCCGTTTTGTATAATAGCCACTGGTGTTTCTCCTTTTCTCTCTTGTTGAAATAATTGTACTATTTCTGATAATCTACCCATACCCATTAAAATTACTACTGTTGCGCTAGACTTTGCAGCCAAATGTACATCTGTAGATAATTTATGGTTTTTGGTTGTACCTGTTATTACCCAAAAACTCTCTGAGGCTCCTCTTTTTGTAACTGGTATATTTTGAAAAGCTGGTACTGCAATTGAAGAAGATATTCCTGGAACCATAGCTACTGCTACACCGTGACTAACGGCATATTCCATTTCTTCTGATCCGCGACCAAAAATAAACGGATCGCCACCCTTTAAACGCACAACATTACCGTGACTCTTTGCTCTACTAACAATAAGCTCATTAATTTGCTCTTGTTGGTAAGCATAACATCCTTTTCTTTTGCCTACAAAGATTTGCTCTGCATTGGCAGCATACTCTAGTAAATCTGGATTCACCAAAGCATCAAACAAAACAACGTCTGCATTTTGTAATGCTTTTATAGCTTTTAGCGTAATAAGCTCTGCATCCCCCGGACCTGCACCAACAACTGTTAGTAACCCTATTGTGTTTTGTTTCTTTGCCATAATCTTATGCTTCTGCTAATTCTTTTTCTCTGTATTTTTGTACTACTTCTAAAAACACTTTAGAATCTTTAAGGTATGCTTCTGCAAACTCTTGTGTAGGCTTGTTGCTTTTTATTTGCAACGCCAACTCATCAAAAGACGTCTGTAATTCTATTAAGCCGTTGCTGATAAAATGAGTGTCAAAATCTTTTATAATACTTATATGTGTATTTGTTTTTGTGTTCTGCGCTGTAAGCAATGCTTTAGCTGAGTTTACCATTGCAGAATACGAATGAAAAATACTAGCAGACCATTTTTTATCTTCTAAGGCTGTTGCCGCATTTTCTATTTTTTCTTCACTCTCAAACAATAAGGTAGCTATTAAATCTATAACCACGCCTGCACACTCACCTACTCCAATAGCTTTCTCATAACGTTCTGTATTCCCCCAGTCAATAAAATCATCCTGAGTTAAATTATCTACAGCTGTTAAATGTTTTAGAAAATCATAGAAATAGTGTTCTCCTTTTTCTTTGTAGTATGCTGTAAATGATTGTCCGTTAGCATTAGCATCAAAATCGTCTAAGATTAAACGCAACGCCTCAGGACCTCTTTTACTTGGTACTTTTACAACTTTATCTGCAAATACACCGTTACCATCTCCTAAGTTACCACCACCTAACAATACTTGTAATGCTGGTGCCACTAGTTTATCTTTTGTACGTACAGACATTCCTTGAAAACCTATGTTTGCCATATTGTGCTGACCACAAGCATTCATACATCCACTAATTTTAATAACAACATCTTTGTTATTTATGTATTGTGGATACTCTTCTGTAATAACACGCTCTAACTCTGCAGCAATACCTGTACTACTTGCAATACCTAAATTACACGTATCTGTACCAGGACAAGCTGTAATATCTGATGCCTTGTTATAACCCGCTTCTACAAAACCTAATTTTTCTAATTCTGTATAAAAGAAAGGAACAAACTCCTCTTTTACATAAGGTATTAGTATGTTTTGACGTAACGACAAACGAAATTCTCCTGCTGCATACGCATCTACTAAATCTGCTAATTGACGTGCTTCTTCTATATAAAAATCTCCTAGCTTAACTTTTATACCAATAGCTACATAGCCTTGTTGTTTTTGAGGTACAATATTTGTGTTTTTCCATTGCTTAAAAGCAATTGTGTTTTTTATAGTTACTTCTGGTGCTTTAACATTTGTTACTTTTACCTTAGGGTATGCATCTACATCTATAGGGAAAGAATCTTGTGGTATTGCATTTTGCTCTTCTTCAAACAAAGCTCTAAAACCATCTAAACCTATATCTTTTAGCAAAAATTTCATACGTGCTTTTGCTCTACTCTTACGTTCCCCATATCTATCAAAAACACGAATAACACCATCCATTAACGGAATAATTTTATCGGCTTCTAAAAAGGTATATAATTCTTCTGCGTGGCGTGGCTGTGATCCTAAGCCACCTGCTAAAAGAACTTTAAACCCTCTAACCCCATTTTTTATTTTAGCTATAAAACCAAGATCATGCATATAAGAAAGTCCCGTATCTGCATCACTAGAAGAGAAAGAAACTTTAAATTTTCTTCCCATCTCCTGACTAATAGGGTTTCTTAAAAAGTACTGAAACATTGCGTGTGCATAGGGAGAAACATCAAAAGGTTCATCTATATCTATACCAGCAGTTTCACTTGCAGTTATATTACGTACGGCATTACCACAAGCCTCTCTAATGGTAATATCGTCCTTTGCCAATTGCGCCCACAATTCTGGAGTACGCTCTATATCTACATAATGTATTTGTATATCTTGCCGTGTAGTAATATGTAAACGTCCTGTTGAATATTCTTCAGATACATCGCAAATACGTTTTAGTTGGGTAGATGTTACTTTTCCGTAAGGCAGTTTTATACGAATCATTTGTACGCCTGGTTGACGCTGACCATAAATACCACGGGCTAAACGCAAGCTTCTAAACTTTTCTTCGTCTAACTTACCATCATTAAACTGTTTAATTTTAGCTTCTAGATCAATAATATCTTTAGCTACTACTGGGTTTTCTATTTCTGTTCTAAAACTTTGCATTTGCTTATGATTATGGCTTATTATAATTACTATTACCCTATAGGTTTAATAGGATTTTAAACAAAAGAATGCTTAAAAAAGCATTCTTTTTAGTATTTCTTCAACTTAATTTATAAATCCTGCACCAGCCGTTGTATTGGTTTGTGCATCAATTAAAATAAAAGCTCCATTAGATTTGTTATCTGCATAACTATCAAAATAAATAGGCTTACTAAGTTTTATACTTACTTCTCCCATTTCGTTTAGAGATAGTTTATTCTTGTTTTCTTGCGCACCTGTATAATCTGTAGCAATAACGCTATTTATACTATCTATTTTAGATAATACTCTGTTTGTATTGTGCTGTACAATATACTTAGTTCCTGGAACAAGGTTTTTACTGTCCATCCAACAAACAGTAGCTGTTACTTGTTTTTCAATTTTTGGAAGTTCATCTGTTTTAACCAACATATCTCCTCTTGTAACATTAATATCATCTTCTAAAGTTATGTTTACAGAGCTACCAGCATATGCTTCATTATAAGACTTATCAAAAAAGAAAATCTCTTTTATTTTAGATTGAGTTAAAGAAGGCAATACAGTTACAGCATCTCCAACTTTTAAACTACCACCAGTAATTTTACCAGCGTATCCTCTAAAATCGTGAAACTCGTCTGTTTTTGGTCTAATTACGGTTTGCACAGGAAAACGAACCTTACCAGAATCATACACATCTTGTGCTTCTAACTCTTCTAAATGCCCTAAAATTGTATTTCCACTGTGCCAAGACATTGCATCTGTTTTATCCACTATATTATCACCTTTTAAGGCACTAACAGGAATATAACTTACAATTTGTTCTCCGTAAGTACTCTTAGCATTTAGTGCTTCAAAGTCTTTTTTTATAGCATTAAAAACATCTTCTGAATAATCTACCAAATCCATTTTATTAACAGCAACAATTATATTTTTTACACGTAATAAGTTATTGATAAAAAAGTGACGGTATGTCTGCTCTATAACACCTTTTCTAGCATCTATTAAAATAATAGCTACTTGAGATGTTGATGCTCCTGTAACCATATTCCTGGTGTACTCTACGTGACCAGGAGTATCTGCTATAATGTAACTTTTTGTTGGTGTTGAAAAATAAATATGAGCAACATCTATAGTAATACCTTGCTCACGTTCTGCAACTAAACCATCTGTAGCTAATGAAAAATCTAGGTAATCATACCCACGTTGTTCACTACTCTTTTTAATGGCTTCTAATTTGTCTTCGGTAAGCGATTTTGTATCATAAAGTAATCTACCAATTAAGGTGCTTTTACCATCATCTACACTACCTGCTGTTGCTATTTTCAGTACGTTCATTTTTTATAGTATTAAGTATAAAGTAGCAAGTACAAAGACTTTATTACTCTTTACTTTTTTTGTTTTAACTTATTTTTTCAGCTTACATACTTTGTACTTCACACTAAGTACTTTATACTTTTTAGAAATAACCTTGTTGTTTTCTTTTTTCCATTGCAGCTTCTGAACGCTTGTCATCTATACGCGCACCACGTTCAGAAATTTTAGAGTCTCTAATTTCTGCTACTACTTTATCTATAGAATCTGCTTTAGATAAAACTGCTGCTGTACAAGACATATCGCCAACAGTTCTAAAACGTACCCAACGCTCTTCTATAACCTCATCTTCTGCTCTAAAAACAACATCATCTTCTGCAGACCAGATTAATCCATCTCTTAAAAATATATTTCTTTTGTGTGCAAAATAGATAGATGGAATTTCGATATCCTCTTTCTGAATATAGCTCCACACATCCAGTTCTGTCCAGTTACTAATAGGAAAAACTCTTACATTTTGTCCTATTTCTATAGTGCCATTTAACATATCAAACAATTCTGGTCTTTGGTTTTTTTCATCCCACTGTCCAAAATCGTCACGAACAGAAAAAATACGTTCTTTTGCCCTAGCTTTTTCTTCATCTCTACGAGCACCACCAATACAAGCATCAAACTTAAATTCTTCAATAGCATCTAAAAGCGTCGTGGTTTGTAGCATATTTCTACTTGCATACTTCCCAGTTTCTTCTATTACTTTTCCTTGATCTATAGAATCTTGTACGTTTCTTACAATAAGTTCTACATCAAGTTCTTTTACCAATTTGTCTCTAAAAGCAATAGTTTCAGGAAAGTTATGACCTGTATCTATATGCATTAATGGAAAAGGAATTTTTGCTGGCCAAAATGCTTTTTGCGCCAAACGCACTAGTGTAATACTATCTTTTCCTCCAGAAAACAACAATACAGGCTTTTCAAACTGTGCTACTACTTCTCTAAATATGTAAATAGCTTCGTTTTCTAAAGCATTACCTAATCCTTGCAATAGAGTATTCGCTGTTGTTTGTGGTTCTATTTCGTTTATTAATGTTTCCAAATCTTGATTTTTATATATTTTGTTACCCTTAAATTCTTTGTATTATTTAGGTGTGTAAACCACACTCTCTATTCTCTAATACTTTGGTTGGATCAAAATATTTATGCTCATTAGGTAGATTACGTTCAGCCAAATATGCATCTAGTTGCGCATTACTCCAATGATAAAACGGGCTTACTTTTAAAACTCCGTCTTTACTTAAACTTAAAATCCCTAGTGAATCTCTATGTGCGGTTTGTCCTTTTCTTAGGTTTGTAAACCACACATCTGGTTTATGTTCTTCCATTGCTCTTTTAAAAGGCTCTAACTTAACCTGCTCTGTAAACTCTTTGTGTTTTGAATCGTCTATAGATGGTATGCCCATAACAGCGTCTCTGTGCGCACTTGTTTGTAATGGCACATATAATTTTACATTAAGATTTAATCTTGAAATTAACTCTTCTGCGTGTTTGTATGTGTTTGGTGTATTATAACCAGTATCGCACCAAATTACTGGAACATCTTTCTTTATGGCTGTAACTGCATCTAGTATGGCTACTTCATAGGGTCTAAAATTAGTAGTAACTACAGCATTTCTAGCATACTCAATTGTCCAAGAAATTATTTCTTCTGGCGAAATTCCCCTAAACTGACTATTTAATTTTTTTATTATATCTTCTGTAAAACTCATCTCTATTGTATTATAAGTTTCTTATTTACCCCACTTTATATTATTCCAAATACGTTCATGAAAAAAATACAATACCATTTTTGTAATTAATTCTATAAAACCTATAGAAAATGCCAATGTTAATGTCCCAGTTACTAACCAAGAAATTATAATTGTATCTATTGTACCTATAAACCTCCAACTAATAGACTTTAAAATACTTCTTTTAGGGCTCTCTGAGCGCTTGTCTGAAGTATAATTTCCCTTATTAGTTTCTTTGTTAAAAATCAATTGATCCGTAATCATATTACTTCAATAGTATTACCCTATTTAATTAGTAGGATTTACAAAAGTAAAATTATTTTTGAGAATACATCTTAAAAAACATATAAATCCTATAGTTTTAATAGATTATTAAAAAAGCAGTTTTATTACTAATTATGAAATTGGGTAAGAAATATTATTTATCAGGAGTCTACAGGGAAAAGAGAAATCCCCTTATTACAATAAATCTGCCAATGTATTGCTACTGTAGATTTCCAAGGCACTATCCCTAACCTTTAGCATTAATTTATGTACAGAACATGACACCTCATCTGGGCAATCATCACATTTTTCATAAAAATTAAGACTTACACAAGGCACCATAGCAATTGGTCCTTCTAATGCTCTTATCACATCTGTCATTAAAATTTTAGATGGTTCTTTTATTAAGTAATAGCCTCCACCTTTACCTTTCTTAGAAGACAAAACTCCTGTTCTTCTGAGTGTTAGCAAAATACTTTCCAAAAATTTTTGCGAAATATTATTTTGTTGGGCAACTTCACCAATAGGAATTGGATTCCTATCTTCTTTTTGTGCTAAGTATGTTAAAGCCTTAAGCCCGTATTTGGTTTTTTTGGATAGCATAGTACAAAGATAGGCAAAATTGGAATTTAAAAAACAACAATTCAAACTAGCAAAAAACACACCATAAACTTACAAATATTTGTAAGTTTAAAATTTAAAACAACTATTCTATTTAAAAAAAAGTAAGAAAAAACTTTGTAGTATTAAAAAAAAAAAAAACATCTTTACTGCATCAAAATATTCGCGAAACCATTTTGAAAAAATTATTGTATAACTTGGTTTGCAAATTGCAAACTGTTAAATTTAAAATTATGAATTTAGAAAATTTAGGAGTTGAGGAAATGAACAAAAAAGAAATTATTTGTGCAAATGGAGGAGGAGATATATTTGATGGTGTGACTTGGTGGGAAGCCAGTGGTCAAAATCCAGTAGTTGGAGTAGCAAATGCAGCATACAATGCAGGAGTAATAGCTGGAAATATTATGGATGAAGCTATGTCGACTGGTGTTTCGATGGCAGCAAAGGTTTATTCCTGGTTCGCATAATAAAAAACAATTATAAATTGCAAAGGGTAGTTATACTCCCCTTTGCAATTTTAATGTTTAAACAAACTTAATGAAGAACAAATTTTTCCCTAATACAATTTTACAATCTATACTAGTTCTTTTAATTGTAATAATTTATTCAGCCATAGCAGTTTCCATACTAAAGAAGTTTATTCCAGATATAGGATTAAAAATTACTCTTACATTTGTTTTTTGTATGCTAATGACAATTCTAACTCTTTACATAATAAATATTAAGAGAAATATAGTATTTGATTACAAAATCAAAAAAATTAACTTCAGCACATCAATATTATCTATTTTTACTTTAATCTTTTTTTCCTTTTCTTTTAACACACCTTTAAATAGACTTATTTATGAATTAGGCTTAAACGATGTATCTAATCCAGAAAATCCATTTAATTCTTTTCTATTTGTTTTATCTACGGTTATTTTGGCTCCCATTTTGGAAGAAATTATTTTTAGAAGGTTTATTATGGGAGGTCTTTTAACAAATTATTCTGTTAAAAAATCTATAATTGTGTCTACAATTCTTTTTTCTTTAATTCATATATCTCCACCGCAAATTATAGGAGCTATTTTTTATGGAGCATATTTTGGATTTATTTACTACAAAACTAAAAGTATAATTTTACCTATATTATTACACTTTACAGCTAATATATCAGGACTAGCTGGAGTTTATTTAAATTATAAATATGGACAAGTACCTATCCAACGAATAAGTGATATTTATGGATCATACTCTGTCTACATAATTTTAACTTCGTTAACGTTTTTCTTTCTTTTAACCTATCTACTTAAAAAAAATATAAGAGAGAATTACGAATGAAAAATATTCGCGAAACCATTTTGAAAAAATTATTGTATAACTTGGTTTGCAAATTGCAAACTGTTAAATTTAAAAATTATGAATTTAGAAAATTTAGGAGTTCAGGAAATGAACTTAACAGAGGCTAAAGAAATAGATGGAGGTATAATCCCACTACTTGCATTAGCTGTACAGGTTGCGTGTTATTCAGCAGCTGGAGATATTATGTTGAATTTTAGTTCTTATGCAAATGCATTAGATGAGAAAATGAATAATTGTTAAATTAAAAAAATACTATTATATCATATGAAAAATTTACAACTTTATAATGTTATAGAATTAAATAATGAAGATATTACAAAAGTTCAAGCAGGAGACCTATCAGATTTTGGGGAATGGCTAACTGATACAATGGCCTCAGGTTTTTGTAGAGTTAAAACTTGGTGGAGAAATACACCTAAGGGTTATATTCCTGGTAACAACACTGGATATGATGGTAATGCTATGGGATTACCTGGGTAAAAATCAAAAAAATAAAATGACATGCTTAAAAGTGTTTTTTTTTAAGTGTGTCTTTTATATTAAGCATTTTATATGAAAAAATATTTAGTTTTTTTTATAGTCACTTTATTAATATTTCTCTTTTTTAGATTACCCTACAGAAATTATATTTACTCTAATGATATTTTTGACTTTTTTATAGCAGATACGGCTCCTAATTTTTTAACTATTTATTTATTTGTTTTTCTCAAAAAAAGTCAAAAAATAAAATACAATAATTTAGTCTTGATTATTTTTTCTTTTTTAGGTTTAGTCATTTATGAGTTGTTTATTCAGGTTCATATTTATAAAGGAGCCAGAATAGATTTACTTGATATACTGGCATCTCTAATAGCATCGATTAGTGTTTACTTTATATGTGAAAAGATTGATGAAATTGGAATTTAAAAAACAACTATTCAAACTAGCAAAAAACACACCATAAACTTACAAATATTTGTAAGTTTAAAATTTAAAACAACTATTCTATTTAAAAAAAAGTAAGAAAAAACTTTGCAGTATTAAAAAAAAAACATCTTTACTGCATCAAAATATTCGCGAAACCATTTTGAAAAAATTATTGTATAACTTGGTTTGCAAATTGCAAACTGTTAAATTTAAAAATTATGAATTTAGAAAATTTAGGAGTTCAGGAAATGAACAAAAAAGAAATTATTTGTGCAAATGGAGGAGGTATTATACCCGGAGCTATTGCTATGTTTTTTTTTGCAAGAAGAGTTGAGTATGTAAAAAATGGTGGTGGATGGTTTGATTACTATATGTAATTTTATTAACTTATTAAATATTATAAAATAATTATGGAAAATCTAAATGAATTAAATTTAAAAGAATTATCTCAAAAAGAATTATGCAATTGTAGTGGTGGTTTTTGGGGAATTATAGCTTTGGCTGTAACATCGCTCTCTTTTGCTTACACACTAGGAAAAGATTCATATGCGATACACCCAGAAAGTTTTGTTTAAATATAATATTATCAATTATGAAAAATGAACTTGGAGATCAAAAGATTGTTAACAATATATTCTGGGTTTTAACAGTTACTTTATTAATATTCTACTTGTTCTATACATTTGGAAAAGATTCATATGTAATTCATCCAGAAAGTTTTTTATAAAGTAAAGAATAACTTTATCACTTATTGTAATCTTGAATAAATGCTAAAATTATTATTAAATTACAATCACTAAATACTATCATTTAGTGATTGTTTTAATCAATTAAATTTACTTATGTTGCATTAACATTAGAGTTATTTTTAAACTTAATAACACAATTACAACTTAATCTGATTATGATTTATTATGGACAAAAAAATAAAAAAAGATATTATATACTTTGTAATATTTATTCATATCACTACTTTTTTATTTAGTTATTTTAGCTTAAAAAGTTTTAATGGTACAATTAACGAGACAATTTCTCAAAGTATTGCAATCATTATTGGTTCACTACTAGCAGCATATATAGAGTATGTAAGAAGAAAAATTAAAAAAGACAGCGGTAAAGACCATAAAAATAGATAATAAACTTATTGTTAATAAGTATTCATTGCTCAGCAACTTTAACATTCTAAACATAAGTAAAAATAAAGAGTTTTTATGAAAATTAAGTATTGTATTACATACTAAAAACACTCTTTATATTCAAAATATGAATATTAGCTCCAACCCCATTCACACCACAGAAAACCTTATTGCAAAAAACACCACCAAGAGTATCTCTATATATGTATTAGTTGTTCTAGTTCTTATTGGTTTTATAATAAGTCTACCAATTATTAAAATAGATATAAGTAGTCAAAGTCGTGGTATAGTACGCGGGTTGCAAGAAAACATACAGCTTAACACAGTAGTTAGCGGTAAAATAATACGTAGCAACCTAAAAAACAACCAAATTGTAACTATTGGAGATACTTTACTAATTATAAACAAAGAAAATCTATACTCACAACAAAAATTAAATGATACGCTCTACACTACAAATACATTATATTTAGAAGACATAACTAAATTATTAAAAGGCAAACAAACTAATTTTAAAACAACACTAGGGCAAGAAACCCACAATACATTTGTTGTACAATTACAAGAATTACAGCAACGCATTACGCAAACAGAAACCAACTACAACCGTTATAAAAAATTATATAACAAAGCTGTTATTGCAAAAACAGAAATGGAAACTCATACCAATGAACTTACCAGTGCACAGCAAGCAAAACGTTCTTTTATAAAGCAACAGTATTCTAAATGGGAAACTGAAAAAAGAGAGCTAAAAGAGCGTATTAAAAACATAGAAAGCACATTAAACAACCTAGATAATGAAGCAGAAAAATATGTTTTAATCGCACCAATAACTGGCACTTTAGAAAATGTTTTGGGTTTACAAACTGGTTCTTTTGTTAATGCTACACAAACATTAGCCACCATATCTCCCAACGCTAATTTAATCGTAGAAAACACGGTTAGTCCTAATGATATTGGCTTGTTAAAAATAGGACAAAAAGTGCAGTTCCAATTAGATGCCTTTAACTACAACCAATGGGGTATGGTTTCTGGTAAAGTACTAGATATAGACAAAAATATTACAGTGCAGAACAATATGAGTTTTTTTAAAGTACGTTGTAGTTTAGATACTAAACAAATAGGTCTAAAAAATGGGTACACTACTAACATTTCTAAAGGGATGACTTTAACCACACGCTATTTTATAACACAGCGTAGTCTATTTGATTTACTATTTGACAAAGTGGATGATTGGTTTAACCCAAAAATAATTGCCCCAAATTAACTTATCTCTTATACTTACTAATACATAAACTACTCTTACAAATAATTATGTCCTCTATTAAAATAAAACAACACGACATTAAAGATTGTGGAGCTGCTTGCTTGGCAAGCATTGGCAACTACTATAATGTTAATTTACCTATAGCTCGCATACGACAGTATGCCAACACCGATAAAAGAGACACCAATGTTTTAGGCATTATAGAAGCTGCTGAAAAAATGGGTTTTACAGCAAAAGGAGTAAAAGGGGACATAGATGCCATACCTAAAATACCATTGCCCGCCATTGCGCATATTGTAGTAAACAAACAACTACACCATTATGTGGTTATTTATAAAGTCTCTAAAAAAAATATAGAGGTTATGGATCCTGGAACAGGAAAAATGACAACCTACACTTATGAAGAATTTCAAAAAATATGGACAGGTGTTTTAATTCTTTTTGCTAAAAATGATGAATTTAAAGCATACAATGATAAAACAAGTGCCATTAAACGTTTTTGGGACTTAATACAACCTCATAAAACCATATTATTACAAGCATTATTTGGAGCTGTTATTTTTACGATACTGGGCTTGGCAATGTCTATATATGTACAAAAAATAACAGATTATGTATTGGTTGGTGGCAATAGAAAATTGTTAAATTTACTTAGTATAGGGATGATAGGAATTGTTCTCTTACAAATTTACATTGGTAGTAAAAAGAGTATTTTTGTATTAAAAACTGGGCAACTTATAGACGCCAAACTTATTTTAGGTTACTACAAACATTTATTGCGTTTGCCACAACGCTTTTTTGACACTATGCAAATTGGTGAAATAACCTCTAGAATTAGTGATGCCGTAAAAATAAGGGCTTTTATAAACAATGTTGCCATAGATATGCTCGTAAACATTTTTATTGTAATATTTTCTTTTAGTCTTATGTTTACGTACTATTGGAAACTGGCCTTGGTAATTTTATTGGTAATTCCTTTTTACTTGGGCATCTACTTTTTAATGAATTATTTTAATAAAAAAGTAGAACGTAAGTTAATGGAAGATGCTGCTGAATTGCAAACACAATTGGTAGAAAGTATTACACATATTAGAACAGTCAAGGAATTTGGCATAGAGGATTTTTCTAATATTAAAACTGAAAACAGATTTGTGAAATTATTGTTTACAACCTATAAATCTGGTTTAAATGGTGTTTTTTCTGGAGTATCTACTCAATTTTTAGCTTCTATTTTTACCATTATTTTACTATGGATAGGCTCTGGTTATGTACTAGATGGAGAAATAACTACAGGAGAGCTATTTTCTTTTTACGCCCTTATAAGTTATTTTACGTCACCTGTTGCTTCTTTAATTGGAATGAACAAAACCATACAAAATGCATTAATTGCAGCAGATAGGCTTTTTGAAATAATGGATCTAGAGCGTGAAGAAACAGAAAATAAAATTGAACTTAAAAAAGAATACTTGGGAGATATTGTCTTTGAAAATGTATCTTTTAGATATGGTTCCAGAACCCAAGTTTTTGAAAATTTTAGCGCAACTCTTAAAAAAGGGCAAACAACAGCAATTGTAGGGGAAAGTGGTAGCGGAAAAACAACTTTAATAGCATTGCTTCAAAACTTATACCCAATAAAAGAAGGGAAAATTTACGTTGGCGATTATGATTTAAAACATATTCATTACAAAAGTCTTAGAAAATTAATTGGTGTTATTCCACAGCAATTAAACCTCTTTTCCGGTACAATTATAGAAAATATTGCATTAGGTCAAGATTTCCCAGATATGCAACGTATCATAGAATTATCTAACAAATTAGGAATAACAACATTTGTAGAAAAATTACCTAACGGTTTTGAAACCCAAGCAGGAGAAAATGGCGCAATGCTTTCTGGAGGTCAAAAACAACGCATATCCATAGCAAGGGCATTATACAAAAACCCAGAAATATTATTAATGGATGAGGCGACTTCTGCTTTAGATTCACATTCTGAAACTATTGTAAAACAAGTCATAGATGAATTTAAAGCTCAAGGAAAAACAATTATAGTAATTGCTCATAGACTAAGTACCATTGCAAATGCTGATGCTATTCTAGTTTTAAAAGATGGTGTAATTGTGGAACAAGGAAACCACAATCAATTACTTAAAAACAAGAAAGAATATTACAGTTTATGGAATAAACAGAGTTTAGGATAGATAACACTACCCCAGTGCTTGTACTATTATATCTGAAGTAGGTACCAATAACAGACCTTATTAAAAACTAATATTTGTTAATCTACAACTGGTAATTAAAACCAAAAAAGACTTAAACCTTGTTGATTGGACTTTTGCCTCTAACCAAAAAACAATTGGAATTACATATTTACACTCTTATTATAGGAGGAAAAACACGTAAATTCTATTTTCATGATTGTCATCTTATAAAATGGGATAATAACTTTTCTCCAACAGGCAATCAACCAATGAGTGAAACACTTGACACAGAGCTACAGCTGGCGTAGAAGATTCTAATTCTCAAGGTGTTTATAAGAGAACTACTTACCCTAAACAAGAAACACACAAAAAACAGTAATTCAAGAAAAATACAACTTAATAGTAAAACTAAAATATCATAAAATGTCTTCTTTTGTACCTTTGGGAATGCTTAGTTTTTAATAGAGATAAAGAAAGAGATTATTTTTAATTCACATATAAAATTGAATATACCGATGCTACTGAATTAATTTTGTATGTACGTGATGGTAATCCTATTTGGTTTTGAAGGTAAAAACAAAGAAACCACAAACAACAGCTTTAACTAGTATAGTGAATGAGGAGCAACAATGGTTATACACTAAATAACACCTCACTAAACTTTACATACAAACTAACTATTCTATTTAAAAAAAAGTAAGAAAAAACTTTGCAGTATTAAAAAAAAAAAAAACATCTTTACTGCATCAAAATATTCGTGAAACCATTTTGAAAAAATTATTGTATAACTTGGTTTGCAAATTGCAGAACTGTTAAATTTAAAATTATGAATTTAGAAAATTTAGGAGTTCAAGAAATGAACAAAAAAGAAATTATTTGTGCAAATGGAGGGAGATATATTTGATGGTGTGACTTGGTGGGAAGCTAGTGGTAAAACCATTGGTGTTGGAGCGTTTAGTGAAAGTTCAAGACCAGAATTAAATGAAGATCTAAAAAAGAAGAGTAGTTTTTTAGGAATACAAAATGAGGAGATAGGGAGAGGAAAGGTAAATGTAAATCCTTCTAACGACTTCCATAGTGAGCCTGCTTTTATAGATATGGCAAGTTCTCGATATGTATGCCCTTTGTGTGCTCTAAAAGGTGT
Source organism: uncultured Cellulophaga sp. (assembly GCA_947491225.1). Lineage (GTDB taxonomy): Bacteria > Bacteroidota > Bacteroidia > Flavobacteriales > Flavobacteriaceae > Cellulophaga. The sequence continues at coordinate 64,669 of CANLIE010000004.1, forward strand.
TAATTTGGCAAGTAATACGGATGAGAAGAATTTTATTTCAAGAATTACTAAGGAGTTTGATAGAGTATTTGCGGTAGATTCTGATTTTTCGGTAAAAATTAGAGCCTCTGCAGAAATTCTTTTTCCTCCTAACAAAATTATGCCACTTTTAGATAACTTTCAAAGGATTTTGATGACTGGTACAGGAATGAAGAGCATAGATGCTACACTAGGTACTTCAGATTACGATTTACTTAGAGTTATTTTTGCGATACAAGCAAATGACCAAGCAGCTACACAAAAGGCAATGCAAACATTGGCAAATAATAAACCTGATTATTTCAGACAACTGCTTATGGCAAGAACCCTGGAAGCGGATATTCCGGATAAAATGAGGGTGTTAACACCTATGTTTTGTTCTGTAAAATAGAGAGAAATGGATAAGAAAAGAATTTTAGATTGGAGAGATGAAATAGAAAAAATTTACTTGAATTCAGGTAGTGAAATTGCTATTAATCAATCTATTAAATCTGTTAACGTGCCTTTGGATATTAGAAAGTTGTCCATTGCATTATTATTTTCAAGGGTAGAGAAATTTGAAGATTCATACAAAGCCCTTAAAGAGGTTGATAGAGAAAAAATAAAGGAATGGGATAGACAGTTTGAGTTGGATGCTCTTGCTGTAGAAGTAAACTATAAAATCTCTATTAAGGAATACCAAGAAGCATTGTTCGGTATAGAAAAAGCCCTTGTTATTCAGCCAGAAAATATAAATTTTTTCACAAAAAAATTATTCATATTCCATAAAATTCAACCTAATAAAGTGAAGAATCTATTCTTAGATGAAATTAAAAATAGACCTTCTAATGATCTTTTATTAGCGGCATATGGTAATTACCTTCTTCTTGAAGGTGATTATAAAAAAGCAGAAGAAATAGCAAGAAAGGCATTGACGATTAATGAAAATAATATTGAAGCAAATGAAATATTAGGATTGTTGTTTTTTGAAGGCAAAGAGTATGATCAAGCAACTTTTTATTTAAGAAAGGTAATTGCTTTAAACCCAAATATGATACTAACCCAAGAGATATTATGTGAAGTGGTTGTATTTTCAGAAGGTTTGGACGCTGGTGAAAGGCAATGTCATTATGCACTAGGTTTCTTACCAGAAAATAGTAAAATACATAGTTTATTAGCTTGTGTAATTTTGGAGAAAGGGGACGATGCTCATCATGCTTTGATGCATGCAAAAAAAGGGGTATTATATAATCCGGATGCCTATTCTTTGTTTGCACAGGCTTATTCATATACGGAACTAAATCAATTATTCTTAGCAGATGAAGCATTAAAAAAGTGCTTAAAGTTTTCTGATGCACCGAAAAGTGCATATAGATTAAGAAGCATATTGGATGAAAAATTAGGAATTAATGAATTTAAAAACAAGGGTTGATGCAGGTGGTTAACGATGAAAAAAACTTCTATATTTTTTAAGACATGAAAATTTTAACACCAACATTGTGTAGTTTATAAAATTATTAAAGAATGAATTCAATAGAATATTGGAAAGAAGGTATAGAAAATATTTTTCAGCTACACGGGCCTGAAATGGCTCTACAGGCGATTAGTGTAGATAATGAAGAAAATAGAGAGATACCTTATGCTATAAGAGAAATTGCCAAAGCAAGTATCTTTTATAGAGGAGCGAACTATGAGGAGGCAGAAAAAATTATTAATACTATTTCCAATGAAATAAAAGAATTAGTATATCAAGCAGAATGGCAAGTAATTGCGATTGGAGTACATGTTTTTTATAAGAGATATCAGGAAGCATTGAAGGTATTAGAAGAGTCTATTAAAGTAAACCCTAATAATTTGGATTTGTATAATCAACTTGTATATGTTCAGGATAAACTGGGGATTAAAAGTTATTCAATAAGTTATCCAGAGTTATTGAAAAAATTTAATGACCACTATGAAGTGAAAATTGAATATGCAAGTTACTTGTTTTACCAAAAAGAAAATGATAAAGCCAAAGAAATAGCATTAGAAGTGATCGAAAAAGATCCTAATAATGTAAAAGCTTTGGATATTTTGGGATATATCGCCTTAGAAAATATGGAAGACCAAAAAGCTTATGATTACTTAATCAAGTCATCAGAAATATGGCCTTTTAATAAAAAAAGATTACAGTCTCTAGCGAATATTGCTTTATTGAATAGAGACAAAGAAGGAGAAGAAAAAGCCTATCGATATGCATTACAATTTTATAAAACAGATGGAGAATTTAATTTAAAACTGCTGACAATATTGTTAAACACCCCTAATCGAGATACAAATGAGGTTATAGAATTAGGGAATAAAGTTTTACAATATTTACCAAATAATGTAAGGTCATATTTTTTATGTGCTTATGCGTATTACTTGGGAGGTAAAATACAAGACGCAAATAACATACTAAAAGAATGCTATGCTTTTAAAGAAATCCCCCAAGGAGTATATGAGCTTCAGGAAAAAATAAATACCATTTTAAAAAAATAGTTATGGATATCAAAAAGGAAATATGGTTTAATAGCGAAGACAAAAACTTTTTTCTAATTCCTGTAGATATTCAGCTATCAAAAGGGGAATATAGGATTGAACAATTTGATAAAAATGAAAAATTTTTAGCTAAAAAAGAACTGATTCCTTTTCTAGCTATAGAAAAAAATATACTTGAAAAACTTAAAACAGATTATAAGCAAGCCATAGAAAAAACAAAAGAAAGTTTAGTGCACCTTAATCAGTTTGCGTTTATGACTGGTCAGATTACGGAAGAGAGTATAAAATATGGTTAAAACAGAAACAGATATCTTTTAGAATGATTATTATCTAAGGAACTGATAGAGTATACAAATAATGAGCATAAACATAGAAATTTTTCCATCTGTAAAAGAAGCCTTAAAAAGGGATGATATAAGTAACAATCTTTATAAGCTTTACGAAGTAAGTTCAAATAAATTATTAAAAAAAGAAGATATTCTTGATGTAGATAAAGCTTATAGAATAAAGCATAAAGATACTACTATAGCCTTTCTTAATTTTTTTCAAACGGAACCTGAATTAGATACAATAGAAGTTTTATACGGGTATTTGGGAAAAGGAGAACAAATGAAAAATATAGAAAAAATATACAAGGACTGGATGGAAGTAGGACTCTCTGTTTCTATTGAATTTAAAGTGAATCAAAAAAATATCAAAAAATATCTGAATATAGTTTTTGAAATTGTAGAAAAAATGAAAGGTGTCATTTGTATAAAAGAAACATTTGATGAAATAGATAACGGTTTTTATACACTTGATGGTTTTAAAAAAATAATTGAATCATAGTAATATAGCAAAATCAATAAATTTTAAATTATGAATACGGATAGATTATTTATGAGATTAGGTATTATGCGTACAAAAAGTTTTAAGACTAAAATCGAATCCTAAAGTAAAAAGGTTCAACCTTTTATGGCTATAGTAAGGATTTCTTATTTGATGAAGACGATACAAAAGTAGTTTTTATACGGTGTGAAGAAACAAGATTTCCAAATGATACAGAAATAGATATTAATCCAGAGCAAACACATCTATAAAAATAAAAACCTTAACAATCACTTGTTTAACAGTTAATCATTTTTTATATTACACTGATAATCAATACTTAATCTATTTTGGAAGCAACTAAGAATTTCAAGTCTATATTCAACCAAATAGAAGACCCTAGAAGCGATATTAAAAACTTCACAAGTTAAATGACATGCTTCTTAGAGGAACTATAAGGATTATTTATGATTGAAAAAGAAACATTTGAACCTAAAATAACATATTAATAATGAGGAATATTATAGCAATATTTTCTTTTGTTCTTTTTTTTGCTTGTACAAAAAAAGTAAAGGATAAAAATATACATATTGAACCTTTTAAAATCCTATACTTAGGAGAATACTCAAAAATTAATAGTAAAGATTTAGAAATCTACTTTGAGACAGAAGGATTTAAAGGAGAAAAGTTTATTATTGAAAAAGGAACCTTTATTGAGTCTACAAATGATAGCATTTATAGAGGTTTTAGAGATACTTTGTTATTAAAACCAGGAAGGCTGAAAGTTTCTTTTGATAAAGATTTTATTCCTGGGTATATCACATTTCATACTTTAAATGAAAATTTACAGGATTATGAGTTTTTTGTGTACTCTAATTCAAATAAAAAGTTTGATAAAACAGGCTCAAAAAAATATATTTATATAAAATGAATAATAGAGTATTTGAATTTATGAAAATAACAAAAAATCAGATTAAGAATGGTTGTATAGTAATAACATCAATTGTTTGTTTATGTACATTTATAGCGGTTATTTTTGAATTTTTTTTATGGTAGCGGTAACCATAGGATGTCATTTGGTAGTTGGGTCGATAGTGTGTTGTTTCAATATTCGGAGTGGATTGCCTTATTGTTTTCAGCTCCTATGGTAGTTCCTTTTACAACTCATCAAAATCGTAAAATTTAAAATTACTCTATTTAGGGATTCTTGCATTTTTTGCTATATATTATAGTTTTATCTTCTTTACAGCCTATGTTCGAATATTAAAATAGGAAAATTTGATTGTTATATTGCTTTTGGGATCTGATTTTTGTTTTTAAAAGCCAAATCAAAAGATTTGGCGATTTTGTAAATAAACAACCATCTTTCGATTAAACATTAATCGCCCTATTCGCTATATATAGTGTTATAAGCTTTCTTTCACAATAATAATATCACCATAATCCCCACCAGATAGCGTTGGTAAGCTAATTGAACTTTCAGTATTTGTCTCTATATTATATTTTACAATTGTACCATCAATAATACTTGAAGAAGTATTTGATGAGATTCCATAAATACTTTTAGTTTCCGTTTCGTAGATTAAACTTTTAGGTAGGACAGAAGCAGGAAAGTCTGTCTTAAAATTATATGTATTTATAATACTCCCATCTGTTTTGTTTACTTCCAGTATAGATTTATTTGTAAAATCATCTTTGATTACAAATAGTCGATTGTTAGCAATAATAATATCACCATAATCCCCACCAGATAGCGTTGGTAAGCTAATTGAACTTTCAGTATTTGTCTCTATATTATATTTTACAATTGTACCATCAATAATACTTGAAGAAGTATTTGATGAGATTCCATAAATACTTTTAGTTTCCGTTTCGTAGATTAAACTTTTAGGTAGGACAGAAGCAGGAAAGTCTGTCTTAAAATTATATGTATTTATAATACTCCCATCTGTTTTGTTTACTTCCAGTATAGATTTATTTGTAAAATCATCTTTGATTACAAATAGTCGATTGTTAGCAATAATAATATCACCATAATCCCCACCAGATAGTGTTGGTAAGATAATTGAACTTTCAGTATTTGTCTCTATATTATATTTTACAATTGTACCATCAATAATACTTGAAGAAGTATTTGATGAGATTCCATAAATACTTTTAGTTTCCGTTTCGTAGATTAAACTTTTAGGTAGGACAGAAGCAGGAAAGTCTGTCTTAAAATTATATGTATTTATAATACTTCCATCTGTTTTGTTTACTTCCAGTATAGATTTATTTGTAAAATCATCTCTTATTACGAACATTTTGTCTATTACCTCTGCTTCTAGAAGAATTTCAATAGTACCAACACTTATTTCTTCGTTATTATAGACAAGAACGATTTCTCCAGAAGTAGCATTTTCAGGAATTTCGACTTTAAGTTGAGTTGGAGTTATTTCTATAATTGGTCCTTCAATTTCATTAAACTTAACTAAATAAGTTTCGTTTGAATTGAAGTTTTTTCCATTGATAATTATAATATCACCTATACTGGCTCTATTTGTTGAAATATTTTCAATTGTAGGTTTGAGTATTTGCTTATTAGAATTATTATTATCATCACTTGAACAGCTAAGAATTAAAAAACAAATAATAATAATTAAGTGTATTTTTTTCATTTTATAGTTATTTTTTATTGTCAAGGGTTTTTAGTAATTGCTTATAACAATAAGTTTAAGATGAGCGATAGTGTCTTTGATTAAATCGTTTGCGAAGCGATAGCGAAGACAAACTATTAGAGCAATGCAATCTTACATAGTGTTATATTTAGTTTGTTTGTCCAAAGCTAAGGAATTTTTCTTTTCCATCCAATGGGACAAATAAAACGGTGTTTCAAAAAGCACCCAAAATAACAGCAACCCAAAACGTTTTTAATTGCCTATAGTCCATTACATATTAATAAGAGCATAAATTAGTTTATATTATGTTTTAAAAATCCTTTTTTTAGGTTGTGAGAAGGGGAAATAAAAAAAGCATAGTCAAGAAGCTCAGGAATTGATTCGTTTTAGGGTAGCGGATTACCTAAAAGCTAAAAAAGGTACTCAAAAACAATGTGCTGAAATATTCGGGCTTACACAGACTGCTGTTAACAAGATTTGGGCAAAGTACAAGGTTGGAGGTAAAAAATCATTGAAGAATAAAAAGCGCGGAGTAAAACGGGCTTATTTCAAAAGGATAGAGAATTATTCCTCAAAGGAATTGAATAAGATATTTGTTAGCCATATCTCAGGTAATGCTAAAATAACAACCGATAAATGGAAAGGCTATCTGCCATAAAAAAAGAAGTACGACATCACTCAGCTTAAGAGTAATGTTTCTGACTTTTTTGAAATAAATACGATAATTCACCAGCTAAAAGCAGGGCTTAGAAGCGTATATTCTTGGATGGATGATTGTCACATTGAAAAATATCTAGATGAATATAGTTATTGATTAAACAGGTCTATTCACAAACAAACCATTTAATACACGGTAGAAATTGTCTTGAGAAACTCGTTCGCTTAATTGAAAATTATTAAAAAGCTTTTCTCGATACGTCTTTTTGCCTTGCATTCTTAAAGTTAAGAAAAATCCCTATTTTTTACAATACTTGTGCAACAGGCACACCGTATAAAATTAATTGCTACATTTGTGCTTAAACAAAGGTCGTTGCAATTTTGTTACGTCTGATTTTCCTGCGGAAAATCCTCGCACACAAAACCGCACTATTCTTATACTAACCGTTGTGGTCAATTTAAATATATTAAGAAAGATGCCTAAAACTATTACAATACTTCTCTCAATTATTTCCTTATTTGGATGTAATAATGTAATTAAAAATAATGATGCTGAAATAATAGTTGAAGACGGAACCGCTATTGATTCAGTAATTATCGAAACAGAAATAAAATCTGAAAACTTAGATACATCGTCAAATAATTATTGGGTAGGATTCTTCAATCCTGATAAAGAGGTTGACTTACAAGGCAAATACATTGCTGCAGATGAAGCATTATATTGGGGAAGAAGAAATAAAATTAGTATTTCAATTGACAAAATACTTGGAGATTCTATCATCGGGCACAGTATTGTAGCAGGTAACCACAGGCCTTTTTATGGTAAAATCCAACCGACTGATGAAGGGAAAAAATACATAGTTAGAGAACCAGGTGATGATAAATACGATGGACAATTTACTTTTGAGATTATAAATAATCGTTTGATTGGAGTTTGGGACGCATATAAAAGTATTGAAATTCCTAAACGAGAATATAAACTAGACCAGATGTCATATAAATATAATCCAGACATTATGTTGGAAAGAGCCCGTCGATATGGAAATTGGGACAAATTCATAGACCATGGAACTCAAATTGAAATTTATGATGAAGGAACTCCAGATGAACAAGTCTATGAATGGGTTAAAAGAGAATATGCATCTTCTACTGAAAAAATATACGAGATAAACGCTTCTAACACAGAGCTCACAAAAGAAGACGTTGAAAACTTAACCAATAGTGATTTAGTAGTAATAAGAAATACGATTTATGCTCGTCATGGTTATTCTTTCAAGAATAGACCTTTACGAGTATTCTTTGATGCTCAAGATTGGTACATCCCAGTTCATGCTGATATAAAGCAGGATTTTACGGAAATTGAAAAAAAGAATATCCAACTTCTACTACGATATGAAAAAAATGCTAAAGAGTATTATGATTATTTCGGTCGGGGTTAGTCTGCTCTTAAGTTGTTCTACCTCTCCTGAAACATCTGCTACAGATTCACTAATTCTATACGAGCAAGACTCAATATCGGTTCATCAAATTTTAGACTTTAACGATACGTTATGGACTGAAATAATTTTCAAAAACGATGGTGTATTTGAAAGTATGGACTATGCAGATTCTAGCAATTTTATTGACCAAACAATTTACCCTTGTGCCCGTTGCTTTCTAAGACCTGAAGCAGCCAAAGTATTATTCGTAGCAAAGAGCATAGCTAAACTCAAAGGGATAAGCCTTATCTTGTTTGACTGTTATCGCCCTGCAATCTACCAGCAAAAAATGTTTGATATCGTGAAAGACGCTAGATATGTAGCTGAACCAAAAAAAGAAGGTTCTATACATAACAAAGGTCTAGCTGTTGATTTAGCATTGATTGATTCATCAGGTAACATCCTAGATTTTGGTGGAGATTTTGATGATTTTTCTGAAAGGTCTCATCATTCATATGGCAGTTTAGACTCTTTGGCAAATTACAATACAATCCTTCTGAAAAGCATAATGACAGAAGCGGGCTTTACTTTTTATCCTTTTGAATGGTGGCATTATAGCTATCCCCATATTGATTATGACCAAGATGAATATATTTGGAATTGTAATTAACCGAAAAATCATATTAAAAATACTGTTATACGGCTTATTGGGTTATTTCAGCTATTTAATGATCTTGATTACTACTCAATATATTCCTATTGATTTTAATGCAGCTTTTTTAGGCGTTAAACAAAATGAAATTGAACTACCATATTATCGACTTGCATTCTTTACTCATGTTTATACGAGCATTTTTTCTCTCTTAATTGGCTTTTTTCAGTTCTCTAATACAATTCGAAAAAGGTATTCAAAACTGCATAGAAACATTGGAAAGTTCTATATTGGAATTATCGTAATCCTAGCAGGACCATCGGGACTTGTGATGGGTTATCATGCTAATGGAGGTGTCTACTCTCAAATATCTTTTTGTCTTCTATCTATTCTTTGGATTTACTTTTCTCTAATGGCATATAAATATGCTCGAACAAAAAAATGGACTTTACACAAAAACTTCATCTATCGTAGTTATGCTCTTACCTTATCTGCTATTAGTCTAAGATTGTTCAAATGGATTATCGTTGGCACCTTTGCTCTACCTCCAATGGATACTTACCAGATAGTTTCATGGTTAGGTTGGACAGTAAACCTTGGAATTGCTGAACTTATAATTCGATACAGAAAATAAAAAAATAACTGTCCATTACATATGATTGCGCCCTGCGTCTTTTTGCCTTGCATTCTTAAAGTTAAGAAAAATCCCTATTTTTAACAATACAATGTATAAAAATAATCGCTCAATTTTGGGCTTAATCAAAGGTCGTTGCAAGTTTACTACGTCTGATTTTCCTGCGGAAAATCCTCGCACACAAAACCGCACTAAATTTGGTCATTTGAAATAATATTTAGATATTTGTCTAAATAACTAAATAAATGAATTCTCTCTTCAAGGCATTAAATGATGAAACCAGAAGACAAATTGTCGAACTATTAAAGGAAAAAGATATGAATGCTGGAGAAATTGCAGATAGATTTAATATATCCAAACCAAGTATTTCACATCATCTTGACATTCTTAAAAGAGCAGATTTAATAATAAGTGAGAAAAAAGGTCAGTTTGTTGAATACTCATTAAACACAAGCATATTAGAGGATTTATTAAACTGGATACTAACTTTAAAAAAATAAATATGAACTTAAAAAAGGAATTACCGCTTATTGCGATTGTGCTTTTGCCATTTATCTATTTGGCATATATATGGAATCAAATACCAGAAAAAGTTCCTATGCATTGGAATAAAGGAGAAATAGATAGATACGGAGATAAGTCAGAACTTATAATAATTCCTATTCTACTGCCATTACTCGTGTTTGTAATCTTTTTGGTTATTCCTAAAATTGATCCAAAAAACAAACTGAATAAAATGGGCAACAAGCTTCAAACAATAAAATTCTTATTGACAACATTTATGTCAATATTAGCACTATTCATAATTTATTCCGCAAAAAATCAATCTATAACTAATCCAAATTATATTGTATTATTAATAGGCTTACTTTATTTAATTCTTGGAAATTATTTTAAAACAATAAAAGCAAATTATTTCATTGGAATTAGAACACCTTGGACATTAGAACACGAAACTGTATGGAAAGAAACACACAAATTAGGAGGAAAATTGTGGTTTATTGGAGGTCTTATAACTATACTTTCAAGTTTGTTAATAGAAAAGCAAACTAATTTTACAATATTTATAGTTATCACTGCTATTATAACTATTATTCCTGTATTCTATTCATACCTGAAATTTCAAAACCTTAAAAAACAAGAAAAATGAAAATCAAACTTTTATATTTTATAATTACAACAATTACATCATTCAATTTATATTCTCAAAATAATAGACCTCAAGAGCCTAAAAAACCTTTTGAGTATACAATCGAAAATGTTGTATTTAAAAATAATCTTGACAGTATTTCTCTTGCAGGAACATTAACGTATCCAAAAAAAGGTTCCGATTTTCCTGCTGTAATCTTGATTAGTGGTAGTGGTCCACAAGACAGAAATTCTGAACTAATGAACCATAAGCCATTTTTAGTAATCGCTGACTACCTAACTAAAAGAGGAATTGCTGTATTACGAGTTGATGATAGAGGCACTGGCGAATCAGAAGGTAATTATAATGAAACTGGACTCAAAAGATTTGTGAATGACACTAAAAGTGCATTTGAATTTTTAAAAACCCACAAAGAGATTAATCATTCTAAAATTGGATTAATTGGTCATAGTTTAGGAGGTGTAATTGCACCAATTATAGCAAGTGAAAATACAGACGTTTCTTTTATTGTAATTCTTGCTGGCTCTGGAATAAGAGGCGATAAGCTTATGCTTTTACAAAAAGAAAAAATTGAGCGAAAAATGGGAGTCCCTGAAGTAGGAATTACACAAGGACAAAATAATATGAAAGGTGCTTATGACATAATTTTAAAATCAAACAATAACAAAACCCAATTACAAACAGAACTAAAAAATTATTTTACTAAAGTATTTGGAGCAATGTTACCTGAAAGTCAAATCCAAACCATTTCAGAGCAAATGTCAATTCCTTGGCTAACAGATTTTATAAAATTTGACCCTCAAACGGCTTTGAGCAAAACAAAATGTTCAGTTCTTGCTCTTAATGGGTTAAATGATTTACAAGTACCACCAAAAGAAAACCTAGAAATTATTGAAAAAACCTTGAAAGAAAATGGAAACGAAGATGTTGAAACAAAACAATTGGAAAATTTAAACCATTTATTTCAAGAAAGTGAAACTGGATTACCAAATGAATATGCAACTATTGAACAGACTTTCTCACCAACGGTTTTGGAAATAATAGCTGAATGGATTAAAAAAAGAACGGAATAAAAAATTTGATAAAAATAGAAACTTTATTTTTTATAGGTTAAATGATGCGTTCATAAGTAGCAAAGTGATTGTTTTAGAATAAAAGTTCGTAATAAGATGTTACTATACTGTGGCTTGTTTATTAATTACAGGCTTATAAAATGGTAATTTTATGTTTGCAATGGAACACTAATTTTTAATAGGTTTGTAAAAAGAAATCAACAACGGGTATACCAAAAGTGAATGATTAAGACTATTTTACAAACCCATCTATTCATACAGGCATAGATTAATAATAATTTTATGAAATACCTATTTTACATATTAATTTTATTTTCCACTTTATTTGAAGTATCTGCACAAGAAGAAATTCCTAATTTTAGAATAACTGAAAATGGGAAATATGCTTTATATAGTACAAAAGGAGAACAATTAACAAAAGCTCTTTATAACAATGGTAGTTGTTATAATGGAATATGCAGAGCTACTAAAAATGAACTCGTAGGATTTTTAGATTATGAAGGTAAAGAAATTATAGATTTTAAATATTCAACTGCTTATGTACTTTCTGAAGGGCTTATAGCTGTATCTAGAGAAGGTAAATGGGGATTCATAGACAGAAAAGGTGTTTTAAAAATACCTTTCCTGTTCTTATCAGCTTCTAATTTCTCAGAAGGTCTATGCGAAATTTCTATAAAAAAAGATAATCAATATAAATATGGATTCATCAATAAAAAAGGGGAAACTATCATTGAGCCAAAATACAGTGCTGTTAATTCTTTTTCAGAAGGTTTCGCCCCAGTTCAGCTAAACAATAAATGGGCGTTTATTGACAATAAAGGAAAAACTATTACACCTTTTAAGTATTGTGATGTAGGAGAATTTGAAAAAGGAATAGCAAGTGTATCTATAAATTGTTTTATAGAAGAGGAAGGAGATTGTGCTGTAGGTTATAGCACTAAAGGATTTATTAACACAAAAGGGGAAGAAATAGTTCCTGTTATATTTGACCAAGCAAGGATTTGGGATAAAATAAATAGCATTGAAGTTCAAAAAGATGGTAGTTCTGGATTATATGATTTTAATGGAAACGTAACTGTTCCTTTAGGTAAATACCATTCTTTAAATAGATTAGATGATGAAAATGGTCTTATTGAAGTTACTGCAGATGGTGAGCGAGGATATTTTGAAGGGTTTATTAATAGAAAAGGAAAAGAAATTATACCTCCTTTATATGATTTTAATTCGTATTTTATAGATGGATTTATATATGGTGGTAAATATTCAACAAAAGAAGAGATTGAGAAATTAAGAAAAATAAAAACAACTTTTTCTTATCACCGAGCAGGTGTTTTAGATAGCCTTGGAAATATTATTATCCCATTTAAGTATGAAGATGTTAGTGTTTTAAAAAATGATTACTTTAAAGTACAAGATTATAACAGTAAGGGACAAAGTATTTATGCATATTTTAACTCTAAAGGAAAACAGGTTCTTCCCTTTAAATATGCTTATGCTACAGATTTTTCTTTAAAAGGATATGCTCTTGTAAAAGAATCCTATAAAGGAGATTTATTTTTTATAAATACTAAAGGAGAAATAATATCAACTCCAAAATTTGATAAAATAGACCCATTTATTATGGACGATTTAGTCGCTGTAAAACAAAACAATAAATGGGGCTTTATAAATGCACATAGTGAATTGATTATAACGTTTCAATTTGATGAAGCTAATAGATTTCATAACGGCTTATCTAGAGTTTCAAACAATAAAAAATTTGGATTTATCAACATAAAAGGAGAGATCATCATTCCAATAAAGTTTGATAAAGCACACTATTATTTCACTGGAGAAGTGGAAGAATTAGAGCTTGACGGAAAAAAATATTATTTTGACAAAACAGGAAAAGAAATAAAGGCTACTACCATTAATGGCTATAAGTAATTGCTTGCTTTGGTCTACCCTTAGGCTCTGGGCTAGTTTCTGAAAATCCTTGCTGATTTTCAATTTGGTATGCGCTATAAAGTTAAGTACTAAACCACACAACTACTCATAGCCGAGACCGCAGTTGTGATGCATTTTGACCCGTCCTGAATAAAGGCTACATAATTTTAAACATTGTGTACAAAAATGACAAGGTAATGATTATTCAGTTTAATTTTAGTAGTGCAAAATAAGATGTATATTTAGATGAGTTATTATTAATTTTAAAAGAGGGTACTTATTAAATTACAAATACTGAATATTTTAAGTTTATAAAAATAAGTGACCACTAATGTTTTACAACATTGTAAGACCAAATTTTGAAACAAATAAAAATGAATATTGTCTTTTAAAAATAGAAAATATTTTGAGCTAGACATTGGCTTTGTTTACATTAATAGCTTTTGCCATTGAAATTGTAGTTACTGTTGTCTTTTAAGAAAATAGCATACAAAGGATTTATATCTGGAGAATTTACAATAATTGACTAAAATCTAAGAATTGAAACTTTATTTGTGTTAGGGATTGTAGTGAAAATCCTTTTTTATTTTTCTTAAAAAAGATTGAAACAAAAAGCCCGACCCTTGTGGTAACACCCAAATAGCTACCAAAATGTTGAGCACAAAAAAAGTACTTTGTTATTAAAGCAAAGTACTTTTATATCTTAAAAAGGATATTATTTTAAAGGTTAAAAGCTGTTTTTACAACGTCTACCATATCTAGTTTCTCCCAGGTAAATAATTCTACTTCTTTTTCTACTCTACCATTATATGGAGATTCAAAAACTTTTGTTATCATTTTTGGTTCTTTGCCCATATGTCCATAAGCTGCAGTTTCTAAATAAATAGGGTTTCTTAACTTTAATCTATCTTCTATGGCAAATGGTCTCATATCAAAAAGTTGGGCTACTTTTTGGGCTATTTCCCCATCAGTTAAATTCACTTTTGAAGTACCGTATGTATCTACGTAAATAGAGGTTGGTTCTACTACTCCTATGGCATAACTTACCTGTACTAAAATTTCATCTGCTATACCTGCAGCTATCAAATTCTTTGCTGCATGTCTTGCTGCATATGCTGCACTACGGTCTACTTTACTAGGGTCTTTGCCGCTAAAAGCACCTCCGCCATGTGCTCCTTTACCGCCATACGTATCTACTATAATTTTGCGTCCTGTTAAACCTGAATCTCCATGTGGGCCTCCAATTACAAATTTCCCTGTTGGGTTTATATGATATTTAATTTTATTATTAAATAATTTTTGAACATAAGCAGGTAATTGTTCTATTACCTTAGGTATTAATATTGTAATTATGTCTTCTTTAATCTTTGCCAACATTTTATCATCATCAGCATCAAATTCATCATGTTGTGTAGATACTACAATTGTATCTATACGCTGTGGTAAATTATCATCTGAATATTCAATTGTTACTTGTGACTTGGCATCTGGACGCAAATAAGGGATGTTTTTACCTTCTCTTCTTAAATCTGCCAAGACTTGTAGTATTTTATGGGATAGATCTAAAGCCAAGGGCATATAATTTTTGGTCTCATTAGTAGCATAACCAAACATCATTCCTTGATCTCCTGCTCCTTGTTCTTCTTTAGCTCCCCTGTCTACACCTTGGTTTATCTCTTTAGATTGCTCATGAATCAATGATATTACACCACAAGAATCCCCACTAAATTGATACTCGCCTTTGGTATAACCAATAGTATTGATTACATCTCTTGCTATACTTTGTAAGTCTACGTATGTGTTACTTTTTACCTCACCTGCAAGAACTACTTGTCCTGTGGTCACTAAAGTCTCACAAGCAACCTTACTTTCTGGGTCAAAAGCTAAAAAGTTATCTAATAACGCATCACTAATCTGATCTGCAATTTTATCTGGATGTCCTTCACTTACTGATTCTGATGTAAACAAATATGCCATAATTTTATACTTCTATTTTTAGAGTAAATATTAATTAAAGATTGCAAGAAAACAGAAAAAGTGTTGTAATTTCAACTGAAATCTGTTTTAGCATTTTTTGTATTACTGAGTACCAGCATACGAGGTTGCAATCAGTCAAATCCTTCCTCTTAATTAAGACTGCAAAAGTATAAAATTAGTTTGGTTTGAAAATGTTTTAAAAAAGAAATATCTGTTTTAACTTAAAATTATAAATCGTATTTAACACTTAATAAAAAATATCTATGCTGCACATAATAAGAATATGTGCTTATTAAATTATTAGAAAATCCATCTTGCCTTATACTAGTCGTATTCATTAGGTTTTGACAGGACAACTTAAATTCCCAAGCACTATTTGGTTTTTTATAGTAAAGATCCATATCTAAAAAATCATATTCACTATGCGTACTTCCATTTTTATTTTTATAATTATTGTACTTATAATTAGCCGTTAATGTAAATCTCTTCAAAAAATAAGCTTCTAAATTTGCAAAAGGCCTATTTGTAATGAATGTACTTTTATTTACTGTTGATTTATAATCATTACTAATTATCTCATACCCTATCTCAAAATTTGGCCACTCATTAAAATTAGTATCAATAGATGCCTTATAACTCTGAGCAATGGATTCATTTTTTATAGCTACATTGTTTACCTTATTCTCATAATTAGAAAATGACATACTAGCAGATCCTTTTAATTTTAACAATCCCAAACGCTTTTCGTAACTTCCCATAATACCAATTTAATTTTAAAATATCGCATCAAAGTCTTAATTACTTTTTATATAAAACGCTATGATTAAATTACATAGTTTTAGTTACAGGATTTAGAGTTAAAAAGTAGAAGAAAATATGACTCGTTTTAAGGTTAAATTGATAAAAACATCTTATTTATTAAAATAATAGCACAAATGTCTAGTGTTAATTACAAAACCTGAGTATTAAAACAAACTAATAGCTGTATCAAAAAAAATTATTAGTATTAATTATCCAAACATTTTTAGATACTGGTCTTATCTTGTATATTGTGCGACCCTATTATCTTTATAAATAAAACATAAAACACATTAATTAAGATGCATATTGCTGTAGCAGGAAATATAGGTGCCGGAAAAACAACATTAACAAGACTACTTGCTAAACACTACAATTGGCAACCTAATTTTGAAGACATAGTAGACAATCCATATTTAGACGATTTCTATACACAAATGGAACGTTGGAGTTTTAACTTACAAATCTATTTTTTAAATAGTAGATTTAGACAAATATTACAAATTAGAGAGAGCGGAAAAGATACTATTCAAGACAGAACAATATACGAAGATGCCTTTATTTTTGCTCCTAACTTACATGCAATGGGCTTAATGACCAACAGGGATTTTACTAATTACACAAGTCTTTTTGAGTTGATGGAAAGTCTAGTACAACCTCCAGATTTATTGATTTATCTAAGAAGCTCCATTCCTAATTTAGTGAGCCAAATTCATAAAAGAGGCAGAGAATATGAAAACTCCATTTCAATAGATTATTTAAGCCGATTAAATGAACGTTATGAAGCTTGGGCACATGGCTATGAAAAAGGAAAGTTATTGATTATTGATGTAGACAACTTAAATTTTGTTGACAACCCTGAAGATTTAGGACTAGTTATTAATAAAATAGATGCAGAAATAAATGGATTATTTTAGCCTTAAAACTTTTAATTTATTTTAAAAAAAGTCGCTTAAAAATTAATTTAAGCGACTCTTCATATTTGATAAATCGACTAATTCATATTATCAATATTACCAAAGACCATACACCCTTAAATTTGGGCTTTCTGCACTTGTTAAGGTTCCTGAAAGATTTGAGTATCTATTAGTATTTGTTTTAAAAGAACCTTCTTCTGTATAATATAATCCCTTTGTACTTCCAAAGAAATTTAATAATGGTCTAACAGCATCTTCTAATGTAACACCATTTCCATTAGCTGGCTCTACATAGGTAAGGAAAAGTTTTCCTTCTTTTATTTCTGATGTATAACTATAACTAAGCCAATTACCGCTTAAATTAACCCAAACACGTACAGTACCATCAGTCCTTGGAACAGAAGAAAATTGAAGTCCTCTAAACTCAAAACCATAAAGAGCAACCGCCGTATTAATATCTTCTATTAAACTGTTAAAGCCAGAAGAGGTTAAAGAATTTACACCCCATGAAAGGAAGTATCTAAAATTCTCTGATTTAGGTGTTCCAATATTTTGTACATCACTTGTAATAAAAGCAGGTTCATCAAAAAAACCAATAGCAGCTGTTTGTGAACCGCTATTTGATATAAATTGTTTTTTTGTTTCATCATAAGTAAACTCTACAAATGTAGCCCCATCAATTTCAATAGCTGGGTCTACCAACAAGCCTGTGGGTGTTGCAGCGATACCAAAGCCTAGTTCATTTTCATTACCCAACGCATCTATATAAGACGGATTTGCATATAACCTAGCCTCATTGTAATTAAAGTTATACCTAGTTTCCTTAGTGCCGTCTGACACTACTAATAATTTAAACACAGAAGTAGTAGCATTAGAAACAAGATTATTTCTCATTTCTTTACTATCTTCTAATTTACCCCAATCTTCTTTTACTGCTTTTGTAAAACGTAGCTCAATAAAGTCTCTATTTGTTCTAAAAATAAGATCATCACCATCTTTACCGTAGTACAAAAATTCAAAATCCCCTTTATATCCTTTACCTCTTAAAGTAGCGTCAGGAGAGTTATTTGAGTCTGACAGTTTATGTATCTCATTTTTTGTTACAAAAGACAACTTAGTCGTAGATCCAATAATTACGTCGTATTCACTAGTTTTTACATCAAAATTACCATCAAAATCTGAAGACATTTTTACATTTTTATCATCTTCAAATTTAAAAATGAATGTATACCCACCTAATTGAGTATTGTCTGTAAAATACGTAGTTCTCCAACCTTCTGGCGAAGATTTTAACAGGTCTCTTAATTCTGCTTCTTGATCATTATAACGAGTAGTTACAGAGTCATCAAACAATTCTTCTGCACCTTCATTAGTATCACAAGAATAAAAAATAGCCATTAAAATTAGCAATAAACCTGCTATCTTATAATTGATTATATATTTTATATTTTTCATCTATTTTATATTAATTGTTTAATACTTCTAGCGTATTTCTAGCTGCTACTGCCTGCAGTTCATATAGATCTATGTTAAAATTAGATTTGTAGTATTCTGCTATTAAAGCTTCTTTTTTTCTTATACTTGCTCTTGCCTCTTCAGATGATATAGCATCTATAATTGCATTGTAATCTTCGTTATTATTAGACAACATTATATTAACCATCTCTGCAAAATCTTCTGTAACACTTGCTCTAGAATAATCTGTAATAAAACCTAACTCTCTAGATGAGCTTACATCTTCATTAAACCATTGAGCTGTGTAACCAACTGGAGTAATTAATTGATAAGCAGCCTCATCAAAAGGTACTGTTTGGTTTAATATGTGACAATATTCATGCTGTATAGTAGACACAAAACGAATAAGATTACTTTTATTTTTAACATTTAAAAAATCGGTATTAAAAAAAGTAATTCTTTTACCTCCTTCTGCTAAGCCTAAAGTTATTGTGCCAGACGGATTTAAATTTATACCCCCTATTAATTGTAATTCTCTAGGTGCAATTTTTTTTATAAAATCTGCTCCTCCTACCTCTGAATAGCTATCTAACCATATTTTTTTTACTGCTTTTAATGCAGGTAACACGCTATCTACAATAGGCGGGTGTAAGTATCTATTTGCCGCTGAAGAATTCTCATTCCACTTATAAATTGCTTCAATATTATACGGTTTTGTATAATTTTCTCTTATCCATTTATCTAAACTTGTAAGCTGAGGGGTTTCTGTATTTATTTCGCTGTTTTCTACAGATTCTTCTCTTTGGCATGAAGAAAACAATAGTAAGCCAATTAGAAAAAAGAAACCTAGTTGTATTTTTTTCATATTTTTTAATATTTAAAGATTAATATTTATCTAGGATTTGCTGTTAATCCAAAATCTATTGCTGAATTAGGGATCTGTAGCTGTCTTTTATTATCATCTTTTGCAAGTATCTTTTGAGAGCCATCTGAAAAATTATGTATAACTTCTATCCCTAACCTTTTAACATCAAACCATCTTAAACCTTCATGATAAAACTCTCTTCTTTTATATTCTGTAACTGCTTTTAAATATGAGAATTGAGTATTATCTATAGTGTAATACGGATTAAACTCACCATCTACAAATGGGTATTGTGCTATGACCATAGCATCTGTAAGCTGATCTGTAGAAGCATCATAACCTCTAGTTTTTTTACTTAAAAAAAGATTTAAATCTGCCAATGCGTTTGTATACTCTTTTTTCATAGTATAAGCTTCTGCCCTATTTAGCAATAATTCATCTACACTAAAAAGTACAATTCCTGTATTTGGTTGCCCTATCCCTGCACTTGCATTTGTAACTCTAAAATATTCTAGAAACTTTGGTATATTGTATACTTCATCATTACCATATACACCATACAACCATTGTTTGCCAAAAGGATTCCCTGCTCCGCCAAAAAATAACTCGTTAGCTTTAGATACTTCTAGTCCGTATCTTGTTCTGGCAAATCTACGTGCATATAATGATGATACTGAAGCGACTAATATATTAGCACTTTCATTAGCACTGGCATACCTTTGTCTATACTCTGTGTAGCTCAAGGCATTGTACTCTTCTAAATCTCTAATTTTTGCGCTAGAAACAGACAATACTTTAGATGAATAGCTAATTACTTTATCCCAGTCTTCCTTGTACATATAAAAACGTGCGGCAAAAGCATTTCCTGCATCTTTCGTAAAATGAAACTTAGGTTTATTGTAAGAATTACCAACTAGAGATAAACCTTCAGTAAGATCCTTTTCTATAAGAGCATATACGTCTGCAACAGTATTTCTTTTATAATCCTTTAACAATACTGTTTCTGGCTCTAAAACATAAGGTATACCTAAATCTGTATTTGCTGTTTCAGGGTTATAAGATTTACCCCAAAAATTAACTAACATAAAGTGTGCATAGGCTCTTGCTAATAACGCCTCTCCTTTTTGAGCACTTAATGTACCGTCGTCTCCAAGCTCTTCAATAGAAACCAAAGCCTGGTTTGCTTGTGAAATAGCTTTGTAACAGCTATTCCAATATTGCGTAGGAGTATCTCTTATATCTAAAGTTGTTACCCCCCAAGAATAAAAAACCTCTTCTATATCTACAGTTCGTTCTTTTACTCCTTTGTCGTTAACGTTATCTGACATTATTTCTGCCATTAACATAAAGTTTCCGTTTGGATAAGCACCTGTAATTAGTTCAGATATTTTTTCTGGAGAATCTACTAATGTTCTTCCATCTGGCAATTCTGATAAATAATCGCTACATCCTGTAAATAACATTACCACACCAAGTAGCAATATTATCTTTTTTATAAATATATTTTTCATACTAATTTTATAATGATACGTTTAAAGAAAAAGTGAACTGTTTTTTAATTGGAAAAGCAACGCCTCCAGTATTAAAAAACTCAGGATCCTGACCATTTAGCTTAGAATCTGAATATAACAAGAAAAGATTTGTTCCTTGAAGTCTAATTTTAAAACTATTTACTCCAAGTTTATCTGTTAATTGTTTATTAAAACTATAACCTATAGATATATTCTTCATTCTTACAAAAGAGCCGTCTGCTATTCTTGCATTAGAATAGTTATATGCATTGTATGCTTTTTGCAGATTAGGAATTTCGTTATTTATTCTTCTACTTACAATTACTGGAACACTGGTAATATTCTCATCTCCAGGAACTACCCATCTATTACTAAAGTCTTTTGTAAATACATCTAGATCTGAATATCTATTACTAAATACAGGGTTTAAACGCACCTTATTACCTCCAGAAGCACTAATAAAGAAACTAAAGTCTATATTTTTATATGAAAAACTATTAGTTATACCTGCTGTTACATTTGGATTAGATGAACCTTCATACACTAAATAATCTAAAATATCCTCTGTATCTTGAAAATCTGCCCCGTTTATAGCATTATTTGGGTTAGTAGTATCTTCTGGCAAATTAAATGTTGGCAAGCCTCTGCTATCTAAACCTTTAAAATCAAAAGAAAATAGTGAGTTAATAGGATAGCCTTCTATATTACCTCCATTACCACTCACTAAATTAAAAACAGTTGGCTCGTTAGATAATTTTGTTATTTCTGCATCAAATACTGAGAAATTAAAATTAGTTGACCATTTAAAACTATTTGTAGCAACGTTAATTGTATTTAAAGAGAATTCTAATCCTTTAGATATTACATCTGCATTATTACCTTGCTTAATAAATTCTCCTCCTATACCAGATGTTCTTACATAATCTATATTATCAAAAATATCTCTTCTATAAGCTTCTACTACTAATTGTATTCTATTGTTATACAATCCAAGATCCATACCTATGTTGGTCTCATATTGCTTTTCCCAAGTTAATTCGGAGTTTTGTAAGTTCCTGATATTTAAAAAGGCTTCTCTATCATTTGGTAACAACCTATCAGTTTTTCCACTTTGGTAAATTGCTAGAGAATTGGTTGCAGAACCAGGTGTAGCAACTAACCCATAAGAACCTCTAAGTTTAAGACTGTTTATTACTGAAATATCACTCATAAAATCTTCTCCGGTAACATTCCATTTTGCACTAATTGTACCTGTTGGTAACCAACGAGAGGCAGCAGTCCTACCCTGTCTATTAGATCCGTCATACCTACCTGTAGCAGAAATAGTATATCTATTATCATAGGTATATGTAGCTTTCCCGTATAATGCCATAGTCCTTTCTCTTTCTTCACTAAGAGAGAAATAATCATTACCATCAGAAATTAATTTTTCTATTAAACGGAAATCCGTAAAGGGTACAAAACCTCTATCATACTGTAACCCATACCCTGTAAAACTATTACGCTTACGATCTACATAACGTAATTCTTGACCAAACAAAGCACTTACTTCATTTTTATCATTAAAAATATTATCATACTGAAAACTATTTCTAAAATAATAAGTAGTTAACTCATAGTCAGTTTTAGTATAAATTCCTCCTCTTGGCAAAACCGCAATTGGTAAAGCTGTTGGGTTATCTAGATCTTGATAAAGAAATATATTTGCTTTTCTAACAATAGTTGTTTCATCTGCATTATATGCACCAACAACATTAGATTGTTTTCTTATATTGTGCTCAAAATTACTACTAACATTTCTTGATGACACAGAAAAATTATAGCTTAATTTATCTGATATATCATAAGCACCATCTGCTTTTAAGGTAAAATCTTTAACCTTTAAATCTATGCTATTATTATCAATTTCATTTAATATATTTAATGGTGCCCAGTTGTTTCTGTAATACTCTAAGTTTCCTTGAGAATCTCTAGGCCTTAGTGCCCTAGAGGTATTAAGAGCATAACTAAAAGGGTTTATATCAAAATTTCTAGATATAGATCCAAAGAAATTATCTGATTTACTTTCAAAAGACCCTGGTGCCTTTTGGTTTCTTACAGATACTGTAGAAGACAATGCAAGGTTAAACTTTTTTGACAAGAAAAAAGTAGTTTTTAAATTAGCTGTTAACCTATCTACTTTATCAGCTATAGACCATCCTGGATCTGAAAAATAACCTAAAGATGCATAAAAAGAGTTATTTTCTCCCCCGCCTGTAAAGCTTAATGAATGGGTTTGGGTTAAAGATCTCCTAAACAAAGTTTTAAACCAATCCGTATTTGCAAGCTCATACTGTTGCAAAAAGCCATTTTTAGCCTCTTGTGTATTTGCTAATAAAAAAGAACCCGTTTCTGGGTTATACGTATTAATCCTATCTGCCATTAAATAATAAATACCACCATACCTTGCTTGCGCAACACTAGGCAAATCTAGATATCCTTTACTTTCTATTTCTCTATATATACTTACAGTCTCTTTAGAGTTTAAAATATCATAATTGGCATAATTTGGAATGTCTCTAACAGTTTCTTCTAAAGAGTAGTTAATTTTTAGAGGTGTATCTCTAGACCCATTTTTAGTAACTATTACAACAACTCCGTTTCTAGCTCTGGCACCATAAAGAGATGTAGCAGAAGCATCTTTTAATAGATCTATGCTTTTAATATCGTTAGCATTTATCCCTGCCAATGAAGAACTAATTAATGTTTCTGCATTACCAGATGTTAAACCATTAAGATCTACACTTACAATATCCTCTTGCACTACTCCGTCAATAACATACAGTGGGTTATTATTACCAAAAACGGAAGAAGACCCTCTAATTATTATTTTTGGCGCTGCTCCAAAAGTACCAGATACGTTCTGGATATTTACACCAGCTACACGACCTTCTAGCATTCTAGAAGCATCTGTAACACCTTCTATTTTAATTTCTTCCATATCTAGAGAAGTAGATGCTCCTGTAAATGTTCTTTTAGAAACTCTATCATAACCAGTTACAACAACTACTTCATTTAAAACCTCTACATCTTCTTTTAAAACAACAGAAAGTGCTTCTTGATTTGTAATTGTTATTTCTTGCTTTTTGTAGCCTAAACTGCTAAATACAAGAATATCTCCTTCTTTTGCTTCAATAGAGAATACTCCGTCAAAATCTGTTTGCACACCTATTACTGTTCCCTTTATTACAACACTTACTCCCAATAAAGGTAGCCCACTAAGATCTGTAACAACACCTTTAATAATATTTTGTACTTGTATTGTTTTGGCAACAATTTCTAAAGGCTTCTTATTGAGTACAATTTGCTTATCAACAATTTTATAAGAAACATTAGAGTTCTTAAAAACAATAGCAAGTATATGATCTAAATTATACTTTTTTGTTTTAAAAGAAATCTCTCTATTAAGGTCTATATCTGAGTTTTTAAAAAAGATTTTAAATTCTGTTTTTTCCTTAATTATATCAAAAATACCTTCTACAGTTACCCTTTTTGCATCTAATGTTATTTTGGTATTCTGAGAATAAGTATTGGCATTAATTCTAAATAAGGACAGAAATAATAGCACTAAAGTAAGCCTCATTTTTAAACTTAATTTTAATTTAATTACCCCCAAAGGGTAACCCTTTCTGTTTTTTTTCATACTTTTAATATGATTTAATAAATTGAACGTTTGTTAAGTTATTTTCTATAAATCGAGGAGTGTTGGCGCATTTCTCGATTTTTTTTTTAAATTGTTTTTTTCTTATAATTTCACATTTTTTATGGGTTAATTGTTAGTTTATTATCATTTAATTGAAAACTAAAAGGAGTATTCTCCTTAAAAGTATTTAATACGTTCTCAATACTTTCTATATCAAAATATCCAGTAAATTTTTCATTTTTTATACCTTCATAAGCAACATCAATTTCAATATTGTAATGGCGCTCTAACTTTTTCATTATATTTTCAAAACTTTCATTTTTAAATAAAAGCACTCCATTTACCCAAGCAATATAATCTTCAGCATTCACTTTTCTCACATTAACACCTTCTGTATCACTATGATAAACAGCCATCTGATTAGGTTTCAAATAATGATCCTCTTTTTCATTAAACCTATCTTTTCCTGAAAACACACCTACACTACCTTCTAACAAAACTACCTTTGCAAAAGAATCTTCTGCGTAAGATAACACATTAAACTGTGTGCCAAAAACCTCTGTAGATATACCTTTTGTTCTTACAATAAATGCATCTTCTCTGTTTTTTGCAACTTTAAAAAAGGCCTCACCTTCTAACTCTACTTGTCTAAGTTTTCCTGGAATAATTGCAGAAGGAAATTTTATTACAGAACCAGAATTAATATAAATCTCAGTTCCATCAGAAAGAAACAGCTGGAACTTTTTACCATTTGGAACACGTATTGTATTAATTTTTACACTAGCTACTTCTATATCCTCTGCCGTTGCTAAATAAATAATTTTATCATTCTTTTGACGACCTATAATTTTACCGTGTTGGTCTTTAATTACGGTATCTTCATTAGACTCTCCAATAACCTGTATGCTGCCATCATGCAACTCTAAGGTTATCTCATTTTTAATTACAAACTTACTTTCTTTATTTCCTATATTTTCTTTAATAAAATAAGAAATCAAAAAAAAGAGGCCTGCTAAAAGAGCTGCGTACTTAAAAAATTGAAAATTAAACCTTTTATCCTTTTTCTTTATTTCTTCTAAAAAAGAATCTAGCGGTATATTAGGGTCAAAAGCATCCTTGCTAATATCTATATAATGATTAGCTATCACATACTCAGCAAATAACTCATAATTATCCGTATTAGACAGCCAAAGTTCAAACCCTTGCAATTCTTCACTTGTCATCTCATTATTAAGATATTTTACAATTCTATTTATTGCTAAATCCTTATTGTTTTTCATAATAAAGCATTATTATATACAACTATGACTAGATAAAAATGAAATACCCCTATATTTAATACAATTATTTCTTATTAATTTAACATTATAGTTATATTTATCTAAAAAATAATCTTAATAAGAATGTAATCTAACCACAATTACATTTAATAAATTACGACTATAGCACTAGCATATAACCTGTTTTTTTGTAATTTAACCTATAGTTATATACATACTAAATACTCATTAAATAATTGTCTATAGAAAATCAAATTAACATAGAGGGACTTAAAAAGGGTGACAGAACGGAATACAAACGCCTCTACGAACTATATTACAACGAATTGGCTTCTTATATTTTTAGTTTAAATAAAAATAAACAAGAGGCTGAAGACATTGTACAAAATGTTATGCTTAATATATGGAGAAGTAAAAAAACTCTAGAAATTAAAACCTCATTAAAAAGTTATTTATACAAAGCTTGTTATTATGAATACATAACACACTATAACAATGCAAAAAAAAAGTCTAAATACATTGAAGCTAACAAAAAAAATGCCTTAGCATATTTTATTGAAGAAGATGTGGATTCTATAAAACAAAAAATAAAATACATCCATTTAGAAATAAACAGACTTCCTCCAAAGTGTAAAGAAATTTTTATACTTAGTAAAATACAAGGCTTAAAATACAGAGAAATTGCCGCTTCTTTAAACATATCTACAAAAACAGTTGAAAATCAGATATCTAAAGCCCTTTCAAGAATAAAAGAGGGACTTAAAAAACAATTTTAGTTTGAAAATAATAAAAAGGTAGTGATTTTAAATCACTACCTTTTATATTCTAATTGACACCTAAACAGGTACTATTAAATCTAGATTATGCTCTATCTTAAAATAAAGTTACTGTTCTTCACTAAGAACATTTACCTTTATACCTTCTTTTTCCTCAACAGTTTTTATTTTCTCTGTAATCTCACAATACCATAAATAAATAGTACTATTAATAACTTTATCTATTTATGAATTTCTCCATTTTTATCGACTATAGTAGTAATTATTGCCACAGCTAAGTCATTAATTGTATCATCAATTTTTACATTTAATTCTTCCCTAACTTCAGATTTCATAGCAGTACCTTCTTCTATATGTCCGCCTAAAATTGGAGCAATTACCAAGCCTATTAAACAAGTTAGTTTTATTAGGATATTCATAGAAGGCCCAGAAGTATCTTTAAATGGATCTCCAACTGTATCTCCAGTCACTGCTGCTTTATGAGCATCAGAGCATTTGTATGTCATTTCTCCATTAATCTCCACTCCAGCTTCAAAAGATTTTTTAGCGTTGTCCCATGCGCCACCTGCATTGTTTTGGAAGATTGCCCAAAGTACACCACTAACAGTAACACCTGCCATATAACCCCCTAACATTTCTGCAATTGCCATATTATCCATTCCAAAAATCATTGGAACAAAAGCAATAACTAAAGGAAACCCAATAGTTAATAACCCTGGCAACATCATTTCTTTTAAAGATGCTTTAGTAGAAATAGCCACACATTTATCATATTCAGGTTTACCTGTACCTTCCATAATTCCTGGAATATCTCTAAACTGACGACGAACTTCTTGTACCATTTCCATAGCAGCTTTACCTACTGCATTCATTGCCAATGCCGAAAATACTACTGGCACCATACCACCAACAAATAACATTGCTAAAACTGGTGCTTTAAAAATGTTAATACCATCAATCCCAGTAAATGTTACATAGGCAGCAAACAATGCTAATGATGTTAGCGCAGCCGAAGCAATGGCAAAACCTTTACCAGTTGCTGCAGTTGTATTACCAACTGAATCCAATATATCTGTACGTTCTCTTACAATTGGTTCTTGTTCACTCATTTCTGCAATACCACCAGCATTATCAGAAATAGGTCCAAAAGCATCAATTGCCAACTGCATAGCTGTTGTTGCCATCATTGCAGATGCTGCTAATGCTACACCATAGAAACCTGCAAATGCATACGATGCCCATATTGCACCAGCAAATAATAAAACTGAAGGGAATGTAGAAATCATACCTGTTGCTAAACCAGCAATAATATTTGTTCCAGCACCTGTGCTAGATTGCTGTACTATTTTTAAAATCGGTTTTTTGCCCAACCCTGTATAATATTCAGTTACTGAAGAAATCACAGCTCCTACTACTAGACCAACTAAGGTTGCATAGAACACACGCATTGAACTAATTTCTTTCAATAAATTTTCTCCATTTGCACCTTCTCCAAAAAATTCCATTTTCATAGTCTCTGGCAACATCCAAGTAACTAAACCAAAACAAGAAATAGCCACAAGAACAATAGACACCCAGTTCCCTAAGTTTAAAGCACCCATTACTTGAGCTTCTTTAGCATCATTACTTTTTATTTTAACCAATAGTGTTCCTATAATAGAAATAATGATTCCAGCACCTGCAATTGCCATTGGCAATAAGATTGGTCCAATACCTCCAAATGCATCAGAGATTGACCCGCCCATATCTTTAATCACATAATTACCTAAAACCATTGCGGCTAATACCGTAGCTACATATGAGCCAAATAAATCTGCTCCCATACCAGCAACATCACCAACGTTATCACCAACGTTATCTGCAATAGTTGCAGGGTTACGAGGGTCATCTTCTGGAATACCTGCTTCTACCTTACCAACTAAATCTGCCCCAACATCTGCCGCCTTAGTGTATATACCACCACCTACACGTGCAAATAAAGCAATTGATTCTGCCCCTAGAGAAAAACCTGCCAATGTTTCTAATACTATTGTCATATCCATTGTATTGGTCCAATTACTATCCATAAAGAAATAAAAGAACCCTATAAAGAAAGCAGTTAAGCCTAAAACAGCCAAACCTGCTACTCCTAGTCCCATTACTGTACCACCACCAAAAGAAATTTTAAGTGCATTTGGTAAACTTGTACGTGCAGCTTGTGTAGTTCGTACGTTTGTTTTTGTTGCTATTTTCATACCTATATTACCCGCAAAAGCAGAAAATATGGCTCCAAATATAAATGCAATAACAATTAGCCAATGAGTAGTTGGCACTACAAAAGAAACAATAGTAAGAAGAATACTAACGATAAGTACAAAAACTGCCAAGAGTTTATATTCTGCATTAAGAAAAGCCAAGGCTCCTTCATAGATATAATCTGAAATTTCTTTCATTTTACCATCTCCAGCATCTTGTTTCATTACCCATGATTGCTTTACAACCATATAAATTAATCCTAATACTGCCATTATTATTGGCATATAAATCATCATTGACTCCATATTTTATTGTTATTTAATTAATTAGCCTTGTAAATGTAATAAAATGAAGTTTAACAAAAAAAACTTTCATATTTACCATATGAAAGTTTTTTAAATACTCTTAAAAATATTTTATATATCGTTTTTGTTATATAACCACTATGATTATCTAAATTAAACTCTAAATTGTATTATATAAATTAAAGTTTATAACCTGAGCGGTCTAAGAATTTGATTAAAAAAGCTGTCATATTTAGTAATTTTTCATAGTAAAACTAATAAAAATTGTATTGACCTTTCGGCAAGCTCAAGATAACAAAGCTTTGGGTTTAAAATTTACTTGTCTTCGGTACAATTTTCTGTCGAAAATCACTCTGACTGACATAAATTTTATTACATCGAACTCAGGTTTTATAATAAAATGAATTCTGAAACAAGTTTAGAAAGATATTCTATTTAACCTTATATTTCACTCACATAGCGGATAAAACAAAAAATATTACTTAAATTTTAAAAGATGCTTTAGCTTTATGCTCACTAGAATCATATCTTTCTATACATTTATTTAAAATATCATACGCTTCAACTGCATTTCCCCAACCACCTACATCTACTTTCTTCTTTTCTAAATCCTTATATACTTGAAAGAAGTGTTCTATTTCTTTTATTTGATGCGGATTCATATCAGATAAATCGTTCAATATATTCCAAATTGGATCAGAAACAGGAACACATATCACTTTTTCATCTGGTCCTTTTTCATCTGCCATATGAAATACTCCTATTGGCTTTACCTCTACGACACACATAGGAAAGGTTGGCTCACCGCCTAAAACTAATACATCTAATGGGTCACCATCTAATGCTAATGTCTCAGGGATAAATCCATAATCTGCGGGGTACATCATTGAAGAAAACAACATTCTATCAAAACGTATTTTCTTTAAATCAAAATCATATTCATATTTGTTTCTACTTCCTTTTGGAATCTCTATTAATACATCAAAAGATGTTTTTCCGTGTTTAGTCATTCTTATTATTAATTATTTTGCAAAAATAACTTAAACTAAACGAACAAAAAATGCTTTTAGTTTAAATTAATGATACCTTTTATTAAAATTTAAATCCAAATGACCCCGTAACACTAAATGGTCTAGCGTTAGGGTTTTCCATATAGTTTCCTCTAAAATTGAAATCTATTCGCAGAATCTTAAAGATGTTTCCTATACCAAAAGAATATTCCCAATAGATCTCATCAGAAGGTGCTACTAATGGAATATTTGACGGAGCACTTAATGCTATGTTCTCTGAAGATAGTTCGCCCCAAACTCCTCTTAAGCCAACAATTTCCCTTAGATTTAATTTCCTAATGAAAGGAATACGAGAAAATAATCTTCCATTAAAATTATGTTCTAAATGGGCTGAAGCATAAGTATCTGTTACAAATTCATAAAAATCTAAATTAGGAAATGTATTATATATTGAAAATAGTGTTTGATTTCCTGGAATAACATTTAGTAACCCAAGTGGAACTTCTCCAATAGTTTTTCCTATCTCAATAGTACTATACAATTTACCAAAACCTCCAATTTGCCATGGTTGACCATATGAGAATTGAACTTTATCATATTCAAAGTCACTATTTATAGGTCCCTTAAAGCCTTTTGTGTAATTAAACAAAATAGTACTGTAATCATCATTAATATTTCTACGTTCTACACCGTAACCAATGGTACGTTTACCTGGGGTATAGACTAAAGTTGTAGAAAAGTCTAATTGTTTTATTTCTGATGAAACTCCCGTTAGAGATTCAGCATCTACATAATCTAAATTAAATGCTTCTGGTAATGCCGAATTTAACTTTCTGTACGTGTTCCCTACTCTAAATTTAAGATTGCGCCATGGCTCTATCTCTATACTTAAAGCCAATAATTCAATATTTGTTAATCTATCATTGGAGCCTACTGTAAATACTGATGAAGAAGCAATGCTTCTCCCCATTACATCATTAGTAGCTGTTAAGCTTAAACCTAATTGTTCTACATCTTGTCTATGACCACCAGACACTATTAATCTACTTTTCCTATCCAAAAGCCACTTAGCTGAAAAGCCATGTTTTATTTTCTTGTCTTTAAACCCATATGCCAAGTACCCCTCCAATCGCCATAGGTCATTTTGTCCAAAATAAGTTCTAGCGCCGCCTCTTATGCGAACACCTTCTGCATCATTATATCCAAAAACACTATATACATTTCCAACATCTACATTCCATTTATCTACCTCTACATAACCAGATCCCAATACACTTACAATATTGTAGTAACTTTTAAACTTAGGCACTGTCTTAAGAGTATCTAATAACTCATATACACCCTTTTCATCCCTATTTAATTCTTCTAGCCTATTTGCTTTCCAAAATTTTTCATCCCTACTAAAAGCCTCTGAATTATACTCTTCTCCATTATCTTTATAAAATTTTTTATCTTTTGGAATATCAAACTCATAATTATTATATACTGTTGTTCGCTTACCATATATTCCTTTAGACTTTTCTTTTTTACTTAAACTAAAATCGCTCAGCATATAATCTCTTTCTAAAAGAAAAACAGAATCATTTACAACCTCAAAATCTTGTTCTATATAAATCTCCTTTATCCAATTTATATTTGCACTTTTAGTAACTTCTAAATTTATTTTCTTTATGGCATAAGTAGAGTCGTTAACCCAAAAGTCTCCTTTAAAAGTTAGCTCATTTTTGCGCCTAGGATAATATATAATGTTATAACACCATTTATTGTCTACATATGCACTGTCTGATAATGCATAGTTGTATACATCTATTCCTGTTTTAGATAACGGACTTGTAAAGCTCTTATCAAAAAACTTTAAATAATTATCATATATATTATAATCTGTATATAAATCTTCAACAAATGCGGTTATGGCTTGATTATTTGTAAATCCAGAGTTTTTACTTCCCTTAAGTGCTTCTTTTTTTAGGTTCAGTATATTATCTCCATTTACTTTATGAAATGTTTCGTTTAAAAAAATAGGTAAGTATGTTTTCCCAGTAACCCTTGATGTATCTAAATCATCAAAAATAAACTCTAGGCCTTTAAACATTTTACTTTTCATTAAAGTACTATCAATAGTATTTAGATCAAACTCTATCTTCTCATATTTATCATATTGATATTGCCTGTATTTATGCACACCGTTCTCTCTTTTCTTTGCCCAAATCTTCTTTAGTATGTCTATTGCAGGATTGTTCTTCTTAGATAATTTACCTGAGTAAATTACAACTTCATTTAACTGTTCACCAGATTCAACAAGTGTAATCTTCATATCATAGGTTACTTTAGCTGTTAAGCTAATATTTTGCTTTTCATAACCAATAAATGAGATTTGCAGAGTTTCATATGTATTATCAGACTCCATATAAAACTTACCATTATCATTGGTTATTGTCCCCTCATTAGAGTTTTTAAAAATCACATTTGCAAAAGCAACTGGTTCGCCAAACTCATCTAAAACAATACCACTCACTTTTGTTTGAGCCATTGCTATAAAAGATATTAAACAAAAAAGAGGCAAAAGATATTTCTTCATACTACTATATTTTATTAAAGGCATACTACGTTTTTTTTTCAAAGAAAAAGCTTTGTCATAACTGACAAAGCTTTCGTAATTTATAGAAAACCCAGTCTTATTTATTTATACAAAACTTTTTTAACAGCCTTTACTACATCATTTTTATTTGGCAACCATTCTTCAAATAACACAGGAGAATAAGGTGCTGGCGTATCAGCCGTATTTATTCTTTCTACTGGTGCATCTAAATAATCAAATGCATGTGATTGTATATGATATGTAATTTCAGAAGCTACATTTCCAAAAGGCCAAGCTTCTTCTAATACAACCAATCTATTGGTTTTTTTAACTGAGTTTACTATTGCATTATAATCCAAAGGCTTAACAGTTCTAAGATCTATAATTTCACAACTAATACCTTCCTTCTCAAGTTCATCTGCAGCTTTATATGCTTCTTTTATAATTTTACCAAAAGAAACTATAGTAACATCATTGCCTTCTCTTTTAATATCTGCTACACCTAACGGTATAGTAAATTCACCTTCTGGCACTTCCCCTTTATCACCATACATCTGTTCTGACTCCATAAAAATAACAGGATCATCATCTTTAATAGCAGACTTTAACAATCCTTTAGCATCCATAGGATTAGATGGCACCACAACTTTTAAACCAGGACAATTGGCAAACCAGCTTTCAAAAGCCTGAGAATGTGTTGCCGCTAGCTGACCAGCTGATGCAGTTGGACCACGAAAAACAATAGGACAATTAAACTGTCCGCCAGACATTTGTCTTATTTTAGCAGCATTGTTAATTATTTGATCTATACCAACCAAAGAAAAATTAAATGTCATAAACTCCACTATTGGTCTATTTCCATTCATTGCTGAACCAATTGCAACCCCTGCAAAACCTAATTCAGAAATTGGAGTATCAATTACTCTCTTAACTCCAAACTCATCTAACATTCCTTTAGATGCCTTATATGCACCATTATATTCAGCTACTTCTTCACCCATCAAGTAGATAGATTCATCTTTTCGCATCTCTTCAGACATAGCCTCAGCAATAGCCTCTCTAAACTGTAATGTTTTCATTTATGTTGAATAAATTATTAAAATCGATAAAAACGCTAGCAAAAATAACAAAATATCTCTCAATTATGATGAAAGACTCATCAAAAAAACATTAATTTACTATGCGTGCATAGTAAAAAATTAGAAAATTAATGATTATCTTAGCACAGATTATTAAATTTTGATAAAAGATGAAAATATTAGTGTGTATAAGTAACGTACCTGACACTACTTCTAAAATAAATTTCACTGATGGTAACACCAAGTTTGATACTAACGGTGTGCAATTTGTTATAAACCCGAATGATGAATTTGGATTAACAAGAGCAATGTGGTTTAAAGAAAAGCAAGGAGCAACAGTGCACGTTGTAAATGTTGGAACTTCTACAACAGAGACTACAATTAGAAAAGCCTTAGCTATTGGAGCTGATGAAGCTATACGTGTTAATGCTGAACCAACAGATGGTTTCTATGTAGCACAACAATTAGCAGAGGTTATTAAAAATGGTAGTTACGACTTAGTAATTGCTGGTCGTGAGTCTCTAGATTATAACGGAGGTATGGTTCCTGGAATGGTAGCTACATTATTAGATATGAACTTTGTAAATACTTGTACAGGTTTAGAAATTGATGGTAATACAGTTACTGCTACCAGAGAAATTGATGGCGGCAAAGAAAAAATTAGCACCTCATTACCTTTAGTCATTGGTGGACAAAAAGGTTTGGTTGAAGAAAGTGATTTAAGAATACCCAATATGAGGGGCATTATGATGGCTCGTAAAAAAACTCTAACTGTTATAGAACCGATAGACGTAACTACTGCCACTACAGATGTTGCTTATGACAAACCTGCTACAAAAGGCGCAGTTAAATTAGTTGACGCAGATAACATAGACGAGTTAATTAACTTATTACATAACGAAGCAAAAGCAATCTAATTTATGTCAGTTTTAGTATATACAGAATCAGAAAACGGAAAATTTAAAAAGACTGCTTTTGAAGTAGCTTCTTACGCCTACGCAGTTGCACAACAATTAGGAACAACGGTTACTGCCGTTTCTTTTCATACAGATAGTAGTGATACTTTAGGAAACTATGGTGTTAGTAAAGTATTAAATATTGGTAATGACAACCTTAAAACTTTTAATGCCAAAGCTTTTGCTCATGCAATAACTGAAGCGGCAGAAAAAGAAGACTCTAAAGTAATCATCATTGGTTCTAGCACAGATAGTAAATATTTAGCTCCAATAATAGCAGCAAAGTTAAAAGCTGGCTATGCTCCCAATGTAGTTACGGCTCCTGATAGCACTTCTCCTTTTAAAGTAAAAAGAACTGTATTTAGTAATAAAGGTTTTGCATATACAACTATTAATACAGATAGTAAAGTTATTGGTGTATCAAATAATTCTTTTGGTGCCATTGAAAACAATACTACAGTAGTAGCAGAAGATTTTTCTCCTACAATTGCAGATACAGATTTTTCCACAAAATCCATAAAAGTAGATAAAGTAGTTGGTAAAGCTACCATTGCAGATGCAGATATAGTTGTATCTGGTGGTAGAGGATTAAAAGGACCAGAAAACTGGGGAATGATAGAAGAACTAGCAGATATCCTTGGTGCCGCAACTGCTTGTTCTAAACCAGTTTCAGATTTGGGATGGAGACCACATAGTGAGCACGTAGGCCAAACAGGAAAGCCCGTGGCAAGCAATTTATATATTGCAATTGGTATTTCTGGAGCCATACAACATCTAGCAGGTATTAGTGCTTCTAAGATAAAAGTAGTTATAAATATTAACCCAGAAGCTCCTTTTTTTAAGGCAGCAGATTACGGAATAGTTGGTGATGCTTTTGAAGTAGTTCCTATACTAATAGAAAAATTAAATGAATTTAAAGCGCAAAACGCTTAATTTTTCATAAATTGTACCCATACTAAAGGGCTGTTTAAATACGAGGAAACCCCTTTTATTTAAATAGCCCTTAGTGATTTTAAATATTTATATGAGTTTAGTACGATTAAAAATTAAAGGAATATCATACAGCCAAACACAAAATGGCGCGTATGCCCTTATATTAAATGAAGTTGAAGGTGATAGAAAATTGCCAATTGTAATTGGAGCTTTTGAAGCCCAATCAATTGCCATTGCCCTAGAAAAGGAAATAAAACCTCCAAGACCATTAACACATGATTTATTTAAAAATTTTGCAGATAGATATGATATAATCTTGAAGCAAGTAATAATACATAAATTAATTGATGGCGTTTTTTATTCTAGTGTAATTTGTGAACGTGATAAAGTAGAAGAAATCATTGACGCCAGAACTAGCGATGCAATAGCATTGGCGTTACGTTTTGATGCTCCCATATTTACTTATAAAACAATACTTGACAAAGCAGGCATTTTTCTTAAATTCTCATCTAATGATGATGAACCTGAAAATATGGATGATAGTATTATGGTAGATGAAATACTACAAGAAGGCGAAACAATAGAGATAGAATCTGACCCGTCTGATGCATATAGAGAATTAACAATAGAAGAATTACACAACGAACTTAATAAGGCTGTAACTCATGAAGATTATGAAAAAGCAGCTAAACTCAGGGATGAAATCTCAAAAAGAAAATAACCAAATACCAACTTGTTATGAAAAAAGGTCATTGGATTTTTCTATTTACTTTTTTTATTATTTTCCCTTCCATTGCTCAAGATTCCATTCCCTTACAAATAACTAAAACCATTGATAGTACTACAATCAATGACATTCCTTCAACATTAATAGATAATGAAGGGTTTTCGTTAAATAGTTTATTGCGAGGTAGTTTAGGAATGGTAGTTCTTATACTAATTGCCTTTGTATTTAGTTCTAATAAAAAAGCAATTAACTGGAAAACTGTAGCTATTGGGCTAGGCTTACAGCTAATCATTGCTATTGGTGTATTAAAAGTTAATCTCATTGCTAAGATTTTTGACAGCGTAGGCAAAATTTTTGTTAGTATATTGAACTTTACTACTAAAGGCAGTAAGTTCCTATTTGAAGGTTTAGTAACAGATATGGATACTTTTGGGTTTATCTTTGCTTTTCAAGTATTACCTACCATCATTTTCTTTTCTGCATTAACCTCTGTATTATTTTATTTAGGTATTATTCAAAAAGTTGTAAAAACATTGGCTTGGTTATTAACA
Organism: uncultured Cellulophaga sp.; assembly: GCA_947491225.1. Classification (GTDB taxonomy): domain Bacteria; phylum Bacteroidota; class Bacteroidia; order Flavobacteriales; family Flavobacteriaceae; genus Cellulophaga. Next base: position 101,795 of record CANLIE010000004.1, read on the forward strand.
AAGACCTTAGGAATTTCTGGGGCAGAAAGTCTATCGGTTGCTGGTAACATCTTTTTAGGACAAACTGAAGCTCCTTTGTTGATAAAGGCTTATTTAGAAAAAATGAACAGGTCAGAGATTTTACTAGTAATGATAGGCGGTATGGCAACAGTTGCTGGTGCCGTTTTGGCTGCTTACATAGGTTTTTTAGGTGGTGATGATGAAGTACTACGCCTACACTTTGCCAAACATTTACTGGCTGCATCAGTTATGGCAGCTCCTGGCGCAATTGTTATTTCCAAGATATTACACCCCCAAACAGAAGCCATAAATACTGAGGTAAAAGTTTCTACAGAAAAAATTGGAGCCAACATCTTAGATGCCATAGCAAATGGAACAACAGAAGGTTTAAAATTAGCAGTTAATGTAGGCGCTATGCTTTTGGTTTTTGTTGCATTTATTGCAATGATAAATGGTATTTTAGGCTGGGCAGGTGACATAGGAAGTGATTCATCCACATTAAATAGTTGGATAGCAAGCAATAGTGTTTATGAAAAGTTTAGCTTAGAAGCTATATTAGGAACCATTTTTGCACCTTTAATGTGGCTAATAGGTGTAGCCAAGGAAGACATAATGCTTATGGGGCAATTACTAGGCATTAAACTTGCCGCAAGTGAATTTATAGGTTACACACAATTAGCCGATTTAAAAAATATGGCAAACACAACACATTTTACCTATAACAAATCCGTTTTAATGGCTACTTATATGCTATGTGGTTTTGCCAACTTTGCATCTATTGGTATTCAAATTGGTGGTATTGGTTCATTGGCTCCTAGCCAAAGAAAAACATTGTCAGAATTTGGACTTAAAGCTGTTCTTGGAGGCTCCATTGCTTCACTTCTTTCCGCTACCATAGCAGGAATGATTTTAGGCTAAAAAACACACCAAATTTAATGAACATCTATTTTCAACCAACATAATATTGGTTAATAAGTTTTTAATATTGAAATCTATTCTTTTAAAGGATTTGATTTTACATTAATTATTTTTACAACCTAACTTAACTTCTATCTAATTAAGGTAGGAATATGGCATTACGCAATGAAACAATATCACGACTTACTTAAACACGTACTAGAAACAGGCAATCAAAAAGGAGATCGCACAGGCACAGGCACAATCAGTGTTTTTGGACATCAAATGAGGTTTGACCTTAGCAAAGGGTTTCCAATGGTTACAACAAAAAAACTGCATTTAAAATCTATCATATATGAACTACTTTGGTTTTTAAAAGGCGATACTAATATTGGCTATTTACAAGAAAATGGTGTGCGTATTTGGAATGAATGGGCAGATGAAAATGGAGATTTAGGCCCAGTATACGGTCACCAATGGCGTAACTGGAATAGTGAAGACATTGATCAAATAACAGAGGTAATACATACTTTAAAAAACAATCCCAATAGTAGAAGAATGCTAGTGACTGCGTGGAATCCTAGTGTACTACCAGATAATTCTATTTCATTTTCTGAGAATGTGTCCAATGGAAAAGCAGCTCTACCCCCTTGTCATGCGTTTTTTCAGTTTTATGTTGCAAATGGCAAATTATCATGTCAATTATACCAAAGGAGTGCAGATATATTTTTGGGAGTTCCTTTTAATATTGCATCTTATGCCTTATTTACAATGATGATGGCACAAGTATGTGGGTATAAAGCTGGCGATTTTATCCATACTTTTGGTGATGCACATATCTATAATAATCATTTAGAACAAGTAGAACTACAACTGAGTAGAGCTCCAAAACCTTTACCAAAAATAATAATTAACCCAGAGGTTAAAAATATCTTCGATTTTAAATTTGAAGATTTCTCTTTAGAAGATTACAATCCGCACCCACATATTAAAGGTGCCGTTGCTATATAATATTGAAAATTCATATATCTTAAAAAATAAATGAACTGTTTAAGAATATTTAAACAAGCCAAGAGAAAGAAGAAAATGACTAGGATTGTTACAATAATTGCTGCTGCTGCTGAAAACAACGCTCTAGGAAAAAACAATGACCTACTTTGGCATCTGCCAGATGATTTTAAACGCTTTAAAAAGCTAACTACTGGTCATTCCATAATAATGGGAAGAAAAACTTTTGAAAGTTTTCCTAAACCGCTACCAAACAGAAAACACATTATAATAACCCGTGATAAAAACTATAGCATAAATCACAAGGATTGTATTGTTGTACATTCACTAAAAACTGCTTTAAACCTAACTAAAAATGAATACCTGACTTATATTATTGGTGGTGGAGAAATTTACAAACAAGCAATACCATTTACCACCAAGATTGAGCTTACTCGTGTACACGCAGATTTTGAAGCCGATACTTTTTTTCCTGAACTTAATTTAAATGATTGGAAACTAGTATTTAAAGAATACCACCCTAAAGATGAAAGGCACAAATATAATTTTACTTATCTTACCTATACTAAAAAATAGTACAAAATATCTAGAATTTTAAATAATTTACCTTTAAATTACCTTCTGCATCATTTAGAAATAATTTTAAAATTTTTGTTTCTTTATTTGTATAAAACTGATAGGTTTTTTTATTATTAGAAACATTCATTAAACCCTCTTTCTCTAAGATTACTTTTGTTTGTCTTGCCACAGCCTCTCCAGAGTCTATTATATTTATATGATTAGGCAACAACTCTTTTAAAACAGGCATTAAGTATGGATAATGTGTACAGCCTAAAACTAAATAATCTATATTTTCCTTAAGCATTGGCTTCAAAATATTTGTTAAAATAATTTTAACTTCTTCTGATGTAGCTCTTCCTGCCTCTATTAAGGGAACCAATCCTTTGCCTACTTTTTCAATAATTCTAATACCTTCTCCGTGGTTTTTAGCTGTATTATGAAACAAACTACTAGACAATGTTCCTTTTGTTGCTAAAACACCAATATTCTTAGAATTAGACTGCAAAACTGCTGGTTTAATAGCTGGTTCAATTCCAATAAATAAAACATTTGTATATGTATCCCTTAAAAACTTTATTGCATTAGTAGTAGCTGTGTTACATGCTACTACTATTAATTTACATTTTTCTTGAAGCAAAAACTCTGTGTTTTTAACACTTAACCGTAAAATTTCATTTGGTGATTTTTCACCATATGGGGCATTTGCACTATCTGCCAAATAAATAGTGTTTTCTAGTGGGAGTAATTTATTTATTTCTTTCCAGATAGATGTTCCTCCTATTCCAGAATCAAATATACCAATAGGCCTTTCACTCATTATTACTTAACATTTTGGGTTGTAAATATACTATAAAGAAACAAAAAGGCTATGCAAATTTGCATAGCCTAAAATATTAAAAATTAATTTCTTTTTAGAAACCCAATTCTTTTTTTACATCTGCCAATAAATCCTTCCCTTTTGCTACTAAAATACCTAGACCTGGACTAGCATCAACAACATAATCAATTCCTTGAGCTGCTGCTACTTTTTCAATTGCTTTCATTGCTTTCTCTTGAATTGGAGCAAACAATTCTTGTTGCTTTTTTTGTAATTCTTGTTGTGCTGCTTGTTGTGCAGTACTAATATTTTTTTGATATGCCACTAACTCTTCTTGCCTTTTAGCATTTTCTTCTTCAGTCTTTGTAGGAGCTTCATTTTGATACTGAGTCATTTTATTTCTAGCCTCAGTCATAGACGCTTGTATATCTGCTCCTAATGTTTCATTTAATTTCTTTAGCTCTGCATCTGCTGCTTTCATAGCTGGCATATCAGTTAATAATGCTTGTACATTAATGTGAGCTACTTTACTTTGGGCATTTACAAATCCTGTAGTTGCTACAAATAATATTAATGCTACTGCTATTTTCTTTACTTGTTTCATAATAATAATTGAGTGTTAATTTTAAGTATTTAGTTAAATTTAATTTGAGATTTTCTAATTATCCTCTTCCTTTTCATTCTCTTTATTCTTATTTTTCTTTTTTGCTGCTTTTTCTTCTAACAGCTTTTTTCTTCTTGCCTCATAAGCTTTTTTTCGCTCTGCCCTTAACTTTAATTGTTCTGCTCTTTTATCTTCAGCAGTTTTAGCACGTAAAGTTTCTGCTTCTTTAGCCTTCTCTTGCCTTTCTTTTAAAGCTTCTGTTATTGGTTTTTCCTTTTCTTCATCGTCTTTAAATCTATCTCTAGATGTTGATTTCTTCTTTGGGGCACTAATTTTTCTTGTTCTAGATATTGCCCTAAGTACCAACTCACTAATATCAAATCTTTTTTCAGCGTACAACATTACGACATCTGCTGATTTATCAAAAATAAAATCGTATTTTTTATTCTTTCCTATTTGTTGTACTTCATTAAAAACTTGATCTTGTATTGGCTGTACCAATCTAAGTTTTTGCATTACCAAATCTCCTTTAGGTCCAAATCTATCTTGTTGATATTGTAACATCTCTTTCTCTAAGATTGCTATCTCTTCTTCTCTCTCTGTAATTAACTCATTGGTAAGCAATACTTTTTCAGCAAGCAAAGCTTGACGCATTTTATCTATTTCCTTTTGCTCTCCTTCAATTTCCAATTTCCATTTTTCAACTTTAGAAGCTAGTTGGGCATTTGCTTCTCTATATTCTTCTACATTCTCAAGAATATATTCCATATCTACATAACCAATTCTTACACTTCGTTGTGCAAATACTCCAGTTGATAAAACCAAAGCTGTAAAAATTAAAAGAATTTTTGTTTTCATTTTGTTTATTGTTTTAATACATAGAAAATATCGTGCCAAAAATACTAATTTATTATATATAAGCAAGTTAGCATAGTCATTTGAAAATTTACTTGTACTTAAAACTGCTGTCCTATTATAAAGTTCATCTTCCAACCATTAGGCCCTACTGAACCTGGTAGGTTGTCAGAATCAAATCCATATCCATAGTCAATTCCCAAAAGACCAAAAGCTGGCATAAATATACGCAAACCTATACCAGCCGATCGTTTTATTTGAAACGGATTAAAATCATTAAAATTGCCAAAAGCATTAGCTCCTTCTAAAAAACTTAGCACATAAATAGATGCAGAAGGCTTTAATGTTATAGGATACCTAAGCTCCATAGAAAACTTATTATAGATAACTCCACCTTCTTGTTGGTTGGTACCTGGTGTTACTGGAGTAATAGACTGGTTTTCATAACCTCTTAACTGAACTGTTTCCCTGCCATCCATTGTAAAATTACCCATACCATCTCCTCCAACAAAGTAACGCTCAAAAGGAACATCACCTATATCTTTATTGTAATGGCCTAAAAAACCGAACTCAGCGTTGGAACGTAGTACTAAATCTCCAGTAAGTGTGGTATACCAATCTCCTTTAAAACTTGCCTTATAAAATTCTAACCATTTAAACCTATCTTCTTCAGTTTTTTCTAAACGCGTTCTCTCATAAGCTGTTAACTCCCTTGTTCTGCTGATTTCTTTCAGCTCTTCACCCTCAGTTTTTAACGCTTTAAAGTCTTTATCTGAAAATAATGAATATGGAGGGGTAGCCTTAAATCTTAACTGGAAGCTAGATCCTCCACGTGGAAATATCTTTCCACCAGCCAAAGATTCTCTGGATAAACCAAATGTATATGAAAGTGAGTTTGCTGATCCATTTCCAAAATTAAACAACCCTATATTATAATTTTTAAAATCATATAGTTGGTATGCTAAAGAATGTGATGCTACAAAATAATCATCTGGCCATTGTAATCTTTTTGCCAATCCTAAGGAAATGCTAGAGATAGAAAATTGCCTCTTTTTATCAACTCTTCTTCTTTGGTAATCAAAAGCGAATTGTTGTGTTCTAGACAAGGACATATTAAACTGTACTGGTTTCTTTCCTCCCAACCAAGGCTCAGAGAAGTTAAGACTATACACCCTATAGGTTCTACTTGCTTGTAATCGTAAGGCAAATGTTTGTCCATCTCCCATTGGCACAGGAGTATATGCTTTTTTATTAAATAAATTTTTCAATGAAAAGTTACTAAAGGATAATCCTAAGGTACCAATAAAACCACCACCTCCATAACCACCTTGCAGTTCTATTTGACTAGATCCAGCTTCCAATACACTATAATCAATATCTACAGTACCAGTATCTGGGTTGGGGTTAATAATTTCTGGTTTAATGCTCTCTGCATCAAAAAACCCTAAAGCACCTAGCTCCCTTATACTCCTTATTATATTAGCTTTATTGTATTTTTGCCCTGGACGAGTCCTTAACTCTCTATAAATAACATGATCATTTGTTTTATCATTACCATTTACGGTTACATGGTCTAAAAACGTTTCCTTTCCTTCTATGATTCTAATTTCAAAATTAATGGTATCATTTTCAGCAGATATTTCAACAGGGTTTATACTAGAAAACATATACCCGTTGTTTTGATACAAACTACTTAAATCATCTGGATCTGGCTTGGTATTGTCTGCAATTCTCTTTTTTAATAAAACACCATTGTACACATCTCCTTTTTTTATTCCTAAGGCTCTGTCTAAAAATTTGTCTGGATAAACTGTATTACCAACAAAATCTATATTTCCAAAGTAGTATTTACTACCTTCCTCTACATTTATTTTTATTTTAATATTGTTATCATTTACGCTAGTAATAGTATCAGATATGACTCTAGCATCCCTATACCCTTTTTCTGCATATTTTTCAATTAAAGAGGTAAGATCTTCTTGAAAATCATCTTCTATATATTTTGATTTTTTCCAAAAACGATATATATTTTTCTTTTTTGTGTTTTTCATTGCTTTACGCAATTTCTTAGAACTCAACTGTTCATTTCCTTCAAAAACTATATCACTAACCTTTACTTTTTCACCTTTTTTAATATTGATTACCATTTTTTGGGAATTAGTCCCTGATGTATCTTTAACTGTTGCAATATTAACCTTAGTGTTTAAATACCCTTTTTTTCTATATTTATTTTTTAAATAGTTTTCAGTATTATTAATAAGGCTTTCTGTTATTTTTTTTCCTTTCTTTAGGTCTGTATCTTCAATAATATCCGCTACCTTACGTTTTTTAACTCCATATACGGTAACATCTGTTAAAGTAGGACGTTCAATAATGTTTAGCTCTAAGAAAACTTCATTTTCTTTTACATCTGTAATATAAAAATTAATATCACTAAAAAGTTCAAGACCCCAAAGCTTGTTTATAACAGCACTTATTTCATCGCCAGGAAGTGTTATGGGCTGACCTATACGTAAACCCGTATATGTTTTTACGGTTTGCTCATTGTAACTTTCTAAGCCAGTTACTTCTAAACCACCCAGCACATACTTTTTACTGTCATCATAAGATGACTCTTGACCAATAACGGTAACGTTTGTAAAAAGAAAAAGGATAGTGATAATTGAACCAAAAGAAATGGTTCTTTTGATTGTGTTAATTGAGTTGTTCGCTTGTTTTTCCAAATCTTCGTTCTCTGTTCTGATAATTTTTAATTGCATCTACCAAGTGATCTTCTTTAAAATCTGGCCAAAGAACATCTGTAAAGTACAGCTCTGCATATGCTATTTGCCATAATAAGAAGTTGCTTATCCTATGTTCTCCACTAGTTCTTATAAGCAAATCCACATCTGGTAAATTTTGCGTGTAAAGATGGTTATTTATAATGGTTTCATCAATATTTTCAGGAGAAATTATATTATTTTTAACTTTGATACTTATTTCTTGTATAGCTGTTTTTATCTCATCCCTAGACCCATAGCTTAACGCCAGTGTTAGCGTCATACCTGTGTTTTCTGATGTTTTAGCCATTACATTCCTTAATTCTTCACTTGCTTTTGTAGGCAAAGAATCTAAGTTGCCAATGGCATAAAGTTTAATGTTGTTTTTGTTAAGGGTTTTAACTTCTTTCTTTAGTGAAGACACTAAAATTCGCATTAAAGTATCTACTTCTAGCTTGGGTCTATTCCAATTTTCCGTAGAAAAAGTATACAATGTAAGATACCTAACTCCTAATTTTGCACAACATTCAACAGTTTTTTTTACTGTTTTTACTCCGTTTTCATGTCCAAAAATTCGTAATTTACCTTTTTGCTTAGCCCACCTACCATTACCATCCATTATTATAGCTAAGTGACTGGGTAGATTTTCTTTATTTAAATCTTCTATAGTGTTCATAAATTCATATTACTCAAAACAATCTGAGCACGGTTTTCTACCAAAGGTGTAAGTTAATGTAAAACCTGAAAACACATACCAATCATCACTAAAAATATTTCCAAATTTAGGATTTATCTGTATAGCAACATTTGCTTTTTCAGGATTACTTGCATCTAAATTATCTGTAAAAGTATATCTAGCACCTATTTCGGCCCCTAATATAAAAAACTGATTTAATCTATATTTAAGCCCTAATGTCATTGGAATTGCAAAATCTCCATCTCTTTGGTCAAGATCTTGCAAAAAACCTACTTCAAAATAATTATAGTCATACCTGAAATAGGTAACACCCGTATATATATATGGAGTAAATGCAGCTCCCAATCTATGTAAATTATACTCTACAAAATTAACTTCTAGTCCCGCAGAAAACTCAGTAACAGTATTTTCCATTATCAACTCTCTTTTTTGCCTGGAAGATAGACCAGATTTTAAATCATCTGCAACAAATTTCCCGTGTAACACGGTAGCTCGCCAAGCATAACGCTTACTCTTATTCCATTTAAAAACACCTCCATAAGCAAAACCACTAGGCATTACAAAATTTGTTCTACCAACATCACCAATGTTATTTAATCCGCCTGCAAATACCCCAACTTCATAAGTTTGTGCATTTATAGCCCCAAAAAAGAAAAAGAATAGAACAACAATAAATATCCTCATAAATCTTAAAAGTTTGCAAATATAATAATATGTAGAATTTATTTCTTTAATTATTATATATCTGTTCTCTTTTTGAATAACAGTTTTATAAAGCTTTTATTGTTTACAAAACAATTAATTACGCTTGTCCTCTCCCCACAACAATTTATTCCGAAGTGTTTTTAAAAAACTTTCTGAAGTATACTCTATCATTTTTATTGTAAAACTAGCTTTTTTCACTATTATTTCATGTCCACTTTCCAAAGTAGCTATTCTAGAGTCCAATGATACTAAATGATATTTCTCCCTCCCTGACACTTTTAACTTTACTACGGTATCGTCTGAAACCACCAAGGGTCTTGCATTTAAATTATGTGGAGCTATGGGCGTTAGAACTAATGATTTTGCTGTTGGGGTTATTACCGGCCCACCACAACTTAATGAATATCCTGTTGAACCTGTTGGAGTAGAGACAATAAGTCCGTCTGCCCAATAAGAATTTAAATACTCATCATTTAAAGATGTTTCTACCGTTATCATAGAAGTAGTATCTTTTCTACTAACTGTAACTTCATTTAAAGCAAAATTCATTTTACCAAACTCAGGGATATGAACATTAGAAGTAACTTCTACCAAACTCCTATCTACTATAGAATAAGCATTGACAACAAACTCTTGCACAACTTTTCTAACATCTTCTTTTTTAAAAGTTGACAAAAACCCTAACCTCCCTGTATTGACGCCTACTATAGGTATTCCTAAATCTTTCACATAAGTAATAGCACGTAAAATGGTGCCATCTCCTCCAAAACTAATAAACATATTAAAAGAAGCATCTAAACCTCTATGCTCCGTAAAGGTTAAAAAAGTTCCTATCTTTTCTAATGCCACTATAAAATTATAAAAGTCTTTTTCAAAAGAAACAGTTGCATTATGTTCCTTTAGTTCATCTAAAAGTTCTAAAACATAAGCTACTGTTTCTCTGTTATAAGTTTGTCCGTAAATGGCAACTTTCATACATTAAGATATTTGTCTAAATAATTAGAGCGCTCTTTTAAATCTTCTAAAAAAAGGTCATTATCATTTCCGTATAAAATACTATAATTATAACGTCTGAAAGATTGAATAATTTCGTTTAAATTAGCTGAAGTGATTTTTAAGGTAATTTGAGCTACATCACTCGCTATTTCTGTTATAAAAGCACCATAGAGTTTAGCATTATTACTTTCTACAATCTGTGCTATTTCACTAAAAGAATAATCAGACAGTCCTTTTGCGACCACCAAAATACCTCCTGGTTCCGTAAAAAAGGGAGTTCCTATAAAAACACCAACGATGTCTGCTAAATCATAATACCCTACAAAAAATTGATTTTTGTCTAATATCGGTACTATATTGGCATCATTTTTTGCAAAAACCTCTAATACATCTAACCATAATGTTTCTGAGCTTACATAAAAAGCTTCTAGGTTAAATTTATAATCTTCAATTTTCTTTCCTTTTTCAAAGGTTTTAAAATCATTTTCAGAAATCATTCCTAACAATCTATTATCATCTATAACAGCAACATGAGAAAAAGTAGTTGTTTTAAAAAAACGAATTACTTTCTCCATAGTGTCATCAATAGAAAACACAGGAATTGTAGTTAATATGTGAGATTGTATCTGCATAATTTTAATAATAGTGCAAATTAATAATAATTTTTTCGACCTAGCTCATAATTATGAAGTCTTTTAATATAAAAATCCTTTACAAACTAATAACAAAAGCTATGCCTTATTTGTATTTTTGCAATAGTTAAAAATAATAGAAATGACAAAATTAAGCGTTAACATTAATAAAATTGCCACTTTAAGAAATTCTAGAGGAGGTAATGTTCCTAATTTATGTAAAGTTGCCAAAGACATAGAATCTTTTGGAGCAGAAGGAATTACCATACATCCAAGGCCAGATGAGCGGCATATTAGATACCAAGATGCACGCGATTTAAAACAAATTGTAACCACAGAATTTAATATTGAAGGAAATCCCATTCAGAAATTCATTGACCTTGTTTTGGAAGTTAAACCTACACAAGTAACTCTTGTTCCAGATGCCGTAGACGCTATTACATCTAATGCAGGGTGGGACACCGTAAAACATAAAGATTTCTTAAAAGATGTCATTTCTACTTTTAAAGAAAATAATATTAGAACTTCTGTTTTTGTAAATGCTGATAAAAAAATGATTGAAGGTGCTGTAAAAACGGGCACAGATCGTATAGAATTATACACAGAAAGTTATGCTGTCGCTTATGCTTCTGGCAATAAAAAAGGTGTTGAACCATTTACTAATGCCGCTAATATAGCTTATGAATTGGGACTAGGAATAAATGCAGGTCATGATCTTAGCTTAGAAAATATTAAATATTTTAAAGACAATATACCCCATCTATTAGAGGTTTCCATTGGGCACGCTCTAATAAGCGAATCCTTATATCTTGGTTTAGATAATGTGGTAAATATGTATTTAAACAAATTAAAATAATGCAAAAATTACATTCTACAATAACAGGAGAAGGTAAACCGCTATTGATTTTACACGGTTTTTTAGGAATGTCAGACAATTGGAAAACCTTAGGCAACAAATATGCTGAATCTGGCTTACAAACACACCTCATTGATCAAAGAAATCACGGAAAAAGTTTTCACTCTGCAGAGTTCAACTATGATATTTTGGCTAATGATATTAAAGAATACATTGTAGAACACAATTTAAGCAACTGTATTGTTTTAGGCCATTCTATGGGGGGCAAAACAGCTATGCAACTTGCATGTAGCCACCCAGAATTGGTAAGCAAACTATTAATTGCAGATATTGCTCCAAAGTTTTACCCACCACACCACCACGAAATAATTAACGGTTTACAAGCATTAGATTTAAATGCAATTACATCTAGAACTGAAGCCAGTGAAGAATTATCCAAATATATTTCTAATTCAGGAATACGTCAATTTTTACTAAAAAATCTGTTTTGGAAAGAAAAAGGAAAACTAGATTTTAGATTTAATCTAGAAGTTTTAGCTGAACGTATGGAACAAATTGGTGAAAATATTGAAGCCTCTGCTATTTTTAATAAACCTACTCTATTTTTAAGAGGGTCCAAATCAGAATACATATTACCACTGGATTATGATGCCATTAAAATACATTTTCCTAAAGCAAAAATAGAAACCATTTCCAATGCTGGCCATTGGTTACACGCAGAAAACCCAAAAGAATTCTTAGAAAAATCACTTATCTTTATAAGAAATTAACCGTTTACAACAAATAAGTTACAAGCTATGAAAACAATTTTACGTATATTATTAAGTGCTATTGCAGTTATTGTCCTCGCTAAAATACTTCCTGGAGTTGGAGTAGACAACTACACAACTGCCATCATTGTTGCCGTTGTATTAAGCCTTTTAAACTTTTTTATTAAGCCCTTATTGGTAATACTAACATTACCAGTTACCATTATAACACTAGGGTTATTTTTATTGATAGTAAATGCTTGTATAATATTATTGGCAGATTATTTCATAGATGGTTTTTGGGTAGATAATTTACTGTGGGCCATAGTATTTAGCCTGTTATTATCTTTCTTACAATCCATATTATTTTCTATCTTAAAAAATGATAAGAAAAAATAACTCATCCTTTTGTATTACAATCATTTAAAAACTTGTGGAGGTAATTAAAATATATTATTTTTGCAGCCCATTTTATTTAAGTAAAATCAAATTCAAAAATGAACATTACAAAAGAGCAGATAGATGCATTAAATGCAGTTGTAAAAGTTGCTATCACTAAAGAAGACTACCAAGAGAAGGTGCAAGCCATTCTTAATGATTATAAAAAGCAAGCTAACATACCTGGTTTTAGAAAAGGACATGTACCTATGGGTCTTATTAAAAAACAATATGGTAAGGCGGTTTTAGTAGATGAAGTTAATAAACTTATACAAGAAAACCTTAATAAGTACTTAACTGAGGAAAAATTAGATGTTCTTGGCAACCCATTACCAAAACAACAAGACGATTTTAATTGGGATGCTGAAAACTTGAACTTTGAATTTGAATTAGGTTTAGCTCCTGAATTTGATGCTCCAGTGAAAACTAAAAAAGCAATAACTCATTATAAAATTATTGCAGATAAGAAAATGATTGATGAGCAAGTTGAACGTATTGAAAAACAATATGGTAAACTTATCTCTAAAAATGAAGTTTCCAAAACTGATGAATTAACTGGTACTTTTACAAATGAAATTGAAGAAATAGACAACAAAACAACAATAGAGCTAAAAAACATAAAAGCTAAAAAAGCAACAGATGACTTAGTTGGAAAAAAAGTTGGAGATGTTATTACTTTAAAAACAAAAGGTCTTTTTAAAGAAGATTACCAATTATCTAGCGCATTAGGTATAGCTGCTGACAAGGCAAAAGACTTAACTACAGAAGTTACTTTTACAATAGAAGAAATAAATGAGCGTGAGCCAGCAGAAATGAATCAAGAATTATTTGATAAATTGTTTGGTAATGAAAAAATTACTTCTGAAAAAGAACTAAGAGCTAAGATAAAAGAAGATACAGAAAAGCAATTTGAGCAACAATCTGACCAGAAATTACTAAATGATATTACTGAAAACTTTATAGAAAATACAAAGTTTGATTTACCTACTGAATTCTTAAAGAAATGGATTCAAATGACAGGTGAAAAACCATTAACAGAAGAAGAAGCAAGCACAGAGTTTGAAAAATCTGAAAAAGGGTTACGCTACCAGTTAATTGAAGGTAAAATAATTCAAGAAAATAATTTACAGGTACAATTTGATGAATTGAAAGAATTTGCAAAAGGTTTCATTAAGTCTCAGATGGCTCAATATGGTCATTTAAATCCTGCAGAAGAAGAATTAGATAATATTTCAGGCAGAATAATGTCTAATCAAGATGAAGTTAAAAGACTATCAGAACAATTGATGAGCCAAAAATTATTAAATCTTTACAAAGAGAAAGGGAACTTAAAAGAAAAAGAAGTCACATATGACGATTTCATTAAAGAAGTATATGGAAAATAAACACTTTTAGTCAAAGTATTCTATACAATATCAATGATATTAAAAGCTAAAAACTTAACATTCCATTAAATTTAGTGTAAAACTATACTTTTAGACCTTAAAAGCAGTTTATAGTATTAGGTCGTCACTAAAAAAAATAAGTATATTTACGGTGCCGAAAGTATTTTTTCGGCACCTTTTTTATTTAAAATTACCAAATACAAAAAATGGACTACGGAAAAGAATTTAAAAATTACGCTATAAAACACCAAGGGATAAATAGTATGTATTATGATCAGATTATGAGCACTATGTACCCAACCAATATGACACCTAACATTATTGAAGAAAGACAATTAAACGCCATTGCTATGGATGTCTTTTCTAGATTAATGATGGACAGAATCATATTTTTAGGAACAGGCATAAATGATCAAGTTGCCAATATTGTACAAGCACAATTATTGTTCTTAGAAAGTGCTGATGCTTCTAAGGATATTCAAATATACATTAACTCTCCAGGAGGTAGTGTATATGCAGGTCTAGGCATATATGACACAATGCAATTTATAAAGCCAGATGTTGCCACTATCTGTACAGGAATAGCTGCATCTATGGGCGCAGTTTTACTGTGTGCAGGAGAGAAAGGAAAGCGTAGTGGTTTAACACACTCTCGTGTAATGATACACCAACCCTTAGGTGGTGCACAAGGACAAGCTAGTGATATTGAAATTACCGCAAGAGAAATATTGAAATTAAAAAACGAGTTATACAACATTATTGCCAGCCATTCTGGACAAACTTTTGATAAAGTTAGCAACGACAGTGACAGGGATTACTGGATGAGAGCCGATGAGGCTAAAAAATATGGTATGATAGATGAAATTTTAGTTAGGGATAAAAATTAATTTCGACTAAAACTATCTCTAAAAAAGAGAAGATGTAGAGTTATGGCAAAGGAAAATTTAGAATGTTCTTTTTGTAAAAGAACTAAAGCAGAAACAAACATACTAATTGCTGGCGAAGGTGCTCATATTTGCGATAGGTGTATAGAGCAAGCTTATGGCATTGTAATAGAAGATACCAAACAATCTAAAACCGATAGCTTATCTGCTGAATTGGTTCTAAAAAAGCCTATGGATATAAAAAAGTTTTTAGACACTTTTATTATAGGTCAAGAACGAACCAAAAAAGTAATGTCTGTTGCAGTTTATAACCACTACAAAAGATTACTGCAACCAAAGAGCAATGACGACGACATAGAGATTCAAAAGAGTAACATTATAATGGTAGGTCAAACAGGGACAGGAAAAACCCTTATGGCCAAAACAATAGCCCGTATGCTAAATGTGCCCTTAGCCATTGTTGATGCTACTGTT
Source organism: uncultured Cellulophaga sp. (assembly GCA_947491225.1). Lineage (GTDB taxonomy): Bacteria > Bacteroidota > Bacteroidia > Flavobacteriales > Flavobacteriaceae > Cellulophaga. The sequence goes on from CANLIE010000004.1 coordinate 117,112, forward strand.
TTAACAGAAGCTGGTTATGTTGGCGAGGACGTAGAAAGCTTACTTACACGTTTACTACAGGCAGCAGATTATAATTTAGAAAAGGCTGAAAGAGGTATAGTTTTTATAGATGAGATTGACAAAATTGCTCGCAAAAGTGATAACCCGTCAATAACAAGAGATGTCTCTGGCGAAGGTGTACAACAAGGCTTACTTAAATTACTAGAAGGAACAGTTGTAAATGTGCCCCCTAAAGGAGGCAGAAAGCACCCAGATCAAAAATTTATAGAAGTAAACACTGAAAATATTTTATTTATAGCTGGTGGGGCTTTTGATGGAATAGAACGTATTATTACCAAACGCTTAAATATGCAAGCCGTTGGATATAGCGCATCTAAACTAGATGACAATGTAGACAACACTAATATTTTACAATACATAATACCAAAAGATTTAAAAGAATTTGGTTTAATCCCTGAAATTATAGGTCGTTTACCTGTATTAACACATATGAACCCTTTAGATGAAAAAACACTTAGGGCAATACTCACAGAACCTAAAAATGCAATTATAAAACAATATGAAAAATTGTTTGCAATGGATGACATAACGTTCTCTATAACAGAGCAAGCACTGGATTATATTGTTTCTAAAGCAATTGAGTACAAGCTAGGAGCTAGAGGATTACGCTCTTTATGTGAAGCTATTTTTACAGACGCAATGTTTGAGCTACCAAGTAGTGATGAAAAAGAGTTTAGGGTAACCAAACCATATGCAGAACAAAAATTATCTTATGATACAATTAAAAAATTAAAAGCTGTTTCATAACAAAACACTTATAAAAACATTCCAATAAATGTCCTGAAGGTTTTCTTTAGGATATTTTTTTTGTCAACACTTTAGTTTGCTTTACCTGTTTTTCTTTATCAACTTTAACTATAACTTTAGCTAAAAGATCTTTACTTACCTTTTGCATAATTTTTTCGTCAGAATACATTTCATGCCCAAAATTTTCAATTATTTCTAACTCAACCCCTATTGCTTCGGACCACTTTGTTGATGGCTTATATAAGTCCTTACCTCCAAATAACATATTCACAGTACAATCAACTCTTTCAACTTCCTTTCTTACCCTAGTTGCAGAAACCGTATAAAGAGATTTCATTGGAACTCCTTTTAAATTTGCCTTCCAAGCTATAGCTCCTCCCATACTAAACGCTAAATAATGAGCAGGCTTTGTTTCTCTTTTTACTAAATGAGAAACAGCAACATCCATACCTCCGTTTATAAATTCCGTATGTATGTTCTTTTCAGTATCTACCAGCACATTAATATTAGCTAATTGTTGAATATCATAATATTCTATCTCAAAATATTGTTGAAGGTATGCAAGGTAAGACGTGATCCACAATCCCTTTTTTGCGCCCCACATATCGGATAACACAACTAATCGTTCTGAAGTCATAAGTTTAATAGTTTTAACTGGTTAGGTTTATTTAATGCAAATTAAACTATAACTACAAAAAAAACTAATTTACTTGTTCATTAGAAGTAATTCATCGACATAGTCCCTTTTATTAGATAATCTAGGTATTTTATGCTGTCCTCCTAATTTATCTCTACCCTTTAACCAATCATAGAATAGGTTCTCTCTAGCAATGTGCACATTGGGTAATTTTAATGTAATATTATTATAACGTTTTGCTTCATAATCAGAATTTAATGATTTTAATGCATTATCTAAAAGTTCTGTAAAATGACTTATATCTTTGGGAACCTTTCTAAATTCTATAATCCATTCATGCGCCCCTTTTTCATTTCCTTTCATAAATATGGGGGCAACGGTATAATCTTTTATTTGAGCAGCCGTCTTTTTACATACACTTTTAAGAGCCTCCTCTGCATTTTCAATTATTAACTCCTCTCCAAATACATTTATATGATGTTTGGTTCTCCCTGTTATTTTAATTCTGTATGGATTTATGGAAGTAAACCTAACTGTGTCTCCAATTTTGTAACGCCATAGCCCTGCATTGGTTGTAATAATAATAGCATAATTTTTATGCAATTCTACATCCCAAAGTGCTATCACTTTTTGATTTATAGTATCATAAGTATCCATTGCTATAAATTCATAAAAAATGCCATAATCTAACATCAACAATAAATCATCTGCATTGTTTCTATCTTGTATAGCAAAGAAACCCTCAGAAGCATTGTAAATTTCATAATAATTAAACCTCTTTCTTGGTAATAAATTTTCATATTGTTCTTTATATGGATTAAAACTAACCCCTCCATGAAAATAAACTTCTAAATTTTCCCAAATTTCAAACAAATGAGATTTACCAGTTTGTTCCAACATATTATTGAGCAAAACTAGCATCCAAGAAGGAACTCCTGCCAAACTGGTTACGTTTTCCTGCTTACTCTCATTAATTATTGCGTCTAACTTTGTCTCCCATTCGCTCATTAAAGACACCTTATTACTAGGCGTACTACTTAACTCTGCCCAAAAAGGCATATTATCTATTAAAATAGCAGACAAATCTCCAAAAAAGCTTCCATTGTCTTCATATAATTCTTTACTACCACCCAAGCGCAAACTCTTACCAGTAAACAATTGTGAGTTTTCATTATTATTAAGGTACAAACACAATAAATCCTTTCCGGATTTATAATGGCAATCTTCCAAAGCTTCTGTACTTACAGGAATAAATTTACTCTTTGCATTTGTAGTACCACTACTCTTTGCAAACCATTTTATAGCGGTAGGCCAAAAAATATTCTGTTCCCCTTTTCTGGTACGCTCTATTAGTTGTTCTATTTCTTCATAAGGCACTATAGGTAAACGCTCTGTAAATGTTTTATAATCTGTTATAGAAGCAAAATCATATTTTCTACCAATTTCAGTATCTTTAGCTATACTCAACAGCTTAAACATTACTTCTTCTTGTACCTCTCCAGGGTATTTTAAAAAAAGTTCTATTTGATGATACCGCTTTTTCAGCAACCAAGAAGCAATAGAATTAACAAAAGGTATTGACATTTTTAGGTATCTTTATCCTGAAAAATTTCAGTGGTTATTTTGATAAAAATAGCCTATCCATATTTAATATTCAAATAGATTTTATGCAGTACCAAGGTGTTTTACGAAAAATGCAAACTGAAAACGGAAACCCCATACAATATTACTTGGTTTTTGAAAATGATTTCTTAAACGTAAATCAAATTTTAAACAAATCTGTAGAGATTACATTTATAAAGCACCAATGCCTTAACTGTAACTTAGACAAGCCTATATACCGACAAGGATTCTGTAAATCTTGTTTTTTTGAAATTCCTACTGCTGGAGATTGGATTATGAGACCTGAGTTAAGCACCGCTCATTTAGACCAAGAAGATCGTGATTTAGCTTATGAAAAAAAAGTGCAATTACAACCACATATTGTTTATTTAGCCAATTCTAGCAATGTAAAAGTTGGAGTTACTCGTAAAGCACAAGTACCTACCAGATGGATTGATCAAGGAGCACACGAAGCTATAGAGATTGTAGAAGTACCTAACCGTTATTTAGCAGGTGTTACTGAAGTTGCATTAAAAGACCATGTAGGCGATAAAACAAACTGGCGAAAAATGCTGACCAATACTGTTGTTGATGAAAACCTTATAGAATGGCGTAATAATCTAAAACAATACATACCAGCAGAAGCTATACCTTATTTTATTGAAGATAATCAGGAAACGCACTTACATTTTCCTGTTGAGAAATATCCAGAAAAGGTAAAAAGCCTTAATCTAGACAAGACCCCAAGCTACAAAGGTGTCCTTACAGGCATTAAAGGTCAGTATCTAATCTTTAATGACAATACTGTTTTTAATATTAGGAGTAACGAAGGTTACTACATAAGCCTAATTATTGCTTAGTAGTATCCTTCTTTGTTTCTTTTTTCTTTTTCCCAAACAACCCGCCTAAAATTTCTTTGGCAATATCTTTTTGCTCTTCTTTTTTAGTTTTAGCAGTAGAATCTTGCTTTACTGTTGTAGTATCTTTTTTACCAAACAGTTCACCTACTACATCCTTCACTACAGATATATTATTATCCTTTTTAGTTAAAGAATCTGTTTTAGATTTATTTTTATTTAATAAATCATTAATAACACTTGCAGCTTTATCTTTACCTTTAGCAATTAATTTTTGTTTTTCTATCTCTACCAATTGGCTTGTTAAGCTTTTAACACCACTTGTTAAGTCAGTTTTTACCTCTGGACTTGTAAAATTACCGCCAATATTAGCTGTAACTGGTATGGTTAAGTTTTCTAATTGCTTATCATCTATTTTAGCAATAAGTTTATTAATATCTCCACCCAAGTATTTTGCAGGCACCTCAACAGTTGCATTGTAAGCCAGTTTAGTATCAAACGTATGGCTACCAGATACATTCATTACAATATCTTCGTAGCTTAGTTTAAATGGCTTTACACTTACCTTACCATTATTAAAAGATAAAGCTGTTTTTAAACCGTTTAAGTTTAATTTTTCTGGTTTTAAGAAACTAAGCTTATCAGCTATTGCTGACATAAATTTTTCTTCTTTGGCATTTAGCTCTGTAGATAATAACTCTGCCAAAACCTTACCAGATATAGTCGCTAAATCTGGTGTAAAATCATCTTTTAAATTACCCGCTATAGAAATATCAGAATTTAAATTACCTCTAACAATTTTAGCAATTGGCGCTAAAACTTCTAACATTTCTAGCCCTTTAAGCGCTTGACTAATATTAAACTGGTTCATCCCTAAATTCATAGCAAATGTAGCTGCTTCATTTTTAGTAGACACATTACCATTAAAAGACATTTTACCACCAAATAAAGCAGATGTCATATTAGACAAAGTTGCTGTTTCATCTTTAATACGCAATGTGCCTTTTACATCTTTAAGCGCTAAATTATCATACAGTACTGTATTTGCATTAGCAGTAATTGTTGCGTCTAAAAACGATGGAATTTTTAACTTCTCTTCTGCTACAACTGGTTTTGATTCTGTTTTTTGGGTTGCTATTGTTTCTGCTTTTTCTTCATCAACCATAAAATCGTTTAAAGCAAATGTATTAGAGTTTAATGTAAAATCTCCTTTCACCTTTTCATCCTTAAACATAAAACCTAATAAATTGGTAATTGTTCCTTTAGCTGAAAAATCTGTTTTTCCTGTTTTTCCCTGAAACTCATTTAAAGAAACCGTTTTAGGATTAAATGTTAAAGATGTTGTTGTTATCTGTACTGGGTTTTTTAATTCGTCTGTATTATACTCAAAATCTTTTAGGTCTAATGTACCACTCGTAGCTGTATTCTGGTATTGTTCTTTTTCTATTGAAGCCATATCAAAAGAGGTAGATATATCTGAATTTAGCAACCCTTTTAAGTTTAAATCTGTAGGTACTGGATATGCTTTAGAAATATTTGCTAAATTCATTTTACCAATTAAATGTGCTTTTACTTTAGTATTACCCATTAAGTCTGTAATTTTAGAGGTAAGGCTAAATTTATCTTGGTCTATAGCAAAAGCTAATTTTTTAATATCTACTGCAGTATCTTCAACCAAACCAGTAACATTATCTATTGCTGCATTTATAAATATATTAGTAACTGACTTTGGCAAGTCAGGATATTTAAAAGAAGCATTATCAGAATTTAGTTTTATAGAAAACTTAGGAATATGCGTTTCATCTACTATACCATTTAAATTACCTTCTATAGTAAATTTTCCAGTGGTTTTTACATTGTCTATACTTTTAGAATACTTTTCTGGCACAACTGCTAAAAAGTTTTTAAACTCACTAGACAGTGTTTTAAAATTAACATTTACCTCTTGGTTATCATCATTCAATTTCACAAAACCATTAAAAACAAGTGGCAACTGATTAATTAAAGCTTCGTTCTTTAAAAAAGAATATTTACTTTCTTTTAAATCTATACCAATTAAAGCATCTAAAGCAATTGAGTTTTTATTTAAATAATTAGTACCTCCAATACCAAAGGACACTAGTGCATTGGTCTTTGTACCTAACTCAGATTTTTCTAAAGACAAATCTCCTGTACCAAAATGCTGTACATCTGTTAACGCTAAAGCCATACCAGATGTTTGGTCTACATAGATAATACTAGAATTTGTAATCTTATAAGATTCCATTGCCAAGGTAAAACTACTGTTTTCAGTTGCCTTTGTTTCTGACACTGGCGTAACTGAGGTTTTTTTAGCAATATCATAATTAGCAATACTATCTTTATTTATCATAATATTTAGCTTGGCACCATCCACAGTAAAACTTTTAACACCTATTGGTTCTGTAGCATCTTTAAAAAGTTCTGTAATTGCCATATCTAAAGTAATTTCTTTAGAAGCAAAAAGTGTATCGCCCTCAAAAGGAGTTTTGTTTAATAAAACTAAATTCTTTATAATAACTTTTGCATTAGGAAAACTAGAGAACAAACTAAGATCTGCGCTATCAAAATCTAATGTAGCTTCAACATTATTATTTACCTTCTTTTTTATCATCTGTTCAATCTTACTTTGCAAAAAAAATGGTGCAGCTATCAATAGCCCAACAAACAATAACAAAACAATTCCAATAACTTTAAAAATTTTCTTTTTCATATAATATTTACTTATTGCATTTATTATTTATAACAATTAATTGTATAGAATTAAAAACAAATAGAACTTAATTTTATTATTAGATCTAGTTAATTTCCTCTCCTATTTTAAGCTTAAACCTTTTACACATCATATATACGAAAAAATATAACAAAGGGGTGTCTAAAAATGCTATAATTATCTTAAAAATAAATTCACTAATTAACAACCTTGTAAATCTATCACTAGAAATTTTACCAAATTAAGTATAATAAAAAAACAACAGTAAACGTATCTACAAACTAAGAAGTGAAAGTAGAAAAATTATTACGGAGCCACAAATGCTTTCTTTTTGTAAATTTTTTCTAAAAATGATAGACCCGTATATCTATGAACTGCACCAATAAATAGTATAATATAGAAGAAAAGACAGTTACTATTGTATTTTCTAATATATCATTAAACATTACATTATTAACAGGCGACCATTCTGTTGCTTTTGTATATGATAACACCCAAACAATAAACAACGAAAAAAATGATACTAAATGCTAGCAACAACAATATGGTTGGCATTCTTTTTTTCACAAATTTCAGAAATCAAATCTGTGATTAAAAAAAGTAATAGGACAAGGGAGTATTACAACATAAATCTCAAATATAGGTTTCCCAAATATTTTTATATAACCAAAAGGCTTCCTTATAAAAAACTTTTAAAAAATAAGGTTAAAAACAACCAAAGATGTAATGAAAAATGTTCCTAATATAGTATATGCCTGTTTTTTATCAGACATTATTATAGGTATTTTAAACTCTTTAATTTGCCTCTCTATGGTCAAATTATAATTAAGTTAGCCTTTTCTTATACTTACAGAAAAGATATTTAATTTTTAAATAGCCCCATTACAACTATTTTATTTACTTTGTTTTTTAGATGAAGAACAATCCTATAACAGCCTACCTTTCTATTGGAAGTAATTTAGGCAACAAGATAGTAAACTTACAAGATGCAGTTTTTTTACTGAAGGAAACCGCTGGCATAATCATTAGTACATCAAGAGTATACAAAAGTTCTTCTTGGGGGTTTGAGTCTGATGATTTTTTAAATGCTTGCATTGCCATAGATACACATAAAACGGCAGCGGAATTATTAGAAATAATTTTAAGTATTGAAACACAATTAGGAAGAGAACGTTTAAGCGAAAAAGGATATCAGGCAAGAACGATTGATATAGACATTATTTATTATGGAAAAGAAATCATTACTAATGAAAACTTAATAATACCACATCCAAATTTAAAACTAAGGCAATTTGTGTTACGCCCATTAACTGATATAGCCCCTCAATTTTACCATCCAATCTTTAATAAAGATTCTAGAAACTTATTACAAGAATGTAAGGACAAAAGCATACTTAAAAGAACAGATAGAAAGTTATACACAACAAGAGAACAATTATTTTCTAAAGTTCAGTTCTTGGCTATTGAAGGTAACATAGGGGCTGGTAAAACTACATTAGCACACAAAATTTCTGAAAGTTTTAATGCAAAACTAGTTTTAGAGCGTTTTGCAGACAATCCTTTTCTTCCTAAATTTTACGAAGACCAAAGTAGGTACGCCTTTCCATTGGAAATGTCTTTTTTAGCAGATCGTTATCAACAGTATATAGATGACACCTCTCAACTAGATCTTTTTAAAACTTTTATGGTTAGTGATTATGACATTTTTAAATCGCTCATATTCGCCAAAGTCACACTACAAGAAGAAGAGTTTAAACTATATAGAAAACTTTTTGACTTAATGTACAAGGAAGTAAAAAAACCAGATATTTATATTTACTTATACCAAAATACTGAACGTTTATTAGAAAACATTAAAAAGAGAGGCCGTGATTATGAACAAAATATACAAACAGAATATCTAGAAAAAATTAACAGTGGTTATTTAGATTTTATAAAAAGTTACCCTCAACAAAAGACACTGATTATAGATGTAAGCAATTTAGATTTTGTAAGAAAAAAGTCTGATTATGATTATATTTTAAAAAAAATACAATGTTTTATAGTAGAGCATTTGTAAAAATGTAATATTGTTAAATTAACACATATTTCACATTTTATTTGCAAAAACGAAAAGCTTTTCTTTAATTGCATATCTCTTTTAGAGAAACTAACTAACTCAAACTATATAATTGGCTCAACATTGTTGGGCCTTTTTTATGTAAAAAAATCCATCATTGTCTTAACTTAGACCATAAATCCCACACAACAATACCCACACTAACGGCTATATTTAAGGAATGTTTGGTTCCATATTGAGGAATTTCTAAAACAATATTACTTGCAGATACTACTTCTTGAGATACACCTTTGACCTCATTACCAAAAACCAAAGCATATTTCTTGGCTTCATCAATTTTAAAATCATTTAAAAAAGTGGCATTTTCAGCTTGCTCCACAGCGAGCACTATATAATTATCTTTTTCCAATTTTTCTATTACAGACAATGTATTATCCATATACTCCCACACTACACTATCCGTTGCCCCCAAAGCTGTTTTTTGTATCTCTTTATGTGGCGGTTGCGCAGTAATACCACATAAATATATTTTCTCTATCAAAAAAGCATCAGCTGTTCTAAACACGGATCCTATATTGTTTAGGCTTCTAATATTATCTAAAACTATGACTATTGGCGTTTTTTTTGCTTGCTTAAACTCATCTACATTTAGCCTATCTAACTCGTTGTTCTTTAATTTTCGCATTACATTTTTGAATAACAGTAAACTTATCCACAAATATCAACAAAGGTTTTGTAACCAAAGAGAAAAACTTAAATTCGTTTACTATTTCTTTTACGTTAAACCCTATTAAAATTTATTTTGGCAAAAACCGATAAATCAAAGAAGGTAACCCCTTTAATGCAACAATACAACACCATTAAGACTAAATATCCTGATGCTTTGCTGCTTTTTCGTGTAGGTGATTTTTATGAAACTTTTGGGGACGATGCTGTAAAGACTTCCAAAATTCTTGGTATTATCTGTACACACAGAAACAATGGTGGAGAAAAGACAGAACTTGCTGGTTTTCCTCATCATTCTTTAAACACTTATTTGCCAAAATTAGTAAAAGCTGGGCAACGTGTTGCTATTTGTGACCAATTAGAAGACCCAAAACAAACAAAGACTATTGTAAAAAGAGGAGTTACAGAATTAGTAACCCCTGGCGTAGCACTAAATGATGATATTCTTTCTGCCAAGACCAATAATTTTTTATGTGCAGTACATTTTGGACGTAAAACAACAGGAGTTTCTTTCTTGGATATTTCTACTGGAGAATTTTTAACTTCTGAAGGTACTGAGGAGCAGATTGATAAGCTCTTACAAAACTTTGCACCAAACGAAGTCTTGGTCTCTAAAACACACAAAAAAGAATTTCTTGATGTCTTTGGCAATCAGTTTCATACTTTTTTTATGGAAGATTGGATTTTTCAAGAAGATTACAGCCAAGAAACACTAACAAAACACTTTAACACTACAACATTAAAAGGTTTTGGAGTAGCACACTTACAACAAGGTATAATAGCTTCTGGGGCTATATTACATTATCTATCAGAAACACAACACAATCAATTACAACACATTAATACTTTACAGCGTATTGCTGAGGAAGAATATATATGGATGGACAGGTTTACTATTAAAAACCTAGAATTATATCATTCTTACAACCCCAATGCTGTTACCCTTTTAGATGTCATAGACAAAACCATATCTCCAATGGGTGGGCGTTTGTTAAAAAGATGGCTAGCCTTGCCTTTAAAAAATGTAGATAAAATAAAAAGAAGGCACCAAGTTGTTTCTTTTTTGCAGAACAATGAAACAAGCCTACATAAACTACAACACTCCATTAAACAAATGGGTGATTTGGAACGATTGATCTCTAAGGTTGCCACTTCAAAAATATCTCCTAAAGAAGTTGTTCAACTAAAGAACTCTCTTGAAGCCGTACTGCCCATAAAGCAATTAACAAGCAAAAGCACCAATGAAGCTGTTAAGCTTATTGGAGACCAATTACATACTTGTGATTTGTTACGCTCCAAGATAAAGGAAATGATTAGTGAGGATGCACCTGTTAATATGCTAAAAGGAGAAACTATAGCCAAAGGCTTTTCAAGTGAATTGGATGAATTAAGAGGGTTGGCCTTTTCTGGAAAGGATTACCTAAACAAAATGCTTGAAAGGGAAACCAAGAAAACGGGGATTACTTCATTAAAAATAGCATCTAATAATGTTTTTGGGTATTATATAGAAGTACGTAACACACACAAGGACAAAGTACCTGAAGAATGGATCCGTAAACAAACCTTAGTTAGTGCAGAACGCTACATAACCGAAGAGTTAAAAGAATACGAAAGTAAAATTCTAGGTGCAGAAGAGCGGATACAAATAGTAGAACAACAACTTTTTACCCAATTGGTAACGTGGATGCAAGAATATATTGCACCAGTACAAAACAATGCTCAACTCATTGCACAATTAGATTGTCTGTGTGGTTTTACGCAACTGGCCACGGAAAATAATTACACAGCGCCAATTGTAGATGACTCTACTGAATTAATCATTAAAAACGGAAGGCATCCTGTTATAGAAAAGCAGCTTCCTGTTGGTGAGACCTACATTGCCAATGACGTAACCTTGAATAGAGAACAACAAATTATAATGATTACTGGGCCTAATATGAGTGGTAAATCTGCTATTCTACGCCAAACAGCCCTAATTGTACTATTAGCACAAATGGGATGCTTTGTACCAGCAGAATCTGCAAAAATTGGATGTGTAGACAAAATATTTACACGTGTTGGTGCTAGTGACAACATATCTATGGGGGAATCTACTTTTATGGTAGAAATGAATGAGACAGCTTCTATCTTAAACAACCTTTCTGAAAGAAGTTTGGTGCTTTTAGATGAAATTGGCCGAGGTACAAGTACTTATGATGGTATTTCCATTGCCTGGGCCATATCTGAATATTTACATGAACATCCTTCACACGCAAAAACATTATTTGCCACACATTATCATGAACTGAATGAGATGACAGCCACTTTTGATCGTATTAAAAATTACAATGTATCTGTAAAAGAACTAAAAAACAACGTACTTTTTTTACGCAAACTCACCCCAGGCGGTAGCGAACACAGTTTTGGTATTCACGTAGCTAAAATGGCAGGAATGCCACAACAAGTAATCTTAAAGGCTAATAAAATTTTAAAGAAATTAGAAAAATCTCATTCTAGTGAAGAGTTAACCACTAAGTTAAATGATATTGAAAATGAAATGCAACTCAGCTTTTTTAATATGGACGACCCACTTTTAGTTGAGATAAGAGACGAGATTATTCATCTAGACATAGACACACTTACCCCTGTAGAAGCACTTATGAAACTAAATGAAATAAAAAGATTGTTATCTAAAACAAAAAAATAAACCTCCTAACCTACTCATTTTATGCAAATTGAAAGCCTTAAAAACAGTAACTTAAAAATTGTCTATTTTTTTACTTAAAATTGCTTTGCTTTTTATAGAATTGTATTAAATTTGCATCCGCATCTAAATAAGATACAACGTTCATCATAATTGCGAAAGTAGCTCAGGGGTAGAGCATCACCTTGCCAAGGTGGAGGTCGAGGGTTCGAATCCCTTTTTTCGCTCATATAAATTACCAATTTGTCTGTTTTTTACAAACAGTACAGGCTCGAGTGGTGGAATTGGTAGACACGTTGGACTTAAAATCCAATGGACATTAGTCCGTATGGGTTCAAGTCCCATCTCGAGTACACAAACCCTTGTTAATCTTCTGATTTTCAAGGGTTTTTTATTTTGTAAAGTTTACTAGCAATTTATATTATGTTTTTTTAAGGCTATTTGAAATTCTTTAATCAATTGCATCCTCTACCAATATTTTAAAAATTAAATCTTCTCTATTAGCCTTATCTAGTAAATCATTATCTTTTTCCATAAGAGGATTGTATCATTCAATTTTTAAATAAAAGTACTTTCTTTTATCGCTTTATTTTTTGACATTTTCTACATAGTTACGAAGTTGAGCAACTTTTTCAAACCTTGTTGCCAAATTAAAGAAGTTTTTAAAATTAGCCTACTCTTCCTCTTTCCGTTTCCTAAAATTCTCTTTCTTTTCTTGCTCTATTCTTTATGAGCAATTATTTGTTTTTTAAGTCTAACATTATCTATAATGAGATGGCTTATTAGGGTATTGGTAAATATAGACACTAATGCTACTTAGTCGAGCCTTAAAAAAGGAGTAACACATTTATTATAAATCATTTACGGTTATTTTTTAATATATAACTCTTGCCTAAAAGACAAGG